>NZ_SMKW01000158.1 GCF_004348985.1 Saccharopolyspora elongata | reverse complement strand
TTTAAGAGACAGGGTATTGGGGTCGTGGGGGTTTGTCGGGGGAGCGGTTTGTGGCGGATCCGTTTGGTGGTGTGGGTTCGCGGATGTATCGGACTGGGGATTTGGTGCGGTGGAATCGTGATGGTGTGTTGGAGTTTGTGGGGCGTGTTGATGATCAGGTGAAGGTTCGGGGTTTTCGGGTTGAGTTGGGTGAGGTGGAGGGTGTGTTGGCCGGGTGTCCTGGGGTGGGGCAGGCGGCGGTGGTGGTGCGTGAGGATGTGCCGGGCGACAGGCGTTTGGTTGGGTATGTGGTGGGTTCGGGTGTGGAGGGGTCGCGGGTTCGGGAGTTTGTGCGTGGTCGGTTGCCGGAGTTCATGGTTCCGGTTGTGGTGGTGGTGTTGGATGAGTTGCCGGTGACGGTGAATGGGAAGTTGGATCGTAGGGCTCTTCCGGTTCCTGAGTTCGTGGGGCGGGTTTTGTCGCGGGGGCCGCGGGATTTTGTTGAGGAAGTTTTGTGTGGTGTGTTCGCTGAGGTTTTGGGTGTTGGTCGTGTTGGTGTGGATGATGGTTTTTTTGATTTGGGTGGTCATTCGTTGTTGGCGACGCGGTTGGTGTCGCGGGTTCGTGGGGTGTTGGGTGTCGAGCTGGGTGTGAGTGATGTGTTTGATGCTCCGACGGTGGCGTTGTTGTCGCGGCGGGTGTCGGGTGCGGGGCGGGCGCGTGGTGGTGTGGTGCGGGTGGAGTGTCGTCCTGATCGTTTGCCGTTGTCGTTTGCGCAGCGGCGTTTGTGGTTTTTGCATTGTTTGGAGGGGCCGTCGGCGACGTACAACATTCCGTTGGTGGTGCGGTTGGTGGGTGAGGTTGATGAGGCGGCGTTGGTTGGGGCGTTGCGGGATGTGGTGGTGCGGCATGAGAGTTTGCGGACTGTTTTTGGTGAGGTCGATGGTGTGCCTTGTCAGGAGGTGTTGGGTCCGGAGGGTTTGGATCGGGTGTGGCCGGGTGTGATTGTTAGTTCTGTGGATCGTGGGCGGTTGGATGGGGAGGTCGCTCGGGCGGTGCGGTATCCGTTTGAGTTGGGTGGTGAGTTGCCGGTTCGGGCGGAGTTGTTGGTGCTCTCGGGTGGTGAACGGGTGTTGGTGCTGGTGTTGCATCATATTGCCGCGGATGGGTGGTCGTTGGAGCCGTTGTGGCGGGATTTCGCTGATGCTTATGTTGCGCGGCGGGATGGTGGTGCGCCGGTGTGGGAGTCGTTGCCGGTGCAGTATGCGGATTACACTTTGTGGCAGCGGGATCTTCTCGGGGATGAGGATGATCCGGAAAGTGTTGTTTCCCGACAGCTCGGCTTTTGGCAGCAGGAACTGGCCGGTGCTCCGGAACAACTCCAACTGCCCACCGACCGACCGCATCCGACGGTTGCATCGCACCGTGGCGAGACATTGGTCGTCGAATGGTCACCAGACCTCCACGCCCGATTGCTCCACGTGGCGAGTGCTTGCGACGCAAGCTTGTTCATGGTGCTGCACGCCGGATTGGCCGCGCTGCTGACCAGGCTCAACGTCGGCGAGGACGTGGTGATCGGCTCCGTCGTCGCAGGCCGTACCGACGAGGCGTTGGACGATCTCGTCGGATTCTTCGTCAACACCCTCGTGCTCCGGGTGGACACCTCCGGCGATCCCACCTTCCGCGAACTCGTCCGCCGCGTCCGGGACACCGACCTGGCGGCGTACGAGAACCAGGACGTTCCCTTCGAGCATCTCGTCGACGTGCTCAAGCCGACCAGGACCTTGACCCACCACCCGCTGTTCCAGGTGATGCTCACGCAGCAGAACGCGCCGCGCACCGAGTTGAGCCTCCCCGGCGCGCGCGGTCGACTGTTGCCGGTGAATGTCGGCGCGGCCCGGGTGGATTTGCTTGTCAGCGTCGACGAAGGCGTGCACTTCGAAAGCAGCCGGACGGGTCTCGCGCTGACGGTCGAGTACAACACCGACATCTTCGACCGATCCACTGTGGAGTCCCTGCTGTCCCGGTTCCGCAGGCAGCTGGAGACCGCGGTCGATGAGCTCGATCGGAGCATCGGCAGCTTCGACGTGGTGGATGCCGCCGAACGGCGCCAACTGTTGACCTCGTGGAACGACGCGGCGATCCCACTGCCGTCGTCGCTGGTGCTGCCGGACCTGTTCGAGCAGCAGGTGGCGCGAACGCCGGACGCGGTGGCGCTGGTGTTCGAAGGTGCGGAGTTGACCTATCGGGACCTGAATGCGCGCTCGAACCAGCTCGCCCGGCATCTGGTCGAGCTGGGCGTGGGACCTGAACAGGTGGTGGGGCTGGCCATACCCCGCTCGGTGGAGATGGTGGTCGCGGTCCTCGCCGTGTTGAAGGCCGGTGGCGCCTACCTGCCGATCGACCCGGCATATCCGGCCGATCGGATCGAGTTCATGCTCGCCGACGCCCGGCCTGCGGTGGTGTTGACGTCCTCGGCGGTGCGCGCCGCGCTGCCGAGGACCGACGCGACTTGCCTGCTGGTCGACGACCTGGCGGGCCAGGGGCGTTCGATGGAGAACGTCGCGGACTCCGAGCGACCGGCGCCGCTGCTGCCGCTGCACCCCGCCTACATGATCTACACGTCCGGTTCGACCGGCGTGCCGAAGGGAGTCGTCGGCCTGCACGCGGGTCTTGCGAACCGATGGCGGTGGTTCAGCGAGCGGTATCCGCAGTGGCGGTCGTCAACGGTCCTCGCGCGGAGCTCGCTGAGTTTCCTGGACAGCGCCACCGAACTGCTCGGCACGATGTTGCACGGGGGCAAGGTCGTGCTGGCCGGGGACGACGTCCTGCGGGATCCCAGCGGCCTGGTGCGCCTGGTCGCGGAGCACGGGGTCGAGCGGGTGACGGTGGTGCCGAGCTTGCTGCGGGTGCTGCTGGACGACGCCTACTCCAGGTCGTTGGCGTCCGTCCGATGTTGGGTTACCAGCGGTGAAGCCCTGCCCCGCGCTCTCGTCGAGCGCCATGCGGAAGTCCTGCCGGATTCGCTGCTGCTCAACCTGTACGGCTCCTCCGAGGCCAGCGCGGACAGCTTGTTCTGGGAAGCCGGGGACGGCCCGGTCCGGGTCGGCCGCCCGGTCGCGAACAGCCGGGTCTACGTGCTGGAGGGCCGCATGCGCCTGGTGCCACCGGGTGTGGTGGGGGAGTTGTACGTCGCGGGCGTGGGTTTGGCGCGGGGGTACCGGGGTCGTGCGGGGCTGACCGCCGACCGGTTCGTGGCGGACCCGTTCGGCCCGGCTGGGTCTCGGATGTTCCGGACTGGGGACTTGGTTCGGTGGAACCACCAGGGCGAACTGGAGTACCTGGGGCGCGCAGACGACCAGGTGAAGGTTCGGGGCTTCCGGATCGAACCTGGCGAGATCGAGAACAGGCTGACCGAGCATGCGGGGATCGCCGAAGCCGCGGTGGTGGTGCGGGAGGACCAGCCGGGCGACAGGCGGCTGGTCGCGTACGTCGTGCCCAGTTCGGGCGATGAGCCGGACGTCGGCCAGGTTCGGGATTTCGTCCGCGCGAAGCTGCCGGAGTTTATGGTCCCGGCCGCCGTGGTGGTGTTGGATGAGTTGCCGATGACGGCGAGCGGAAAGCTGAACCGGAAATCACTGCCGAAACCGGACTTCGCGAAGTCCGCTGCGGGGCGCGGCCCGCGGACACCGCTCGAAGCGGAACTGTGCGGTCTGTTCGGCCAGGTGCTCGACGTCGCAACGGTCGGGGTGGACGACAACTTCTTCGACCTGGGCGGCGACAGCATCTCCTCCGTACAACTGGTCAGCCGGGCCAAGGCGGCCGGGATACCGATGACCGTGCAAGACGTGTTCCAGCACAAATCCGTGGCCGCGTTGGCTCGGGCAGCCGCGCCGCAGGATCCGTCGGTGCCCCCGGCAGCGGAACCGCAACCGCTCCTGGTCGACCTGACCGCGGACGAGATCGCCCGGGTGCAGGCCGAGCACTCGCGGCCCGGCGAGCGCGAGGCAGCCCAGATCCTGCCGGTCACACCGCTGCAGGAAGGGTTGCTCTTCCACGCGCTGTACGACGAGCACAACTCCGACGACTACGTGGTCCAGCTGTCCCTGGAGCTGGCCGGGTCGTTGGATCCCGAGGCACTGCGCAATGCCGCGGAAGCACTGCTGCGGCGCCACCCGAATCTCCGCGCCGCCTTCTGGTGCGACGACGTCGAACGCCCGGTCCAGGTCGTGCCTGGTTCCGTGGCGTTGCCCTGGCAGGAAATCGACCTCCGGCACCTCGCTGCCGACGAGCGGCGGGCCGAGTCGGCGCGGCTCCTGGATGCGGAGCGGTCGCACCGGTTCGACCCGGCTGCGCCCCCGCTCCTGCGGTTCACGCTGATCCGCCTCGGCGAACAGTCCCACCTCCTGGCGCTCACCAACCACCACCTCCTGCTGGACGGCTGGTCGATGCCCGTGCTGCTGCGCGATCTGTTCCACCTCTACGAGCACGGCGAAGAGGACGGGCTGCCGCCGGCCACCCCGTACCGGGATTTCCTGGCGTGGCAAGCCGCGCAGGACAGACCGGCGGCGGCAGCCGCGTGGCGGCAGATGCTGCGCGGACTGGAGGCGCCGACCCGCATCGCGCCGAACGCGGAGGTCGTTCGAGCGCAGCCGCGACGTCACCAGGTCACGTTCGAACTGCCGCCGGAGCTGACCGAATCGATGACGGCCCTCGCACGGCGCCGCGGCTGGACGCTCAACACGTTCGTCCGCGGCGCGTGGGCACTGCTGTTGGGGCAGTTGACCGGCAGCGACGACGTGGTCTTCGGTGCCACCGTCGCCGGACGGCCACCGGAGTTGCCGGGCATCGAGGGCATGGTCGGCCTGTTCGTCAACACCCTGCCGGTCCGCGTCCGCATCAAGGCGGGCGAATCCGTTTCCGCGCTGCTCTCCAGGATGCAGGAAGACCAGCTGCGGATGACGCGGCACGAACACCTGGGACTCAGCGACATCCACCGGCTGACCGGACACAGTGGACTCTTCGACAGCCTGGTCCTGTTCGAGAACTTCCCGGTCGATCCGACCATGCTCGACTCGATGGGTGGGTTGCGGGTTGCTGACGCGCACAGCCACACCACCACGCACTACCCGCTCAGCCTCGTCGTGCAGGGGCGGCGCTTGGAACTGCGCTTGGACTACCGGTCGGACGTCTTCGACCGACCGGCGATCGAGGTCTTGCTGGTCCGGCTCCACGCGCTGTTGCGGATGGTGGCCGACGACCCGGATCGGGATGTTGCGGACATCGATGTGCTCACCGCGGCCGAAAGGGAACGGTTGTTGGTCGAGTGCAACGCCACCGAGGCGGACCTGCAACCGGAGTCGTCGGTGTGCGCGTTGTTCGAGGCCCAGGCCGGCAAGTCCGCGAGCGCCGAGGCGGTCGTGTCCGGCATGGCGAGGCTGACCTACGCGGAGCTGAACTCGCGCGCGAATCGGCTCGCCCGCCACCTCATCGGCCTGGGCGCGGGCCCGGAGCGCGTGGTCGCCCTGGCGATGCCGCGCTCGGCGGAGATGGTGGTCGCCCTGCTGGCCGTGCTGAAGACCGGTGGCGCCTACCTGCCGATCGACCCGGCCCATCCTGGGGAACGCATCGGGCACGTGCTCGACAACGCCGACCCGGCGATCGTGTTGACCACCGCTGACACGGCCCGACGACTGCCCGGGGTTTCCCGACCGCTGGTCGTGCTGGACGACGGCGAGGTACGGGACTCGCTCTACCGGCTACCGGCAACGGACCTCACCGACGCGGACCGCCCGGCTGCCCCACACCCGCTGCACCCCGCATACGTCATCTACACGTCCGGGTCCAGCGGGAAGCCCAAGGGCGTGGTCGTCCCCGAGCTGGCCCTGCGGAACCTGCTGCTCGGCATGGGCGAGGCGTTGCGGCTCGACGAGTCGGACCGCTGGCTGGCGGTCACAACGCTCGCGTTCGACATCGCCGCCCTGGAACTGCTCGGCCCGCTCCTGGCCGGCGCCACCGTCGTGGTCGCCGACGACGGGACGGTTCGCGATCCGGCGCTGCTGACCACCCTGATCGAGCAGGAAGAAGTCTCGATCGTGCAGGCCACGCCCTCGTTGTGGCGAGGACTGATCGGTTTCTGCGGCGCGAATTTCGAGAACCTCACGATGTTGTCCGGTGGCGAACCACTGCCCGCCGAGCTCCTCGCCGAAATGCATGCGACCGGCGGTCGAGTCGTGAACGTCTACGGCCCGACGGAGACGACCATCTGGTCGACGTTGGCCTGGTGCGACGACGCGCGACCGCCATCGATCGGTGGCCCGATCGCCAACACGCGGGTGTATGTGCTGGATCGCTGGTTGCGGCCGACCCCGCCGGGCGTGATCGGGGAGCTTTACGTGGGCGGCACGGGATTGGCGCGCGGTTACTGGGCCCGCCCGGGACTCACCGCGGAACGGTTCGTGGCGAACCCCTTCACCAAGCCGGGAGATCCGGTGGGTAGCCGGATGTACCGGACCGGGGACCTCGTGCGGTGGAACCATGACGGCGAACTGGAGTACATGGTGCGGGCCGACGACCAGGTGAAGGTGCGGGGCTTCCGCATCGAGCCCGGCGAAATCGAGAACACCCTTGCCGCGCATCCCGGAATCGCCCGGGCCGCAGTGGTCGTCCGCGAGGATCGGCCGGGCGACAAACGACTGGTGGCGTTCGTGGTGCCCGCCGCGGGGGCCCAGGTCGACGGTGACGAGGTCCGGCGGTTCGCGCGCGAGTTCTTGCCGGAGTACATGGTGCCGGCCGCCGTGGTGGCGTTGGAGGAGTTGCCGGTCACGGCGAACGGCAAGTTGGACCGCAAAGCGCTGCCGGCACCCACGTTCACCGGCGGTGGCCGGTCGAGGCCGCCGCGCACCCGCACCGAAGTGCTCCTGTGCGACCTGTTCGCCCAAGTACTGGGCGTCGAGCGTGTCGGCGTCGACGACAATTTCTTCGACCTAGGCGGGCATTCCCTGCTCGCCACCCGGCTGGTGTCCCGCATCCGCAAGGACTTCGACGTGGCTTTGGGCGTGGGGGCGCTCTTCGAGGCGCCGACAGCGGCGGACCTGAGCCGCCGGCTGGATTCGGGAGACATCGGTAGCGGCCTGGACGTTCTCCTGCCGCTGCGCACGACCGGCAGCCGCCGGCCGCTGTTCTGCGTCCACCCGGCCGGCGGGATCAGCTGGCCGTACGCCGGGCTGCTTCCGCACCTCGACCCCGAACAACCGGTGTACGGCCTGCAAGCCCGGGATCTGACCGAAGATCGTTCCGGTCCAATCGGCGTCGAGGAAATGGCGTCCGATTACCTGGCGCGCATCCGAGCCGTGCAGCCGACTGGACCGTACCGGTTCCTCGGCTGGTCGTTCGGCGGCATCATCGCGCACGCCGTCGCCACGATGATCCAGGACGAAGGCGGCGAGGTCGAACTGCTCGCGTTGCTCGATTCGTTCCCGGCGCCGACCGACCAGCGAGAACTGCCGCCACCCGCAGCGGACCGCGATGTCCGCGACATGTTCATCGACGTCATCGGCGCGGACGAATCGGCCGCGTTCGTCCTCGACGAACAGATCCTCGACCGCCTTTGCCGGAGCCACGCGCGGCACGAGCGAGCCATCAGGCAGTACCGTCCCGGCCGGTTCCACGGTGACCTGTTGTTGTTCGTCGCCGTCGGCGAACGGGGAGGCGGTGCGCCCGAGCCGTGGCGTGCTCGGCAAGCGTGGATCCCGTGCGTCAACGGTCAGATCGAGGTTCACGAGATCGACAGCGAACACGACTACCTGATGAAACCCGAGGCGCTGTCCCAAATCGGGCCGGTCGTGGCGAGTCGACTCGATGGGTTGTTTCGGCAAGAGGCCGACCTGATCGACCTGATCACCAAGTGATCGGCAGCTTGTTGATCCCCTGGATCGTGGTCGCGGCCCGCACCGGCAACTCCCGTACGTCGTCGACGGCGAGCGACAGCGTGGGCAGCCGTTCCAGCAGGACGGACAGCGCGATCTCCAGCTCCGCCCGCGCCAGGTTCTGGCCGAGGCACTGGTGCACGCCGAAGCCGAACCCGACGTGATGCCGCGCTTCCCGCCGGATGTCGAAGGTGTCCGGGTCGGCGAAGGCGTGCGGATCCCGGTTGGCCAGCGCGTTCGGCACGATCACGCCGTCGCCGGCCCTGATCAGCCGGCCGTCGACCTCGATGTCGTCGACGGCGACTCGCACACCGGCGAGGTCCGCGACCGAGAGGTAGCGCAGCAGCTCCTCCACCGCGGACGGCATCGCGCTCGGATCGGACCGCAGGATGGCGAGCTGCTCGGGGTGCTCCAGCAGGGTGAGGACGCTCAGCGAGATCATCGACGCCGTGGTCTCGTGTCCGGCGACCAGCAGGAACTCGGCCATCGCCACGACGTCTTCGCGGTCCAGCTCGCCCCTGGCGAGGCGCTCGGTGACCAGTCGGCTGATCAGGCCGGGGCCCGGCTCGCCCTGCCGTGCGGTGACCAGCCCGTCGAGGTACTCGACCATTTCGCCGCGCGCGGCGGCGATGTCCTCCGGGTCGGCGCTTTCCGCCATGCGCTGGCCGACGTCCCGGAAGAAGTCGTGGTCGTCGAACGGCACGCCGAGCACCTCGCAGATGACCATCGACGGCACTGGCAGGGCGAACGTCGGCACCAGGTCGGCCGGCGGTCCGGCGTCGACCAGGTCGTCGGCGAATCGACGCGCGATCCGCTCCAGGGCAGGGCGCAATTCGCGGACTCGCTTCACGGTGAATTCCTTGAGCACCATCCGGCGGTACACGCCGTGCTCCGGCGGGTCCATCGCCACGAGCGGCAGCCGCGGTTGTTGCTCGCGAACCGCTTCGAAGCGGGCGGATAGGAGCGGAAAGCCCGGATGGGTCCGGTCGGCGGAAAGGCGGTGGTCGGCCAACAGTCGGCGGGCCGTGTCGTAACGCGTGACGACCCACGCCATCGCGCCGTCGTACTGCTCGACCCGGCACAGCGGGCCGCGCTGCTGAAATTCGCGGTACGTGCTCGGCGGCTGGTAGGGGCAGGTGCGCGCTTCGGGGAAGGTGGATGTGGAATCGGCTTCGGTCACTGTTTTCTCCAGCGATCTCCGGAATCGGAAATGGTCTGTTGAGTGCGGGGACTTGGCGCCTTCCCGGTGGGTCGATGTGAATGGGAAATGCGACGGGGTTGGGACTTCGCACGGAGGTTCCGAAACCCGTGTCGGTTGCGGGAGGGGGGGCTGTCTCTTAT
>NZ_SMKW01000157.1 GCF_004348985.1 Saccharopolyspora elongata | reverse complement strand
CTCCCGCTGCCCGAACCCCTCCAACCACAGCCGCCACACCTCATCGCCATGCCGCTCGACCACCGACACCACAACACCTCCACCAAGATCATTCCAGGAGATGTTGCACCCACCCCTTGAGACCAAGACCAAGGCTGGCTGTTCTCCCGCCCGCTCCCGGCCGACCAGCTCCGCGCCTTCCTCGAAGATCCACCCACACCGGAACCGGAGTAGGAATACGCCAGCCCTCCGGGCTGCATGACCCGGCGGGCTGGAAGAGGTTGACGGTCTAATCGGGGTCCGTGGTGGCCCCGGAGATCATGCGGGCTTCGTCGCTCCTGTCGACGTTGATGCGGCGGGGTTTGGCCTGCTCGGCTACTGGGATGCGCAGGGTCAGCACGCCGTTTCGGTACTCGGCCTGGACGCGATCGGCATCCAGGGCGGCGCCGAGTTGGAGTTGCCGGGCGAACGTGCCGGTGGGCCGTTCGGCCACCAGGTAGCTCACGTCCGAACTGCTGGACTCGGTCGCGGTGCGCTGCGCGCGCACCGTCAGCGTGTTGTGCTCAGCGGTGACCTCCAGCGACTCGGGGTCGATGCCCGGCAGGTCGAACTCGACGACGTATTCCTCGCCGCGGCGGTAGGCATCCATCGGCATGGGCTGCGGCGTGCGCGCCGCAGTCAGCACCTCGTTGGCCAACCGGCTGATATCGCGGAACGGGTCGAACTGCAGCACCGGCATCGAACACACCTCCTTCGGTGGCAGCGCCAAGTGCACTCTCCGCTGATATCGGCGTGACTCGGCTGTTGAGAATTCCGTGCTGACCGGCAGCCGCAGGCGACGACCCGCGGCGGCCTATCGGACGGCGAGCAGGTGGCCGCCGTCGGTTTCCCAGCGGGCTTCCGGCGACGCCTCGGTTGGCTGCGGGACGACCGCAGGAACGGAATTCGGGGCATCGGCGAGCAGATCGCGAGGTGTGGCGACGTTGTCCGGTTCGGATGCCCTCATCAGCACCGCGTTCCCGCGAAGTTCGGTCGTGTCGGCGGGGATGACCAGCAGGACCATTCGATGTCCGCTCGGGTCGGTCAGGCTGACCGTGTGCTGATCGAGCGTGTGGAAGCCTTCGAGGCGTACCTGGTGCCCCTCGATGCGGAGTTTCCGAGGCGCCGGCTCCCACGCGGCCGGGTTGTAGGCGAGCCGGGTCATCGGACCGCGGGTGGCGGCGAGAGCGGTGAGCAGCGCGGTGAACTCGGTCGTCGGGCTCACCGATCGCGGCCACCAAGCGCCGTCGACGAAACCTCGTGTGCCGGTTTCCGGTTTGACTGCGACGCAGGCGCCTGCGGAGGTGGCCTGTGCGGTGCCGGGGTTTAGCTGGTCGGGTCCCATGACGGAACTCCTTCCCGGTCGTTCGAACGACCGGTACTGACCCCCGGGACTGTGGAAGCGGGACTGCTCACGTTGCCGAGAACCTCGTTGGCCTCAGCCTACGCCTGATCGCGTGGACCAGAGCAGCTTGGGCGCAGGCATCCGCTGCGCCGCGGGGCGACCGAGCAGTACACCGGTCTGAGGAAGGGCTTTCAGTTCTGGATCAGGTCTGCGCAGCGTTCGCCGATCATGATCGAGGGGGCGTTGGTGTTGCCGCCGATGATGGATGGCATCACCGAGGCGTCCGCGACTCGGAGGCCGTCGATGCCGAGGACCTTGAGGTCCGGCCCGACCACTGCTCGTTCGTCCGCGCCCATTCGGCAGGTTCCCACCGGGTGGTAGACGCTGTGCACGTAGTCCGGGAGGATCCGGCGCAGTTCCTTCTCGTCCGAGTACTGCTGGCCTGGTCCGATCTCGCCCTGGTTGTCGCCGACGCCGTCCATCACCTCTCGCACCATCTTGATGCCTTCGAGAAGCACGTCGCTGTCCTTGCCGACCTTCAGATACGCGGGGTCGATCAGCGGCGCTGCGAGCGGGTCCGCGCTGGACAGGCGAACGGTGCCGCGGCTTTCGGGGTAGATCAGCGCTGGGAAGACGCTCTGCCCGGGCTTCGTCGAAGGCGGTCGCACCGCCTTGTCGGAGTCCTGGTTCGGAATCGGGTAGACCCAGTACAGGCTCAACAGCTGGAGGTTCGGGACCGAACCGGCGTGCGACGTGCGCACGAAGCCGGTCGCTTCGAACTGCGAGCCGCCGGCCCAACCCGAGCCGGGGCGGAACCACTCCCGGGCGAGGCCGCGCGCGAAGTACGACGGGGTCGGCCTGCGCAGGGCCGAGTCCATCCGGAACGACACCGGCACGAAGAGGTGATCGTGGAGGTTGTCCCCGACCGGCAGGTCCGCCCGCACCTCGATGCTGTGCTCGCGCAGGTGGTCCGCCGGGCCGATGCCGGACAGCATGAGGAGCTGAGGGGAACCGAACGCTCCAGCGGACAGGATGACCTCGCGACCCGCCCTGATGACGCGTCGGCTGCCGTTCTTGCCGATGACCTCCACCCCGGTAGCGCGTGAGCCGTTCAGCACCACCTTGGAAACGGTCGCATTGGTGACGATGGTGAGATCGTCCACCGAACCGTTGTGGAGGTACCCCTTCGACGAGGAGTACCGCACACCAGGATCGGCGCTGAGCTGGATGGCCGCGATGCCCTCCTGGCCTTCCGCGTTGTAGTCGTCGAGCATCGGCACGTCGAGGCGGCTCGTCGCCGCGTCCATGAAGCCCTGCGCGGCCTCGGTCAGGCCGTCCTGCTTCCGGACGCGGATCGGACCGCCCGCTCCCCGGAAGTCGTTCGCACCGCCCTCCCAGTGCTCCAGGCGCTTGAACGCCGGCAGGACGTCGTCGTACGACCAGCCCTTGCAGCCGTCGTTCGCCCAATCGTCGTAGTTCTCGCGGTTGCCCCGGACGAAGAGCATGCCATTGACCGAGCTGGATCCGCCCAGCACCTTGCCGCGGGTCTGGGGAATCTTGCGGTTGGCCGCGTGTTCCTGGGGGACCGACTTGTAGCCCCAGTCGAAGAACTTCTTCAGCTGCGGCGTGGAGTGCACTACCGCGATGGCGCCCGGGATGCTCAACAGGCTCTTCAACGGCCCTCGGTCGTCCCGGGCCCCGGCTTCGACCAGGATGACGCTGGATCCCCGCTCGGCGAGTCGTCGCGCCACGGCACATCCGGCGCTGCCCGCGCCCACAACGACGTAATCAGCCTCAGACATCCCGACGCCTTTCACTGCAAGCAGACCTTGTTCAGACGAGTGGCAGTTCAAGCGTCGGTCAGATTAGAACACGTTCTATATACTTGTCCATACGCGCATCGCGGGAACCGCGCCTGACGGCGCTGGCAACGCGCTGAGTCCGATCGTGTCGATGCGCCCCCTGTGGAACAGGTTCTGCACTGCTGAATCCGTCTAGGCCCCACTCGGTCGCATCGCCGTCACCGGCATCGACCCCCGCGAGCTTGAGGATCATGCAGCGTCGATTCACTTCGCCGTCGAGACATTGGCACACCGCGCCATCCGAACGGACTGCGCTCGGCCGAGCCAGGTACGACGAGGTAGAGGCACATTGCCGACTTGGGCAGGCGTCTCGTTGGTGGACCAGCAACTGGAGGTCATCACCCAGGAACGTGATCCGCAGGATTACGGAGAGTCATTACCCTGGCGCGCAGGCCGTTGCGCTGTGTGATCTTGCTGCTGTCGTGATACGCAGCGTGCCATGCCTAAGGAGATCGACTGCGGAACATTGCCGCTGACGTCTGCCCAGAGGGGGGTGTGGTTCGCCCAGGAATTCGATCCGGCCAACCCCATTTACCGGGCCGCGGAAGCGGTGGAGATCGACGGCCCGGTGGATGTCGCGCTGCTTGAGGTCGCGTTGCGCCAGGCCGTTGACGAGACGGAAGCGGTGCGGGCCCGATTCGGTGGCGACGGCCGCGGGCGAGTCTGGCAGGCGATCGAACCGTTGCTGGACTGGACGCTGCCGGTGGTGGATCTGCGCGGGGCCGCCGATCCGGCTGCGGCCGCCGAGGAGTGGATGTGGGCCGATCTCGGCAGTCCGGCGGACCTCCGCCGCTCGCCGCTGTTCTCGTTCGCCTTGCTGCGAACCGGGCAGCAGCGGTTCACCGTCTACCTCGGACTGCACCACATCATCTTGGACGGCTACGGCTTCTCGCTGTTCATCCAGCGGGTCGCGGAACTCTACACGGCGGCCGAGGAGAAGCACCCTGCCCCGCCGTGCCCGTTCGGTTCACTGGCGCAGATCCTGGCGGATGAGGCCGAATACGAGGCATCCGAGCGCTTCGCCCGTGATCAGCAGTACTGGGCGGAACAACTGGCCGACTGGCCTTCGGTGCGCCGGTCGCTCCGGCCGTCGTCGATCGTGCCGCACACCTTCCTCCGGGAGACCGGTCATGTCACCCCGGCGGACACCGAGGGCCTGCGGGCGCTGGCGCGGCAGGCGCGCACGAGCCTGCCGTCGGTCGCGATGTCCGCGCTGGCGCTGTACGTGCATCGGTTGGCGGGCGAGGACGAGGTCACGCTGGACCTGACCGTGAACGGCCGGTCGGGCAGCGTCGCGCGCGGCGTGCCGTCGATGGTGGCCAACGTGCTGCCGCTGCGCACCCGGATGACGCCGTCGACCACCGTGGCGGAGCTGGTGCGCATCACCGCGAACAGCGCGAAGGCCCTGCTGCGCCACCAGCGCTACTCCTCGACTCACCTGGTGCGCGACCTGGGGATCGGCCATCACCGCGGGGGGTACCTCGGCGACTGGGGCATCAACATCATGACCCATGACGCGCAGCTCCGGTTCGGCCGCCATCCCGCTGTGCTGCGCAATCTCTCGAACGGTCCGGTGACCGGCCTCGGTGTCAACGTCTACGACAGGCCCGCCGATGGATCACTGCGGATCGACTTCAACTCGGATCCGGCCAAGTACGACGCCGCGACCACGGCCGCGCACCACCGCCGTTTCCTCGCGCTGCTGCACACGCTGGCGACCGCTGATCCCGGGCAGCAGGTGGGCGCGATCGACATGCTGTCCGCGGATGAGCGCGAACTGGTTCTGAACACGTGGAACGACACCCGGCAGGAGACGCCGGCCACGACGTTGCCGGAACTGTTCGAGGCCCAAGTTCGTGCGGCGCCCGATGCCACCGCGCTGGTCTGCGGCTCGACGATGTTGTCCGCCGCCGAACTCAACACCCGCGCCAATCGCCTGGCGCATCTGCTGATCGCACGTGGCGCGGGTCCGGAGACGCGCATCGCGCTGGCGTTGCCGCGCACTGCCGACTACATGGTCGCGGTGCTGGCGGTGCTCAAGGCCGGCGCGGCGTGCGTGCCGCTCGATCCGAGCCATCCACCTGCCCGCATCCGGACGCTGCTCTCGGACACCCGGCCGCTCCACGTGCTCACCACCGCGGCGATCAGCGCGACTCTTCCGTCCGAACACCCGCTTCTGCTGCTCGACGACATCGGCATCGACCGGCAGCCCGGCACCGATCCGATCGGCACCCACCGGCCGGACCACGCGGCGTACGTCAGCTTCACCTCCGGCTCGACCGGCAGGCCGAAGGGAGTGGTCGTCGAGCACCGCCACCTCGCCAACCTCTTCCACGACCACCAGCGCGAACTGATCGACCCAGCGGGGCAACGACTGCGTGCGGCGTTGACCGCGTCGTTCTCGTTCGACACCGCCTGGGAGGGTTTGCTGTTCCTGGCCGCGGGCCAGGAAGTCCACCTCGTGGAGGACGCGGTGCGCCTCGAACCGGCCGCACTCGTGCGCTACTTCTCCCAGCACCGGATCGACTTCGCCGACCTCACCCCGTCGTTCCTTCGTCTCCTGCTGGCAGAGGGCCTGTTGTCCGGACCGGAGAAGTTCCCCTGGCTGCTGATGGTCGGCGGCGAAGCGATCGATCCCGCGCTGTGGTCGACGCTGCGCGACTGCCCCGGTGTCGAGGCTTGGAACTACTACGGGCCGACGGAGTCCACAGTGGATGCCCTGTACTGCCGCATCGAGGGCGACCGGCCGGTCATCGGCCGTCCGGGGCACAACGTCCGGGCCTACGTCCTCGACCGCGTGATGCGACCCCAGCCGCCACTCGTGCCCGGCGAGCTGTACCTGGCTGGTGACCAGGTCGCCCGCGAATACCTCAACCAGGAGGAGCTGACCGCGCAGAGCTTCCTGCCCGATCCTTTCGGGCCGCCCGGCGCGCGCATGTACCGCACCGGCGACGTGGCCCGGTGGACGGAGAACGGCATGCTGGAGTACCTCGGCCGCACCGACGAGCAGGTCAAGGTCCGAGGCGTCCGCATTGAGCCGCGCGAGATCGAGGCGGTGCTCACCGCGCATCCACGAGCCGCCGAGGTAGTGGTGACGACGACAACGTCCGCGGAGCCCGAGCTGGTCGCTTACGTGGTACCGGGTTCAGGCCCGGTCGACGCGGCGGAACTCCGGTCGTGGACGGCGAAACGACTGCCCACCTCGATGGTGCCCGCATCGTTCGTCCTGCTCGACGAGCTGCCCCTGACGGTGCACGGCAAGCTCGACCACTCCGCCCTGCCCGCCGCCGAGATCCGCCCCGGTCGTGCTGCCCGCACCCCCCGCGAGGAACAGCTGTGCGCCCTGTTCGCCGAGGTGCTCGGCGTCGGGAAGGTCACCATCGACGACGACTTCTTCGAACTGGGCGGGCAATCGCTGCTCGCCGCCGAACTCGTCACCCGCCTCCGCGCCGACCTGGGAACCGAGGTGCCCCTCGGCGTCGTGTACGAGGCCCCGACCGTGGCCGACCTGGTGCGCCTGCTGGAGCACGAAACGTCGTCGAACGCATTCGAGGCGCTGCTTCCGTTGCGTGCCAACGGTTCTCGACCGCCGCTGTTCTGCTTGCACCCGGTGGGTGGTCTGAGCTGGTGCTACGCCGGCCTGCCACGGCACCTGCCCGAGGACGTTCCGGTCTACGGCCTGCAGTCCAGCGGACTGACCCGGCCCGACGAGCTGCCCTCGTCGTTCCGCGAGATGATCGACGGCTACGTGCGCCAGATCCGCTCGGTGCAACCGGCCGGGCCGTACCACCTGCTGGGCTGGTCGCTCGGCGGCGCATTGGCGCACGCGATCGCCGCCCGCCTGCAGTCCGACGGTGAGCGCGTGGCGTTGCTCGCCCTGCTCGACGCGCGGCCGGTCGACCCGCAGGAACAGCGAGCCGCGCCCAAGCGCGAGGACGTCCTGCCGTTGTTGCTTGAGGCGGCGGGCCTGCCGCCTGACGCCGAGGCGCACCTCGCGTTGGAGGAGCATCTGACGGCGCTCACCACCGTTCTCGTCCACGCCGCCGCGCTGCTGCCGACCTACACCGAGTCCGTCTTCGACGGTGATCTGCTGTACTTCCGCGCGACCCGGGCCGACCAAGTCACCGACGGTGGCGCGTGGCGGTCGCGGATCACGGGCGAGGTGATCTCCCACGACATCGATTGCACCCACCACACCATCACGCAGGCGGAACCGATGGCCGTCATCGGCAGGCTGATCGCAGACCGCCTGCAGTGGGAGTCAGCGGCAGCTACCACGTCACCGTAGCGGGCCGCGAGGCTCGCGGGGTGGTCGACGAGACGTTCTCTCCGGTGAGAGGAACTGAAAGAAAGACATTCATGGAGATGCTCGAACCGCATCTCCGCGGCTTGATGCCGGCCGCTCGGGTCAGCCGCCTGCGGGGGCTGCACATCCTCGTCACCGGAATGCTCGCAGATCTTGAGCGTCGCTTCGAGCTTGGCGAAGTGACGAACGCCGATGCGCGCACTGAGATCGACAACATCACGGACATGGCCGTCGGCTTGCTGTCTGCCCCCGTCCGCGAGCCGGCGACCGACGACGAGGGCGACGGACCCGTATAGGTGCCGCGGCGCCCGATTTGCGCCAGGCGTCAGAAGATCGACGCAGATATGTAGCTCGACGCCGGCGTCCCGTTGGCCTGTTCGAAGTCTGACCTGGGGCGGCCCGTCCGGGGGGTCACCGTGCCCCGGACGGGGCGGATTCGGCGGCCAGGGTCTCCGGTGAAGCCGGGGTGGACAGCAGCGCGGTGCAGGAATCGACCAACTGGGCGATGAGCAACCGGTGCTCGGCACCCTCGTCCGCGGTGGCGTCCTTCTGGAGTCGGCGTTCGCGGTTGGCCAGGGTGTGCACCAGCAGCCCGGCGAAGTGATCCCAGCGGTCTTGGCGCAGCCGGGGCGGCAGATCGGTCAGGTGCTCCGCGATCCGGGCGTGCAGGGCGGCCTGGCCGCTGCTCCACTCGTTCGCGGTGAGGTCGAAGGGGGCGATGTCCTCGACGTACATGGCGTTGGCGACGAAGCGCAAGAACCACCCCGGTCGGCGCTCGCCCTCCAGGTTCTCGGCCGTGGTGCGGATCATCACCTCCACGAGGGCACGCAGGTCGTGCCCGCGACCTCGGGCGTCCAGGTCGGCGACGTGGGCCAGCAGTCGGTTGCTCGCCGGACGCATCCGGTATTCGTAGACGGCCTCGACCAGCGCTCGTTTGGTGCCGAAGTGGTACGCGACCGCAGAGGTGTTGCGCTGTCCGGCCGCCGTGGCGATCTCGCGGAGCGAAACGGCGTGCACCCCCCGCTCGGCGAACAGTCGCTCGGCGACCTCGATGAGTCGACTGCGGGTGTCGTTGGGGGTATCGGCGGTGTCCACGGCAGAAGTCTAAGGAAGCGCTGAGAAACGGGCGTGCATGGCGTGGAGGGGGTTGCCAGATTTAACGCAGGTGCGTTAAATCTGCGGCACGCATCCGAGAAGGGAACCGCCATGACGCAGAACCAAGCCACCCGGCAGCTGGGCCTGCAGGAGTCCGTGCAGGAGGCCGGCACCGCCGCGTTCGGGGGGTACGGCATGGCTCAGGCCACCCACCTGTTCGCCCGGGAGGTTCCGGCTCCGCAGCGTGCCGAGGCCATCGAGGTCGCCCCGCGCACATGGTTCCTCCGCCTGGGCATCGTCAACGCCGGACTTTTCGCCACCGACGAGGGACTGGTGCTGGTGGACTGCGGCTGTGCGGGCGACGGTCCGGAGCTGCTGCGCGCCGTGCGCGAATGCAGCGACCTGCCGCTGCACACCGTGGTGCTGACGCACGGTCATGTCGATCACGCCTTCGGGCTGTGGTCGCTGCTGGAGGCGGGGGAGCGGCCTCGGGTCGTCGCGCACGAGAACATCACCGCGCACTACGAGCGCTACGCCAAAACCCACGGACTGAACACCGCGATCAACTTCCAGGTGCCCGGGGAGAACGGCAAAGCCTGGCCGCAGGACCGGGGTGATTTCCTGTGGCCGGACACCGTCTTCCGCGACACGCTCGAACTCGTCGTCGGTGACGAGCGGTTCGTGCTGCGGCACGCGAAGGGCGAGACCGATGACGCGGTCTGGCTGTGGGCTCCCGAGCGCGGCGTGATCGCTGCCGGCGACCTGGTCACCGGCTACCTGCCGAACTGCGGCAATCCGCGCAAGGTGCAGCGCTTCGCCGAGGAATGGGCGGACGCAGCCGAGGAGATGGCCGCCCGCGACGCGGAGATCGTGCTGCCCGGCCACGGCGAAGTGGTGCGCGGTGCCGAGGCGATCCGTGACGAGCTGACGACCATGGCCGCCTACCTGCGGCA
>NZ_SMKW01000156.1 GCF_004348985.1 Saccharopolyspora elongata | reverse complement strand
CACGCACTCCCCGATCTCGTGAGAGCAAGTCCGCGGTTCGATGGGGGATACGAACCGCGGACTTGCTCTCACGAGATCGGGGAGTGCGTGGGAGCCGATCTCAAGGAGAGCGTTGTCAACTTCGCAGAGTCCTGCAGCGGCCACAAGCCCGCCGCATTACTCCATTAGTGTGATGTTTTCTACTGAAAGTAACGCTAAGGGTTCGAACTGCATTCAGATTGCGCACGAAAGTGACAGTCGCCACTTTCGTGTCACGGCGCTGCGGTGATCACATAACTGTCGGGTGAAGAGCACAACCAAAACTGCGGGTCACCGCGCGCTGCGGGAGGGTAGGTCCGGCGGAGGGCAGCGGCCTCCGCGCACCCGATGAGGAGCGGCGAGATGACCGATCGCAACGCCACCACGCAGTGGACCGGAGACCTCAAGGGCGGCTCCGGCACCGTCACGCTGGACTCGTCCAACGCCGGCCAGTTCCCGGTCACCTGGGCGTCCCGGGCCGAGGAGCCCGACGGCCGCACCAGCCCCGAGGAACTGATCGCCGCGGCCCACTCCGCCTGCTACTCGATGCAGCTCTCCGGCCTGCTCACCGCGGCGGGCACGCCGCCGGAGCGGATCGACACCAGCGCCGAGGTCGCCTTCGGCCCGCGCGGCGACGGCTTCGCCATCACCGGGATCGCGCTCACCGTGCGGGCGAAGGTACCGGGAATCGCCCCGGACGTCTTCGACCGAACGGCCCTGAAGGCCAAGGAGATCTGCCCGGTCTCGGCAGCTCTCACCGGAACCACCATCACCCTCGACGCCGCCCTCGACTGAAGAGCCTGTTTCCAGGCTCGTCTTGCGTGGCGGTGCGGGTGGCGGAACCTCAGAGGCCTTCTCGACTCCGGGATCCCCGACTTACGTATGACCAAATACGCGGCGTCGGGGCTGTCCTCGCGAGAAGGCCTCTGAGAACCCGCGGCGGTGCGAGTTGCGTAGGTGGGCTAAGCGGCTGCGCCGCTTCAAAGACAAAACCCCGCCCTACCGCACCCGACGCCACCACGCGCCGAACAGCCTCTATAGCCTGGGGTTATGACTTCGACCCTGGTGCTGCTGCGGCACGGTGAGAGCACGTGGAACGCCGAGAATCTGTTCACCGGTTGGGTGGACGTCCCGCTGTCGGAGAAGGGCGTGGCCGAGGCCAAGCGCGGCGGTGAGCTGCTGCGCGAGAGCGGGGTGCTGCCGGACGTGCTGCACACCTCGCTGCTGCGCCGCGCCATCTCGACGGCGAACATCGCCCTCGACGTCGCGGACCGGCACTGGATCCCGGTTCGCCGCGACTGGCGGCTCAACGAGCGCCACTACGGCGCGCTGCAGGGCAAGAACAAGAAGCAGACCCTCGAGGCCTACGGCGAGGACCAGTTCATGCTCTGGCGTCGCTCGTACGACACGCCGCCGCCGGAGATCGAGCTCGGCAGCGAGTTCAGCCAGGACGCCGATCCGCGCTACGCCGGCCTCGGCGCCGACCTCCCGCGCACCGAGTGCCTCAAGGACGTGGTGGCCCGGCTGCTGCCGTACTGGGAGTCGGCGATCGTGCCGGACCTGCAGGCCGGCCGCACGGTGCTGGTCGCCGCGCACGGCAACTCGCTGCGCGCGCTGGTGAAGCACCTGGACGGGATCTCCGACGGCGACATCGCGGGCCTGAACATCCCGACCGGCATCCCGCTGCGCTACGACCTCGACGCCGACCTCAAGCCCACCAACCCGGGCGGCACCTACCTCGACCCGGAGGCCGCCGCCACCGCCGCGGCAGCGGTCGCGAACCAGGGCCGCTAGCCCGATCGGCCCAAGATCGAGGGGCACCCGGCGCCGGGCAATCTGGTGCGGGTGCCCCTCGCTCGTCACCTAGATGGGTGGCGGATGGCGAATAGTCGCCGAGGCGGCGAACGGAGCGCGACGGTCGACCGGGCGCTACGTGAACTGGCTCCCAGCAGGGGATGAAGCAGAGGTGAAGAAGCCCCCTTTTCGTGTCACGGGTATCACGGAACGCCCTCGTAGACTGGCCTTTCCCCACCCCGGCTTGCTTACGATGCTGGCGTGACCGCATTGGGCTACACCGCCCTGATCATCGGCGCGCTCGCACTGGGCGCGATCGGCGGCTTCGTCGCAGCTCGGGGATCCCGGCGCCGCGGCAGGCCCGAGGGCCCGACCGTCGCCGACCTCCTTCAGCGGCTGGTGCACACCAGCGACAGCGGCGTGGTCGTGCTCAACAAGTTCGGCGACGTGGTGCTGCACAACCCGCGGGCCGACGACCTCGGGCTCATCCGCGACCACCAGGCCGATCCGCGCGCCCGCAAGGCCGCCGAGCATGCCCTGCTGACCGGCGAGTCCGTGCCCGTCGACCTCTCCCCGCTCAACCGCGCGGGCACCGCGCTGCGCGGCAGAGGCCCGGCCGCGGTGCTCGGCGAGGTGCGCCCGCTCGGCGACGGCTTCACCGTCGTCGACGCCGCCGACGAGTCCGACTCGGTCCGCCTGGAGGCCACCCGGCGCGACTTCGTCGCGAACGTCAGCCACGAGCTCAAGACCCCGGTCGGGGCGCTCGCGCTGCTCGCCGAGGCGGTGCTGGACGCCGCCGACGACGCCGAAGAGGTGCGGCGGTTCTCCAACAAGATCCTGCACGAGTCGACCCGGCTCGGGACGCTCGTCTCCGAGCTGATCGCGCTGTCCCGGCTGCAGGGCGCGGAGCGGCTGCCCGAGCTGACCACGGTCGGCGTCGACGCCGTGGTGGAGGAGGCGCTGGGCCGCTGCCGGCTGGCCGCCGAGTCCGCCGGCATCGAGATCGCCGTCGACGAGCCCACCGGCTACCTGCTGGACGGCGACCGGACGCTGCTGGTGACCGCGCTGAGCAACCTGATCAACAACGCCATCTCGTACTCGCCGCCGGACAGCCCGGTGTCGATCAGCCGCCGGTTGTCCGGCGACTTCGTGGAGATCGCGGTCACCGACCGCGGCATCGGCATCGAACCCGAGTACCACGAGCGGGTGTTCGAGCGGTTCTTCCGGGTGGATCCGGCACGGTCCCGCGCCACCGGCGGCACGGGCCTGGGCCTGGCGATCGTCAAGCACGTCGCGGCCAACCACGGCGGCGAGGTCAAGTTGTGGAGTCGCACCGGCACCGGCTCCACCTTCACACTTCGGGTGCCCAGGCATGGCACGACCGACGGCCAGCCGGCCGCAGCAGAGCCGGTGTCATCAGCGGATCGCGCGGGCAGTGCCGCCCGCTCGGCGACGGAGATCGCGGACGGGGTCACAACCGTCGAAACGGGAGGAGTCCGGTGACCAGGGTGCTGATCGTGGAGGACGAGGAGTCCTTCGCCGACCCACTTGCCTTCTTGCTGCGCAAGGAGGGCTTCACGGCGGCGGTCGCCGCCAACGGCCCGGAGGCGTTGGACGAGTTCGATCGCAACGGCGCGGACATCGTGCTGCTGGACCTGATGCTGCCGGGCATGAGCGGCACGGACGTGTGCAAGCAGCTGCGCCAGCGCTCCTCGGTCCCGGTGATCATGGTGACCGCCCGGGACAGCGAGATCGACAAGGTCGTGGGCCTGGAGCTCGGCGCCGACGACTACGTCACCAAGCCGTACTCGGCGCGCGAGCTGATCGCGCGGGTGCGCGCGGTGCTGCGCCGCCGCGGCGAGGCGGAGGAGCTGCAGCCGCAGGTGCTGGCGGCCGGGCCGGTGCGGATGGACGTGGAGCGCCACGTGGTGACCGTGGACGGCGCCGACGTCAACCTGCCGCTGAAGGAGTTCGACCTGCTCGAATACCTGCTGCGCAACGTCGGCCGGGTGCTCACCCGCGGCCAGCTCATCGACCGGGTGTGGGGCGCCGACTACGTCGGCGACACCAAGACGCTGGACGTGCACGTCAAGCGCCTGCGCTCGAAGGTCGAGCCCGACCCGGCGGACCCGCGCTACCTGATCACGGTCCGCGGCCTCGGCTACAAGTTCGAGGGCTAGCCGCGGGCGGAGACGCCGTGCGATCGAGCCCCCGGGGCGGGCCCCTCGGGGTCCGCCCCGGGGGCTCTCCCGCACCGATCGGCCGAGCGCGGAGCACCGACGACTGACCGATCGACCGAGGTCGGAGGGCCGATCGGCCAATCGCCAGACAGGGGTGCGAGCGGGCAATCTTGAGCCGTGAACTACCCGATCCCCAACGTCCCCGGACGCGCCTCCGCCGCGCCCCCGCCGCCCGTCACAGCTGCGCCGCCCGGTAAGCCCGCCGCCAAGCGCATCGTCGAGCTGGACGTGCTGCGCGGCTTCGCGTTGTGCGGGATCCTCCTGGTCAACATCCCGCCGATGATGCACATGGACCGGACGGTGGACTACCAGGTCCTGCCGGTCCCGCACGTGTTCGACATGTTCGTCCAGCAGCGGTTCTTCCCGATCTTCTCGCTGCTGTTCGGCGTCGGGTTCGGGATCTTCCTGGCGAGCGCGGGCCAGCGCGCGGCGCATCCGCGCGTGGTGTTCCTGCGCAGGCTGGTCGTGCTCGCCGGGTTCGGCGTCCTGCACCAGTTCCTCCAGCCGGGCGAGGCGCTGCTGCCATACGCGATCTTGGGGCTGGTCGTGCTGCTGCCGATGAGCTTCCTGCCGTGGTGGGCGAACCTGCCGATCGGCGCGGCCCTGATCGCCGCCGCGACCATCCTCACCAGCGGCGGCACGTCGCTGATCCCGGGCATGATGCTGACCGGCTTCGCCCTCGCCCAGAGCGAGCTGTCCGCGACGCTGCACCGCCGCGGTGGCCAAATCGCGATCATGTTCGCGGTGGCCGTGGTCGCCTCCGCCGGGTTCCTGGTGCTGCAGGAGCGGGACCCCCTGAGCGCCGGCTTCACGCACTCGTCGGCGGCGGCCGGGCTGTTCATGGCCATCGCCTACGCCACCGGGCTGCTCCTGCTGATGCGGACGCCGGCTCGCCGCGCGCTGTCCGCGGTGCTCGAACCGTTGGGCCGGATGGCGCTGACCAACTACATCACCGCGACGCTGCTGGTCCTCCTGCTCGGCCCCCTGGTCGGGCTGCGGGAGTCGGCGGAGTACGGCGCGCTCATCGCGCTGGCCGTCGGCATCCTCGTCGTCCAGACCATCTGGAGCCGGCTGTGGCTCGCCCGCTTCCGGTACGGCCCGCTGGAGTGGGTCTGGCGCTGCGCGACCTGGTGGAGCATCGTCCCCAACCGCCGGGTAACGGCCTAGGGCGGACGGCGTGCACTCAGCGTGACAGGCCTCTCGACCTCGACCTCGAGGGCGAGGTCCGAGGGGTGATGTTGGCCGCGTGACCTGGCGCACTGATGTCCTGGTTGGCCAGGTCTGCGGCGTGCGCGGGGTGGGCCGGTAGGCCGTTTGCTGCCCCACCTCGCCCCCGACCGCGTGCGCAGCCGGTAATTTGTCGGGCATGCGCCTAGGGGTGCTCGACGTCGGATCCAACACGGTCCACCTGCTGGTGGTGGACGCGCATCGTGGTGCCCATCCGACCCCGATGACATCGGAGAAGACCGTGCTGCGGCTGGCCGAGCGGATCGGCTCGCACGGCGGCCGACTCGCAGAGGAGGACGCCGCAGAGCTCGTCCGCACCGTCGCCGACGCGCAGGAAGCTGCCATCGCCGCAGGTTGCGAGGAGCTGATGGCCTTCGCGACCTCGGCGATCCGCGACGCGGAGAACGCCGCCGAAGTGCTGGCTCGGGTGCGCGCCGAGACCGGTATCGAGCTGGAGGTGCTGCCAGGCGAGGACGAGGCCCGGTTCACCTTCCTGGCGGCCCGCCGCTGGTACGGCTGGTCGGCGGGCAACCTGCTGATGCTCGACATCGGCGGCGGCTCGCTGGAGATGGCGGTCGGCATCGACGAGCAGCCGGACCTGGCGGTGTCGGTGCCGCTGGGTGCCGGGCGGCTGGCGCGCACGATGCTGCACGACCCGCCGACCCAGGACGAGGTGAAGAAGCTGCGCGATTGGCTTCAGGGGCAGCTGGCGCCCACCGCGAAGCGCTTCCGCAAGCTGGGGCGGCCCGATCGCGCGGTGGCCAGCTCCAAGACGTTCCGGTCGCTGGCCAGGCTGACCGGGGCGGCGCCGGCCTCGGCGGGACCGCGGGTGCCGCGCACGCTGACCGAGACCGGCCTGCGGCAGCTGCTCGCGTTCATCACCCGCATGTCGTCGGCCGACCTGGCCGCGCTCGACGGCGTGAGCGGCGCGCGGGCGCACCAGCTGGTGGGGGGCGCGCTGGTGGCCGAGGCCGCCATGCGGGCGCTGGGTCTGAAGGAACTCGACATCTGCCCCTGGGCGCTGCGGGAGGGTGTGATCCTGCGACGACTGGACCACACCAATGGAGACAGTCACACTGCCATTCAGGCCCGCGCAACACTGGGGCTCGCGGAGTCGGGGTCCGCGGACGGAACTGGACGCCAGACGCAGCACGGGGCACGGTGGGAGCAATGAGTCGGGACAGCGGGGCCGATCAGCCCACCCAGCGCACCGTTGCGGAGCTGCTGGCCGAATACGGCGGCAGCTCGCAGAAGAGTTCCCGCCGCCGGCGCCGCAGGGCCGAGGACCCGTCCGAAACCGCGCCGCAGGCGATCATCGAGCGAGTCCTGTCGGACAGCGGTCAGATGCGTGCCGTGCCGCCGGACGGCGAGCCGCCGCAGCGCCGCAGCCACCGTCCGGGCGCACCGAGCCCGGCCGCTCAGCCGCAGGCTCCACAAGCACCCGCTCCGCAGCTTCCGGCCGCTCAGCAGTCGGCTCCCCAAGCACCTGGTCCGGCCGCTCAGCAGCCTGCAGCTCCGCCACCGCCGGCAGCACCTGCCACGCCGCCTCCCGCTGCGCCTCCCGCGGCCTCGGAGCCAGCGGCGGAGGCGGCGGGCGCCGGCTACTGGGCTCAGCGGTTCACCAGCGCGGGCAAGGGCAAGGCGTCGCCGCCGGCTCCGCCGGAAGGCGATGCCGAGGCGACGATCCAGCAGCCCGCCTTGCGGCGGCCGGCGCCGCAGCAGGACGCGCCCCCGGCGCCGCCGAAGCCCACTCCGCAGGAGGGGCTCACGGAGCAGCTGCCGCGCGTCGCGGCAGCCAAGTCCGAGCCCGATCCCGAAGGCACCGCGGTGCTGGCCTACCCGCCTGCACCGGCACCGGCACCGGCACCAGCGCCTGCGCAGCAGCAGGAGGAGGAAGCGCCGGACGAGCCGGAGGACCCGTACGACTTCGACTCCTACGACGAACCCGAGTCCGAGTACGCCGAGGACGACTACGACCCCGAGCTGCCCGCGGGCCTGGACGCGGACGACTACCGCGACGGCGAACCCGATGACGAGCCCGTCTCCGCGGGCAAGGAGTGGGGCACGCTGGTGCTGCAGGGCGTCGGCGGCCTGGTCGGCGGCGGGCTGGTCTGGGTCGGGTTCCGCTGGTTGTGGGGCACGAACGCCCTCGCGGCGCTCGGCGCCGCGCTGGTGATCACCGGTCTGCTGGTGTTCATCGCGTGGAAGTTCTTGCGCACCAACGATCTGCAGACGATCCTGCTGGCGGTGCTGGTCGGCTTGTTCTGCACGGTGTCCCCGGCGGCACTGCTGCTGTTCAGCCACTCGTGACGCACCGGCGCGCGACCACCCATCCACCGTCGGTCATGCTTGGCAGGCGATGACAGTGCAACCGCCCCAGCGCGAGGAGACGCCCGGCCGGATCCCGGTCGGGCTGTCCAGCGCGTCGGTGTGGCCGCAGCCGGCGCGCGCGGCGTTCGAGATGGCCGCGGACCTCGGGTTCGACGGCGTCGAGGTGATGGTCTGGGCGGACGCGGTCAGCCAGGACGTCTCGGCGCTGCACCGGCTTTCCGAGCAGCACGGCGTGCCGATCCTGGCGGTCCACGCGCCGTGCCTGCTGATCACGCAGCGGGTCTGGTCGCCGGAGCCGGAGGAGCGGCTGCGGCGATCCGTGGTGGTGGCCAGCGAGCTGGGCGCGCAGACGGTCGTCGTGCACCCTCCGTTCCGCTGGCAGCGCCGCTACGCGGAGGGATTCACCGAGCTGGTCGCGGAGCTGGAGGAGATCAGCGGGATCTCGATCGCCGTGGAGAACATGTTCCCGCTGCGCCCGCCGAGCACGCTGAACCGGTTGCGCGGCGGCAAGAGCAGCGGGCTGTCGGCGTTCAAGCCCTCGCCGGACCCGACGGAGGTCGGCTACCGCAACTACACGCTCGACCTGTCGCACGCCGCCGCGGCGCACGTGGACGCCATCGAGCTGCTGAAGCGGATGAAGGACGGCCTGGCGCACGTGCACCTCGCGGACGGCACCGGAGCGCCGCGGGACGAACATCTGGTGCCGGGGCAGGGCAACCAGCCGTGCGCGGAGGTGTGCGAGGCGCTGTCCGCCGACGGCTACCAGGGCGCGGTGGTCCTGGAGATCAACACCCGCAAGGCGCGCAATCCCCAGCAGCGCGCGGCATTGCTGTCCGAGGCGCTGCTGTTCGCCCGGCTGCACCTGGAGCCGCTGCGCGCGGGCTGACCGGTTTCTCCTGGTCAGGGTCCGGGCGCGGTTTTCCGCGCGATAGCCCGCAAAAACCGCGCGCGGGCGGCCGGCGCGACTAACCGATGCCTAGTGATCAACTTCTCCGAAGGTCACTAGACTCAGTGACCATGAACTCGTTGCGCGCATCGGTCGCCGAGCGCTTCCGACCGCTGGACCGCACGTGACAGAGGTCCTGGATCCCTTCGCGGCCGCCACTTCGGTGCGCCCGCTCGGCGATGGCACCTTCGTCGCCAACCTGCATCCCGACTGGGCCGTCGGAGAACGTCCGCACGGCGGCTACCTGCTCGCGCTGATGGCCCGCGCCCTCGGCGACGCGACCGGGCTCGCGCCGCTTTCGATCAGCGCCCAGTACCTGCGCCCGCCCCGGGTCGGCCCGGTGCTGGTCCGGACCGAGGTGCTCAAGGCAGGCAAGACGGTGACGGCCGCCCGCGTGCAGCTGGAGCAGAGCGGCCAGGTCTGCGTGGACGCCACGGTCACCCTCGGCAAGGTGCCCGAGTCGGAGCCCGAGTGGTCGGATCTGCCCGACATGCCGGTGAACCCGCCGTCGACCGCGATCGACCTCGCCGCCACCGAGGCCCGGAAGTTCTTCGCGCTGGCCCGGGTCTGCGACATGCGGCTGGACGCGAGCACCGCGGACTTCCTCAACGGTGGCACCGGCGAGCCGCGGCTGAGGCTGTGGGCCAAGCCCCGCGAGGCCCAGCCCGACCTGCTGTTCGGGCTGGTCGCGGGCGACCTGACGGTGCCGGTGACGCTGAACCTCGGCCGGTTCGGCTGGGCGCCGACGGTGCAGCTCACCGCCCTGCTGCGGGCTCAGCCGGCGAACGGCTGGCTGCGGATGGTGGTGGACTGCCGCGCGGTGCACGGCCAGTGGTTCGACGAGGACGTCATGGTGATCGACTCGGTCGGCCGCCTGATCTGCCAGGCCCGCCAACTCGCCCTGTCCCCCTGACCCGGCCTCCTCCGGTGTGTCGGACCCCGACACACCGGAGGTTGTGGACAACTAGCGCAATTTCAATGGAAATCGGACCTCTGATTTCCATTGAAATTGCGGACGACCCGGACCCCGGGCCCTGCGGCGGACCCGGACCCGGACCCGGGGACGGGGACGGGGACGGGG
>NZ_SMKW01000155.1 GCF_004348985.1 Saccharopolyspora elongata | reverse complement strand
GGAGGTAGGGAGGCGGCGGGCCGGTGCCAGTGACGTTGTCGGCCGCGCCGCCGTCGTGCCGGGTTTCGAGGGTGTGTCCGGCGGCGACCGCCTCGGAGGCGGTCGCCGCCGGACCCCACAGCACCGCTTGTGGTGCCCGCGGGTGGTGCTGCGAGGGGTGTTGCCGGGTGAAGCTCGTCAGGAGGCCACTGTGGACGGACTTGGAACGGCTCGGCCGTATTGCCAGGGGTAGATCTCGGCCAGCTTGTGCGGGTCCAGCCGGGCCATGGCCCGTAGTGGCCAGGACGAGTCGCGCAGCGCCTCCCGAGCGAGCAGGACGGCGTCGGCGGCGCCGTCGCTGAGGACCGTCTCGGCCTGCTCCGGGTCGGTGATCAGCCCGACCGCGGAGACCGGCAGCCCGGGTACTGCGGAGCGCACCTGGTGCGCGAACGGCACCTGGTAGCCGGGCCCAACCGGGATCTGCTGGTCCGGGTCCAGCCCGCCGGTGGTGACGTCGAGCAGATCGACCCCACGTTCGGCCAGGCGCGGGGCGAGTTCGACGGTTTCCTCCGGAGTCCAGCCGCCGTTCACCCAGTCGGTGGCCGAGATCCGCAGCAGCAGTGGCCGGTCGTCCGGCCAGGCCGCGCGGACCGCGTCGATCACCTGCAGCAGCAGGCGAATCCGGTTTTCGAACGAGCCGCCGTAGGTGTCGGTGCGGTGGTTGGCCCGCGGTGAGAGGAACTGGTGCAGCAAGTATCCGTGCGCGGCGTGGATCTCGACGACGTCGAAACCGGCGTGCACCGCCCGCTCGGTGGCCGCGGCGAAGTCCGCGACGATCCTCTCCAGGTCGGCGGGCGACGCTGCGGCCGGTGTCGCGTAGCCGCGGTAGGCCGACGCCGACGGGGCGAGTGCGGTCCAGCCACCCTCCTCTGGTGGCACCGAACCTCGGCCCTGGCCGGGCACGCGGGTCGAGGCCTTGCGCCCGGCATGCCCGAGCTGCACCCCGATCGCGGTGCCATGGGCGTGGGCGAAGCCGGTGATCCGCTGCCAGGCTGCGACCTGCTCGTCCGACCACAGCCCGACGTCGGCCAGGCTGATCCGGGCCTGCGGTGAGACGGCCGTCGATTCGGTCAGCACCAGACCGAACCCACCGGTGATCCGGGCGCCGAGGTGCACCAAGTGCCAGTCGGTGGGGACGCCGTCGGCGCCGGCGCTGTACTGGCACATCGGCGAGAGCCAGGCCCGGTTCGGCAGATCCAGGTCGCGCAGCCGCAGCGGGCTGAACAGCGCGGTCATGACGTCACCCCCAGAAAGGCACGGGCGTTCGCGGTCAGCGTCGCGGTGTCCAGCCCGCCCGCGGTGGCGAATCCGAGCGGATCACGCTGGGCCATGTCGAACGGGTAGTCGCTGCCGCAGACGACCGCCTGCTTCCCGACCCGCGCGGCGAGCAAGTCGAGCAGCGCCGGGTCGTGGGTGACGGTGTCGAACCACAGATCACGCACCGCCTCGCCGGGCGGGCGGGTCGAGTCGCGGCGGACGTCGGGCCGGGTGCGCCACCCGTGGTCCCAGCGGCCCAGTAGGCCCGGGGTGCAACCACCGCCGTGCACGAAACAGATCCGCAGCCCCGGCAGCGCGTCATGCACCCCGCCGAGCAGCAGCGCCGCCACCGCTGTCGCCGTCTCCACTGGGTTGCCGATCAGATTGGCCAGGTAGTGGTCGCGCCACTCGGGCCGGGGGAGTTGCATCGGGTGCACCAGTACCGAGAGCCCGAGCCGGGCGCAGTCGGTGAGCACGTGCCGAAGCGTTCCGCGGTCCAGTGACTCGCCACCCAACAGCGGCGGGATCGCCACCCCGGCGATTCCGGGCGCCGACGCCAGCCGTTCCAGCCGGTCGGTGGCCGCTGCGTCATCGTCCAGCGGGACCAGGCCGAGCCCGATCAGCGCGCCGCCTGAGTCCGCGACGACCGCGCCGAGCGCGTCGTTGAACGCGTCGACATAGTCCGGGGCCGAACCCGCGACCGGAAACGCGAACGGTGGCGCCGAGAGCACTCGCACCGCGATGCCGGCCTCGGCCATATCGGCCCGGATCGCCGGGACGTCACTCATCGCTTTGGTGGCGATCGACAGTGGTACGTCGCCCAGATAGAGCTGCCCGTCCCGGTCCCGCAGCGGCCCGTACGGCGCGCCCGGCGGCAGCCCGAACAGGTTCGCCGGCAACCAGTGGGCGTGCACGTCGACCGGACCCGCTTTCGGCGTGGCGGTCATCGCCGGTCCAGCGGGAGTGGGGCGTTAGCGCTGTCCAGGTGCTCGACGGTGGTGAATACCAGCTCGGTGTCGCCGATGTTCTCGATGTCGTGCAACAGGTACTGGTCCTGCGCGAAGGTGAAGTGCCTGGTTTCCCCCGCGTCATAGGAGACCTCGCGGGTAGTGCCGTCGCTGGTGTGCTGGCGGCTGCGTCCGGCGTTGACGGCGGTCCAGAAGTAGTCCAGCACGTGCCGGTGGGCGTGCCAGCGCTCGCCGGGCGCGAGGCGGATCTCCCAGACCCGCACGCGGTCGTTCGCGCTGAGCAGTCGCGAACCGACCTCGCCGTCGAAGGAATGCGCCTCGAACTCGGCACGCAGCTCGGGGCTCCAGCCCTCGAAGTCGGTACCGACCAGCTCGCCGGCCAGCGGCAGGTCGGACAGGAATCCGGTATCGGTCATTTCAGGGTCCTTTCAGCGGCGGTTTCGGATGGCGGGGAGCTCAGCGGCCGGGGCCGTAGAGGCCGAAACGCAGGCTCGGGTCGCCGGGAGTCCAGGTGTTGTGGAACTGGGAGCGCTCGCCCATCTCCTTCACCCGCTCCAGCAGGCGTGAGCCGAGTTCGAGCTGGGCGGGCTCCCACTTGCGCAGCGCTGCGGCGATGTCGCCGTCGGAATCGGTCAGCGCGTCGGCTAGCGCCCAGGCATCGGCGGCGGCCTTCGCAGTGCCGGCCGCAGCGTGCGGGCGGGCGGCCGACGCGGCGTCGCCGAGCAGGGCGATCCGGCCCTCGGCCATCTTCGCCGACCGGACGTCGGAGACCACTTGGATGTAGGGCTGCTCGGTGGCGGTGACGACCTCGGCCGCGGCCGGAGCCAGCAGCTGCGCGGCGGTCGTGCGCATCTCGTCGACGTAGCGGTCCTGGACCTGGCCCGGGTGCAGCGACACGGTGCCGGTGAAGCCGCGCTTGTCGATCAGCATTTCGGCCAGCTCGCAGCCGGCCGGGACGTTGCGGTACCAGACGTAGTTCATCAGCCGGTCCCGCGGCCCGGTCCCGGTCTCGCCGGGGATCGGGTAGAGCGTGATGTGCGAGTGCGGGACGACGCTGTAGGAGATCGCGTTGCCCAGCAGCGAGCGGACCTCGGCGGGCAACTGGTGCTCGGGCACGGTGCCCCGCCAGCCGACGTAGCCGGAGTACTCCATCTCGGAGGACGGGTCGAGCAGTAGGCGGCCGATCGAGGTGATCCCGTCGGCGAACACCACTAGCTCGGCCTGCGCCTGCCGGCCGCTGACGAACCTCACAGTCGCGCTGTCGGCGTCCTGGGAGACGCCGCAGGCGAACTCGCCGAGGTGGTAGTGATCGGTACCGAAATCGGCCAGCAATGCGCGGTAGAAGGTGCCCCAGGAGGTGTAGGTCCAGCGGCGCCGGTCGCGGTGCACGATCTCGTTGCCGGGCCCCAGGTACTGGACGTACTCGGTGGAGGTGGACAGCGTCGCGGGGTTCTGGTCGCTGCGCTCGGCGAACCATCGGACGGTGTCGGGCTGCAGCACGATGCCGCCGCCACGGCCGTCCAGCGGGGTCGGGGTGCGTTCGAAGACGTCGACCTCGAAACCGAGGTCACGCAGCAGCAGCGCGGTGGTGAGCCCGCCGATGGAGCCGCCAATCACGGCAGCGCGGGCATGGGTGTAGGGGGACATCAAAGGCTCTCCTCGGAACGGGCCGCGGCGCCCGGCGCAGGGTCCGGGACGGGGGCCGGGTTGGTCGGAAGGGGCATGCCACGGGTCTCGGGAGCGAACAGCAGCCCGAGCGCGCCGAGCAGGCCGACCGCGACCACACAGGTGGTGGCCAGGCCGAGGTCGCCGCCGAACCAGGAGGCGGCGATCACTCCAGCGATCAGCGGGCCGGCTGCGGTGAAGTAGCGGCCGATGCCGTTGTAGAGCGCCATGCCGGTGGCCCGGACCGACGGTGGGAACAGCTCCGGGCCGTAGACCAAGATCCCGGACAGTGCGCCGTAGAGGCCGAACCCGGCGACCGGCACGACCAGCAGGAACGTTTCCCATCCGGGTTCGAACGGGAAGAGGAATCCGACGCTGGCGGCGGAGATCGCGAAGCTGGTGAGAAACGCCCCGCGGCGGCCGATCTTGTCGGCGAGGAAGCCCCAGGTGGCGTAGCCGAACACGCCACCGGCGTTGAACAGCATCGAGGCGATCGCGACGCGGGAGTTCGCCACATCCGGGGACAGCTCGGCCGCCGCGGCGGCCTGCCGGATCACCTGTGGGTACCAGGTCGAGACGCTCCAGAACGCGACCAGCGAGCCGGTGGCCAGTGCAGTGCCGACCAGGGTGGGGCGCAGCAGCGGCGGGGTGAGCAGCCGGATCAGCACGAACCGGTCCTGCTCGGTGCGCTGTCCGCTGGCCCGGCGGGTGCGGCGGGCGGCGATCATGCCGCGGATCTCCGGCGGCTCCGGCACGTGCTTGCGGATGAAGTACACCAGCAGCGCCGGCAGGACGGCGATGCCCATCATCAGCCGCCAGCCGTAGCCACCGAGGATCGCGTAGGACAGCGCGGCGATGAAGAAGCCCATCGCGTAGCCGGACATCATCACGCCGCAGGCGCGGGCTCGGTAGCGGTTGCGCCACACCTCGGCGACCAGGGCAGCGCCGACCGGCGCCTCCACCCCGGAGCCGAGCCCGGCGACGAACCGCAGCACGCCCAGCTGCCACCAGGTGTCGGCGAAGGCGGCTAGCGCGGTGAACACCGCGTACGTCACGATCCCGGCGGACAGCACCCGGACCCGGCCGAAGTAGTCGGCGAGGATCCCGAACACGATCCCGCCGGTACCCCAGCCGAACAGGAACAGCGCTACGGTCAGGCCGCCGTAGAGCCCGATAGTGCCGGTGCCGGGCTCGATGCCGCTGTGCGGCAGCAACTCTGTCATCGCCGGGCCGAGGATCAGCGCGTACAGGCTGCCCGCGAACCCGTCTAATGCCCAGCCCATCGTGGTGCCGGCCAGCACCAGCCATTGAGTGCGGGTGATGACGGTGCGCCAGGTCCCCGGCGCGAGATTGGCGGAATTCGACATGTACGGCTCCTTTGCCGGAGGTCGAACGTGTTTCGAGAAATCAGTTGAGGCGGCCCGGGACGGCAGAGCCGTACCAGTCGACGTCGTCACCCGCGGTACGCGCGACGACGGTCTTGAGCCAGGTGAAGTCGTCGAACGACTCGGTGCCGGCGTCGCGGCCAGTGCCGGACTCCTTGATGCCGCCCCAGGGCAGTGACGGTTCGAGCCGGTGGTGGTCGTTGACCCAGACCATCCCGGCCTGGATCCGGTCGGCCACCCGATGCCCGCGGGCCAGATCGCGGGTCCAGACGCCCGCGCCGAGTCCGAACCGGTTGTCGTTGGCCTTGGCGATCGCATCGGTCTCGTCGTCGAACGGGACGACGACGGCGACCGGGCCGAAGATCTCCTCGCGGGCCACCCGCATGTCCATCGTGGCGTCGGCGAGCACGGTGGGGCGGACGAAGAACCCGCCGTCCAGTGGCGCGGGCAACTGCGGGACACCGCCGCCGGCAGCGACCCGGGCGCCCTCGGCGCGTCCAGCCTCGATCAGGTCAAGCACCTTGTCCCGCTGCGCCGCGCTGACCATCGGGCCGATCTGGGTGGCTGGGTCCGACGGATCACCGATCCGGATCGCGTCGGCCCGACGGGCCAGAGCCGCAACGAACCGGTTGTAACTCGCACGCTGCACCAGGAATCGGGACCCGGCCACGCAGGACTGCCCGGCCGCGACGAACGCGGCGAACGCGGCGCCCTCGGCGGCGACGTCGGGATCGATGTCGTCGAACACGATGATCGGGGTCTTGCCGCCGAGCTCGGCGGTCACCCTGGCGAACCGATGCGCCGTGGCGACTGCGGCCGCCCGCCCGGCCTCGGTCCCGCCGGTCAGCGTGATCTTGGCGATGTCGAGGTGCCCGGTCAGCCGCTCACCGACCTCACGGCCTCCGGTCACCACGTTCACCACACCGTCCGGGATACCGGCCTTCGCCAGCAGCTCGACCATCGCCAGAGTGGACAGCGGGGTGGTCTCAGACGGCTTCACCACGACGGTGTTGCCGGTGGCCAGCGCCGCGGACAAGCTGCGGGCCAGGATCAGCAGCGGGTGGTTGAACGGGGTGATGATCCCGCAGACGCCGAGCGGGGCCCGGCGCTGGTAAGTCAGGTACGGACCGTCTGAGGGCAGCACCGCATCCCGTTGGGCGGCGAGTAGGCCGGCGTTGTAGCGAAACCACTCCGGCACCCGTGACAGCTGTGCGCGGGTCTCGGTGACTGGTCGACCGTTGTTGCGGGTTTCGAGCCTGAAGAGATCCTCGGCGGCTTCCTCTACGACGTCCGCCACACGCAGCAACAGTCGGCCGCGTTCGGTGCGGGTGAGCGCGGGCCACGGGCCGTCAAGAAACGCCGCACGTGCGCGGGATACCGCCGCGTCGACCTCAATGAGGGAGCTGTCGGTGACGGTCTTGATGACGGCCCCGGTGGCGGGGTCGATCACTGGGCGATCGGAGCCCCTGAAGGGCTGCGGGTGGGCAGGGGACGAAGCGGTCGTCGTCGACATTCCGGCCCTTTCTGTAGCGATCTGGCGGTGGGGCACGTCGGAGTCTTGCTCACGCTGGCAGCCGACCGCTATGTCAGTGGAGACATAAATAGACAGAAGAAATGTCCTCTGAAACACTCATCTGTTATGGAGGATGAGAACAAGCTGCGCGCCTGGTTGACCGCGATCGGCACACTGACTTCGGCGGTGAACTCCGGCCGCGGGCTGAGCGACGTCCTCGACCTCGTCGCCTCAACCGCCCGCCAGCTGCTCGGGCTGGACTTCTGCGGGGTGCTGGTGCCCGACGCCGAGGAACGTAACCTGGTGATCGCCGGGGCGAGCGGGCTGTCGGCAACCTATGTGGCCCGGATCAACTCCGATCACCCGGTCCGGCTGGAACCCGACGCCCGAAGCGGCGCGCCGTCCAGCCGCGCCTACCGCTCCGGCCGCCCCTTCGCGGTCAGCGACATCTCCCGCGAGCCGGGATTCATCTGGGGCGGTGTCGCGCACGACCAGGACTACCGCTCGATGCTGTCGGTCCCGCTCGTTACCGCGTCTGGCGTGATCGGCACCCTGAACAGCTACCGCTCGGCGGTGCACGAGTTCGACGCCAAGGAGATCAGTTGCCTGCAGCTGCTGGCCGAGCACGCCGCGATCGCGATCACCTCGGCGCGGCTGGTCGAGGACTTGCGCGAGCAGCACGAGCTGGTGACCCGCTCGGAGCAGATCCACCAGCGGCTGCTGCGGGTGGCGGTCAGCTCCGGCGGGATGACTGGAATCGCCGCCGCCCTGCACGACCTGCTCCGCACCGCAGTGGTGCTGCAGGACGCGCGCGGCGAGGTACTGGCCGCGGCCGGCCGGGCGACCGAGCCGCCGGTCGCAGGCTGGTCACCGGCCGCCCCGCCACCGGGAACCGAGCTGGTACGCGAGCAAGACGGCCACGTCGTCGCCGACGTCGTGCTCTCCGGCGAGGTCCCGGCCAGGGTGTGGCTGCTCGGCTACACAGGCCAACTGTCCACAGTGGACCGGCGTGCGCTGGAGCACGCCTCGGTGGTGCTGTCGCTGGAGCTGCTACGCAGGCGCACCGCACTGGAAGTCGAGCAGAACCTGCGCGGCGAACTGCTGGCCGAGCTTCTCGGCGGCGCCGACCCGCGTGCGAGCGCGCTGCGCCACCGGGCCCGGCTACTCGGCCACGACCTGGCGCGTTCACACTGCGCACTGGTCGGGCAGATCAACACCACCGGCCAAACCAGCGCTGACCAGGCCCGTCGGCGCGCCACAGAGGAGGCAAACCGGCTGGCGTCCACCATCAACCCACGTCCACTGGTGGCCCAGCACCGAGACGCCATCGTGGCGCTGTGGCCGGTCTCGGCAACCGGGCCAGCAGCCGGCCCGGACGCCGCCGAAGCGCTGCGCCGAGCGCTCTGCACAACCGTCGGCGTCACCTCGGCGACGGTCGCGGTCTCCGAACCCACCGACCACCAGTTCGCCGAGGCCTGCCGCACCGCCCGAGGCGCACTCACCGTCGCCGAACGTGACGAGCGCATCGGCGGCGTCGTCACCCTGGACGCGCTCGGCGTGGCCGGCCTGCTGCTCCAACTCGACGACCCGGCGCCTCTGCGGGGCTACGCCGACCGCACTCTCGGCCCACTGGTCCGGCATGACGAGCAGCACGGCACCTCGTTGGTGGCGACCTTGCGCGCCCACTTGGCCCACCGACTGGACCGACAGGCGACCGCGCAAGCGCTCATCCTGCACCCCAACACGATCAGCCAGCGGCTGCGCCGGATCGAGACGCTGACTGGGCTGGACCTGCGCGACCCGACGGCGGCCCTGGAGGCTCGTTCGGCCCTGATGGTGCTGGATGTAGCGCACGGCTTGTCTCGGCGCGACCCGTGGGCTGACTGATGCGGCGTCCAATTCGCGGTGCCCCGCAACAAGATTGGGTGAGGATCGACGCGGGCAAGACCACACACAGGCGTGTGCGATGGACGGCGAGGGCAAAGTCGTGTTCTTGCGGAAGGTGGCCAACGACCAGGCTGTGATCGAGTGGCTCATCGCCCGCGCGGCCAAGGCCGCCACCGAGGTGCGGTGGGCGGTCGATCCGACCAGCAACGCGGCCGCACTGCTGCTCGCAGTGCTGGTCACCACCGGCCAGTGGGTGGCCTACATGCCCGGGCCGGGTGGTCAACCGCATGACCGGCGTGTTCCGCAGCGAGGCCAAGTCCGACGCCAAGGACGCCCGGGTGATCGCCGAGGCCATCCGTATTCGTTCGGATCTCACCGAACTGTCCACATCGGAGGATTTGGTGGTGCTGCTTCGCCGTCCCCCAGCGAGCTCCCGCCCTCTGCGGAATCGGTGGCGATGCAGCGCGGACGCTTCCTCTGCCCCAATGTCCGTTGTAGACGGACTAGAGCGGCAGCGCCGCGAGCAGCATTGCCCCCATTCCGATGCTCATCGCCCCGTGACATGCCGAACACAGCGCGATCGCCTCACCGCTACAGCTCGGTGTGGCATCGCCGGGCTGAGTGGGTGTCGTTGCCTCCAGCGCCTGACGTCCACGGTCGACGGCAGCTGCGATCCAGCCCATCGGGACACGATTAGGAAGCCACCGAGCACCAGGGCGACGATCGTGATCCCGGTGGGCAGCTCGGGCGGCTGCGTGCCTGCGGCTGCGACACCCCGAGGTTGCCCTTGCCGAGAATCTCATCCGCTCTGGTCATGCGGTATGCCGGCACTCGTGGAGGATGCCGCCGAGGCGATCGCGTCTTCGTATGTCGAGGCGGTTGATCTGTTCGGGGTCGATGATCGGGTGGGGGAGTGGGCATAGC
>NZ_SMKW01000154.1 GCF_004348985.1 Saccharopolyspora elongata | reverse complement strand
ACACCCTCGGCACCGACCCGCTCACCCGGCACACTCCGGCCACCAGAGGTTTCCCCACCCCCAGACACAGCACCAGAACCCTCGGGAACACTGATGCGGCGGGCCTCGCCCACCGAAGCCGGGCTGTGCTCGTCGCCAGGTTGGTGCCGGCCCTTGCCCGGCACCACGGCATCCCGACCCCCACCAGAACCACCAGAATCGCCCTGACCGGAGGAACGGGCGGAAATAACCGGTGGGACGGTGATTCCGCCGGCCAACGCCCCCAGCCCCGGCCCACCATCGCCGCTGCCGCTGCTGCTATCGCCGGACTCGCTGCTGCCGCTGCCAGACTCGCTGCTGGCGTCGTCCGCGTCCGTGTCGCTGCCGTAGCCGGACTCGCTGCTACCGCCGCCGGACTCGCTGCTACCGCTGCCGAAGTCGCTGCCGGCGTCGTCCGCGTCGGCGTCCTCGTCGCTGCCGTAGCCGCTATCGGCATCCTCATCGCCCGGAACGTGCTTATTGCCCTCCTGTTCCAACACCAACCCGAGAAGACCCGCCCCCGCTTTCTCCCCCGCGATCTCAGCCACCCCCGAAGCCGCACCCGCGGTAAACGCCGCCGGATTGAACGCGAAATCGCCCAAGATCCCGGTCGCGACCATCTCGGTAACCCCCTCATGCAGGCCCTCACCACCAATCCGCGCCCACGGACTGGCAAACCACCCATCCACCGCACCCGCATCACCGCCCGCATGCTTCACCCAATCCCTGATCGCACCCTTCAACTTCGGCAGCGCCCCCATCGCCCCGAACGACAACACCGACCCCACCGCCGCGATCACCGCGGCACTCTCGTAATGCTTCCCGTCATGCTCCTCGCGGGTGCCCTTCCCGATCTGGATCTGCTGCCCCAGCCACACCACACCAAGCTGCTGCCCGAAACTCATCGCCAGCATGCCCAAAATCTCCACCGGCACACGCGGCACACTCGCCATCCGCCGCGCAATCCACCGCACAGCCTTCTCCACAACCACCCTGTGCATCAGTGCCTGCGCCATAAACCACGACTGCACACCCGGAACCCAAAACCACTGCACAAAAAACTCAAACTCAACCGCCAGCAACGCCAACTGAATCAACACCACCAGCTTAAGAAACTCCACCTCCATCGCGATCTGATCCAACGCATCCGCCATCATCTCAAAATGATCAGCCGCCGCATCCAAATAATTCGACGGGCCATCCACAAACGGCGCCATCCGCGCCGCAAACGCCCGCTCCGACGCCCCCGCAAAACCCGACGACCGAATCCCCTCAACCGCCGCCCGCGCATCCACCCGCAACCGCCGCAAACGCCCCGCATGCGACCGCCACACCACCGCCAACTCCCGCACCTTATCCTCATTAACAGGCGGCGGCTCATCCCCCGTAAGCCAAAGGGACAGCTGGCGCTCAAACTCACTGAACATGATCGCCATAACTGCCCCTTTAGCTCACCTAACCACTAACTAGTACTCGTGCCAACTACACCGACGCAGCCGAACCGGCATCACCATCCGCTTCGCCGGCAACACGGGCACACAAAATTCGGTCACCTCGATTCTGGCCGGCCACCCGGCACCGGCACCACGCCACGCCTCGCACAACAAAAGACACGACTCCTTCAAGTAGTAAGGTTCGCCGGACTACTCGAATTCAGGTAGATGTCACTTTCAATTTATCTGCGCGAGCGAAAGGTGAGCTGCAGCACGTATTCAGGGATCCGCCACCCGCACCGCCACGCACAACGAGGATGGAAAAAACCTCACTCCGCGAACAGCAGCTGGGAGAGCACGTAGACGAGGAACCGGATGACGATCTTCTGGTTGTTCCGCGGGTAGACCTTCATGATGCGCAGCCGCGTGCAGTCGTCGATGGCGGTGTACTGAGCGTTTTTCATCCTGGTTCTGCGGCGTCAGGCCAGGTCCCGAATGCGCAGGGGTCGTGAGTGCCTGTGGCCGCCCTAGCAGCCAGGACCACTCACGACCCGACGCCCCTCAGTCGTGAGTGCCTATGGCCGCCACAACAGCCATAGGCACTCACGACCCGGAGACGTGGGCCTTCCGCGTAGAGGATGAAAAACGCTCACTGGCAGAACTTCTTGCGCCGCCCCGACGGCTTCACCTGTGGCTTGCTGCCGGGTTTGGCGGGGCCGGCCGGGGTGAGGGTTCGACGAATTGCCATCGATCTGGACCTGGTGCCCGGGTGCTGCTTCTCGTAGCGCTTCCATCGGCGGTCATGGCGCTCGTCGCGCTGAGAAGCCAGCAACCTGCCGTAATACCGGCACGTCATCACAACGTTCCCGCTGACTTCCTCGACGTGGCGCAGGACCGCGAGGCCGCCGACGCACCTCGCGGTCCAACTGGGGTTCACTCACCCGGATATCCCTATGATCACCAGGCTCGGGTGTCAACCATCTCCGTCAGTTACCGGCTCCAGCCCGGTTTCGCACTCACGACCGATTGTCAGCCAAAGCGCATGACCCGGAACTCGAACGGTGCGGTTTCGATGAGCGGCTGAGCACGCCCATCCATCGGGTCAAAGAGCTGAACACCGTCGGTTTCGTTCACGGCCACCAACAGGTGCCCAACGCTCTCCCGTCCCCGGGTGTCCTTCCTACGCAGCCACACCAGTGCCTGGGTCTGTTCGGGAAAGGAGGAGATTTCCTCCAGGACCCCGAACCAGTGGTCGTGGACGCCGATACCGACCACGGGGCCGAGCTCGGCGATCATGGGGCCGAACCACGCTGCCTGCGCGGGTTTCGGCGGTGGCATCAACCCCGGTTTTCCGGCGTTCCAGTCGTCCAGCCACGTCCACGGATCACGGTTGGGCAGGCCGAACGGCTCTTCGCCGGCCGCTTTCGGGACCACCAGGGCCGCGTCGAGCATTTGATCGCGCCAGTCGCCAATCTGCTGGAAACTCCGGGTGGTGCAGGCGAACAGCCAGCCACGCTCGGTCTCGTCGGCCGGATCAGGAGAGACGAGTTCCACTTCGCCGTCGTAGGTGTACGTCAGCCACGCCTTCGCTTTCTCGACGGCCTGGGCGAATTCGTCCGCCGCGCCTTCCCACGGCAGCAGCTGGCCGTCGGAATCACCTCGCGCGCGGCGGAAACGTGCCACCACGAGCTCAGCGACCTCGGCGTTGTTCTGCTCGGCGACAGTTCCCCGCAGACCATCAAGAAAGACCACATCGTCCTCCCCGTAGTCCGCATACAACAGGTGACCGGCCAGTTCATGCCCGCCGAACTGACGGCGCAGCCACACCACTGCCCGGGTCCCCACACCTCCGTCCTCAATGGCCCTGGCCGCGTCCTCCCACGTCGTACAGGTCAAGACCTCGGCGTCGGGGAAATAGGTCGCCAGCATCCGATCCCACCAGCCCGGCGTTTCGCCAGCCGGATCCCACGGCAGCGCCGCGGCAGGCCAGCAGTTCACCGCGGCATCGGTCGCGATCAGGCAGTTAAGTGCGTTGACCCGCCAGCGCCACGACCCCGGCTCGGCCCGGGACAGGTTGAGGGCCTCATCGAGCGGACCGGCATTGGACGCGGGAAAGGGTTCCGCCCCGTCCAGCGGCACGCAGATCGTCGCCGCCAACATCGGCTCGGCGGACTCCACGTAGCGGCAACCGAAGAACGCCGCCCGCTCCGTCTCGAGGATCGCCTCCTCGTCGCTCAGCGCCACACGCTGCCCATAGGTGTCCTGCAACCAGACGCGTGCCCGCTCCGCGAGCTCGTTCATGCCCCGCCGTCCCCCTTACTCGCCAAACCATCTCCAGCGAAAGTATGAGCTCGCCGCACTCCAGTCCCAAGCCGCTTACCCGAATTTCAGGCACAACTGCCCATCCGGACTATCCATGCGGGGAAGGGACGAGGCCGTGTGTACTTTGTGCTGCCATAGCAACAACGTACATACGGCTGGACTGACCAGCAGAAACACCGAACCGACGCAAATGCGACAGCGGAAGACCTACGCGGTGTAGGCAATTGCGACGACGGAACACGTGCATGCCGTCCACGTCGCGGCGGGCGATCTCCAGGCACAGCCCCTCGGTCCGGCCCTCCCGAACACCGGCTAAGAAGGCATCGAACTCCTCAGCGGTGAACACCAACCGATGATCATCCGGCGCACCTAACACCGTCTTGTCGTCACGCAGCTCGACCCAACCGTCCCGGCGGGCGACACGTACACAATTCTTGTCGGGCTCGATACGCGTTGCCTTGTGGAAATCCCGCTGGGCAACAACTTGATCAGGTGCTTGATCTGCTGCTGCATCACGTCTGTTGGGGCCCACATGCGGCGCAAGCACGACTCACTCATGACGACCTGGATCGTGGGCGGCTCGGGCAAGTCGAGAATGTCACGCCCGCACAGCCGACGGAGCGTTCTGCGGCAACATCTTCGCCTTGGCCAACCCATCCGAGAAATGGACTGGATTCACGCCAGGACATGCCCAGACTGCAACACGCTGCTCAAAGAAATGAAAGGCTGGCCCCGGTGACCTCCCCCATGCGATGGCCCGACGGCACCCCAGTCGACCCCGAACCCCACGACACCCCAACCACCAACAACCACCTCTGGCGGTACACCGAACCGCCCGCATGGCCCGAATCAACCACGACCTCAAAGACCGAATCATCCAACGCCTTCGCGCGCTCTAAAAACCCGGCCCGATGCCGCGACCTCCCCTACTCGCGGCGGCATCGAGCCGCGCGGCCGGGCGGAGCGAACGTCCCCCGACACACCGCCCGGCCGCACCCCAAACGAGGGGGCTACCCGTTGGACAAATACTCCAAGACGCGGTGCGTGGTTACCGCGCCCAGGGGTGCTGGTGGGCGGTTGGCGTTGCGGATGTGGGCCAGCAGTTGTTCGTCGGGGGCCAACCCGTGCTGCTCCAGGTAGTAGCAGACGATGTCCGGCCAGATCCACACCCCGTCGGAACGGAAACTCACCGGCACCACGGACCCTCGCGACCGATCCACCACATCGTCCATTGTCGAGTCCGTGTCCAGGATTACCGTGCCCGCCCGGAGGTAGTCCAGCACTCGGTCCCGCTCCGCCGCGTCGAGCAGACGCGGGTGATCCTCTTCGAACACCGGATCCCCAGCCTCATCGACGCCGTCGAAGGCACGCGCCAAGTTCAGCTGGGCAGGTTCTGTCGCCGCCCACATCAACCGGCCGTAAGACCGTGCCGCCCGCTGATACATCGGCACCTCGCCGCCGGGCGCGACCACCTCCACCCGCGGCGCATCGGGACCGGCCGCGGCCAGCGCCCGCTGAAGCCGACCGGTCAGCCCAGCCGGATCAGCACTCCCGGCCTCCACCACATACACCGGCAACCACGACCCCTGGCCACCGATCGGGCCGCGCCACGCACGCCACAACCCCTGGGCGCCGGGGGCATCCGACAGCACCGCGACCAACGCAGCCACTCCTGCATCGTCGGCGTCCGCAGAATCAATTGGTGCGCCGGTGAAATGCCAGGCCAGAACCCGCTGCTCGTCACCGACCGGGATTCGGCTCAACGTCGGGGTAGCGGTGTCGGCCAAGAACTCGGTCAGCACACTCATCTGCCGGAAGGTCAGCGCCACACCGCCAGTGGCCAGCTCCTGGCACATCGACTCAGCAACCTGGTCGATCGCGCCGTCCGCCAGGTGCTGCCGAGCCGTTGCGAGGAACTCATCCGGCACCCGGCCGGCAAGTCCGAGCAACAGATCATGCATTCCTACCAGGCCCTCATCACCAACGGACATGTTCCGTCCTCTCATCGTCACCCCCGGCTCGTCAAACCCGCCAGACGTCACGACCCCGATCCACGGGTGGGCCAGTACCGATAAACCTCCGCGGGCCTGTCAGGCAAAAGCCTGGTCCTGGAATCCATCAACGCCTCGCCCAGATCAGCCTTACCGGTAAGCTCGCCGAGCGGGTTTTCCTCGGTGAATTCCATCCACCCACCGTTGCTGGGACGGAATTGCACGCGACCATCTCGATCCGTTTCGTAAACGCCGGTGAGCAGACGCCCGTCCTGGGTCTTGTACAAGTGCTGCACCGTCGCCAATACCGGTCCTTCAACGAGCTCGAGCACCTCTCCCAGCAGCGCAGCGGGCGCGCCGGGAATCGCCAGCAACGTCCACCGGTCGTGTTTCCGTCCGACACGGCGGTGCTCGAGCCACTGTGCGAACCCTTGGAAATCGATCTCGTCGCCATTCCGGAGGAGAATCCCGTTACCGTTCGGCGCCAACCGGGCCACGACGAGGCTCGCGTCTTTGTACAGCTGGTACGAGTACGCTTCGGCGAGGACCTGCGTCTTCGAAGCACCCGGGGCCGGGAACAACACCGACTGTTCGGGCAGGCCCACGACCAGCGCAGGGTAGTCGCCAATGCCACCAGTCAACTTCCACGGCCGTGTCCAGGCGAAAAGCTGCACCAGCTGCGCCTGCCCGGCCTCACTGAGCGGCAACAACTCCAGGAACCCCACCAGCTTTTCCAGCCAGGCCCCCTCGTCCCTCGTCTGGTCGTCGTAGCCCAGCAGATCCGGATCACCCATCAGCCGATCCAGCTCCGGGTAGATCGTCGGATCGGTACTGGCCAACGTAATCGCTGTGCTCGCCTCGGTCCGCGCCTGCCACAACGCGGGGTTCTCGGTCAGCTCACCCGCGTCCCCAGCCGGGAACCGGAACTCGAGTCGATCGTCCTTGGCACCAGAGACCTCAAAACGCACTGCATAGTGCTTGTCGCCCGCGTCGGGCACGGGGTAGTACGAGTCGGCATTCGCACCGTTTTCGTCCACTGTGTACGGATCCGGCGGGAGCGAAACCGGCGCCACGTGCGCGACCTTGCGTTGCCTCGACCCGTCGCCGCCTGCAACGTTGCCCAGCCGGTAGAGCAACGCCTCGCTGACCTTCATGATCTGCGCCACACGCACGTACTGCCGAGGGGTCAATGGCCGGTCCCAGTCAAAACTGAGATTGATATGCCCCCCTGACTCCGAGCCATAACCGCCGTGCCGCTGTACCACGCTCAGCAACTTCTCCATACTGGGCCACACCTGCCGGCTGACGGGCCGCCCAATGTCATTGCGCAGGATCGGCGATGTCGCCTCCACCTCGAAACGCTCCCGCTCCTCGATCAACGCCCACCTACCACTGGCCACAATCGCCGCGGCAGCCTCCTTATCGTCCACATCGAACAGCTTCGAGCCGTGGGCGGTCCTCCAATCCACCAGCCCCGCTTGTTCGAGCTCCGCCCCCAGATTGATGACCCGCTCGTCGAAACTATCGTCCGGGAGCTTGAACTCGACCTCGAATCCCAGACGCACGTCCGGCCGGGAACTCACCCCGCCGGGCACACCGTCCTTGAAATACGTGATCGGAACATGCCCCTGCGCTATCGACTTTTTCGCCTGCACATACACCTCACCCACCTTCCCCCGGCGAACGTTGTGCAACTTCCTCTCCGCCGCCTGGATATAACCCAAGCGCGACTCAACTGTCTGCAACTCCGCCGGAGTCCACTGTCCCTGGCGCACCAGCTGCTTCAAAGTTTCGACGTACTCACGCACACCGTTTGGATTGAATTCCAGCGGCATCGTGTTCAAATGCCGCTCCATTCGACCCGCCGCCTCAGCCAACCTCGCAATCTCAGGCGGCACGAATACCGCAGCCTGCCCCTCCCCAGACGCACCCATGCGCTCCCCGGCCGGTTCGCGCGCGCCATCCAAAGCCCGACGACCAGCCGCATCACCCGACGGCCCAGCCCCCGTCTCGCCAACGCCCGATTGCCCATCCCCAAGCAAATCCAACGACATGACCAAGTCGTCATCCTCAAGATCAGCAGACCAGTCATCCAAAACCCGACGACCAGCCGCATCACCCGACGGCCCAGCCCCCATCTCGCCAACGCCCGATTGCCCATCCCCAAGCAAATCCAACGACATGACCAAGTCGTCATCCTCAAGATCAGCAGACCAGTCATCCAAAACCCGACGACCAGCCGCATCACCCGACGCACCGAGATCAACGTCCTGCTGTCCACGAAGGAACGCCGCGAAATCATCCGCCCCGGCCACCGCCCCAGCATCCGCCACACCCTGGGGCACCCGCACCCCACCTGAGTCCGCCCACTCCGCCCCAGCAAGCCACGCATCTACATCGGAGTCGTCCTCAACCTCTCCCAACACCACACCCCCTACATCCCGCGGACCACTCGCCCCCACATCCGCAATCCGCCCCGACCCGGCCTCCCCCCGGGCGAGCATCGACTCCAGCTTCTCCTGGCTTACCTTCAGCCTGCCCCGCATCTCCCTCAACTTCTGCTCAGAATCAGCCCACTCATCCACCTCGCGCCGCAACGTAAGCAGCTTGCCCTGCTCAGCATCGGTCAGCTGCCGCACCGCCTCCAACGCCTCCAACGCCTTGATTTCACCCTTGCTTCCCTCAGCCTTTTTTCGCCCCCTCGACATTGCGGTCGACCGCCTTGCTGCCTCCCTTACGTACTGTTCTATTTCCTCCCGCAAATTGAGCTCGTCCCGCTGCGCCTCAGTCAGCTGCCGCATCGCCTTCAACTCCGCCACCCGCGCGGCATTATCCTCTTTCTTCTGGCGCTTATTCGCGTTACCTGTCTTCGTTTGCTGCTCCCGCTGCGCCACCTTCGGCGCGAGCTCCGCCAACTCCTCCTTCTCCTCCGGATTCAGCCCCTCCAGAGTCAGCTTCTTCGCCTCCAAAAACGCCACCCGCCCAGCATCAGCCTTTCTCTTCTGGCGCCTCTTAGCGCTCTTTTCCTGCTCTTTCCTCTTCGCCTCCGCGGCCCGCTGGTCCTGCTGTGCTGCCTGATCCGCCGGCGCGGACCCATCGCCCTCGCCATCTTGATTCCCGGAATCAACCCCAGCGGTTGCTCCCACCCTCGGCCGCTTGGACCCCGCGAAAGAACTCTCGCCAACCTCCGCCCGCGTCACAGGCCGACGCTTCGGACCTGTCACCTCGGCCGGCAGCCCAGCCCCCTCGCCCTGGCCGCGCAGCCCGGAACCGCCTGCCGGCAACACCACCGGCCTCCACGGCAGCTCAACCACCCACACCCCGGTCGCCGCCAAAACTTCAGCTTTCTCGGCTTTCTCAGCTTCCTCGCCTTCCTCTCCCTTCTGCGCATTCGCCAGTTTGACCACGCCTTGCGTTGCATGCACAGCATTGATCGCATGCGCACTAAAATCCGCTCGCTGGAAGATCACCGACACATCCCGGCCCACCGGCAAACTCCGCACATGCCCCTCAGCCTCGGCCAATCCATCCACCCGCCAAGCCTTCCCACCGGCCGCCACCAACCGAGCCGGATCCCGAACATCACCAGCCGGCTCCGTCACAACCTGCTTACCGAGCACGAGAGAATTGTGGAACGCCACAGAAGCCTCCAAGCAATTCTTCTGATAACGCTCATCCCCAGAGAAATAATTGGTCCGGTTCACCCCCGACAGGAACTGAGACCAAGACCCCGCCGACTCACCGCCACCCGAAACCCCAGAAACCACACCACCCGACAACCCCCCATCCACAACCGGCTCACCAAAAACCAGCCCATCCCCTTCACCACCAAACAACCCAGCATCCCCGAAATCACGAAGAAACTCCCCAAAATCCCAGTCCACTCCAGCATTCTCACTGGCATCCTGCTGCGAGAACGCAGTCAACGCGGTCTCGGCAAACTCCGTGTAAGCAGGGTCCTCCTCCACCAACACCCCGGCATCCGCCCCACCCCGCGGCACATCCAAATCCGCATTCGCCTGCTCAAGCCACGCCCCGAGATCGCCCCCATCCAACCGCGCGTCCCATTCACCGTGTTCGTCCCGATCAGCCCCACCCTGCTCCGCCGAACCC
>NZ_SMKW01000153.1 GCF_004348985.1 Saccharopolyspora elongata | reverse complement strand
GTGACGAAGCTGAGGTTGCGGTTCCGATCTTCGGGGCGGATAGGCGGATTGTGGCCGGGATGTCCGTCGCGGGCCCGGTTGATTCGATGAATTTGGACGCGGTCCGGATGGAGGCCAGTAAGTCTGCCCAAAAAGCCTCCTGCTATCTTTCGCAGCCGACCGCACTGGGACTCTCGCAACGCTGCGATTCGCCGTACGACGGAGCGATGCTTGAAACCTGTGGGCAACTGGGAGGGGGCGTACCGTCTCAGAGGGCTAGTTCCGGTGCAGCTGCGATGCTTGCGAGGGGTAACTGATCGTTGGCGGGGAGGGTACGTCCTTCGAAGGTGATCGCGAAGGCGACGACGAAGTGGTCAAGACCTAGCCGGTCGACCTCTGCGGGCCGGCGACCTCCCGGCACTTCAGCGGCAGTCGTCTCAGCAACATCCTTGATACATTGTCCACTTCGGATTGCCGCCCTTCAGTGACCGGGCCCGGAGAGCCACATCCAGGCAATCTGAGCTCGCCGGACCTGATACTTGGGGCTGGTTTTGTTGGCGATGGCCGCGACCGCAGTGCTCATGGCAGTGCAACCGAAGAAGAAACAGCGCCATCGTGGGACAGCAACAACGGCGACGATGGAGGCGACAGCGATCAGGAGAACTGGATGCCGCCGTCGATCATCACTGACTGACCGGTCATGTAGTCGGAGTCCGGTGAGGCCAGGCAGGACACGAAGCGGCCGACTCCGGATAGCGGGTGCACAGCAGGCCGTAGCAGGAATGGTGTTTACGGCGTGGTTGGTTAGCAGGTTTCCGCGGCGGGCCAGCGGTCGCTGAAGGCGATGGCGAACGCGTTGATCACGGGTTTCAAGCGCATCGTCCATCGGGTGCGGCCTGCCCCGGTGGGATCCAGGCGGGCCTGGCCACCATCGCCGCCACCGCGGCATGCTCCGGGGAGGACTGCCGCCCGGCCCCCTCCTCATGCCTAAATGGACTCACAGCATCCGATGTCATCAGTCACAGCGCCCATCCCGCCGGATCTCAGCCCGGCGCGTCAGGCCGAAAACACCACTCGCGAGACAGCCTCAGGCAGGTGTGGACGTGACACACCTTGATTCAAAATTCGAATCATCTTCACCTATATGAGCGTAGCGAACGTCTCTCTGCACGACTTCGCCAGAACGGCGGGCCGACAAGCCACTGTGGACACGGCCACCGCGTCATGAGCCCGGCGGTTCGGACGGAACCCCGTAGGAGCACGGGTGAAACTCCGCCTCGAAAATCGGCTCCAGCACCAGTTTCACAGAGGCTTGGGCTACCTGGTCGCGGATAGTGGCGATTCCGAGGTAGCGGGCTTTGCCGTTCGCTTTGGGAATCGCCCGTTGTCGCGCCGGTGGAGGCCGGAAGCTACGGTCTTTCAACGAAGTCCGCAGTTCCAGGAACTTCTCCACCCCACACTCGGACTCGATGTTGTGGGCGGTCTCGCCGTCCACTCCTGCCGTGCGTGCGCCTTTGTTGCCCCAGTACTCGATCCCACGGCACCAGAAGAAACGCAGGACCGCAGGCGAGGCGCAGCAGCGAGTTCTCATGTCGCAGTACGAGCAGCTCGGCATCATTGGCCGCGTCGCGGCACAAAAGCAGAGCTGGGACGGACTGCCGCTTCCGGGGCACCTTGTTAGCAGCGGCACGATCACAGTGGTTGCCTAGTACTACGGCAGTAGTTCGTGATGTTCATGGTTCGTGGCTTTGTTGTTGCTGGTAGTGGGCTTGTTGGGTGCGGTGTTGGTGTCGCCGTCGCCAGTGTGAGCGCTGCAGGATGTGCTGGGCGGAGCGCAGGGGTGTGAGTACGAGTTCGGCTAATAAGTGCCGGATTTCGTTGAGTGTCAACGGGATCAATCCATCGGGGGCTGGTGTGGCTCGCGCTGTCGCGGCGGCGATGGCTAAAAACAGGTGGGCGAGCAGCACGAGGGTCGTCCACCGGTGCCAGGAGGTCCAGGTGCGGACCTGGTGCTCATCCAGTCCGGTTTGGCCTTTGGAGGTCTGGAAGTCTTGCTCGATCGTCCAGCGTCGGCCGGCAACGCGCACGAGCGTGGCCAGCGGAACGTAGTGGGGTGCGTAGCAGCGGTAGAAGGCCGGCTCCCCGGTGCGTCGGTGGCGGCGGATCAGCAACCAGTGGTGCCCGTCCTGGTCGGGGGTGTGGATGTCGATCCAGGCCCAGTCGTAGTAGCGGTGCCCTTCGGTGCCCTCACCGGCCGAGAGGCGTTGCCACGCCCGTTTGGGCAGGCTCGCGGCTATCGCGTCGGCTCGCATCGTGCCCGTCGCGGTGGTGATCGGCGCGTCGCAGGACACGGCAAGCACGTAGCCCAACTCACGGGTTTCCAGCTCGTTGCGCAGTCCCGGATCGGCACCGTAGACCTCGTCACCGGCTACCCACCCCACCTAGGCCCCGCCGTCCAATGCGCGGCCGATCATCCGCGTAGCCAACGCGGGTTTGGTGGCGAAAGCGGTGTCGTCGGGCACTCCGGCGGCTGCGCAGCGGGCGGGGTCATCGGTCCAGTTCCGGGGGAGGTACAGCGCGCGGTCGATCAGTGTGTGTCCAGCCGTGGTGGCATAGGTCAGAAACACTCCTACTTGAGCGTTTTCGATACGGCCTGCCGTGCCGGTGTATTGGCGTTGCACACCAACCGTTTTCGTGCCTTTCTTGATGTCCCCTGTCTCATCGACCACCAGCATCGCCTCGCTTGTTCCCAACTGCTGCACCGTGATCTGCCGGATGTCATCGCGCACCGCGTCGGCATCCCACACCGCTCTGGAAAGCAAGCGCTGCATCTTGTCCGGTGTGGCATCCCCGGCGTACTCGGAGATCGTCCAGCAGTTCATGCGGGGAAGACCGGCCAGAAGACCCACCACGAACGCGTGCGCGGTCCGACGTGGCTCAACACGAGGGAATCGGCGAGCGATCCGGGCCATCACGGACTCGAACATCCCTGCCAACCGACAGGGTCTACGCTGGCGGCAGCGTCCACCGCCTGAGCTTTGGTTGTCCTCACAAACACCATGATCAACGGTGGCCGCACCTGTTCCGCGCCACCCCGACCAGCAAGATCACGAAGTACTACTGGAGTACTAAACCTGCCCGCTGCTCCGTGGCCAGCACGAAGTCACCTTGTCAACGTCGGCCGAATGTGGGCTCTTGCACGGTTTCCGGTGCGCGACGAGGCGCTGGTGCGCCGTGAGGCGCACCAGAAACACTCAGAAGATCCACCGTGTAAGCGGGGGTTCCGGAACGCAATTCCTCCGGGTGGTCGTATCTCTCGACCTCGTACCGCCTACCATGGGCATGGTAATCGAAGTTGCCACGCAGTTGATCGCGGTAGGCTTCGATGACTTGCAAGGCGTCCTGATAGTGTTGACCGGAGATGGAAGCTGCGGCCAGTTGGCCCGGCAACTCGTGCAACGCCTTACTCACCCGTTGCACGCAAGCGGTGGCCATCAGATTTACCTGTTCGACTGCTTCGGACAACGACAACCCGTTTTCGTGCTGGATGACCAGCACAGTGTTGTGTCGGTGTCCGGCGGCTAGCTCACGGTCCAGCGAGTAGATGTCGTTCACGAGCACCTTGTGATCCAGCAGCGCCTCGCGTAGGGCCCGGAACCCAGGGTGGCGGCGCACGCTCGTCGGGAGGTTGACCCCCGCGACCGACTCGCACCAGTCCGCGTCCCAGTGTGCGCCGAACGCGTGACGGCGCTGCTGTTGGAACTCCCACAGCGCGGGCCTGCGGTCGACCACGCGATCGACCGTGTCGACGTAGTAGGACCAAAGCCACGCGGACATCTGTTGCTGGATCGATTTCAGCCACTCGCTGGAACGCCCTTCCTGCGAGCGCTCCCAGAGATCTGCACACGCGCGTCCGAGCGTGGATGTTGGAGGTCCGAGCTCCGGCCTCATCGAGTTCAGCAGGGCGACTACTGCCTCCTTGCATCGCACCGGGTCGCTTCCGATTCCCCCACCGTTGTCGAACTGGTCGTCCACCGCGAAGGCCCATGCCAGCCGCTGACTCGCGAGTGTGAGGGCGGTTGCGTCCGCGCGAGGGAAGAACAGCGCGGCGAGCATCGCGGGATTGGTGCGGCGCATGTGGTCACGTGCGGCCTGCGTCGGACACAACTCGAAGTCGTCGATCCAGCACCACATGGCCGCCTCGGCATCTGGCAGCGTAAGGCTGGGTCCGCATTCCGGGAATGGCATCTCGAACTCGGGAATCTCGGTCATGTCATACACCGCCTTCTTGAACTCAACAGCCGCACACTGATAGGGCTGTGCCTCCATACTCGATAGAAGGTCACGTGCAGCGTGCTGGCCCCAGCAGTCGTTAGTACGCGGCGGCCGCCGTGGTCACGACCGGGCCAGTGTCGTACTTCGTCGCCGGGGGCGTCGGTCTTCTGTCTGAGATGGTTCATTGCCTGCGAGTTACCTTCGTCATCGTCTGCAGCACCTTCCTGGCAACTTCGGAGTCCGATCTGTCCGAGCAAAGAATCGCTAGCAAGCAGAACACTGAACGTGCTCGTTCCGAAGAGCGGAATCAACCTTGTCAGAAAGTGACAGCGCTGGGGTTTCCGGCTCACTCAGCTGGTTCCGGGACTGGGCCAAGGCAGGATAACTTTGAGACTAGTCGATGAGCGCGGTAAATGGCCGAGGCGGTTGCGTGCGTGTGGGGTAGCCAGAGAAACGGAGGAATCGAGTCCGGGGCCGTGCGAAGTGTCTGGCGCATGGTTTGAGGATGAGCACGAGGAAAGCCCATGACCAGTGCGTGTTCCGCGCAGTGAAACACGAGGTTCGAGGCCATGCTGGCATTGACCGGATTCCTTGACGCCGACGACGAACCGGCCCGGTGGCGGCAAGCGACTACTCCGCCTCGTCCATGAACTTCTTGCGCGGCCTCGATCAGGACCACGACGCCGCGATCGCCGGCCTGTCTCTGCCTTACAGCAACGGCCCCGTCGAAGGCGTCAACACTAAGATCATTCTGTGTCGTACTGGCGGAGTCAGTTGTAGTACGTCGGCCGACTGATACCGAAGTAACGGCAGGTCATGGCCACGTTTCCGGAGACTTCCTCGACATGACGCAGGACCGCCCGACGCCGAAGCGCCTGACGGTCCAACTGGGACTCACTCACCAGCAACTCTTGATGATCAGGAAGCCCCGATGTCAAGCATCTCCGTCAGTTTTGTATGCCCTGGCTGGTTTCGCCTGTTGAAACTCTCTCTTGTGAAAGAGCCACCTGCCGCACAGTCTGGCTTGGTCACATTCGTTGAGCAAAAACGCGGTATCCGTGACAAGTATCTAGACCTGCCTCGAGTGGATGGTTCTCACTCAGTCCGGGGGCAGGTCGGCGATTCCGCTTACCCATGTACGTCCGGGCTAACCTCCGCGACCGCTAACAATGACCAGAGGTACAAGCGTACGTTTCGACTACTGATGTGGCACGCCCCACTCTGCTTCGAGATTTTCGGTGTCGCCGCGAGACGGCGGCCACATCCTAACCAGCTCTGCGAAATGAGGACGCCGTGACTCTTGAGACGACGTATCTCTCATCAAGAACAATCATCCCAGGTCAGAGGGAATCTTCCCTCTCGCAAGACACGGCACACCGATCGGCCAGCGAGGTCCTCGGGTGGAGCCGGACCACCATCGAACCGGTGCTGTGTGCCGCGGTGCGTCGGCTGCCGGACTCCATGCTGCACCTGGCCGGTTACCACCTCGGGTGGTGGGACGCGATTGGCGAGCCGTGCCAGGCACCGGCCGGCAAGGGCATCCGGCCCGCGCTGACGCTGCTGTCTGCCCAGGCGGTCGGCGGCGCACCGGAGGTCGCGGTCGGCGCGGCCGTCGCAGTGGAATTGGTGCACAACTTCTCGCTGGTGCATGACGACGTGATGGACGCCGACGAGATGCGCCGGCACCGGCCGACCACCTGGTCCGTCTTCGGCGTCAACCGGGCGATCCTGGCCGGTGACGTAATCCTGGCCGCAGCGTTCCAGGCACTGGCCGCCACGGGGTCTCCCGCCTGCACCGCGACCGCGGTAGACGTGCTCGCCCAGTGCGTGACCGAGCTATGTGAGGGGCAGAGCGCCGACCTGTCCTTCGAGGAACGCAACGACGTCGACACCGGCGAGTACTTGACCATGGTCCGGGGCAAGACGAGCGCGCTGCTGGGCGCCTCGTGCGAGCTGGGCGCGCTGCTCGCCGGTGGGGACGATCAGCAGCGGAAGGCGTTGCGAGACTTCGGCGAGCACCTAGGCCTGACGTTCCAGCTCATCGATGACCTGCTTGGAATCTGGGTCGACACGGCGGTCACCGGCAAACCGGCCGGCGCGGACCTGGTGCGGCGGAAGCAGTCGTACCCCGTGGTGAACGCACTGCGCGCGGGCGGCCCGGCCGCTACCGAACTAGCCGAACGCTACGCCCAGCCCGAGGACTTCACGCCAGAGCAGATCACCGAGATGACGCTGCTGCTGGAACGGGCCGGCAGTCACGAGGCGACCCAGCGTCACGCCCAGGAGCAGCTCGCCGATGCCCTCGCGGCGCTGGAGGCCGTCCACCTCGACGAGCAGGCCAAATCGGAACTGCTCGTACTCGCCGAACTTGTCACCCGTCGCAACAGCTGAGGAGAAGGTCGTGCATCCACTCGTCCGGCACATCAGGGCAACGCCCACCGATCGGGCCCCGAGCGGTGAGGTCCTCGTCGCAAGCAGCTACCGTCTCGCCGACCGGCTGCCCTCGGACTGCGCGGCCGCACCGCTGCTGGTCGGTGAGCTGCGCCGGCACGGCATCAGCACCGTGCCGACCCATGTGGACGTTGGCGTCGGCGAGCAGATCGCGTCGGCTCCGCGTAGTGGCGACCTTGACCTGCTCGCCATTAGCGACGACCAGCGAACCCTTACCATAGTGGACAGTCTGCTCGGCATTTGGCTGTCGGTGGCCGCGCCCCGCACGGTGCTGCTGGCCAGCCCACGCTCGTTCTGCGCCGGCGTGGAGCGCGCGATCAGCATCGTCGAACGTGCACTAGAGCAGGCAGCGGGCAATCCGGTCTACGTCCGCAAGGAAATCGTGCACAACAAGCACGTCGTGCGGGACTTGGAGAAGTGCGGCGCGGTGTTCGTGGACGAGCTCCACGAGGTGCCGGACGGCGTGACGGTCGTCTTCTCCGCACACGGCGTGTCGCCCGCAGTCCGCGACGAGGCCGACCGGCGGGGACTACGGGTCATCGACGGGACTTGCCCGCTGGTGTCCAAGGTTCACTCCGAGGCACGCCGGTATGCCGATCGCGGTGACACCGTTGTCCTGATCGGACACCGTGGCCACGAAGAGGTGGAGGGCACCTTCGGCGAGGCGCCAGAACAGACCGTGATTGTCGAAACCGTGTCCGATGTGGACAAACTGAACATTGGCGACCCGTCACGGGTTTCCTACCTGACCCAGACTACGCTCGCGGTGGATGAGACCGCCGACGTGGTGGAGGCGTTGCGCGCCAAGTTCCCCGCGCTACGCGGCGCGGCCTCCGACGACATCTGCTACGCGACTACGAACCGGCAGAATTCGCTGCGCGCGGTTGCGGACCAGGCCGACCTGGTGCTGGTGGTCGGTTCCGCCAACTCCTCGAACTCGGTTCGTCTGGCGGAACTGGCCGAGCGTGGCGGCACCCCAGCGCACCGGATCGACGATGTCACTGACATCCGGCCGGAGTGGCTGGCTGGGGCCAGCATGATCGGACTGACCGCGGGCGCATCTGCGCCACCGAACCTGATCGACGAGATCGTGCGCGCACTGGGCGGGTTGGGCCCGCTGGATGTGCAGCAGATCGAGACGACGACCGAAACCATCCAATTCGGACTTCCCAGCGCCGTTCGCTCGGTGTCCTGACCCTTCGGGAGTGACCGTGACCACCGTCAGCGACTTCATCGCGTCAGTTCCGGTGCCACGGCAGCGCACTGCGCTGCTGGAAACCGTCGCCGGGCCCGCCGACCTGCGTCGGCTGGACCATGCCGACCTGGCCGAACTGTCCGCCGAGATCCGCGAGTTCTTGGTGACCTCGGTGTCCGCGGTCGGTGGTCACCTCGGGCCGAACCTGGGCATCGTGGAGCTCACCCTGGCCCTGCACCGGGTGTTCCACTCGCCGCAGGACCGCATCCTGTTCGACATCGGGCACCAGGCATACGTGCACAAACTCGTCACCGGCCGCGCCACCGGGTTCGCCTCGCTGCGGCAGTACGGCGGCCTGTCGGGCTACCCGTCGCGGGCCGAGAGCGAGCACGACGTGATCGAGAACTCGCACGCGTCGACCGTGCTGGCCTACGCCGACGGCATGGCCAAGGCGTTCGCGATCAACGGCGAGTCCGACCGCCACGTGGTCGCGGTCATCGGCGATGGAGCGCTGACCGGCGGCATGTGCTGGGAGGCGCTGAACAACATCGGCGACACCCGCAACCCCATCGTCATCGTGCTCAACGACAACGAACGATCCTACAGCGCCACGGTCGGCTCGGTCGCCGCGCACCTGCGGGAGCTGCGGGAAAACCCGCGGGCCAAGCCGCTGTTCGAGGATCTGGGACTGACCTACCTCGGCCCGGTCGACGGTCACGACACCGAGGCGCTGGAGGCGGCGCTGTCCGCGGCCCGCGCCACCGGTCGGCCGACGATCGTGCACTGCGTGACCGTCAAGGGCAAGGGCTACCCGCCCGCCGAGCAGGACGAGGCGGACCGGATGCACGCTTGTGGTCTGATCAACCCCGCCACCGGCAAACCGGTCAGCGCCGGAAAGCCCTCCTGGACCTCGGTCTTCGAGCGGGAGATCGCAGCGATCGGTGAGCGGCGGCAGGACGTGGTCGCGATCTCGGCCGCGATGCCGTTGCCCGTCGGGCTCGGCACCTTCGCCGAGCGGTTCCCGGACCGGTTCTTCGACGTCGGCATGGCCGAGCAGCACGCCGTCACCTCGGCGGCCGGGCTGGCCATGGGCGGCACGCACCCCGTGGTCGCCATCTACGCCACGTTCCTGAACCGGGCGTTCGACCAGGTTCTGCTGGACGTCGCCCTGCATCGTTTGCCCGTGACATTCGTACTCGACCGTGCCGGCATCACCGGGCCGGACGGTCCGAGCCATCACGGCATGTGGGACTTGTCGATGCTGGCCATGGTGCCCGGTTTGCGGGTCGCCTGCCCCCGTGACGCGGCCAGGCTGCGGCGGCTGCTCCAGGAGGCGGTCGACACCGAGGACGGACCGACGGCGATCCGCTTCCCGAAGGCGTCCATCGGCGAGGACATCCCCGCGGTCTGCCGGGTCGGTGACGTCGAGGTGCTGCTGCCGGGCGGCAACGATGTGCTGCTGGTGGCCGTCGGTGCCACCGCACCGACCTGCTTGGCGGTTGCGGAAGCGCTGACCTGGCGCGGAATCGGCGTCACCGTCGTCGACCCGGGATGGGTGCTGCCGATCGACTCGGGCCTGCTCGACCTCGCCCGCGACCACCGCACGGTCTACGTCGTCGAGGACGGCCTGCGCAGCGGTGGCGTCGGCGACGCGGTCGCCCGCGCCTGCGGCGACGCCGGTGTCAGCGCGCCCGTCCGTTCGTTCGGAATCCCCGGGCGCTTCCTGCGCCACGGCACCCCGCAACAGCTCGCCCGCGACTGCGGGCTCGACGCCGAGGGCATCACCGACAGCATCCTCCGCGACGAAGGACTGTGATGAGCGTTCAGCTTGGCATGCCCGCGACCCCACCCCCGGTACTGAGCGAACGCCGCAAGACCCGCCAACTCCAGATCGGCTCCGTCGGCATCGGCAGTGACCACCCCGTAGCCGTCCAATCCATGACCACCACTCTCACCGCGGACGTCAACGCCACGTTGCAGCAGATCGCCGAGCTGACCGCCGCGGGCTGCGACATCGTCCGGGTGGCCTGCCCCAGCGCGGACGACGCGGAGGCGCTGCCCGCCATCGCGAAGAAGTCGCAGATCCCGGTCATCGCCGACAT
>NZ_SMKW01000152.1 GCF_004348985.1 Saccharopolyspora elongata | reverse complement strand
CCCGGCCTACCGGCAGGGGCACGGTCTTTCGTCAGGACTCAAGCGTCCAGGAACCAAGAGTGCTCACCTACCGGCCGGCTACCAACCAGGAGTTTGCCGGATGGCTCACTCCCAGAACTGATTAGGAACCCTCATGGCAACAGTGGAATCCGAGACCACCGCGGTGGTGTGGAAGGTCCTCGTCGGAGTCGGCGACACCGTCGAGGAGGGCGACGCCGTCGTCATCCTCGAGTCGATGAAGATGGAGATCCCGGTGGAAACCGGAGAAGCGGGCACGGTCACCGCGGTGCACGTCAAGGAAGGCGACGCCGTGGACGACGGCCACGTGTTGGTCGATGTGAGCTGAGGTCGCCATGTTCACTCGAGTTCTTGTGGCCAACCGCGGCGAGATCGCGGTGCGCATCCTGCGAACCCTTCGGAAGATGGGCATCGAGTCCGTCACGGTCCACTCCGATGCGGAGGCCGACGCGGTGCACGTCCGCGCTGCCGACCAGGCCGTCTGTATAGGCCCCGGACCGGTTTCGGAGAGCTACCTGCGGATCGACCGCGTCCTTGACGTCGCGCGAAGGACGGGCGCACAGGCCGTCCACCCGGGATACGGGCTTCTCGCGGAGAACCCGGAGTTCGCCGAGGCCTGCGAACGGGCCGGGCTCGTTTTCATCGGGCCGACGCCCGAGGCGATCCGGGTGATGGGCTCGAAGATCGAGGCGCGAAGGGCGATGTCGGAGGCCGGAGTCCCAGTGGTGCCAGGCGCTCTCGAACCCGTCTCCGGTGGCGACCACGCGCTGGCGCTGGCCGATTCGATCGGTTACCCCATCGCGGCGAAGGCCTCCGGGGCGGGCGGCGGCAAGGGGTTCCGGGTCGCCCGCGATCCCGGCGAGCTTCCCGGCGCCGTCGAGGGCGCGCGCAGCGAAGGGGAACGGTTCTTCGCCGATCCCACCGTGTATCTCGAGCGCTACCTCGACGACCCCAGGCACATCGAGGTCCAGCTGCTCGGCGACACCCACGGCAATGTCGTGCACCTGTTCGAGCGCGACTGCACGATCCAGCGGCGGCACCAGAAGCTGGTCGAGGAGGCACCTGCGCCGCGGTTGCCGGAGCCGCTGCGTACGCGCATCGGCGAGCTGGCGATCACGGCGGCCAAGGCCATCGGCTACCACTCTGCGGGCACCGTGGAGGGCCTGCTCGCCGGTGACGAGTTCTTCTTCCTGGAGATGAACACCCGCATCCAGGTCGAGCACTGCGTCACCGAGATGGTCACCGGCATCAACCTGGTCGAGCAGCAGGTGCGCGTCGCCGCGGGCGAACGGCTGTCATTTGGGCAGGCCGATCTGCGCCTTGATGGGCACGCGATCGAGTGCCGGATCAACGCCGAGAACGCCGCAAAGCACTTCCTGCCCGCACCCGGGACCATCAGCGGATACCAGGAGCCACGCGGAGCGCACGTGCGCGTCGACTCCGGCGTCGGCGAAGGCTCCGCCGTGCTTCCCTTCTACGACCCCATGATCGCGAAACTGATCGTGTGGGGAGAGGACAGGGCCACCGCGACCGACCGTATGCTCCGCGCCCTCGACGAGTTCCGGATCGACGGCGTCACCACGCTCCTGCCGTTCCACCGCGCGCTGCTCGCCAGTGACCAGTGGCGGCGCGCGGAAAGCTGCCGCGACCTGCTCGAGGACAGGGCCTGGCTGAAGCAGACTGCGCGGCATGAGTGACGGCACACGCGGCGCGACCGACTTCGACCACACCTCGATCGCCGTGCACGACGCGCCAAGCTGGCTGCGCCGGCTCCGGGGCACCCTCGGTGCGACGCCGCTCATCGGGCAGGTGCTCCCGGAGTTCCGCTACGTCGTCTGCCAGCTCGGCGACGAGCAATCCGGCGGCCGCCTCGAGCTCATGGACGCCCAGCCCGGCGAGACGGGCGGGTTCCTCACCCGCTTCCTCCGCCGGCACGGCGAGACAGCACACCACCTGACCTTCCTCGTGCCCGACGTCGCCCGCACCATCGAACAGGTGCGCGAGCTCGGCCTCCGGGTGGTGAAGACCGACCTCACGCACACCCCGTGGCGCGAGACCTTCCTGCCTCCCGACGATGTCCACGGCGTGACGATCCAGCTCGCCGACAGCGACGTCGGCTACCCACCCCTACGCGAGCTGCTCGGCACCCGGACGCGAGATCCCGGTCGAGTACCAGGGAACCGCGAGGGCCGGGAGCCTGGCTGGTGGGAGTTCGCCTGGGACGTGCCCGCCGGCCCGCTGGCGCGCCTGCGGTCCACGACGCTGCGCTCCACCGACCCGGCCTTCTCCCACCGGCTGTTCGCCGGTGTCCTCGACGCGGAGACACACCCTCGCCACGACGGCGTCGAGTACCGCTGGCCGGGGGGCACCCTCGTGGTCCGGCCGGACACCGTGGCCGGAATCAGCCACCTCACGGTCACCGGTGGCCCGGCACCCCGCTACCGCATCGGCGAGATGATACTCGTGCAGGAGCACACATGACCGACGCCCGCCCCGTCCACATCAGTACGCCTGCTGAGGGCGTCTTGCTCGTCGCTATCGACCGGCCGCACGCCCGCAACGCGATCAACGACGAGGTCGCGCGCCTCGTCGCCGAAGCCATGGACCGGCTCGACACCGACGACACACTGCGGGCGGGCATCCTCACCGGCAACGGACCCGGTTTCAGCGCGGGACTCGACCTGAAAGCCTTCCTCGACGGAGAGACCGGCGAGCATCCCGAACGCGGATTCGCCGGCCTGGTCCGTCGCCCACCGCGCAAACCCCTGATCGCGGCCGTCGAGGGGTTCGCCCTCGCCGGCGGACTGGAGATCACGCTCGCGTGCGACCTGATCGTCGCGGCCCGCGACGCGCCTGGGCATCCCGGAGGTCAGGCGCGGGCTCGTCGCCGACGGCGGCGCGCTCCTGCGCCTGCCGCAGCGACTCCCTCGCAACGTCGCCGCGCAACTGGCCCTCATCGGTGACGCGATACCGGTCCCCCGGCTGCACGAGCTCGGGCTCGTCAACCTCGTCACCGAACCGGGAGAAAGCCTCGCCGCCGCTGAGGACCTAGCCTCGGCCATCGCGGCCAACGCCCCGCTCGGCGTGGTCGCGAGCAAGTACGTGCTCGACCACGCCGACAGCTGGTCGGCCGACGAGATCTGGCAACGTCAGGCGCGGGCCGTCGAGCACGTGTGGGCCTCGCGCGACGCGACCGAAGGCGCCCGCGCCTTCGCCGAGCGACGGCCGCCACGCTTCACCGGCCGGTGAGCGCGCCGGGGAACCCGCCACGGGTTGCCCGCGCGCCGCAGGCTCGTCCAGGAGCGTCCGATGAGCCGCGACCACACCTGCCTAGCGCTGTCCGTGACACGAGCCCTGGCCGACCAGCAGGCCCAGGTGGCGGCCAGGAACGGCGTCGGCGCGGCATGATCAGCCTGCCGGGTCCTGGACCCGGCAGGCCGCCGCGAGCCGCGCGGGCAGTTCGGCGCGCACGGGCCCCAGCCCGATGCCCAGCGCGGCGATGTCGTTGCGCTTGAGCGGGGCTACGTACCCGTCACAACTGTCCTGGCCCCCGGCAGGGTCAGCTTCGTCGTAAGCAACAACTCGCCCCCCGCTTACGTACGCTGCCGGGTCGGCCAGCTCCGAGATGTGCACGACAGTCATCGGTTCATGAGTGGCCACGAATCTGTCGGCGAGACGCAGCTCGCCGCCCAGCCTCGCCACGATGGGGAAATCCATCACGAACCTGCCGGGTACGACGTGACGTGGTCGAAGAAGTCGGCGACGTGCCGGGCAAGGGCCACCCCAGCCAGCCTGCACACGGCGACGTCGCGGCGCGCCGCAGGGTCGGTCAACGGCACCCGCACCACACCGTCGTTTCCCCTGGCGGTCGGCGGAGCGACGGCGACCCCGACACCGGCCGCTGCGAGCGACACCGCCATCTCCATGTTGTCGGTCTCGAAGATCACCTTGGGGTGCAGGCCCACGCTCTCGAACATCCGGTCCGCCACCGCGCGGGCGGCGTAGCCGGACTCGGAAAGGATCAGGTTCTCCCCCGCCAGCTCCCGGACGTCCAGCGACGCACGGCCGGCCAGCCGCGTGCCGGCCGCCACGACGACGTCGATCCGCTGCTCGAACAGGACGGTCGCCGCGATCCCGGGACGCTCAGGAGGCGGGGCGATCATCGCGACGTCGATCTCACGCTCGACGAGCATGTCCGCGAGGCCGTCGCTGCTGCCCTCGCGCAACGAGAACTCGACGTCGGGCCAGCGCGCGACGAAGCTGCCGACCACGGCGGGCATGTAGTCCGAGCCCAGCGACCGAAGCAGCCCGACCCGGACCAGCTTCGTACCGGTCAGCCGGGCCTCGCGCAGCCCGATCCGCACCTGCCGCAGCGCGAGACGCGAGTGCTCGGCGAGCAGCCGGCCCGCAGGAGTCAGCTCGATGCTGCGTCCGCTCCGCAGGACCAGCGCCATTCCCAGCTCGTTCTCCAACCGGCGAATCCCCCGGCTCAGTGTGGACGGCGTCATCCGCAGTTCCGCGGCCGCGGCGGCGAAGCTGCCGTACTCGACAATGCTGGAGAGATACAGGAGGTTCGGGCACAGGGCCATCGACGCCCGGTATTGGTGCATATGTGCACCGTATCAGTGCAATATCCGCCATTGACGCACCAGAACGCCATTGCTTGACTTACCCCATTCATTTCCACGGGTGACCGAGCTCACTCGACCATCGCGCCGAGCACCCCGAATTTTGGAGAAAGAGTGACTGATGCGCACGCGCTCGACGGACTGCGGGTCCTTGAGATCGGCAACTATCTCGCCGGGCCCTACTGCGGCACCTTGCTCGCCGACCTCGGCGCTCACGTGACCAAGATCGAAGACCCTCATGGCGGCGACGTCGTCCGCACGTATGGCGCCGTCATCGACGGCACACCGGACAGTTCCGCGTTCCTCACCCTGAACCGGAACAAGTGTTCGGTCGCGGTGAACCTCAAGTCCGAAGAGGGCAAGGCGATCTTCCGCGCACTCGCCGTACGGGCCGACGTCGTCGTCGAGAACCTCCGCCCTGGCGCGATGCGGAGGCTGGGCCTGGACTACGCGAGCCTGACGGAGGAGAACCCCGGGCTGATCTACCTCGCCGCGTCAGGGTGGGGCCAGGACGGCCCGCTCGCGACGAACGCCGGGCTCGACATCATGGCGCAGGCTCGCTCCGGCGTAATGAGTGTGACGGGCTTTCCCGGCGGCGAGCCCGTGAAGGCGGGGGTGCCGCTGTGCGACATCGGCGCCGCGATGTACGGGGCCATCGCGGTGCTGGCGGCGCTGAACCACCGCAACCGGACTGGCGAGGGCCAGTTCATCGACGTCTCCCTGTACGAGACCGGGGTCGCTTTCGCCATCTGGGAGTTCGCCAAGCACAGCGCCACTGGCGAGATCCCCGCTCCGCAGGGCTCGGCGCACCAGACCGCGGCGCCATATCAGGCCATCCGGGCGTCCGACGGCTGGTTCACCGTCGGCGCGGCCACTCCGAAGACTTGGCTGGCGTTCTGCCACGGCGTGGGTCTGACCGAACTGATCGATGACGAGCGATTCGCGTCCAATGACGACCGTATGCGGAACCGGTGCGAGCTGATCGCCGCGATCGAGGAGCGGACCCGCACGCAGCCCCGCACACACTGGCTGAACCTCTTCGACGAGGTGGGTGTTCCCGCAGCCCCTATCCACGACTACGGACAGGTGTTCTCCGACGAGCACCTCATCGTCCGTGATTTCTTCTGGGAGTCGACGACACGCGACGGCACACCCGTACGGCAGATGGGCTCGCCGATGCGGCTGTCCAGGACGCCGACCGTCCGGCGCACCCCTGGCCCGGGGCTGGGTGACATGACCGGCGCGGTCCTCAGTGGACTGGGCTACACCGGGGACGACATCGCCAGGCTCGACGCGGACGGGGTGGTGCGCGCAGCGCGGAACCCCGCTCCCATCGGAGGCGATGGCCATGACTGACTTCCACGAGGCTCCCCTGCTCGCCGAACAAGACGGCCCGGTCTACCGGATGACCTTCAACCGGCCGCACCGGCTAAACGCCGCGACCCCGGAGATGGAGGACCTGATCGTCGCGGGCTGCGAGTATGTCAACCGCACCCCTGAAATCCGGGTCGTCGTGTTCGACGGTGCCACCGGCAGGAAGCCGTCCTTCATGGCGGGCGGGGATATCGAAGGCTTCCGGGGCATGGAGTCAGCCGACGACGTCCGCGCGGTGGAGTCGCACGCCGAACGCACCCTCCGCGCGATCGAGAACCTGCGCGTCCCCGCGATCGCGGCCCTGGACGGGCCCGTGATCGGGCAGGGCGCGCTCCTCGCGGCCTGCTGCGACATCCTCGTCGCCGGGCCGGGGGTGCGCTTCGGCTTCCCCATCGCCCGCACGGTCGGCAACTGTCTGTCGGTACGCAACCTGACACGGCTGACCGAACTGGTCGGCGTGCCGCTCACTCGCAGGATGATCATGCGGGCGGCACTGCTCGGTATCGGCGACCTGGTTCGCGCCGGTGCTGTTAGCGACACCGTGGACACCCACGACGAGCTGCGCGACCTCGCCATGCGCATCGCTCAGGAGATGGCTGCGCTCGCACCGCTGACGCTCTCGTTCACCAAGTCCTCGCTGCTGCGGGCACGTGAGCCCGGCTCCGGCAACGAAGACCTCGTGGTGCGCAGCTACCTCTCCGACGACTCGCGGGAGGCCGTATCGGCCTTCCTGGGAAACAGATCACCGTGCTGGCGCGGTCGCTGACCTGACGCACGGCAACGCGTTTCCCGAAAGATGCACGACCCACATCTCATCCGTCACCCTATGCAGGAGTCCTCGACATGACAGTCCAGTTCGTTGCCATCGGCATTCTGGTTCTCGTGTTCGTCCTCGGCGCAGTACGGGGCGTGCACATTGGCGCGCTGGCGCTCTCCGCGGCGGTCGGAGTCGGCCTGACCCTCGGCCGGCAGCCGTTGGAAGAGGTACTCGGCGGCTTCCCCGTGAACCTCATGGTGCTGCTACTGGGGATGACCTATCTCATCGCGATAGCGCGGGCCAACGGCACACTGGACTGGCTGGTCGACGGCGCGGTACGTCGCACCGGAGGGAAGAAGTTCCTCCTGCCATGGCTGATGTTCGTGATCGCACTCGTCATCGCAGGACTTGGCAATCCCTTGGCAGCCCTCATCGTGATCCCGATCGCGATGCTGCTGGCGGAGAAGAACGGCCGGGACCCGATGGTGATGGGGCTCGGCGCGGTCAACGGCTCCATCGCGGGCGCCTTCGCGCCCACAAGTCTCTACGGTGTGCTCACCGTCAGCATCGGCGAACTCGGCGGCGTGGTGGTCAATCCCTTTGCTCAGTTCGCGTTCGTCCTCGCCCTCGTCGTCGCGCTGCAGGTGGCAGCGCAGATACTGTTCCGGCGGCATAGGACCGTGGACGCCGGGGACAGCACAGTGGGCATCCCAGCCGTGCCCCCCGAGCCCATCGGCGGCGGTGTGCCTAGCGGATCGAGTGGGGCCTCGGTGTCGACCGCCGAGCGGGTCGAGCGCACGATGTCCAGCCCGGCGACGGCCACACGCACCACGCTCGCTCAGCGCTTCACGCTGTTCTGCCTCGCATCTCTGGTTGTCATCGTAATCGCGGTTCCGGCTTTCGGAATCACCATCAACATCGGCGCGGTGGCCCTGGCCTTGGGTGTCGTGCTCTCGCTCGCCTTCCCTCGCGACTCGGCCGCGGCGATCGCCGATATCGACTGGAGCACGATCTTGCTCGTCGGCGGCATCGTCACCTACGTCGCACTGCTGCAGCGCATGGGCGCGGTCGACGCGCTTGGCGACCTCGCCGCCGCGATCCCCTCGCCGCTCGTCGCGGTCCTCATGCTGTGCTTCGTTGGCGCGCTCGTGTCGGCATTCGCGTCCACAACCGCATTGCTGCCGATCATCATCCCGCTCTCGCTACCGCTCATCGCCGAGGGCGGCATCTCCGCCGCAGGGTTGATCATCGCGCTGTCTGTGTCCGCCACGATCGTCGATTCGACGCCGTTTTCCACCTCTGGAGCCGTCATGGTCGCCTGCACGCCCGAGGCGGACCGGCCGCGAGTCACCCGGGGACTCCTCCGCTGGGGACTCTCCATGACCGTTATCGGACCACTGGTGACCTGCGCAGCGCTCGTGATCCCCAGCCTCCTGTGACGCGAGCGACGCTGAGGACGTCCGGGCGTCGGCACCGCCCGTCAGCGGCAGTGCCCGCGCCCGGACCACACTCAGCGCGGCGCGTCCTCCGCTCGCTGGTGGAACAGCCAGTCGATGATGACGTCGTTCGCGTAGGTGGGAATCCTGCGCCTGGCGGAAGTCTGTCGCTTAGGTTTCCGGCACCCTCAGGCGTACCTTCCCAGTGATCGGATGCAAGCTTCCAAGCATAGCCGAGGTTGCCGCGTCGGTCGGGAAGGTACGACCCGATGCTCAGCGTAGTCCCTGACCCCGACTCCCGTAACGATGGCCCGGTCACGGGTTCGGCGTCGTTGATCGACGAGATCGTCCGCGAGGGTGCCCGCCGGATGCTGGCCGAGGCGTTGCAAGCCGAGGTAGACGCCTACATCGCGCAGTTCGCCGACGCCCGCGACGAGGGTGGCCATCGCCTGGTAGTCCGCAACGGCTACCACCAGCCCTGCGAGGTGTTGACCAGCGCTGGCGCGGTCGAAGTCCAGGCGCCGCGGGTCAACGACAAGCGCACCCACCCGGACACCGGCGCGGTGCCGGTTTTCCTCGGCGATCCTGCCACTCTTCGACCGTCTGGGAAATCCTGCAGGAAGCAGGGATAGACCCGGCACCCGAACGCAACTCCAGCACATGGGCCAACTTCCTGCGCTCGCAGGCCGACGCCTTGCTGGCGTGCGACTTCTTCGAGACGGTCACCCTGTCCGGGGCGAGGATGTACGTGCTCGCCGTCATCGAGCACGCCACCCGGCGGATCCGGATCCTGGGCGCCACCGCACACCCGACAGCATCCTGGGTGACGCAAGCTACCAGGAATCTCGTCATGGACCTCGAAGACGCAGGCTGCCGAGCGCGGTTCCTAATCCGGGACCGCGACGGCAAATTCCCTGCCCCGTTCGATACGGTTCTGTCAGATACCGGAATCGAGGTCGTACTCAGCGGCGTCCAGACGCCGAGGATGAACTCAATCATGGAAAGGTGGGTGCAAACCTGCCGACGCGAGCTGCTGGACCGCACCTTGATCTGGAACCAGCGCCACCTGCTCCACGTCCTGCGCGAGTTCGAACAGTTCTACAACGAACACCGCCCGCACCAGGGCATGGCCAACAGCCGCCCACTGAACCCCTTACCCACGCCTATCGCAGATCCCGACAAGATCACTCGCCTGAACATACCCCGACGCGATCGCCTCGGCGGCATCCTCCACGAGTACGAGCATGCCGCATAACCTGCACGGTTAAGGTTTTCGGCAAAGGCACCCGCACTCGCCCCAAGGCGCAGTGATAGGCACCACATTCATATTCACCCAGATGGATCAATCCGTGGCCAAGATCAGCGCGACCCCATTTCAGGGCTCAAGATCCACAACTCCCAAAATCCTCCCGAAAATCGCCGAAATTCGAGACGGCACACTTCGGGACGATCACCCAAGATCCACACCTGACCACGAAAAAGCCCGCTGACCTGCACTTACGTGCCAGTCAGCGGGCTTCCGCCAACGTCGGGCTGACAGGATTTGAACCTGCGACCCCTTGACCCCCAGAGTAGTCCACAAGAGACATTCACCTGCGAAAACCGAGAAAGCGCAGCACAAACCGGTGCAGCTCACTTCCGCTCAGTGCAGTACAACGCGGTTCAACCCCCTACAACCCTCCCATTTCCTCCCGCTCCACCCATCCAGACACCGACGCCGGGCGAAACGGGGTAGCCGCACGACCCTTCGAGACCCGAACCCGTTGACGCAACAGGTCATGCAGCGTCTCGGTCGTGCCGTCGGCCTCCCACTTCGCGTAGTAGTCATAGACCGTCTTGTACGGAGGGAAATCATGAGGCAGGTACGCCCACGCAATCCCGGTCCGGCACACGTACAGGATCGCGTTGACGATCTCTCGAAGGTCGTGCACCCTCGCCGCCACACCCGGTCCGCGCCGCGCGGCACGCCATGCCGTCAACGTCGGCTCGATCAACGCCCACTGGGCGTCAGGCAGGTCACTGCGGTAGGCACGCCGGGGACTCATGAGTTGATCAAGGTATCAGGTGCCATACGAAACGGACAAATCACCATTAATCAAGATCAGATGCCCTCCAAGAGTTCCTAACAGAATGATTACTTGTGGTGTCTGGAGTTCCTTGATCGTTGATCATGATCAGGTGAGGAAGGGTGAGCAGCCGCCGTGGATCGTGCCGGACGAGCTGTGGGAGCGAATAGAGCCG
>NZ_SMKW01000151.1 GCF_004348985.1 Saccharopolyspora elongata | reverse complement strand
ACCCGGGGGTGGGCAAGACCGCGATCGTGGAGGGGCTGGCGCGGCGGATCGTCGAGGGCGCGGTGCCGTGGTCGTTGGCGGACATGCGGGTGGTGTCGCTGGACCTGGCGGGGATGGTGGCCGGGGCGAAGTACCGGGGTGAGTTCGAGCAGCGGTTCCGGGATGTGCTGGCGGAGATCCGGGCGCATCGGGAGGACGTGCTGGTGTTCATCGACGAGGTGCACAGCATCGTGGGGGCCGGTGCGGGCGAGGGTTCGATGGACGCGGGCACGATGCTCAAGCCGGCGTTGGCGCGCGGTGACGTGCGGTTGATCGGGGCGACGACCGTGGAGGAGTACCGGCGGCACGTGGAGAAGGATCCGGCGTTGGAGCGCCGGTTCGCGCCGATCATGGTGGGGGAGCCGTCGGTGGCCGAGACGGTGGTGGTGCTGGAGGGGTTGCGGGAGAAGTACCAGCGGCATCACCGGGTGCGCATCGATGATGGTGCGTTGTCGGCGGCGGCGGAGTTGTCGCAGCGCTACATCGCGGATCGGTTCTTGCCGGACAAGGCGGTGGATCTGCTGGACCAGGCGTGTTCGCGGGTGCGCTTGCGGCGCGGTGGTGAGGTGCGGGAGTCGGCGGTGTTCGAGCCGACGGTGGTCGCCGATGACGTGGCGGATGTGGTGGCGTCGCGGACCGGGATTCCGGTGGCGGACGTGAGTGCGCAGGACGTGCAGCGGTTGCTGGAGTTGGAGCAGCAGTTGCGGTCGCGGGTGGTCGGTCAGGATGCGGCGGTGGCGTCGGTGGCCGAGGCGGTGCGGCGGGCTCGGGCTGGTTTGGCGGATCCGGACCGGCCGATCGGGAGTTTCCTGTTCCTGGGGCCGACGGGTGTGGGCAAGACGGAGTTGGCGCGGGCGTTGGCGCACGCGTTGTTCGGTGATGCGCAGCGGTTGTTGCGGTTGGACATGGGGGAGTTCCAGGAGAAGCACACGGTGTCGCGGCTGGTGGGGGCGCCGCCGGGGTACGTGGGTTATGGCGAGGCCGGGCAGTTGACGGATCGGGTGCGGCGGCAGCCGTATTCGGTGGTGTTGCTGGATGAGGTGGAGAAGGCGCATCCGGATGTGTTCAACACGTTGCTGCAGGTGTTGGATGCGGGGCGGTTGACCGATTCGCAGGGGCGCTTGGTGGATTTCCGCAACGTGGTGGTGATCATGACCTCGAACATCGGGGCGGATCGGGTGCTGGATGCGGGGGCCGATGCCGGGGAGTCGGCGTTGGTGGTGTTGGAGGAGTTGCGGGCGTTCTTCCGTCCGGAGTTCATCAACCGGATCGATGACGTGGTGGTGTTCCGGCCGTTGGGGGCAGAGCAGTTGCGGCGGATCGCGTCGTTGTTGCTGGAGCGCACGGGCGCGCAGTTGGAGGCGAAGGGCGTCCGATTGGTGGTGGGTGACGCGGGCCTGGATTGGTTGGTGGAGCGGGGGTATCAGCCGGAGTTCGGGGCGCGGCCGTTGCGGCGGGTGATCGCGCGGGAGTTGGACAACCGGTTGGCGTCGATGGTGCTGGCGGGCACGGTGTCGGCCGGTGATCAGGTGTCGGTGGATGTCGTGGGTGGGGAGTTGTCGTTGTCGGTGACGTCGGGGTGGGAGCCGGTGTCGGGTGGTCGGCATGCGGCGCCGGTGGAGCGTGCCGAGGTGGAGGGTTCGCAGCCGGTTCGGCGGCACAGCGTGTTCGGGTGAGCGCGGTCAGCGGTGCAGCGTGGCGATCCAGGTGGTGAGGTCGCTGGGGCGGCGGAACCGGTGGGCGGCGGTTGGCGGCCCATTGCCGGATCCCGTGACGCCGTAGACGACGATGCGTCGGGCTGGGCCAGCCGGAATGGGCGTGAGCCTAGCTCGTTGCGGGTGCCGGAACGCCTTGTTCTGTGGTGACTCTGTGCGATTGGGTGGTGGTCGGCGGCGGGGCCGCGTGTCGCCCGGCTGGTCGGTATTTTGGCTCGTTGCAGCCTTGCTGCCACCTGATCGGGAGCGAATGTCACACGAACGTGGCGAGCCTTGTTCGGGTCGGGCGGCGGCTCCTACGGTGGGGGTGCGGTTGAGCAGCCGCCACGGCGTACCCCTTGCGTTGAGCGCAGCGGCGAGTTCCCGGTCCCGTGGCCAACCGAACCGTCGATACGCAACCAGGGGAGGTAGCGTGATCGTCTCCAGATCCGGGATGTCATCGGCCGCGTGGGTGGGCGTGGGCCACGAGATCGTTGCGCCGCGGGCGTCCGACGATCCGATCATCGGGCACTCGATGTGCACGTCGGCGTTGCGGCTGGCCGTGGAGTGGCCTGTGCCGGGTGTTGTGGTGGTGCGCATCGGTGGCGAGATCGATCTGGCCACGGTGCCCAGGCTCACGGAGTTGATCCGGCAGCGGCTGACGGCTGCTGCGTTGCACGCCATCGTGCTGGATGTTTCGGAGGTGTCGTTCGCCAGCAGTGCGGCGATCGAGTTGTTGTTGCACGCGCAGCGTCGTGCCGAGCACCGCCGGACCAGGTTGTTCGTGGTTCCTGGTCATGGTGCGGTGTTGCGGTTGTTGACGATCACTCGGTTGCGCGAGCGGTTCGTGTGCCGGGCTTCGGCGGCGGAGGCGGTTGCCGAGGCGCGTGGGTGACGCGCCTCGGCGGTGTCAGCCGTCGTTGGTGCGGGCGAGGTGGTCGGCGAGGGGTGCCCAGCCGCCGTCGGGGCGTAGGGGTCCCAGCTGCCGGGGTCATTGGACCAGTACCACCAGCGGGCGCCTGCCTTGTCGGCTTCGTTTCGGACGTCGTCGACGTAGTCCGGCCTCGGGGAACATCGGTACAGCCGTTGGCGCTGAGAACGATCATGGTCGGCTAGCACACCGGCTGGGGGCTCCGCTGGGTTCGGGGAAAGATCGCCGGGCCGGTGCCGGGGCTGGCTACGGTGCCGGTGGAGTTTCTGACTGATGAGCAGGCCGAGGCGTACGGGAAGTTCGCCGAGGAGCCGACCCGCCCCGAGCTGGAGCGGTTCTTCTTCCTGGACGACGTCGACCGCGATCTGATCGCGCTGCGACGCTCCACGCACCACCAGCTCGGCTTCGCGCTCCAGATGTGCACGGTGCGCTACATCGGCCGGTTCCTCCCGGACGACCCACTGGATGCGCCGTGGCCGGTGGTCGAGCACCTGGCCGTGCAGCTCGGCATCGAGGACCCGTCGGTGGTGAAGCGGTACACCGAGCGGCCGAAGACGGCGTACGAGCACGCGGTGGGCTGGCTGCGCCGCAACCGGGTGCTGCTGCCGGGGGTGAGCGTGCTGGCCCGGCAGGTGTCGGAGGTGCGGAAGGTCGCGGACAAACGACTGCACGCCACCGTCGCGGGAGCCGCCCGCCGCGCGGCCAACCCCGATCTGCCGCAGGGCGCGGTGGACCGGGACGCGTACGTGGTGTGCGTGCTGGAGCAGCTGCACCGGGCCCTGAACAACCGTGACGTGTTCGCCTCGCCCTCGCACCGCTCGCTGGTCCAACCCGCGCGCCCGTCTGCTGGACGGGCCCGACTGGGATGCGGTCGAGGAGGACGTACTGGCCGGGCTGAGCCTGGACATGCCCGTCGAGGAGCACCTGGCGGAGCTGGTGCGGGGCCTGGACGCCGGGTGGAAGCAGCTCGCCGAGCGGCTGGAGGAGGCGGGGCCGGCGGCGAAGGTCTCCATCGAGGTGCAGGACGACGGGCGGGTGAAGCTGAACGTCGACAAGCTCGGCGCGCTCGGCGAGCCGAAGTCCCTGACCTGGCTGCGCAAGCGGGTCGAGAAGATGCTCCCGAAGATCGATGCCGGATCTGCTGTTCGAGGTGAACGCCTGGACCGGTTTCCTCGACGCCTTCGTGCACCTCGGGGACGGCACGACCCGGATGAAGGACCTGTCCACCTCGGTGGTCGCGCTGCTGGTGTCGGAGGCGTGCAACATCGGCCTGGCCCCGGTGAATCCCGGCTACGAGGCCCTGACCCGGGCCCGGCTCGTGCACGTCGATCATTACTACCTGCGCGCCGACACCATCGCCGCGGCGAACGCCGCGCTGATCGCCGCCCAGGCCGAGGTGCCCATCGTGAAGTTCTGGGGCGAGGGCCTGCTCGCCTCGGTGGACGGGCTGCGGTTCGTCGTCCCGGTGCGCACGATCAGCGCGGCGCCGTCGCCGAAGTACTTCGGGTTCAAGCGGGGCATTACCTGGCTCAACGCCGTCAACGACCAGGTCGCGGGTATCGGGCAGATGGTCGTCCCGGGTACCCCGCGCGACTCGCTGCACATCCTGGACTCGCTGCACATCCTGGACGCGCTGCTGAACCTGGACGGCGGCGTGAAGCCGGAGATGGTGGCGACCGACAACGCCTCGTACTCCGACATGGTGTTCGGCCTGTTCAAGATCCTCGGCTACAACTTCAGCCCCTGGTTCCGCGACCTGGACGACCAGCGGTTCTGGCGGGCCACGATGCCCGGCGTCGAGACCGGCACCTACGGCGCACTGGAGGACCTGGCCCGCAACCGGGTGAACCTGAACAAGGTGATCACGCACTGGCCGGACATGCTGAAGGTCGCCGGTTCCCTGGTCACCAACCAGGTCCGCGCCTACGACCTGCTGCGCATGTTCGGCCGCGACGGGCGTCCGACCCCGCTGGGTGCGGCGTTCGCGGAGTACGGGCGGATCGCGAAGACCGAGCACCTGCTGCGGGTGGTCGACCCGGTGGACGACACTTACCGCCGTCAGATGAACCGGCACCTCACCGTGCAGGAGTCCCGCCACAAGCGGGCCAGGGACGTGTGCCAGCGCAAGCGCGGCACCATCCACCAGGCGTACCGCGATGGGATGGAGGACCAGCTCGGTGCGCTCGGCCTGGTCCTCAACGCCATCGTGCTGTGGACGACGAAGTACATCGACGCCGCCGTCGCTCAGCTTCGCGCCGAGGGCCACGAGATCCGCGAGGAGGACATCGCCCGGCTCTCCCCGCTCAAGCACCGCAACCTGAACCTGCTCGGCCGCTACAGCTTCACCGCCTCGACCCCGGCTGCCGGCGCCTGGCGCCCGCTGCGCGACCCGGACGCGCCGGAGCTGGACGAGGACGACGACGGGGGCGAGCCGGATTAGTCGTGGCCGACCAGGGCGGTGATGAGCTTGCGGGCCCTGGCTTTGGTCAGCCGCTTCGCGGCCGTCGCGCAGCGCTGCCGGGGAGCGCGCGGGGCGATGTCGCTGCCCTTGATCACCTTGGTGAACTCGGCGTCGAACCGCTCCTTGCCGACCTTCTCCGCGAGGGTGGTCAGGTACTTCACCGGCCTCGGGGACCATCGGTACAGCGGTTATCGGTGAGAACGATCATGATCGGCTCCCACACTGATCCACTCCGCCGCTGGGGTTCGCTGGAACACCGCCGGCGGTCGCGGTCCGCTCCCCGGAACCACGCCCGTGCGGGCCCGGCCCGCTACCCGTTCGCCTCCGTGTCGTTGGTGACGAAGTTGGCCATCATCTAAGTCCCTGTTTTTCTTGAGTGATGCACGGAGTTTGCGTCGTGCCCATGTCCATGCCGTGGTCGTTGGCCAGGGTAAGAGGACGTTATGGGGCTGTGGCCTCCACGGCGGCGCGCCGGTCTCCACCGGCCTCCACAACACCCGAGTCGCTCATCGACCCGGAGCATGCGGTGGCGCGGCTGCTGGAGACCGGCTCCGCGTTCGTGGACGCCTAAGTTCTCAGCGCGTCACTTCCGCCAGAACAGGTGGTGCACCACCCCGCTCGGGCTGGGGACCACGTCGAGGTGGAAGCGGTCGGTCAGCTCGTCCGGGGACTCCCACAGGCGGGCACCGGAGCCGAGCGTGATCGATGGGGACACCACCACGTGCAAGGTGTCCACCAGGTCCGCCTCCAGGAAGACGCGGATGGTCGTGGCGCCGCCACCGACGCGGACGTCCTTGCCCTGGGCCGCCTCCTTCGCCCCCTCCAGGACCTTGGCGGGGTCGTCGTCGACGAAATGGAAGGTTGTGTCCGACAAGGTGAAGGACGGGCGGGTGTGGTGGGTCATGACGAAGACCGGGGTGTGGAAGGGGGGCTCGTCGCCCCACCAGCCCTGCCACTCCTCGTTCTCCCAGGGGCCGCGCTGCGGGCCGAACTTGTTGCGGCCCATGATCTCGGCGCCGATGTTGTGGTCGTAGTCGCGGATGAAGTAGTCGTCCAGTCCGCGGCTGCCGCCCGGCTCCGTCCGCATCTTCCAGCTGGCCGTGGTGCCGGCCCAGCTCATCAAGCTCATCGGATCGGCGTGGCCGAAGGGCCGCTCCAGGGTCTGCCCCTCGCCCGCGCCGAATCCGTCGCTCGAGACGGTGAAGTTCTGGACCCGCAGCAACTGCGTCATGGTGCTACCTGCTCCCGTTCGGTGATCTCTGATCATCGCTGTCGGAAGGGTAGACCCGCGGGCCCGGAAAAAGTCATCGCAGCCGTGCCCGTAGCACCTCCGCGATCTCGTCCATCCGCTCCGGCTGGGTCAGATCCTGATGCAGGCAGTCGATGTCGTGGTTCTCCAGCGTGCCGCCGATGTACGGCGCCCACGCCTTCCGCGTCAGCCAGTCCTCGTCCCGGGGCGCGGCCGCCGTGAAGAACAGCGCGTCGCCGTCGAAGACCCGTGTCTCGTGCTCGCGCATCAGGCGGGCGTTGTCCGACAATATCCAGAACCGCACGCAATGTCCGCTGGGAAAGACCCGCCAGCGCGCTGCCCTCGCGGCGCAGCGTCGCCAGCACGTCCGTCGTCGTCAGACCGTCCTCCAGGTCGGTGAGCCTCGCCCGGACCTGCTGAAGCTGGCGTTCGAGGTACTCCTCAATCGTGCGGAGCTGCGCGGCGTCGTGGAGATCAGCAGATGGTCGGGCGGCAGGGGTGCCGGGCCGCATCGTGCTGATGGAGCGGCCCGGTGCGGGCGGCTATGTGCAGGAGGGCCTCGACGAAGAGGCGAAGGTTGCCCGGCTGCGGTGGGTGGCCGAACGCAACTCGACGGTGGTGACCGTTGCGGTGCTCAAGGCCGTGGGCCTCATTCCGTCGCCGTGAACGACGCTGAGCAGGGCGGCGGCTGAGGGTGAGGGCTGACCATCACCATCACGGGCAGGCCCTTGGTGTCCACCGCTATGTGGCGCTTGCGCCCGTTGATCTTTTTCGCTTCGTCCCAGCCCCTGCTGTCCTTGCCCACGGTCTCCGCGCCTTTGACGGACTGCGAGTCGACGATCATCGTGACGGGGAAGGGGCAGCGGACCAGGTTGGTACGGACCGGGAAGTTCTCGCTCCGCGCCACATCCTCTGAGCTGTACATGGGCTACGAGGGGGAGCCGGAAGAGCACATGGGGGTCGGGCTGTTCTCTGACCGCCGCGAATGGGTAACCATCGACCACGGCGGTTACAGGAACTTCGGTGTCCCCACCACCAGCGGCAGCGATCAGCCGCTGGTGGTGAGAGTCTCCACGATGGCCGTCGTGCCGCTCATCCTGATCCTGTCTCGCGACCGCAGCCTTTACTTGGCCTTGGAGCCCGTCGAGTAACCGCCAAGTGATGCGGGGCTGCAGCAGCGGCGGCCGGTGCCCCGCAGCAACCGTTAACCGGTCGGCGGGCCAGGCTCTACTCCGCCACTCGCATGAGCCTGGCCCTGCCTGTCGTCAAACGCGTTTGACGACAGGCGACTGACGCGTCCAATGAATCCGCGCAATCCGGGAGTTCGCGACGGCTCGAATCCAATCAGATCCGATGGTGATTGCTGACAGGGTTTGACAGATAGGGTCCGATCCTCCGTACGGAAGGGGCCCCCGAGTGGCGAACCTGGTCTACAAGCGGGTCTCGACCGACCAGCAGTCGACCGCCCGGCAGAACCTCGTCCTGGACGAGGCCGGGATCGAGGACCTGGTCGTCTTCGAGGAGGACCCGGGGACCTCCAGCCGCCTCCACCCGCTCCAGCGGCCGAAGTTCCGCGAACTGCTGAACTACGCGCGGCCGGGCGACACCGTGCACATCTCCGAGATGTTCCGCCTCGTACGCGGGACCGGGCACATCCTCGACGTGCTCGACGTCCTCCACCGCGACCAGGTCGCCCTGCGCATCCACGACGGCGCGTTCTCCGCGATGGACCTCACCGCCCGCCACCCGCGCACCGGCGAGCTGCTCTCCACCGTGAAGTTCATGGTGCAGACCCTCCGCCGCCGCCGGCGAACTCCAGCGCGACCTCCAGCGCGAGCTGACCTACGACGGACTGCGCGCCGCCGAGGCCAAGGGCAGCAAGGGCGGACGCCGCCCCGCCGTGGCGGCCGCGAAGACCAGCGACGTGCGCAGCGCGTACCTGGAGGGCCGGTCCATCGCCGCCCTCGCGCGCGACCACGGCGTCAGCCGCGGCGCGATCCGCACCGCCGTCGCCGATCTCCTGCCCGAGCACACGGCCGGCGAGGAGGACGTCCCTGCCCCGGAACAGCCGGTCACACTCGACATGCCGGGCAAGGTCGCCGACTTCCTCCGCTCGGCCGACCTGGAGCCCGCCGAGCGGGCCGCGCTTGACCAGGGGGCAGCCGTTCGGCGAGGCCAGGGCTACACCCTGCGCGTGACCGCTGTCCCCGCCGTGCACCGTCAGCTCCTCGACCGCTGCCAGCCGCTCGACGGCGGCCAGGGCCTCCCGGCAATCCCGGCTCAGCGCAAGGCCCGCCGCGAGTACGAGAACCGGGTCGGCACGCTCACGCCCTGACCATGATCGTTCTCAGCGCCAACCGCTGTACCGATGTTCCCCGAGGCCGTAGTCGAGGGCGCCGGGTCTGGTGGCGTCGAGGCCGAATTCGCCGATGATCAGCGGTGCGCCGAGGCGGCGTGCTGTGGGTAGCGGTAGCCGCCCCAAAATGTGAAGACCTTTCGCGATTAGCTGGACTGCTGCCCGGCCTGGAACGACACCGCCCGCGCCGTGTTCACCCGCGCGTTGAGGTCGGCGACCACCACCGGCGAGTTCACCGGGATCTGCGTGAAGTGCAGCAGCCGCGGCCCCTGCACCCCGACCTGCACCCAGCCCTCGGTGCGTTCCTCCTTGGCCAGCAGGAACAACAGCCCCAGGAAGCAGAAGAAGATGAACAGCACGCACAGCACGATCGCCCACGCCGGGATCGTGCGGCTCATATCGGTGAACGTCCACGCCACCTCACCCACCGGTGCCGTTCCCGAGGGCGTCATGACCTCTGTCTGGGTGCACACGATGTCCCCGATCGTGACGACCGGAAGCGGGGCTGAGAAAGGGACGACCATGGGTGATCATCTTAGGAGCAGGCCGTCCTGACCCGCCGGAGGATGGCACGATTCCCGCCGTGCACACCTACATCGCACTGCTGCGCGCCGTGAACCTCGCCGGCCGCGGCCGCGTCGCCATGGCCGACCTCCGCGACCTGGTCACCGCGGCCGGGCACGGTGACGTCGCGACGTACCTGCAAAGCGGCAACGTCGTCTTCACCTCCGATCGCACCGACCCCGAGGCGCTGTCGGCGGACCTGCGGCAGCGGCTGGCCGGCGAACTCGGCGTGGACACCCAGGTCCTGGTGCGCACCGGCACCGAGATCACCGGCATCGCCGCGCACCACCCGTTCCGGGAAGCGCAGCCCGACCACGCCAAGCTGCACGTCGCGTTCCTGGCCGCCGAACCCGACCCCGGCCGGGCCGCGCAACTGACCGTGCCCGACGGCGCGCCCGAAGAACTCCACCTGGCCGGACGCGAGGTCTACCTGCACTACCCGGCCGGAGCGGGCCGCAGCAGGCTCACCGCCGCCTACCTGGAGAAGTGGCTCGGGGTCGGCGTCACCGCCCGCAACTGGAAGACGGTCACCGCACTGGCCGGACTCGCCCGGCAGCGGGCCTGAACAGGTGTGGCCCTACACGCGGGTGCGGCTGGTCCTGCGCGAACGCCTCACCGAGCCGGGCGAGGACGCCCCGTACGGGCGCAACGCCGTCCGCACCCTGACCTGGGCGGTCGGCCGGTTCCGCGAAATCGCGGACCTGACCGGCGCGGAAACCCGGCGCTGAACCCCGCTCGACCGGCTGTCCACAGTGGCCGGAACGCCGGTCCGCCCGGGTGATCACGGTCCCCAGTCGATCAGCGCCTCCGCCACGGCGACCTGCACGTCGTTGAGCTCGGTTTCGCCGTCCTCGATGTCCCACAGGCAGTTCTGCAGCACCCGCCCCAGCGTCCAGCCCGCCGCGCGCTGCCGATTCAGGCCCAGCACCTCGATCATCGCCTCGAAGCGCCGCCGCACCGCCGCAGCCACGTCGCCGGTGGCCACCACGTCGTCCCACCGGTTGTGCAACGCCGGCATCAGTTCGAAGCACGGGTCACCGGCCAGCGGCTGCGGGTCGATGGCCAGCCACGGTTCCCGTTGCGCCGCAAGCACGTTGTCGTAATGCAGGTCCCAGTGCAGCAGCCGGTCGCCCGCCTCGCCGCGCAACTCCTCGACCGCGCCCGCGCAGTGCACCAGCAGCCGCCGTTGCGCCGGATCGGACAGCCGCGCGTACGCCTCGGGAGCGTCGGTGAGCATCGCGGCCGCGATGTCCGACAGCCGCCGCACGCCCGGCGGCGCGGGCACCGCGCTCAACCGTGCCAGCAGCCCGGCCAGGATCCGCGCCGCCGCCACATCATCGTCCACACTGGACAACGAGGTGGTCGCGAGCCTCTCCAGCAGCATGCTGCCCGAATCCGGATCGTGCTCCAGCAGCCGCACCGCGCCCCGCCCGCCCAGGCC
>NZ_SMKW01000150.1 GCF_004348985.1 Saccharopolyspora elongata | reverse complement strand
TCAGCTTGCCGCCCACGTACCACTTCGCGAACGGCGCGTTCGACCAGTCCAGGACCTGGTCCCACTTGGTGTCCCAGGCCAGCCGCTCGGCTTGCTTCGCCCAGAACGCCTCCCGATCGGCCGAGGCCTCCTCGTACAGTGCCGACGTGGCGTTGGCCTGCGCCGCGAACTCCTGGGACGGAGCATGGCCCCGTTCTTCGGTGCGGAGATTGTCCAAAGTGCTCTGTGAGTGCTTGCCCACTTCCGACCTCTCGACGCGATCATGTGACGGCCTGATCGCTTTTTCGTTGCGGCTTTCCCGGATCCGTCAACCGGTTGGATGAATCTACGGCGGTCAACGTTGCGGCGACGTTGCGCTGTTGTTCGGTCGGGCGCCGAGCGCGGCGGCCACCCGCTCGCCGACAGCGTCGACCGGACCGGACGCGTCGACCCGCGCGAGCCTGTCTTTCTCCTGGTAGTGCGCGAGCATCGGTGCGGTCTGCTGCTCGTAGAGCTGCAGACGGCGCCGGATCGCGTCCTCGCGGTCGTCGTCGCGCTGGTGCAGCGGACCGGCGCAGGCGTTGCAGATGCCCTTCGCCCTCGTGGCGTTGAACTCCACGTGCCAGCTTCGCCCACACGTACCGCAAACGCGTCTGCCATTGAGGCGACGAACGATTTCCTCCGCAGGCACTTGCAGCTCCAGCACTACGTCAACAGTGCGTCCGGAGCTTCGCAACGTGTCGTCGAGGAACTCGGCCTGCTCCCGGTTCCGGGGGAACCCGTCGAGCAGGAAGCCATCGGCGTCGTCCTCACCGAGACGTCTACGCACCATTTCGTTGGTCAGCTCGTTCGGAACCAGGGCACCGCTGTCCATGTAGGACTTCGCCCGAAGTCCGAGATCCGTGCCCTCGCCGACGTTGCGCCGGAAGATGTCCCCGGTGGAGATGTGTGGAACACCCAGTCGGGCCGAAATCGCTTCCGCCTGCGTTCCCTTGCCGGCGCCCGGCGGGCCGACAAGCACAACGCGGCTCGGCTTGTGTTCAGCTCGCATCCAGTCGTTTCCATTCGTCTTGGGTGAGCAGTCGGGATCGGGTGAGGAAGCGGACGCCGTCGGGTGCTTCGAGGGAGAAGCCGCTGCCCCGTCCGGGCACGAGGTCGATGGTGAGGTGCGTGTGCTTCCAGTACTCGAACTGCGGTCTGGACATCCACACCGGGACGGCTTGGCCGTCCACGGTGAGATCGCCGAGGTGCACGTCGGCGTCGCTGGTGGCGAATTCGCCCGCCGGGTAGCACATGGGGGCGCTGCCGTCGCAGCATCCGCCGGACTGGTGGAACATCACCGGCCCGTGCTGCGCCCGGAGGCGGCGGATCTGCTCCGCCGCCTCCGGGGTCACCGCGACCCGGTCGCTGGTCATCAGAAGAAGCCCAGCGCGTTGTCGGAGTAGCTGACCAGCATGTTCTTGGTCTGCTGGTAGTGGTCCAGCATCATCTTGTGGGTTTCGCGCCCGATGCCGGACTGCTTGTAGCCGCCGAACGCGGCGTGGGCGGGGTAGGCGTGGTAGTTGTTCACCCACACCCGGCCGGCCTGGATGTCGCGGCCGGCGCGGTAGGCGGTGTTGCCGTCGCGGGACCACACCCCGGCGCCGAGGCCGTAGAGGGTGTCGTTGGCGATCTTCATGGCGTCGTCGTAGTCGTCGAAGCTGGTGACGGAGACGACCGGGCCGAAGATCTCCTCCTGGAAGATCCGCTGCTTGTTGTGGCCCGCGAACACCGTCGGCGCCACGTAGTAGCCGCCGGCCAGGTCGCCTTCGAGCTCGACCCGGTGACCGCCGGTGAGGACCTCCGCGCCTTCCTGCTTGCCGATGTCGATGTAGGACAGGATCTTCTCCAGCTGGTCGTTGCTGGCCTGGGCGCCGATCTGGGTGTCGGTGTCCAGCGGGTTGCCCTGCTTGATCTTCTCGGTTCGGGCCACCGCGTCGGTGAGGAATGCGTCGTAGATGCCGGACTGGATCAGCACCCGTGATGGGCACGTGCACACCTCGCCCTGGTTGAGGGCGAACAGCGCGAACCCTTCCAGGGCCTTGTCGTAGAAGGCGTCGTTGGCCGCCGCGACGTCGTCGAAGAAGATGTTCGGGCTCTTGCCGCCGAGCTCGACGGTGACCGGGATGATGTTCTGGCTGGCGTACTGCAGGATCAGCCGGCCGGTGGTGGTCTCGCCGGTGAAGGCGACCTTGCGCACCCGGGAGCTGGAGGCCAGCGGCTTGCCGGCTTCCACGCCGAAGCCGTTGACCACGTTGAGGACGCCCGCGGGCAGCAGGTCGGCGATGAGGTCGATCAGCACGTGGATCGATGCCGGTGTCTGCTCGGCGGGCTTGAGCACCACGGCGTTGCCCGCGGCCAGGGCCGGCGCCAGCTTCCAGGTCGCCATCAGCAGCGGGAAGTTCCACGGGATGATCTGGGCGACGACGCCCAGCGGCTCGTGGAAGTGGTAGGCGACGGTGTCGTCGTCGATCTGCGAGATCGCCCCCTCCTGACTCCGCAGGGCCCCGGCGAAGTAGCGGAAGTGGTCGATCGCCAGCGGGATGTCGGCCGCCAGCGTCTCGCGGACCGGCTTGCCGTTGTCCCAGCTCTCGGCGACCGCGAGCTTCTCGAGGTTGGCCTCCATGCGGTCGGCGATCTTGAGTAGGATCCCGGACCGCTCCGCCACCGACGTGCGGCCCCACGCGGGCGCGGCGCCCTCGGCGGCGTCCAAGGCGCGTTCCACGTCGTCGGCCGTGCCGCGGGCGATCTCGGTGAACACCTGGCCCGTGACGGGCGTGGGGTTCTCGAAGTAGTCCCCGCCGGCCGGGGCCACGTACTCGCCGCCGATGAAGTGGTCGTAACGCGAACGGAACTCGACTGCGGAACCTGTCGTCCCCGGAGCTGCATACAGAACCATCGTTCGCCTCTCGTGTGCTGGTACGGCCCTCCGCGGGCCGTCGTGACCTGGGCCACTCATGCCTCTGGTGTGGCGAGAAGCTAGGAGCCGCAACGTTGCAGCGACGTTGCAACGGGGCGAACCGGTGTCGCGGGTGCACTTGCCCGTAACGTGTGTCACCCCGCACTATGAATCTTTCCGCGACCGGATGTTCCGCGTTCTCGACACTTCTGCGCAGGCGAATGGACACCAGCTACGACACCTTGGTCGATCCGCTCGAGCGGGCCCGACTGCTCGAGCGGGTGCACGCTGCCGTCCTGGCCGGCGACCGGCTCTCGCACGAGCCGAGACCGGTCGTCTTCGAGTCCTGGCGGCGTTCGCTGGCAGCCCGGATCGATCCTGATCTCAGGGAGCCACCGCTGGCGTTCGACTCCGGCAGGATCGACGACGTTCGCCGGGAGCACCCGTTGGCGCGCTGGGTGCCGATGCTGCGCCAGACGCTGCTCGATGCGGCCGACGGCACCAGCCACGTCATGATCATCACCGATGCCGACGGCAACATCCTCTGGCGGCAAGGACATCCCCAGGTCTGCCGGGACGCAGACCGCGTTCTGCTCGCCGAAGGCACCCGGTGGGCCGAGAGCACGATCGGGACCAACGCCATGGGCACCACGCTCGCCACCGGAGCTCCCGTGCAGATCCACTCCGCCGAGCACCTCGTGCGGACCTACCACTCCTGGACCTGCGCCGCCTGTCCGGTCCGCGACCCGGAGACGGGTGCGCTGCTCGGCGCGGTCGATCTCAGCGGTCCGCTGCACACGATGCACCCGGCGCTGCTCGCGCTCGTGGTGGCCGGTGCGCGGCTGGTCGAAGGTGAGCTCCGCTGGCGCCTGGCCGCCTCCGACGACCTGCTCCGGGAGCGCAACGCCCACCACCTCGCCGAGTCCGGTCGGGATGCGGCACTGCTGAGCCCCAGTGGACGGATCGTCGCGAGCACACCCTCGGCGCGGTTCGTGCCGGGGCAGCGGATCGGCCTCGACGACAGCGGAACGGTCCGGTTGGACGACGGTGAGGACGCCGAGGTCGAACCGCTCGACGGCGGCTACCTGCTGCGCGTCGGGCAGCCCCGGTCTCGTCGTCGGCCGCAGTTGTCGTTGAAACTGCTCGGCGACGAGGTTCCAGCGGCCACAGTGGACGGTGTCCGGCACGATCTGAGCCTGCGGCACGCCGAAATCCTCGCACTGCTGGCGATGAACCCCGGCGGGCTGACTGCGGAGCGGCTCGCGCTGCTGCTGCACGGGGAGCAGGGCAACCCCACCACGGTCCGGGTGGAGATCCACCGCATCCGCAACGCTCTGGGGCCGCACGTGGTGAAGACCAGGCCGTACCGCATCGCGGCGGATGTGGACAGCGACCTGCATGCCCTCCGCGAGACGCTGCGCCATGGCGACGCCGGCGCCGCCGTGGATAGAGCCGGACTGCTGCTGCCGCGCTCGGAGTCCGTCGCGATCCGGGCCGAGCGCGACGAGCTCGTGGTGGCGCTGCGCGGCTGGGTGCTGGGCAGCGGAGACCCTGAACTGCTCTGGCGCTTCGCCCACACCGATGCCGGCCGCGACGATCTGGAGGTGCTGGAAAAGGCGCGGGATCTGATGGCGCCGGACGCTCCGCAGCGCAACGTGCTCGAATCCCGGCTGCGCCTCCTACTCGAAGAAACCGTGTAGCGCACCTGTCCGATCGGACAGGTCGGGGGTGCTCATCCGGGCAGTTCCGAGGTACAGTCCCTGGCTGTAGGTTCACCTGTGGTTTACCCCACAGTAATGCTGCTGGTCTGCTTGCAGCCGGTCTCGCCGCGGGCCGCGCACCGGCCGGACTCGTTCGCGGGCGAGGCTCATCGGTGAGTCGGGAGGGCCACGAGAAATGCCGGAGCCTCAAATCGCGTTCGAACATGTGGGCGTGCCGCGCCAACCCAGCCGCGACGATGTCGGCGAGCAGCGTCCGGCCCTTGCGAAGTTCCACGCGCCGGAAATCGTGTTCGGCCCCGATTCGTTGGCCGAGCTGGGCCACTCGGCTCGACGGCTCGGCGCGCGCCGTCCCTTCCTGGTCACCGATCCCGGCATCGTGGAGGCGGGATGGGTGCGCGAGGCAGTGGTGCACCTGCGCGAGGTGGGTCTGGAACCGGTCGTCTGGCACGAGCTGACGCCGAACCCGAAGGACCACGAGGTGCAGGCGGCCTACTGCGAATATGCTCAGGCCGGCGCGGACGTGATCATCGCCGTCGGCGGCGGCTCGTGCATCGACGCGGCCAAGGGCGTGGCGATCGTGTCCGCCAACGGTGGGCACATCCTGAACTACGAGGGCGTCGACCGGGTCGTGAACCCCATCCCACCGCTGGTCATGGTGCCGTCGACCTCGGGAACCGGGGCGGATGTGTCCCAGTTCTGCGTGGTCACCGACACCACCCACGCGACGAAGGTGACCATCATCAGCAGGACGCTGGTCCCCGAAATCTCGATCATCGATCCTCGGCTGCTGACGACCATGCCGGACTGGCTGAACGCGGCGACCGGTCTCGACGCGCTCACCCACGCCATGGAGTCCTACGTCTCGCTCGCGCACAACGTGCTGACCGATCAGCATTCGCTGCACGCCGTGCACCTGGTGACCAGGAACCTGCTGCGGACCCTGCTGGATCCGGCCGCCCAGGAGCCGCGCAACGCGATGGCGCAGGGGTCGTTGGCGGCGGGGATGGCGTTCACCAACGCGATCCTCGGCGCCACCCACGCCATGAGCCACCAGGTCGGCGGGCTGCTCGACGCGCCGCACGGCGTGATCAACGGGATCCTGCTGCCGCACGTGATCCGGTTCAACGCGGAACAGAGCCCGACTCGCTACGTGCCGCTGGCCGCCGCTGCGGGCATCGACACCGAGCGCGTACCCGCGGCCGAGGTCGCCGAGGTGCTGGCCGATCGGGTCCGCGAGCTGGCTGACTCCGTGGGTGCTCCGCGCGGTTTGTCCTGCCTCGGGGTCGGCGAGCACAACGTCGCGCACCTGGCCAGGACGACGATGAAGGACGCGTGCCTGGCGACCAACCCCCGCCAGGTCACCCAGGAGGAGATCGAGTCGTTGTTCCGAAAGGCCATGTGAGGTCGAAGGTGTCCGGTGGTGGCCGCGTCCGCGCGGGGGAGACGACGCTCGGTGAGCTCACCGGGGTGCGATCAAGCAAGCGGTCGTTCTACCCCGAGTACCGGCGCTCGAACGAGCGGCTGGCCGTGGCCGTGCAGGCGCTCGACGAGATCTCCCGCGCCGTGGTGCGCTCGGCGGAGGGGCCGAGGGCGCTGGTGGAGGCGGTCGTCGTGGCCGCCGTTGAGCACTTGCAAGCCGAGTGGGTGCTGCTGGCCGTCGCCGACGGGGCGTTGCGGGGGATACGTCCGGGTTTCCTGTTCGCCCGGGACGGCGAGCTGATCGACCAGGAGCACGATCTGCCCGCCGAGGTCCGCGAGCAGCTCGAAGTGATCCGCAAGCGCCCGTGGGAGCTCGAACCGGGCGAGGCCGGGCCGGGCTGGGTGCGCGCGCCGATGCTGCTCGACGAGGAGCCGGTCGGCGGCGTCGTGGGTCGGCCCGGTGCGGGAGTGGAAGTCACCGGGACCGACCTCGCGGTCCTGCGGGTGCTGGCCAATCAGGCCGCGGTGGCGCTGTACAACTCCTACCTGTTCCACACCGCGGCCCAGTTGAAGGGGCGCGCCGAGCAGTTGAACGAGGAAGCTTCCCGGCAGGCCAAGGACCTCGTCGAGCGCAACGCCGAACTGCAGGAGGTCCAGCGCCGGCTGACCGAGGCGATGCAGCGGCAGGTCATCGACGAGGAACGGCACCGCATAGCGCGGGAGCTGCACGACAGCGTGACCCAGGCCGTGCTCAGCGCCGGCATGACCGTGGAGGTGTGCCGGTCGGAGCTGGCGGCGATGGGCGCCGACGCGCAGCAGGTCGCCGAGCGGCTCATGGCGGCCAAGGACCTGACCCGGCAGGCGGTCTCCCAGCTGCGGTCGGCGATCTACGCGCTGCACCGGGGCGCCGACGAGGGCCCCGGTTCGCTGCCGGTGCTGCTGGAACGGCTGTCCAACGTGCATCTGCCGACCTCCGTCGACGTCGCGGTCCGGATCGAGGGCAAGCCGGTGCCGCTGCCCGGCGAGGCCGAGCACTCGCTGCTGCGGCTGACCGGCGAGGCCCTGTTCAACACCGCGACCCACTCGGGCGCGGACCGCGCGTCGGTGCACCTGAAGTACGAGACAGACCGCGTCGTGCTGTCGATCGCCGACGACGGCACCGGGGATCCCGCGCAGCTGCGGCGAACTCTGCGGGCGGCGCGCACCAATGACCTCAACGGGCACCACCGGGGGCTGGCGAACATGGCCGCAAGAGCCGAAGAACTCGGCGGTGAGCTCAACATCGGCAGGGCGAAGATGGGCGGGGTGCTCATCAGGCTGGAAGTGCCGATGCCGATGGCGGAAGGGGACACCGATGTCTGAGGAAGCCAGGTGGGCGGCCGGGGGCGTGGTGAGCGCACCGCCGGGTCCGGTCCGGATCGTGATCGTCGACGACCACTCCATCGTCCGGCAGGGGCTGCGGTCGCTGCTCGAACGGGAACAGGACCTCGAAGTGGTCGGGGAGGCCTCCACCGCGGCGGAGGCGGTCGCGGTGGTCGGCCGGACGCGGCCCGCAGTGGTGCTGCTGGACCTCAAGCTGTCCTCGGGTGAGGACACCGAGGGCCTGGCGCTGTGCGAGCGGTTGACCGGGGAGCACGAGGGTCTCGGGGTCCTGGTGCTGACGACGTTCCTGGACGAGAAGCTCGTCGTCGACGCCGTGCACCGCGGTGCCCGTGGTTACGTGGTCAAGGACGTCGACACCACCGAGCTGGTCCGGGCGATCCGCGCGGTGGCCCGCAAGGAGAGCGCGTTCGACTCGCGCTCGGCCGCGGCGATGGTGCACTCGATGAACAACCGCTCCACCGCACCGGAACTGACCGAACGCGAGCTGGGTGTGCTCCGGCTGATGGCCACCGGGTCGAGCAACCGGCACGTCGGCGGCCAGCTCTACATCTCCGAGACGACGGTGAAGTTCCACGTGCGCAACATCATGCGCAAGCTGGATGTCTCCACCCGCGCGGAAGCCGTCTACGAAGCAAGCAAGCGCGGGCTCATCTGAGCGTGGATCTTGACCTGTTGCCGTGTCGATCACGATGTGGTGCCACGACCACCAGCAACGGCTCTTCCCCACAGTGCTCAAGGACCGACACGCCCATCAGGCGGAGTCGATGACGAGCCAGCCGCCGTGGTGCTCGTCGACCTCGTAGGGCAGTCCGGTGCCGGTCCCCAGCCGGTGCAGCTCGGCGGTGTCGAAGGTGCGCAGGTGCCCGTAGGCGGCCGTCGGTTCGGCTTCGAATGGGACCGCGACGACGACCCGTCGCCGTGCCAACCGGATCGCCTCGGCGAGGACGGCCTCGCCGTGCTCGGGGTCGAGATGCTCCAGCAGGTGGATGACCGTCACCGTGTCGACGGCCTGGTCCGGCAGCGGCACTCGTGCGCCGTCGCAGACCAGCGTGCCCAGCGGTAGGCCCAGCTCGCGGGCGATGGTGCGCAGCAACGTGACGGTGCCGTTGGCGATGTCGGAGGCGACGACCGCGGTGCCGGGGCGCTCGGCCAGTAGCAGGGCCAGGAATCCGAAGCAGGAGCCCACGTCGAGGACCCGGCCCGGCGGTACCAGCTCCAGCACCCGCGAGTACACCGGCACCATCGCCGAGATCGACGAGTGCGGCGCGCCGCCGGCGTCCCTGGGGAGCCGGATCCGGGCGAGGGTGTTGCGGTAGAAGGTGGACCAGGCGTCGACCGAATCATCCACAGTGGATCTGACGATGCCGGTGAAGACTCGTTCGAAGACCTCCGCCCCGGTCAGCCAGCCCGGCGCGAACAGCTCGTCGGCCAGCTTGCCCGCCACGTCGTTGTCCAGCTCGTGCGGCTCGAGGCGGTGGCTGACCAGCACCCGGTGGCCGTCGCGGTGCAGGCCGAAGTGCCGGGTGCGGGTGATCGGGATCCGGTCCGGCGGCGGGTCGTGCCGCTCGTGCACCACGACCACCGCCTCGTCGCGGTAGCAGCCGGGACTGCTGCGGGCCAGCGGATCGATCGTGGCGCTGCCGGAGAACTGCCCCGCGTCACTCATCGCCCCACCGCCTCCGAGGACAGCGCATCCGATGTGCGGGCCAGGCCGGCCAGATCGCGCACCACTTCGACGCGGTCGCAGTGCTCGGCGTAGCGCGGTAGATCGCACCGGCCCAGACCCCACGAGTAGCGGGGTTCCGGGGTGAGCCAAATGGTTTCCCGCACCCGCCGCGCCATCTCCGCGAAGGCCGCCACGTCCGGATCGTTGCCGTTGCCCCGGCCGTCGCCGAGCACCAGCAAGGTCGTCCGCCGGGTCAGGGATGAGCCGTGCTCGTCGAGGAACCCCCTCAGCGCGCCGCCGTAGTCGGAGTTGGCGTCGACGTCGAGGACCCCGCCCGCCGGCAGCCCGTCGAAGACCAGCCCGAGCGCCTTCTCCAGCGGATGTTGCTCGAACAGGTCGGTGATCTCGACTATGTCTGCGACGAAGGCGAACGTGCGCACCCGGCTGAACAGCGATTGGAGGCCGTGCACGAGATGCAGCGTGAATCGGGCGGTGCTGCGCACCGACAGCGACACGTCGGCCAGCACCACCAGTCGCGGCTTGTCCTCGGCGCGCTTGGTGGTGACCGGCCGGAACGGAACGGCGTCGTAGCGCATGTTCCGGCGCATCGTCCGTCCGGAGTGGACCCTGCCGTGCGGGCTGGTTACCTGCTTGCTGGTGCGCGCCCCGCGCAGACTCCGGGCCAGCCTGCGCAGCGAGTCCTCCAGCTCCTGGCGCTCTCGCTCGTCGATCCGGTCGGTGACGCCCGCGGGCGAGACCGACTCGACCGACCGGTGTTCCAGCTCGGTGAGCTTGCGCAGGTGTTCCTTCAGGAGCGCGGGCAGGTCGTCGAGCACCCCGGACAGCGGCTTGCGCGGCAGTTGTGGGTCGGAGTCGGCATCCGCCAGCCAGTCCAGCAGTAGCCGTTCCTCGGCGATGGTCAGATCGGTGTCAACCCGGTGCCCGGTCTGCTGCGACAACTGCCCGGGCGTGCCCGCGTTGTGCAGCCGGGAGGTCTCCAGCTGCACGCCGGCGCTGTCGCCGCGCCCCGGCGAGGACTGGTCGCGGGAGAGGACTATCTCGTCGGTGATCGACGCGAGGTCGATCTTGTTGGCCTCTTGGTGCAGGTTGTACTGCTGGGCCAGGTCCTCCGGGTCGAAGAAGTCCCGCAGGTCCTTCGGGGCGTCGTGGCTGTGGCCCTCCTGCGGTGTGCTGGAGGGCTCCTCGGAGGCGGTGAAGCGTTCGAGTTCACCGGTGTCGGACAGGTCGTCGTGGGTGTGGTCAGGCCCGTCGCCGTCGGTGGATTCGACCACCCGCCGCAGGCGGAAGAAGGCGTCGAAGACGTCGTCGAACACCTCGTCGTCCCGGCGGTCCTTGATCAGCGCTATCCGCAGCGCGTCGCGCAGCACGGACCTGGACGACAGCACGCCGGGCTGCGACGCGCACCGCATGGCGTCGGTCGCCTCAGCCCCTGATACCCGCACCCCGTGCAGGCGCAGCAGGCGGACGAAGCGGTGCAAGCTCGTTTCCATACCGTCCCCTTGTGCCTCGTCAAGTAATGTTGATCTCGATATCGGCTCGTCGGATCTTTGCGTTGATCGCGGAGCCCCGGTTGGGGCGAGAGCGCCGGGCAGTCATCAAGTGGTGAAGTCGTGTGTTATGCGTTTCGGGGGTTCTTTTTGCGGGCGTACATGTCTTGATCAGCTAGGTGCAGGAGTTCTTTTGGTTCAGTGGTGGGGTCTTGAGTCACGGCGATCCCGACGCTGGCCTTCAGGT
>NZ_SMKW01000014.1 GCF_004348985.1 Saccharopolyspora elongata | reverse complement strand
ACTCGTGCGGAAACAGGCACAAGACCAGCGTGAAGTAGAACATCAGCCGGGCGGGCAGTGCGCGGGTCCGCTGTTCCCTACGCCAGTACTGATCAATAACTCGATCGACCAATTCCACAGGGAACGTTCGGGCCAGCACACCGACGGCGGCCCGATCGGCCACGCTGACACCCGCGCCCGCACCTGCCTCAAGATCCACAAGTACGCAGGATACCGGCCACGCGACAACCTAAACGACCGGCATTGGGACTAGGCCAGTTCAACCATTACATCGCTCAGGCGCGCAGCAGGCCGGTCGGCTTGCGGCGGGTCCGGACGCGGTAGCCGACCGGAACCGTGCGGTCGGGCACCTCGCGAACCGCGCGGGCGGCGACCTTCGCGGAGAACTCGATGCCCAGCACCTTTTCGAGGGTCTCCCGGTCGTCGAAGCGCCACTGCGTGTCCACGGAGGCGCTGTCGAAGCCGTGGCGCTGGAAGAACGACTCGATCGCATGCGGGTCGACCTGCGGCGCGTCCGCCCGCATCCAATCCCCGTACGGCGAGCTCGACGCGTCCAGGTCGACGATCGCGATCACCCCGCCCGGGCGGAGCACCCGCTCCGCCTCGGCCAGGCCCGGTTCGCAGCCGGGGCCGAAGAAGTACGCCGTGCGGGCATGCACCAGGTCGACGCTGGCGTCGGCGAGCGGCAACTGCTGGGCAGGCGCGATGCGGACGTCGACGCCCGGCGTGCCCGCCATCCGGGCACGGGCCCGCTCGGCCAGCGGCGGGTGCGGCTCGATGCCGATGACCGTCCTGGCCGCGGCGGCGAACAGCGGAAGGTGGAAGCCGTCGCCGCAGCCGATGTCGACGACGTCCAGCCCGCCCCAGTTGCAGCGCTCCCGCAGCGCCTGCCACAACGCGCCGGTGGAATCCTGTGCGCGGTTCTCCAGTTCGAAGAGCTCGGGCCAGTGCCAGATGTTCGGGCTCGGCGTCACCTGCGGCCGCGCCTGCTTCCGCCAGGTACGCATCACGGTCCTCTCTCCGACGCGATTTCAATGAGGTTTTTCCAACCTCGTTCTGCGTGGCGGTGCCGGTAGCGGCCCCCCTGCGGGAGTTACAGCGCCCGCCTGGCTGTGGGTGCCCTGACTTTATGTATGGCCAATACACGGCGTCAGGGCCGTCCTCGCCAGGCGAACGCTGAGAACCCGCGGCGGTGCCAGTTGCGAGGATGGGCCCGAAAGCGCCTGACGGCGCTTGGCGACAGGCCGCGCACTCAGGCGCAGGTCAGACGCCGCGGCTGCGGTACCCGACCAGGATGAAAACCCTCAATGGAAATCGGAGGTCCGATTTCCATTGAAATCGCGTACCCCGAGCCGGGGTCCTCAGCCCGGGACGAGCCAGAAGAGCATCATCCAGGCGGCCGCGGCCGACGGCAGCAGGGAATCCATCCGGTCCATCAGGCCGCCGTGCCCGGGCAGCAGGTTGCCCATGTCCTTGATGCCGAGGTCGCGCTTGATCAGCGACTCCATCAGGTCGCCCAGCGTCGAGGTGCACACCAGCGCAGCCCCGAACAGCGCGCCCTGCCACCACTGGCCGTCGAGCATCAGGGTCACCGAGAGGACCCCGGCCACCACGCCGACCAGCATCGACCCGCCGAAGCCCTCCCAGGACTTCTTCGGGCTGATCTTCGGCGCCATCGGGTGCTTGCCGAACAGCACACCGAACGCGTAGCCGCCGGTGTCCGAGGCGACAACGCCGATCATGAAGCACAGCGCCCGGAAGGCGCCGTCCTCCGGCCGCACCAGCATCGCCGCGAACGCGGCGAACAACGGCACGTAGGCCGCGGTGAACACCGATGCGGTCACGTCCCGCACGTAGCCGTCGACGCCGTGCCGGAACCGCCACGCCATGCACGCCAGCACGGTGATGACGAACGCCACCAGCGTTCCGCGCAGGCCGAACGGCCAGGACAGCCACAACATCGCCTGCCCGCCCACCAGCACGGGGACCAGCGAGATGCGGATGTCGGCACCGCGCTTGAGCGCGTTCGCCAGCTCGACGGTGGACACCGCCACCGCGGCAGCGACGATGCCGATGAATACGAACCGCACCATCAGCAGCGAAAGGATGATCGCGGCACCGAGCACTACCCCGACGCCGATGGCGGCACGGAGATCGCGTCCGGCCCGGGAAGGACGCGAAGGCGGGTCCGGGCTGTCTGCGGACATTCCGGACTCACCTTCGCATTGGCCGGCCGTCACCACTCAGACCTCGAGAAGTTCTGCTTCCTTGTGCTTGACCAGCTCGTCGATCTGGCCGGTGAAGCGGTGCGTGAGGTTCTCCAGCTCCTTCTCGGCGCGGGTGCCCTCGTCCTCGCCGGCCTCGCCGTCCTTGACGATCCGGTCGATCTCTTCCTTGACCTTGCGGCGGATGCCCCGGATGGTGATCTTGCCTTCCTCGCCCTTGTGCTTGGCGAGCTTGACCATCTCCTTGCGGCGCTCCTCCGTCATCTGCGGAATCGCGACCCGGATGAGCTGGCCGTCGTTGGACGGGTTCACGCCGAGGTCGGAGTCGCGGATGGCCTTCTCCATCGCCGCCAGCTGGCTGGCGTCGTACGGCTTGATGACCACCAGCCGCGCCTCCGGCACGGAGACGCTGGCGAGCTGGTTCAACGGCGTCGGCGAACCGTAGTAGTCGACGACGATGCTGGAGAACATCGCGGGGTTCGCACGGCCGGTGCGGACGGTGGCCAGATCGTCCTTGGCCACCTCCACCGCCTTTTGCATCTTCTCCTCGCCTTCGAGAAGAGCTTCGTCGATCACGGCTGCTCCTTAAGTCTGCCGACCGGTGGACATTCGTAGTGTCGCCTGCTGCGCAGCGCCGCCCCAGGGCGGGCCACCCCAGATCAGGATTCCAGCACCCCTGGTGGGGCAACGGGCCGGGTCGCTCGGGTGGTCACCCGGCACGACCTCGGATGCGCGTCGCTCAGGCCTGCTGCTCGGCCGGGGTGCTGACCAGCGTGCCGATCTTCTCACCGCCGACGGCGCGGGCGATGTTGCCTTCTTCCAGCAGGTTGAACACCAGGATCGGCATGTGGTTGTCCATGCACAGGCTGAAGGCGGTCGCGTCGGCGACCTTCAGCCCGCGCTCCAGCACCTCGCGGTGCGTGATCCTGTCGAACAGCTGCGCGTCCGGGGTGGTCTTCGGGTCGGCGGTGTAGACGCCGTCGACCGCCTTGGCCATCAGCACCACCTCGCAGCCGATCTCCAGTGCCCGCTGCGCCGCGGTGGTGTCGGTGGAGAAGTACGGCATGCCGGTGCCGGCGCCGAAGATGACCACGCGGCCCTTCTCCATGTGCCGCATCGCGCGCCGCGGAATGTAGGGCTCGGCGACCTGCCCCATGGTGATCGCGGTCATCACCCGGGTGTCGATGCCGTGCTCGCGCTCCAGGAAGTCCTGCAGTGCCAGGCAGTTCATCACGGTGCCCAGCATCGCCATGTAGTCACCGCGCGCGCGTTCCATGCCGCGCTGCTGCAGTTCGGCACCGCGGAAGAAGTTGCCGCCGCCGATCACGATGGCCACCTCGACGCCATCGGCGACGATCTCGGCGATCTGCCGGGCCACCGCGCCGACCACGTTCGGGTCGATCCCGACGCTGCCCCCGCCGAACATCTCGCCGCCCAATTTGAGCAGCACCCGGCTGTAGCCGCGGTGCGCTGGGCCGTCGGTCACTGGATTCCTCCCGCGAAGTTCGGTTTCGCTCTAAGTTTGCGCGGATCGCTCCGCTCGCCGACAGCGGCACCGGGTCCCGGCGCCGTGATCTTGCGAAAGCGCCCCGCCTTGCGAACGAAGGCGGGGCGCTGATGCCGTGAGTCGCGGCCGCCGGGTCTCCGCCGGTTTCACCTCACCCGGTGAACCGGCGGCGCACCACCTGATCGGGGTGCCGCCCGGCGTGCCGCCGAACAGCGACCGGTCAGGCCTGGCCGACCTCGAACCGGACGAAACCGGTGACGGTGACGCCGGCCTCGTCGAGCAGGGCCTTGACGGTCTTCTTGTTCTCCTGCACGGACGGCTGGTCCAGCAGCGCGTTCTCCTTGAAGAACCCGTTCAGGCGACCCTCGACGATCTTCGGCAGCGCCTGCTCCGGCTTGCCCTCGGCCTTCGCGGTCTCCTCGGCGATGCGCCGCTCGTTGGCGACGATGTCCGCCGGGACGTCGTCGCGGCTCAGGTACTTCGGCTTGAGCGCGGCGACCTGCATCGCGGCACCGCGCGCGGCGTCCGCGTTGCCACCGGTGAACTCGACCAGCACGCCGACCGCCGGGGGCAGGTCCGCGGAGCGGCGGTGCAGGTAGGTGGCCACCTCGCCGTCGAACTTGGCGACGCGGCGCAGCTCGAGCTTCTCGCCGATCTTGGCCGACAGCTCCTGGATGACCTCGGACACGGTCTTGCCGTCCAGCGGGGCCGCCAGGGCGGCTTCCAGGTCACCGGCACCGGCGGCCTTGACCGCGGCGACGATCTTGTTGGCCAGCTCGATGAACTCGTCGTTCTTGGCGACGAAGTCGGTCTCGCTGTTCAGCTCGATCAGCACACCGCCGTCGGCGGCGACCAGGCCCTCGGCGGTGGCGCGCTCGGCGCGCTTGCCGACGTCCTTGGCGCCCTTGATGCGCAGGCTCTCGACGGCCTTGTCGAAGTCGCCGTCGGCCTGCTCAAGAGCCTTCTTGCAGTCCATCATGCCGGCGCCGGTCAGCTCGCGAAGACGCTTGACGTCGGCCGCACTGAAGTTCGCCATCGTGCGTTATCCGTCCCTCTTAGTACGCAGCTTCGAAGGTCTTGCAGACATCGGCCGGGCCGCGTCCCGTGGCGTTCAACCAGCTCAGCAGGGATGCGAACCCGGCCCGGGTGGCACCCGTCAGATCGTCTGACGGGTAGCCGGACCGCGCCGCGCGCCGACCTTCACGACCGGCGCGCGGCAAGCGGACTCAGGACTGCGCGGCCTGCTCGCCGCCCTCGGTGGTGGCTTCGGCGGCCTGGCCGGAGCCGGCTGCCTGGCCGGAGCCGGCCAGCAGCTCCTTCTCCCACTCGGCCAGCGGCTCGCCACCGGCCGGCTTCTCCTCACCCTCCGGGGCACCGTTGGTGCGGCCGCTGCGGGCCATCAGGCCCTGGGCGACACCGTCGGCGACCACGCGGGTCAGCAGGGCGGCGGAGCGGATCGCGTCGTCGTTGCCCGGGATCGGGTAGTCGACCTCGTCCGGGTCGCAGTTGGTGTCCAGGATCGCGACGACCGGGATGCCCAGCTTCCGGGCCTCACCGACGGCGATGTGCTCCTTCTTGGTGTCCACGATCCACACGGCGCTGGGCACCTTGCTCATGTCGCGGATACCGCCGAGGGTCTTCTCGAGCTTGTCCTTCTCGCGGGTCAGCATCAAGATTTCCTTCTTGGTGCGGCCCTCGAAGCCCCCGGTCTGCTCCATGGTCTCGAGTTCCTTGAGACGCTGCAGACGCTTGTGGACGGTCTGGAAGTTGGTGAGCATGCCACCCAGCCAGCGCTGGTTCACGAACGGCATGCCGACCCGCAGGGCCTGCTCGGCGATCGCTTCCTGCGCCTGCTTCTTGGTGCCGACGAACAGGATCGTCCCGCCGTGCGCGACCGTCTGCTTGACGAAGTCGAACGCCCCGTCGATGTAGGTCAGCGTCTGCTGCAGGTCGATGATGTAGATGCCGTTGCGCTCGGTGAAGATGTAGCGCTTCATCTTCGGGTTCCAGCGCCGGGTCTGATGCCCGAAGTGCACGCCGCTGTCGAGCAGCTGCTTCATGGTGACGACGGCCATGGCCTGGTTCGCACCTCTTGAGTCGGGCGCGCCGGTTGGCGCGCGATTCGGTTGCCGCGACAGACCGGGTGGTCCGTCGCCCTGGTACCCGCCCGGTCGCCCCCACCCTCGCTCGACGAGCTCGGGACCGCGGGAGCACCGGCACCCTGCGAGAGCAGCAGCATCCGAGGTATTGAACTCGGTACTGTTCCGCTCAGCGACCGACCGCGAGGTCGGGTCACTTGCGCAGGCGTGGCGTGCGGGCACGCGAAGTCGATCCGTGCGGACACGAAACCGCGTTGACAGTGTACTGGACGTCCCGGCTGACCCGATCGTGGACTGCGAGTTGTCCACAGCGACCTGGTTTGTCCACAGATCTGGATTTCCCCCTGTTCACCTGGACCGCCGGCGGCCACCGTTGCACCATGCGCTTGTTGATCTCCACACTCGTCTGCTGCGGTGCCGCCGCGTCCCTCGGCCTGCCCGCAGAACTCGAACCGCCCCGCAGGCTGCCTACCGCGGAGCCGGCACTGCCGAGGCCCGGCGCACCACTGCGCGCCTCGCCTTCGGCGGACGCGTTGTTCGGCTGGCCGCTGGCGCCGCCTCCTGCCGTCGTTCGCCCCTTCGAGGCGCCGGCACACGCCTTCGGCCCGGGTCACCGGGGCGTCGACCTCGCAGGTGAGGTCGGCCAACCGGTGCTGGCCGCCGGGGACGGCGTGGTCGTCTACGCGGGCTGGATGGTGGACCGGAACCTGGTCTCCATCGAGCACACCGGCGGCCTGCGCACCACCTACGAGCCGGTGGCGCCGGGCGTCTCGGTCGGCGACCAGGTCACCCGTGGGCAGCCGATCGGCCACCTGGAACCGGGACATCCGGAGTGCGCCGCCGAGCCGCCGCTGGCCTGCCTGCACTGGGGCGCTCGGCAACGCCTGAACTACCTCGACCCGCTGCGCCTGCTCGGGTTCGGCCACGTCCGGCTCAAGCCGTGGCGGTGACACCGGTGCTGTGGTGTTCTTCGGCGGGAACCGGCGCGTCGGTCCCCGCCGAGTCGCCGATCAGGCCTGTTCGGTGAGCTTGGTGCGCAGGCGCAGGACCGCGCGGGTGTGCAGCTGGCAGACCCGCGATTCGGTGACGCCGAGCACCTTCCCGATCTCGGCCAGCGTCAGGTTCTCGAAGTAGTAGAGGGTCACCACCACGCGGTCCCGGTCGCTGAGCCGCTCCACCGCCTCGGCCAGCTGGCGCCGGCTGTCCCGGTCTACCAGGGCCGCGACCGGGTCTTCGGCCCGGTCGTCGGGCAGCGTTTCGGCCAGCGACGCCTGCGCCGTTCCCGCGCCGATCAGGTCGTCGAGCGCGATCACGCTGGTCATCTGCAGCTGCGCGAACAGCTCGCGCAGCTCGTCGAGCGATAGTTCGAGCTCGCCGGCCAGTTCCGCATCGGTCGCGGTGCGCTGCAGCTTCGCCTCCAGACGCTCCAGCGCCCGCTCCACGTCGCGGGCGCGGCTGCGCACGGACCTCGGCACCCAGTCCTGGGCCCGCAGGTCGTCGAGGATGGCGCCGCGGATGCGCTGCATGGCGTACGTCTCGAACTTCAGGCCGCGTTCCGGTTCGAACTTCTCGATCGCGTCGACCAGCCCGAAGATCCCGGACTGGATCAGGTCGGAGACCTCGACGTGCGACGGCAGCCCGGTGCCGACGCGGCCCGCCACGTACTTGACCAGCGGCGCGTAGTGCAGCACCAGCCGGTCGCGCAGTTCCTGGTCGCGGCGCTGGCCGAACGCCTGCCACAGCGCGACTATCCCGGCCTCGACCTCGTCTCCGCTGCGCTGGTCCCTGCCCGCGGGAGGCCTGGCAGGCTCGGCGGTCGCCACGGACAGCCGGCGCGCGAGGCGGTCGCCGACATGGCCGTTGGTTCCACCGCCTTGGTCACGGGCAGTCACCGGTACCGAGGTCGATCTCGCGGCCACCGTGTCGGCGCCGCCCCCGGTGTGGTCAGGAACGGGGGTGGGTTCGGTCATGGATCGCCTTCAGCCGTTCAACGGTCACGTGGGTGTAAAGCTGGGTCGTTGCGAGCGTAGCGTGACCAAGCAACTCCTGAACGCTACGGAGGTCCGCACCGCCTTCCAACAAATGGGTCGCAGCCGAGTGACGTAGCCCATGTGGACCGACGTCCGGGGCACCGGGAACCACGCCGACCGCGTCGTGGACGGTGCGGCGCACCGCACGCGGGTCGAGCCGTCCACCTCGGACACCCAGGAACAACGCGGCACCCGACGATTCCCGGACCAGACTCGGCCGACCAGCGGAAATCCAGCGGCCGAGCGCCTGATCCGCCGGTACGCCGAACGGCACAGCGCGTTCTTTGTCGCCCTTGCCGATCACGCGGACCAGCCGGCGCTCGCGATCGACGTCGTCGACGTCCAGCCCGCAGAGCTCGGCGACGCGGATTCCGGTGCCATACAGCAGTTCGAGCACCGCGTGGTCCCGCAAGGCCACCGGGTCCCCTTGTTCCGCGCCCACTGCCGAAGCCTGCATCGCCGAACCTGCCTGGTCAACGCGCAGCACGGCGGGCAGTTTCCGCTGCTTCGACGGAACGGCGAGCCGCGGGCCCGGGTCGACGGGCAGCAGCCCGGCGCGGAACGCCCACCCGGTGAACGTGCGGGCCGACGCGGTCCGCCGGGCGAGCGTGGCCCGGCTCGTGCCGTGCGCGTGTTGCGCCGAAAGCCATTCCCGCAGGACGGAAACGTCCAGCACAGCAAGGGTTGCATCGCCGGCCGAGCCGGTGAGGTGCCCCAGCAACGAGACGATGTCGCCGATGTATCCGCGAACGGTGTGCGCGGATAACCCGCGTTCCGCGGCGAGGTGTCTTTCGAACGCGTCGACCGCGGTTCCGAGCGGCTCGGGCAGTTTCGCCCGAGCCGCGCGAAGATCCGGCCTTCGCGGTTCGGCGGAACGTGTGCGGGCCATGTATCGAAGCTGGCCGTTCCACCGGCGTCGGTCAAGCATCGCCACGCCGAATCATGATCACTTGACCGGTATGCGAATCATCTTGCGCGACGGGGGCGCATCTGCCTCGACGTCATGACCCCGTCATCGACCACCCCCGTTCGGTCCGCGCCACGAACCCGGCCAGCTCCAGCTCCGGCAGCAACGCCCGGACTTTGCCCAGCGGCAGCCCCGAATCCCGCGCCAGCTCGTCCGCGCTGGCGCAATCGATACCGGTCAGCGCATCGTGCAGGCGCCGCGCATCCGGATGCAGCGCGTCGGTCCGGCGCGACTGGGCGGGGATTTCCACCGGCAATTGCGCGCCGAGCGGGCTCAGCGCTTCCAGGACCTCCTGGGTTCGGGTGACCAGCACGGCCTGGCCGGACCGCACCATCCCGTGGCAACCAACGGAATTCTTCGAGGTCACCGGCCCGGGCACGGCCAGCACGGGCCTTCCCAAGGCATCCGCGGTGTGCGCGGTGTTGGCGGCGCCGCTGCGCGCACCCGCCTCGACCACCACCGTCGCGCTGCCGAACGACGCGATCAGCCTGTTGCGCACCAGGAAGCGATGCTTCCGCGGCGGCGTGCCGAGCGGATACTCGCTCACGACGGCGCCCTGTTCGGCGATGGCTCGCAGCAACCTGCCGTGCCCGGCCGGGTAGTCGACGTCGACGCCGCAGGCGAGGAACGCCACCGTCAGGCCGCCCGCGGCGAGCGCGCCCCGATGCGCGGCGCCGTCGATGCCGTACGCCGCCCCGGAAGCCACCGTGAACCCCGCCGTCGCCAGCCCGTGGCCGAACTCCGCCGCCACGTGCTCGCCGTATCCGGTGGCGGCTCTGGCGCCGACGATGGCCACCGCTTGCTCCGCCGCCTCGGCCAGCGCCGCCTTGCCGCGGACCCACAGCGCGATCGGCTCGGCGATCCCCGGCAGGTCGACCGATCTCGCCCCGAACAGGCCGTCGAACGCCTCGCGCGGCCACTCCGGGGCCTCCGGCACGACCAGCCGGACACCGGCGGCCTCGGCCGCCACCAGCAACTGTTCACCCGAAACGTGCCATCGCCGCGCCTCGACCTCCGCCGTGACATCCGCCGGTGCCTTCTCGCGCTGGATCAGGCCGACCGCGCGGCAAGGGCCGTACTCCGTGACGAACCTGGCCAGCGCCGGAGCCGGCGGTTCGGCGACGGCGCCCAGGAAGGCCCTGGCTACCAGCAGTTCCCGCTTCGACCGCTCCCCCATCGACGCCCATCGAGCCATCACGCCGCCCTCCTGTCCCGGAATTCCAAGGCCGCAGCCACGTGCTCCGCATCCGGTCGATCCCGGCCGTCCAGGTCGGCCAGCGTCCAGGCGACGCGCAGGCACCGATCCGCACCGCGCGCCGTGATCGCGCCGACCTCCAGCCCGCGGTCCAGCAACGCCGTTGCCGCCGCGGGCAGCGCGAATTCGCGCCGCAGCACCGGCCCCGGCACCTCCGTGTTGGTCTGCCACCCGTGCGCGGACCACCGCTGCCGGGCCGCCGCTCGCGCGTTCTCCACCCGCTTGCGCACCGCCGCGCTGCCCTCCGGCTCGGCACCGGCCTGCACGGTCATCGCGGTGATCGGGCGCATCCGGACCCGCAGGTCGACCCGATCCAGCAGCGGCCCGGACAACTTGCCGAGGTAGCGCCGCCGAACCTGCGGCGGGCACTGGCAGTCGAGATCCCGAGCCGGCGCGCACGGGCACGGGTTCGTCGCCAGGACCAGCTGGAACCGCGCCGGGTAGCGCAGCGTGCCGTCGCGCCGGGCCAGCCGGACCTCGCCTTCCTCCAACGCCGTGCGCAACGCCTCCAATCGCTTCGCGCCCAACTCGCAGGCCTCGTCCAGCAGCAGCACCCCGCGATGCGCCCTGCTGACCGCACCCGGCCTCGCCAACCCGGTACCGCCGCCGATGAGGGCCGGGATCGACAGCGAGGGGTGCGGCGCGACGAACGGCGGCGTCCGGATCAGCGTCGCCGACTCGGACAGGTCACCAGCGATCGAGCGGATCGCGGTGACCTCCAGCGCCTCCGGCACGGTCAGGCTCGGCAGCAAACCGCTCAGGCGCTTGGCCAGCATCGTCTTGCCGGTGCCCGGCGGCCCGACCATCAGCAGGTGATGGCCGCCCGCCGCGGCGACCTCCAGCGCCCACCTCGCCTCGGGCTGGCCGAGCACGTCGGAGAGGTCCGGCGCATCGTCCTCGGCCGGCGGCTCGGCGTCCGGTGGCGGGCGGCGGTCGAGCTCGCCGAGGTCGCGCAACCAGGCCACCACGTCCCGCAGGTGTCCGGCGCCGAGCACGTCGATGCCCTCCACGAGGTGCGCCTCGGCCAACCCGTCGGCCGGCACCACCGCGCGGCGCATGCCCTCCCGCCGCGCGGTCAGCAACGCCGGCAGCAGCCCGCGGACCGGCCGGATCCGCCCGTCCAGGGCCAGCTCGCCGAACAGCACCGTGCCCGCCAACCGGTGTGGCGGGACCAGTTCCGCCCCGGCCAGCACCGCGCAGGCCAGCGCAAGGTCGTACGACGTGCCGGTCTTGGGCATCGCGGCCGGGGACAACGCCAGCGTCACGCAGCTGGCCGGCCAGTCCTCCTTGCAGTTCTGGATCGCCGCGCGCACCCGGTTCTTCGATTCCTGCAGGGCCGTGTCGGGCAGGCCGAGGAGCTGCACCGATGGCAGTCCGCCCTTGCGCACGTCGGCTTCGATCTCGACGAGCGCGCCGTCCACTCCGAACAGCGCGACCGCCCACGTCTTCCGCAGCGCCATCTAGAACACCCCTTCGAGATGCTTGATGCGGGGGCGCTTGCCGGGCGGCCACAGCACCGACACGACGTCGAACCGCACCCGGCAACCCACCAATCGGCGCGCGGCCAGCCAGGACCGGGCCGCGCTCCTGATCCGGTTGATCTTCTCCGGCACGAGCGCGTACTCCGGTCCGCCGTAGTCGACGCCGGAGCGGGCCTTGACCTCGCAACACACCACCGTGTCGCCGTCGGTGGCGACGATGTCGAGTTCTCCTTGCGGGCACTGCCAATTCCGGTCCAGCACTGTGAGACCGCGGCGTTCCAGGAGCACGGCCGCCAGTCGCTCCCCTTCGATTCCCAACGCGTGTCTGCGGCCCCTGGTGTCGTCATCCGACAGCTGGCCCACGGCCTTCTTCCGGCGCACGGCTTTCTCCTCGGTTCGGGATTCAGGTTTCCCGTGCCGGTATCCCGGGCGCATGTGAGCGAGTTTCGCCAACTGCGCCAACGGTTCCGGGCACGTCGATGAATCCAACGTGCCCGGAAGCGAAGCCGATATCCAGTGATATTCCGGAATCTGTGGATTAATCAATTCCCTGTGGACAACTCAGCTCACCCCGACGGGTGGGGGCGGCCCACTTCCGAACCAAAAACGCACTGCGCACTGCGAAATTTGCAAAATCTGCGGCGCCGCCACGTCCGGCCGGCATGCGCGCATGAAAAAGCTCGGGCGGCCGGGTTTCGGGCCGCCCGAGCTTCCTCGAGACCGGGATCAGGAACCGAACGGGCCGCTCTCCGGCAGCCGCAGGTCCGGTTTGTCCAGCTCCTCCACATTGACGTCCTTGAACGTGATCACCCGCACGTTCTTGACGAACCGCGCCGGGCGGTACATGTCCCACACCCACGCGTCCGACATCGCCACCTCGAAGTAGACCTCCGAGTCGGAGTTGCGCACCTGCACGTCCACCGCGTTGGCCAGGTAGAAGCGCCGTTCCGTCTCCACGACATAGGTGAACTGCCCGACGATGTCGCGGTACTCCTTGTAGAGCTGCAGCTCCATCTCGGTCTCGTACTTCTCGAGATCCTCGGCGCTCATCGCTGTGCGAGCCCTTCTGCATTGCCGTTCGGACTACAACGCCTCATTGTCCACCACATCCCTGTCGGAAGCATCGAACAACCCGGGCTTGCTCGTCACGGTTCGCGGCGAGCGCATCCCGTGCCGCTGCGCCGCGGCCACCACGTTCGCATAGGACCACCGGTGCTCGACGCAGGGGCCGAACTGCGTCAGCCGGGCCGAGTGCACCGGCGTGCTGTAGCCCTTGTGCTCGTCGAACCCGTAGTCCGGGAACTCGGTGTGCAGCTGCGCGGTCATCATCCGGTCCCGGGTCACCTTCGCCAGCACCGACGCCGCGGCCACGCAGGCCGCGACCAGGTCGCCCTTCACCACGGCCACGCTGGGCGTCGCGAGCCCCGACACCCGGAAGCCGTCGGTCAGCACGTAGCCGGGATGCGGGGTCAGCTGCGCGACCGCCCGCCGCATGCCCTCCAGATTCGCCACGTGGATGCCGAGCGCATCGACGTCCTCGGCCGAGATCACGATGGTCGACCAGCTCAGGGCACGCTCGGTGATGCGGCCGTACAGGCGCTCCCGGTCGGCCTCCGAAAGCACCTTCGAGTCCGTCAGCCCGTCGAACCGCCGCGCGTCGCCCGGGCGGAGCGCGCACGCCGCCACCACGAGCGGGCCGGCGCACGCACCGCGCCCGGCCTCGTCCACACCTGCCACCGGCCCGAGGCCCCGGCGGTCCAACGCGCTCTGAAGGGCCCAATTACCGCTGCTGCGCCGGATCACCGACCTCGGCGGCCGGAACGCCGCCACCGTCACGTCGACGTCACTCCGACGACCGTCGCTGTTTCACCACACCGACGAGCCTACGACCCAGCCAGAGCGTCGGGAACGCCGCGGCGAAACCGACGCCCAACGGCACCCCGGTCTGCCAGGCGGGCGCGCCCAGCGCGGTGGTCTGCGGGTTCGGCTCCGGGATGCTCTGCCAGCGGGTCGGCGGCAGGACGATCAGCTGAGCCTTGCCGATCACGTTGTCGACCGGCACCGCACCGTTGGTGCCGCCACCGCCCTGCACCCGCGAGTCCGCCGAGTCGTTGCGGTTGTCGCCCATCACCCACAGGTGCCCCGGCGGGATCGTCACGGCCTTGAACTCGTCCTGGCCGACCCCGCGGCCGGGCTCCCAGTACAGGTACGGCTCGTTGAGCGGCTTGCCGTCGACCAGCACCCGGTTCTGCGCGTCACAGCACTCAACGGTCTGACCGCCGACGGCGACCACCCGCTTGACGAAGTCCTTCTCGTCCGGGGCGCCGAAGCCCAGCAGCGAAGCCGCGCCCTGGAAGAAGCCGGCGACGGGATTGGACGGCTCGTCCGCCTCGAACTCGTTCTGCACCCAGGGCTGCGGGCCGCGGAACACCACCACGTCGCCCGGCTCCGGATCGCTGAACCGGTAGGTGATCTTGTCCACCAGCACCCGGTCGTTGTTGCAGCCGGTGCACCCGTGCAGGGTCTGCTCCATCGACTGCGACGGGATCACGTACACCCTGGCCAGGAAGGCCTGGATGAGCACCGTCAGCACGAGTGCGGTGACGATCAGGATCGGCAGCTCGCGCCAGAACGAGCCCTTCTTCTTGTCCTTGGGCTTGCGGCGGCGGGAAGCGCCACCCGGCACGTCCGGGGCACCGCTGGAGTGCTCCGCACCCTGGGGGTCTTCCGCTGATCCGCTGCGCATGACGTCGGCCACCCGGCCAGGCTACTGGAACCGCGGTGGGCGCCGTCGCGCTCCCCCGGCTCCGGGGGCCCGTTCCACCGCTTCGCGGCGCCGCTGTGACGTGCTCTTTTCCGGTACATCCGATTCGCGTCGGCACAGCGGTGGGGCACAGCACCCCCGGCGATCACTCAAAGGTGGAACAACCGGTTCCCCCGGCCACCGGGCAAAACGAGCGCGCGCCCGGACACGCGAAACGGCCCAGGTGCGTGCACCTGGGCCGTTGTCGTGGTTCCGAGTTGGCTGTCGATCAGGAAGCCGGCGCGGTCTCGCGCTTCTCCTTGATCTTCGCCTTCTTGCCGCGCAGCTCGCGCAGGTAGTACAGCTTCGCCCGCCGAACGTCACCGCGCGCCGCGACCTCGATCTGCGCGATGTTCGGGGTGTGCACCGGGAACGTCCGCTCCACACCGACACCGAAGGAAATCTTGCGCACGGTGAAGGTCTCCCGGATGCCATCGCCGTGGCGGCGGATGACCACGCCCTGGAAGACCTGGATCCGCTCGCGCGAACCCTCGATGACGCGGACGTGGACCTTCAGCGTGTCGCCAGGCCGGAAGGCCGGAATGTCGGAACGCAACGACTGGGCGTCCAGCGCGTCCAGGGTGTTCATCGGTGGTCCGTCCTCATCCGTGTCGAAGGCACCCGTGTTCTCCAACGTCGATGACCCGACCTACTGGTGGGCACCGCCTGACACGGGGTGAACTTGCATGTGAGCTCGCCGAACTCGTCATTCGGCTGCATCAACCGTTCCAGTGTGCCAGATCCGCATTTCGGCGTCTGAACCGCCCCCGCCGACGCGGGGTCAGCGCTGCGCGTCTCCGGCATCCCGGGACTCGTCGGAATGCTCCGACTCCCGCAGTTTATCGAGTTGCGCTCGGTCGGCCGCGTTCAGGGTCCCCTCCGGCAGCTCGGCCAGCAGTTCAGGGCGCCGCAGGTAGGTCCTGGCCAGCGCCTGATCGCGGCGCCAGCGGGCTATCGCGGCGTGGTTGCCGGAGCGCAGCACATCCGGCACCGCGTGCCCGCGCCACACCTCGGGCCGGGTGTAGCAGGGGCCTTCCAGCAGCCCGTCGGAGAACGAGTCCTGCTCGGCCGACAGCGGGTTGCCCAGCACGCCGGGCAGCAGGCGGGCCACCGCCTCGATCATGACCAGCGCGGCGACCTCGCCGCCGACCAGCACGTAGTCGCCGATGGACACCTCCTCCACCGGCATCCGGGTGGCGGCATCGTCGATCACCCGCTGGTCGATTCCCTCGTAGCGGCCGCAGGCGAACACCAGCCACGGCTCGGCGGACCAGCGGATCGCGGTGCGCTGGTCGAACGGCCGCCCGGCCGGGGTCGGCACGATCAGCCGGGGCACCGGGGCTGTTGAGCCGGCAGAACCCGCGGCGGCGCCGCAAACGCCGTCCAGCGCCTCGCCCCAGACGTCCGGCTTCATCACCATGCCGGGGCCGCCGCCGTAGGGGCTGTCATCGACCGCCCGGTGCACGTCGTGCGTCCAGTCCCGCAGGTCGTGCACGCCGACCGCGATCCGCTCGCGCTCGATGGCCTTGCCGAGCAGCGCTTCCCGCAGCGGCGCCAGGTAGTCGGGGAAGATCGTGATGACGTCGATGCGCATGTGGCCCTCGGAAAAGGAAAACCCCCGCTCCGGCGGCGGGGGCGGTTTGATCTTGCTGTTGCCGGTCCGGCGTCACTCGGCTTCGAGCAGGCCCTCCGGCGGATCCACGACGAGGCGACCGGCGGCGAGACCGACCTCGGGAACGATCTCGGCGACGAACGGCACCAGGACCTCGCGGCCGTCGGTGGTGCGCACGGACAGCAGCTCACCGGCCGGCGTGTGCAGGACTTCCCGCACCTCGCCCACCTCTTCGCCGGAGACCCGCTCGACCCGCAGGCCGATCAGCTCGTGGTCGTGGAACTCGTCCGGGTCGTCGATCGGTTCGAGGACGTCGGAGCTGACGGTCAGCAGCACGCCGCGCAGTTCCTCGGCGGCATCCCGGCCCTCGACGCCCTCCGCACGCACGAGCAGCCGCCCGGCGTGCTGCCGGGCGGCTGTCACCGTCAGGTTCTGCGCGCGGACCACCCCGCGACGCTGCATCCCGAGCACCGAGCCGGGAGCGAAGCGCAGCTCCGGGCTGTCGGTGAGCACCTCGACGACAAGCTCCCCCCGCACGCCGTGCGGCCGGACGATGCGGCCGACGGCCAGGGTTTGCAGCTCGTGCTCGCTCATGTTCGTGCTCAGCGGTCGGTGTCGACCACGTCGACCCGGATGCCGCGGCCGCCGATGCCGGACATCACGGTCCGCAGCGCGGTCGCGGTGCGACCACCACGACCGATGACCTTGCCCAGGTCATCCGGGTTCACGTGCACCTCGAGGGTGCGACCGCGTCGGGTCGTGAGCAGCTGGACGCGGACATCGTCGGGGTTGTCGACGATGCCGCGCACCAGGTGTTCAAGCGCGTCCGCGAGGACCGTCACGCCTGACCTTCCTCGGACTTCTGCTCTTCAGCCTTGTCCTCGGCCTTCTTCGCACCCTTCTTCTTCGGGGTGGTGGCCTCGGTGGTGGGCTCCTCGCCGGCGGCGGCCAGTGCGGCCTCGAACAGCTCCTGCTTGCTCGGCTTCGGCTCGGCGACCTTCAGCCGACCCTCGGCGCCCGGCAGGCCCTTGAACTTCTGCCAGTCGCCGGTGATCTCCAGGATGTTCTGCACCGGCTCGGTCGGCTGCGCGCCGACACCCAGCCAGTACTGCACCCGCTCCGAGTTGACGATGATGCCGCTCGGGTTCTGCTTCGGGTGGTACTGCCCGATCGTCTCGATGGCCCGGCCGTTGCGGCGGGTGCGGGCGTCGGCAACGACGATGCGGTAGTGCGGCTCGCGGATCTTGCCGATCCGCGCGAGCTTGATCTTCACAGCCACGGGTGCTGGTGCTCCTCAGACTCTCGTTGGTGCTCCGGTGAGCATGCCAAGCCGCGTGGGGCAGCGGAGTGGAATGCTCTTAGTCAAAAGCGGCCACAAGCGGTGAGAGGGACCCCTCGCGGCGAACAGCATCCCATTGTGCCAGATACCGCCGCCGCCATGACCCCGGACCCGTCCGGTGGCCGTCGCGCTAGGTCGGGAGCAGACCCAGCGAGAGCAGCAGGAGGCCGAGCGCGGGCAGGAAGTTGTTCACCTGGTGCGCGACCACGCTCGCCGTCAGCCTCCCGGTGACCATCCGGGCGACGCCGATCGGGATCGCGATGACCAGCAGCAACGCGGTGCGCTCCGGCTCCAGGTGGCCGATGGCGAAGACGGCCGTGCTGAGCACGAACACGTTCAGCTGGCTCCACCGCAGCCGTTCCATCGCGCCCCAGAGCAGCCCGCGGTAGAGCAACTCCTCGCACAGCGGCGCGACCAGCCAGACGTGCAGGAAGATCACCACCGCCAGCGCCGGGGGCAGCTGCACCCCGTCGAGCAGGCCGCTCACCGTGGACTGCGCGTCCGGCCCCATCCATTGCGCCCACAGCATCGTGGCGATGGTCGTCGTGACTAGGCCGATGCCACCGATGGCCAGCCCGGTGGTGACGTCCGACCAGCGCCATTCGAGGCCGAAGTCCAGTCGCGGGCCGTTGCCGCGCACGATGGTGATCAGGACGGCCACCGCCCCGGCGAGCACGGTCGGCAACACCAGCATCAGGACCAGCGCCATGCCGTCCGGGCTGCCCAGCGCGGCCGCGAGCGTCACCGAGACCAGCACGAAGATCGCCTGCGCGAAGAAGAACGCGCCGAGCCCCCAACGGTGGGTCCGGGGCGGTGCGGCCTCGGACCCGGCGGGCTCGAGCGGCGTGTTCGCGGCGGGCTCCGACTGGTTCGGGGTGTTCATGGGCGCCTCCGTGGTGCCGGTCGGCGGCCATCTTCCTGGCCGTGTCGGCGTGCGGACGCCGGCGAAGCCGCCAGGTTACCCCCGGCGGTGCGGCGAACGGCAGCGATGTTCATCCGGCGATGGCGAACAGCAGCAGTGCGGGCAGGAAGTTGTTCGTCGCGTGCGCGATCATGCTCGCAGCCACCCGGCCGGTGATCATCCGCGCCGCGCCGATCGCGAGGCCGCCGAAGAACAACACCGGTGTGCGCCACACCTCCTGGTGAATCAGGGCGAAGATCAAGGCGGTCAGCACCAGGATCGCGTACCGCGGGATGCGGTAGTGCTCCAGAGCGCCCCAGAGCGCGCCGCGCATCAGCAGTTCCTCGGTCAACGGCGCGCCGAGGAAGGCGAACAGCGCGAACACGAACAGCCAGACGGTCCGCTCGCCCTGCATCAGCCGCGCCAGGTCGGTTTCCGGGGGCGGGCCGGAGATGGCGATGATCACCAGCGTCAGCGCCCAGGAGCCGAACAGCGCGATGCCCCCGCAGGCCAGGCCCACCTTGAAGTCGCGGCGCTTCGGCAGGATGCCGAAATCCGAGCGCAGTCCCCTGCCGCGCCACCAGGAGAACACCGCGGGCACCAGGCCGAGCAGGATGTTCGGGGCGAAGGCCAGCAACAGCAGCGGGCCGGTGTTGGGCGGCGTCGTCGGATCGAACCCGCCGGCCCGGGACGGCCTGGCGGCGTTGAGGATCAGCACGGTCAGGTAGTAGCCGCCGTAGCCGATGAAGAACGCCGCGAACCCCCACGCCAGCGAGCCGCGGCGCGCCGCCTCCAGCTGCGCCTCCCAGAAGCGGGGGTGCAGGTCGGCGTCGGTGGTGTCCTCCACCGGGCGCATCGGTTCTCCGGGGTGCCTCGGGAACTCCCGCGGCTCCCGCTCGGGCTGTTCCCCCACGCTGCGCTCCCCTCAGCCGGGCTCACCCTAAGCATCCTCCAGGAGCTCACGCCGTTTCCGGCGCCACGACCTGCGACTTCGCGCGAGGAAGATCACATCGGGGAGCCGCGGCGGGGAATCAGCCGACGACGTTGCCGCGCAGGACGATCCGCGTCGGGTGGTCCAGGACCGACAGATCCTTGCGCGGGTCCTCGTCGTAGCAGACCAGGTCGGCCGCGGCACCGTCCTGCAGCCCGGACCAGCCCAGCCACTCGCGCGCGGCCCACGACGCCGCGCCGAGCGCCTGCTCGGTGGACATCCCGACCCGGTGCAGCGCGCGCACCTCGTCGGCCAGCAGGCCGTGCGCGATGCCGCCGCCGGCGTCGGTTCCCGCGTACACCGGGATGCCCGCCTCGATCGCCTTCGCGACCGTCCGGTCGGCCCGCTCGTAGAGGTCGGTCATGTGCGCCGCGTAGGCCGGGTACTTGGTCGCGGCCGACGCGAACGACGGGAAGTTCTCGATGTTGATCAGCGTCGGGACGAGCGCCGTGCCGTTGCGGGCCATCAGTTCGATCGTGTCGTCGGTGAGCCCGGTGCCGTGCTCGATGCAGTCGATCCCGGCGTTGATCAGGCCGGGCAGCGCGTCCTCGCCGAACACGTGCGCGGTGACCCGCGCGCCCAGCCGGTGCGCCGTCGAGATCGCCTCGGCCAGCACCTCGTCGCTCCACAGCGGCGCGAGATCGCCCACCGACCGGTCGATCCAGTCGCCGACGAGCTTGATCCACCCGTCGCCGTACGCGACCTGCTCGGCGACCGCCGCGGGCAGCTGCTCCTCGTGCTCCAGCTGATCGGCCAGGTACGGGATGTAGCGCTTGGGGCGCGCCAGGTGCTTCCCGGCCCGGATGATCCTGGGCAGGTCCTCGCGTTCCTGCAGCGACCGGGTGTCGACCGGGGCGCCGCAGTCGCGGATCAGCAGCGTGCCGGCGTCGCGGTCGGCCTCCGCCTGCGCCACGGCCTCGTCGAGCTCCACCGGACCTTGGGGGCCGATGCCGACGTGGCAGTGCGCGTCGACCAGGCCGGGCAGCACGAAGCCGCCGTCGAACACGGTCTCGGCGCCGGGCACCGGGTCCAGGCTGATCCGGCCGTCCTGCACCCACAGCTCGCGCTGCGCGCCGTCGGGCAGCACGACGGCGCGCAGGTGCAGGGCGGTCACTTCTTCTTGCCGAAGTTCAGCTTCGACGGGTCGAAACCGGCGGGCAGGTCGTTCATGCCACCCTCCAGCTTGGACAGGTCCGGGCCCGCGCCCGGCATGCCCATGCCGCCCGGCGGCAGGCCGGGGAAACCACCGGGCAGGCCGCGCATGCCCTTGGGCTGCGTCGGGCCGCGCCCCTTCTTGCCCTTCTTGCCCTTCTTGCCCTTGCGGTTCTTGCTGCCCCCGCCACCGCCGAAGCCGAAGCCGCCCGCCATCTGCTGCATCATCTTGCGGGCTTCGAAAAACCGGTTGACCAGGTCGTTGATCTCGCTGATGGCCACGCCGGAGCCGCGCGCGATGCGCTGGCGGCGGGACGCGTTGATGATCTTCGGGTCGGCCCGCTCGGCGGGCGTCATGCCGCGGATGATCGCCTGGATGCGGTCCAGGCTCTTCTCGTCGAAGTTGGCCAGCTGCTCCTTCATCTGGCCCGCGCCCGGCAGCATGCCCAGCAGGTTCTGCAGCGGGCCCATCCGGCGGACCGCCTGCATCTGCTCCAGGAAGTCCTCCAGGGTCAGCTGGCCGGTGCCGAGCTTCGCCGCGGCCTGCTCGGCCTGCTCCTGGTCGAAGGCCTGCTCGGCCTGCTCGATGAGGGTGAGCAGGTCGCCCATGCCCAGGATCCGGTTGGCCATCCGGTCCGGGTGGAAGACGTCGAAGTCCTCCAGCTTCTCGCCGCTGGAGGCGAACATGATCGGCTGGCCGGTGACCTCGCGGACCGACAGCGCGGCGCCACCGCGGGCGTCGCCGTCGAGCTTGGTCAGCACCACGCCGGAGAACCCGACGCCGTCGCGGAAGGCCTGCGCGGTGTTCACCGCGTCCTGGCCGATCATCGCGTCCAGCACGAACAGGGTCTCGTCCGGGGTGATCGCGTCCCGGATGTCGGCGGCCTGCTTCATCATCTCTTCGTCGATGCCCAGCCGGCCGGCGGTGTCGACGATGACGATGTCGTGCTGCGCCCGGCGGGCCTCCTCGATGCTGCGGCGGGACACCTCGACCGGGTCACCGACGCCGTTGCCGGGCTCCGGCGCGTACACCGGCACCCCGGCGCGCTCACCGACCACCTGCAGCTGGTTCACCGCGTTCGGCCGCTGCAGGTCGCAGGCCACCAGCAGCGGCGTGTGGCCCTGCCCGGCGAGCCACTTGGCGAGCTTGCCGGCCAGCGTCGTCTTACCGGAACCCTGCAGACCGGCCAGCATGATCACGGTCGGCGGCGTCTTCGCGAACTCCAGCCGCCGGGTCTCGCCGCCGAGGACGGTGACGAGCTCCTCGTTGACGATCTTGATGACCTGCTGGGCCGGGTTCAGCGCCTGCGAGACCTCGGCACCCTTGGCGCGCTCCTTGACACCCTTGATGAAGTTGCGCACCACGGGGAGCGCCACGTCGGCTTCGAGCAGGGCGATGCGGATCTCCCGCGCGGTGGCGTCGATGTCCGCGTCGGACAGCCGCCCCTTGCCGCGCAGGTTCGTCAGGACCGAGGTGAGCCGGTCGGAGAGAGTGTCGAACACGGGTTCACGGGCTCCAGAGTCGAGGGATGTACCTGGGTACCTATGCGAGGGTAACCGGCCGGGTCACCGGCCCGGCGTGGGCTAGGAAGCGCAATTTCGCGAGAAATGGCGCGGCCACCGGGTGACCTTGCCGCCAGGTGCGGGAACCCAGCGTGATCGAGGGCCGCGAACCCGGCGGCGCCGTCACCCGGTGGGGGTGGCCGGCTTCCCGGGAAACCGGCCACCCTTCCGCTCAGCTGTGCGAGAAGTCCTCGCGGCGCTTGCCGCCCGCAGCGCGGGGCTGCGGCGAACGCTGGCCCTTGCGGTGCGGGCGCGGCTTGTCGCGGTCGCGGTCGCGGGCACCGTCCCGGCCGGGGCGGCGCGGGCGGCGGTTGATGAACTCGCCGTCGGCGCGGCTGATCCGCAGGCCCCGCCCGGCCACCTGGGTGTTGCGCAGCTTGCTGAGCAGCTCGTCCGGCAGGTCGGCGGGCAGTTCGATCAGGGTGTGCTCGTTGCGGATGTCGATGTGCCCGATGTGCTTGCTGGGCAGGCCGCCCTCGTTGGCCAGCGCCCCGACCAGGGCCCGCGGGGTGACCCGGTTGCGGCGGCCGACCTCGACCCGGTAGGTCTCGGTGTCCGAGTTGGCCGGGTGGAACGACGAGCCGTCGCGGCGGGCCGGCGGCTCGACGGGCTCCGGGTCCAGCAGCAGCGGCCGGTCGCCCTGGGCCATGGCGGCCAGCGCGGCGGCGATCTCCACGGCCGGCACGTCGTGGGTCCGCTCGTACTCCGCCACCAGCTCCTGGAAGACCTCCAGGCCGCCCTTGGCGAGGATGTCGGTGATGCTCTGCGCGAACTTCGCCAGCCGGCGGTCGTTGACCGCGTCGATGGTGGGCAGCTCCATCTGCTGGATCTGCTGGCGGGTGGCCCGCTCGATCGACCGCAGCAGGTGCCGCTCGCGCGGCGAGACGAACAGGATCGCCTCCCCGCTGCGCCCGGCCCGGCCGGTGCGGCCGACGCGGTGCACGTAGGACTCGGTGTCGTGCGGGATGTCGTAGTTGAGCACGTGCGAGATGCGCTCGACGTCGAGGCCGCGGGCGGCGACGTCGGTGGCCACCAGGATGTCGATCTTGCCGTCCCGGAGGTGGCCGATGGTGCGCTCGCGCTGCGCCTGCGCGATGTCGCCGTTGATCGCCGCCGCGCTGAAGCCGCGGGCCTGCAGCTTCTCGGCGAGTTCCTCGGTGAGCTGCTTGGTGCGGACGAACACGATCATCGCGTCGAACGACTCGACCTCGAGGATCCGGGTCAGCGCGTCCAGCTTGCTCGCCGCGCGCACCGGGACGTGCCGCTGGTTGATGTTGGTCGCGGTGCTGGTCTTGGTCTTGACCGAGATCTCGACCGGCTCGTTGAGGTAGTTCTGGCTGATCTTGCGGATCGCGCCGGGCATGGTCGCGGAGAACAGCGCCACCTGCCGGCTGGCCGGCACGGACTGCAGGATCTTCTCCACGTCCTCGATGAAGCCCATCCGCAGCATCTCGTCGGCCTCGTCGAGCACCAGGTTCTTGAGCCCGGTCAGGTCGAGCGAGCCCTTCTCCAGGTGGTCGATCAACCGGCCGGGGGTGCCGACGACGACGTGCGCGCCGCGGCGCAGGCCGGCGAGCTGCGGGCCGTAGCTGGTGCCGCCGTAGATCGGCAGCACGTGGAAGCCGGGGATGTGCGCGGCGTAGCGCTGGAACGCCTCGGAGACCTGGATCGCCAGCTCGCGGGTGGGCGCGAGCACCAGGGCCTGCGGGCCGGTGGCGTCGAGGTCGAGGCGGGACAAGATCGGCAGGGCGAACGCGGCGGTCTTGCCGGTGCCGGTCTGGGCCAGGCCCAGCACGTCGCGACCCTCCAGCAGCAGCGGGATGGTCTTCTCCTGGATCGGCGACGGGGTCTCGTAGCCGATCTCGGTGAGCGTCTGGCGGACGCGCGGGTCAAGGTCAAGTTCGTCGAATGTCGACATGCTGGAAGCGGATCTCCTCGGTGGACTCGGCAGGGGGCTGATGGTCTGCGGAAACGGCCCTGCAACTACCCGCCCGGGGTCCGGGGTGATCGGCGAGGCGTCGGCTCGTGAGCCCTAGATCGCCGCGGGGCGCCGCTTGCGCATTTCGAACCGCGCGCTCAGCTGGACGCACACCCTGTTGCCAGTCACCCGCAGCTCGATCATTCTCAGCCTGGCGCCGCGGCATCCTGCCGCTGCGCCGAACATCCAGCCTAGCGATCGCCATCGGGGAGCGGGGCGGTGGCCCGGCACAACGGGACGCAAGTCACGCTACGACGTCCAGCCGGAGGCCGTCGGCGACCTGGTTCCGGGTGAACAGGTGCACCCGGTGCCAGCCCCGCGGGGTCGCGCCGTCGCGCAGCTGCTGGTGCATCCGTTCGGCCCGGTGCACGTGCCGGAGGAACGATCCGGGCCGGATCAGCCGGCCGCGCGCCCGCTGCCCGGCCAGCGCCTCGCGCGGGTCCACGTGCAGCCACACCAGCACCCGCTGCCGTCCGGTGAGCCAGGCGAAGGTCAGCAGCAACGCGCGGGTGGTGGCGCGGGTCGCGGGCTCGTGCGCGACGACCGGTCCGGACGTGCGCGCGCACCGCCAGGCTATGCGGCTGCGGTGCACCAGGTGCACCAGCGGGCGGTAGTAGCGGTAGGGCAGGCGGCTCGGCAGGACCTTGCGCAGGACGGCGCGAACCTGGTCGGAGTCCAGCGTCGAGATGTCCGCGCCACCGCGGAGCTTTCCGAGCACCGTGCTCTTGCCCGCGCCCGGCAGGCCGGCCAGTACGACGAGCGAACGCCGCCCGATGCGCACCGTCGGCGGCGGGCTGGTGGCCGAGGGGAGTACGTCCGATATGTCCACGACGGCGTCCAGGTTACGCGTGATCGATCTTGGCGGACGGGCCGAGTGCGCAACGCCACCGAACGCAAAAGCGGAAGGCGGCTCGCTCTCCCCGAACGAACCGCCTTCCCACCATCCCCCTGGGGCGCCACGAGATACCGCACCCGATCCGCGTGGGCGACCGTGTCCCCCCGGTCACCCACGCGGCTCCCCCGTCGCGAACGCGAAGCCCGGTGTTTCCCGCCCGACCCCCAGTACGGGCGGGGCCCCCTCCGGTTCCCCCTTGTCGCCGCGTCGCACTTAGGAGTCTGCCGTCCGAGCGGGCCCGGCGAGACCGTGAAGCCCCCTGAGTACGGCTGCGTAGTGTTACGCACTCGCCACCGAGTGGTCCGGCGAAATCCACTCAGGCAAGCCGGTCGCGCGCGGGGGCTCGTGAGCGGTTTGTATCGCCATGGCACTCCAAAACGCTCACGAGCCCGGAGCCGCAGAACGCGGAGGGCGCCGCCGATCGATCGGCGGCGCCCTCCGGCTCGGTCGGGAAACGGGATCAGATCGCCTCGACCCCGGTCTCCCCGGTGCGCACCCGGACCACGGTTTCCACCGAGGTGACCCAGACCTTGCCGTCGCCGACGCGGCCGGTGCGCGCGGCGGTCACGATCCCGTCCACGGCCTTGTCCACATCGGAGTCGTCGACGAGGACCTCGACGCGCAGCTTCTCGATGAAGTCCACGGCGTACTCGGCGCCCCGGTAGACCTCCGTGTGGCCCTTCTGGCGCCCGTAGCCCTGCGCCTCGCTGACGGTCATGCCCAGCACCCCGAGCCGACCGAGCGCCTCCTTCAGATCGTCCAACTTGGACGGTTGGACGATCGCGGTCACCAACTTCATGCGCGGCTGCCCTCCAGCTTGCGTTCGACCTCGTCGGCAGGCGCCGCGGACCGGCGTCGCGCGGAGCGGTCATCGCCGAAGTGGTACGCGGTCTCGGCGTGCTCGGTCTCGTCGATGCCCACGGCCTCGTCCTCGGCGCTCAGCCGGAACCCTACGACCGCCTTGACCAGCAGCGCCAGCACCAGGCTGAGCACGAAGGAGTAGGCGAGCACCGCGACCGCGCCGACCGCCTGCCGCCACAACTGGTCGAGCCCGCCGCCGTAGAACAGGCCGTCCACCCCGGCCGGGGCGGCCGACGAGGCGAACAGGCCGATCAGCAGCGTGCCCAGCAGACCGCCGACCAGGTGCACGCCGACGACGTCCAGCGAGTCGTCGTAGCCGAACCGGTACTTCAGGCTCACCGCGAGCGCGCACACCGCGCCGGTGATCGCGCCGACCGCGATCGCGCCCAGCGGCGTCACCGAGGAGCAGGCCGGGGTGATCGCCACGAGGCCCGCGACGATGCCGGACGCGGCGCCGAGCGTGGTCGCGTGGCCGTCGCGGATGCGCTCGACGAGCAGCCAGCCGAGCATCGCGGCGCTGGTCGCCACCAGGGTGTTCACCAGCGCGACCGCGGCGGTGGTGTTGGCCGCCAGCGCCGAACCGGCGTTGAACCCGAACCAGCCGAACCACAGCAGGCCCGCACCGAGCACCACAAACGGCAGGTTGTGCGGCTTGCCCGGGTCCTTCGGCCAGCCCCTGCGCTTGCCGAGCACCAGCACCAGGGCCAGCGCGGCGGCGCCCGCGTTGATGTGCACCGCGGTGCCGCCAGCGAAGTCGATCGCGGCCAGCCGGTTGGCGATCCAGCCGCCGACGGCGGTCACGTTGCCCGCGTCGTCCTCGGTGTCGAAGGCGAACACCCAGTGCGCGACCGGGAAGTACACCACCACGGCCCACAACCCGGCGAACAGCAGCCACGGGCCGAAGCGGGCCCGGTCGGCGATCGCGCCGGAGATCAGCGCCACGGTGATGATCGCGAACATCGCCTGGAAGCCGACGAACGCCAGCGTCGGGATGCTGCCGGAGACCTGGTCCCCGGCCAGCAGCGAGCTCAGTCCGAAGAACTCGGCCGGGTTGCCGAGCAGGCCGACCCCGCCGATGTCGGAGCCGAACGCGGTGGAGTAGCCGATGAGCACCCACAGCACGCCCACCACGCCGATGCTGCCGAGGCTCATCATCAACATGTTGAGCACGCCGCGGGAGCGCACCATGCCGCCGTAGAAGAACGCCAGACCCGGGGTCATGAGCAGGACCAACGCCGCGCTCATGAGCACCCATGCGGTGTCGCCTGAATTCACATTGCCTCCCGATGCGACCGAGTTGGCCCGCATCCTGAGGAATGCCTGTTTCCGGCGGCCCGTTCCGCTGTTACGCGGCCGTGAAATCCGGCTCACCGCCGGTTACAGCGGCGTTGTGAGGTCACCGCCGCGTTGCGCGTCGATCACCGAAGGCACCTGGACGGGCCGCCCGGCCAGCAGGCCCGTGCAGAGCCAGATCGTCGAGCAACCCAGCAGCAGCACCAGCGGCGCGATCCAGCCGCCGGTCACGTCGTGCAGCAGCCCGATCAGCAGCGGACCGGCCGCGGCGATGAGGTACCCGCCGCCCTGCGCCATCCCGGACAGCGCAGTCGTGGTGTCGCTGTCCGGCGAGCGCAGCCCGAACAACGTCAGCGCCAAGCCGAACGCCGCGCCCTGCGCCAGGCCGAGCACGACCACCGACGGCCACAGCCCGGCGGTCGGGCCGACGAGGATCCCGGTGAAGCCGAGCATGAGCAGTACCGCCAGCACCACGGCGATCAGGCGCTGGTCGCGGAGCCGGTGGCACAGCACGGGCACGCTCATCGAGCCGACGGCCTGCACCGCGGCCTGGATGCCCAGCGCCAGGCCGGCGAGCCCGGCACTCATGCCCCGGCTCTGCAGCATCGTCGGCAGCCAGCCGAACGTGACGTAGGCCATCGCCGACTGCACACCCATGAAGACGGTGACCTGCCAGGCCAGCGGGTTCCGCCACAACCGGCCGCCGCTGGAGGGCTGCGGCGGCGCGCCGGAGCTGCGCCGCAGCGCGAAGAGGCTGATCACCAGGGCCAGCAGGACGGGAACCGCGAGGATCCCGAGCGGAGCGCGCCAGGCGGACGACAGCGCGGCGCCCAGCGGCACGACCACGCTCGCCGCGATCGCGCCGCCCAGCGTCAGGCACATCGTGTAGACCGCCGTGATCACCGGCACCTTGTGCGGGAAGTCCCGCTTGATCAGGCCCGGCAGCGCCACGTTCGCCACCGCGATCCCGGCGCCGACCACGACGGTCCCGGCCAGCAGCGTCCAGATCGATCCCAGCGCGCGCAGCGAGTTGCCGATCAGCAGCACGATCAGGCAGCCGACCAGTACCTTCTCGTCGCCGAAGCGCTGCCGGAGCTTCGGCGCGACGAACGCGAACACCCCCAGGCACACCACGGGCAGCGTCGTCAGCACGCCGCCGAAGGTGTTCGACACGCCCAGGTCCTGCTGGATCTGCTCCAGCAGCGGGGCGACCGCGGTGAACGGCGGCCGCAGCGCCAGCGCCACCAGCACGACCAGCACCAGGGTGGCGGCCACGGCGGTGCCCACCGGGGATGCCGGTGCCTGCTGGACTCGGGTGCTCACTGCGCGTTTCCCCTCTCGTCGAGAACGCCCCCGAGGGACGTCAGGCTCGGCTTAATCACGGCATGCGCGGCCGCCGCGGCGGCCTCCGGGTCACCGTCGACGATGGCCTCCAGCAGCGCCCGGTGGGTGACCGGCCCGCCTTCGGACAGCGCGGCGTCCGCGCGGACCGTTTCCAGGCTCTCCTGGAGACGTTCGCTGAGGTAGCGGTACATCTCCGAGAGCACCGGGTTGCGTGCCGCCGCCACGACCGCGGCGTGGAAGTCGACGTCGGCGGCGGCGAAGGTCTCGGGCGAGTCCGCGCGGTCGCGGAGGTCGAGCAGCTCGCGCAGCCGCTGGATGTCGGTGTCGTCGCGACGCATCGCGGCTAACCGGGCGGCCTGCACGTCGTAGGCGAGCTGCACCTCGAAGACGTCCCGGACCCCGGCGAGCCGCAACTGCCGCAGCATCGGCGCCGGATCGGCGGTGGACACGACGAACGTCCCGGCGCCCTGGCGGGATTCCAGCCGCCCGAGGTGCACGAGCGCCCGCACGGCCTCCCGGACGACGGTCCGGCTGACCCCCAGCTCGGCGACCAGCTCCAGCTCGGTCGGAATCCGCTCACCGGGAGCCCAGGCCCCACCGGAGAGCTGCTCGTTGAGCGCGGCGATGACCTCGTCCACGGAGGACCGGTGCCCGACGACTCGCATACCAACACCTCCGGGCGAAACCCTAGGGCAGACATCAGTCGTCAGACAAATTTCCAGCGCGCATCCGGCTGATCGGCCGGATGCGCCGTGCGGTTCCGGCCGATCAGCTCGGCGTGCTCAGCTCCGGTCGCCGAGGTCGTCGGAGCGCCCGGCTTCCAGGCGGGCCCACTGGGCCGTGGGCCGCCCGCGGACGCGGAGCGTGTCGCGGTCGACGTCCCAGTGCTGCGGCCACCCGGCGGGCGAGTCCTCCCAGGTTTCCTGCCGGCCGTAGACGGTGCGGTCCAGCAGCGCGTAGTTGTTGTCGAGCACCTCGGCGCCGCGGCCGGTGGTCCAGTAGGTCTCGAACACCCGATCGCCCTCGCGCAAGTAGCACACCAGGTAGAACACCCCGACCCGGCGACCGGCCAGCAGCTCCTCGGCGCACTCCCGCACCGAGTACCACGGCCCGTCCCAGCCCATGAAGTCCCGGTAGCGCACGCTCTGCTCGTACGGGCCGTAGCAGAAGGTGGCGTAGGTCGCGTCCCGGGTGTGCAGGTGGGAGCGCTCGCGGACCTGCCCGTTGTAGAACGTGCAGCCCTCGCACTGCTCGGCCGCGGGCTGGTCGTCGTGCCACATGTGGAAGTACGCGATCAGCTGCCGCCGGCCTTCGAACGCAGCCAGCAGGCTGACCGGGCCGTCCGGGCCGATCAGCTGGATCGCGGCGTCCACCTCCACCATCGGCAGCCGGCGACGGGCCGCGGCGATCGCGTCGCCTTCGCGAGTGTGGGCCTTCTCCCGGACCCGCAGCGCATCCAGTTCGGCCTGCCAGGCGACGCGGTCGACCACCTTCGGCAACGCGGCGTTCGTCGACTCGTTCATCGTGCCGTCCTCCGTTTCCCGGTTTCCGTTCCTGTGCTTTCGGGGCGCCGACTCACTGGTCGAGGTGTTTCTTCAGCGCGTCGAGCGGGCCGTCCCAGTCGCGGGCCAGCGCGCCCAGGAACTGCTGCGCCACGCGCATCGGCTCGGAGCGCAGCCGGTAGCGCACCCGCCGTCGCTCGCCGGGTTCGGCCGTCACCAGGCCCGCTTCGGAGAGCAGCACCAGGTGCTTGGCGATCGCCTGCCGGGTGATCGGCAGGCGGGCGGCCAGATCCGTGGCGGTGGCCGGGCCACCGGCGGCCAGCTCGGCGAGGATCCCGCGCCGGGTCGGGTCGGCGAGCGCGACGAATACCTGCTCGGCGATCGCTTCGTGATCGAGCGGCATGGTCTAGGCGGCGTCGAGGTAACCGACCAGTTCACCCAGCTCGCGCGCCCAGCCCTCGACGTGGGAGTCGTACCCGGTGCGGTAGTTGCCTTCCGGCAGCTGCGCGAAGCCGGTCTCCACCACGGTCAGCCGGGTGCCCCGCGGGGTCGGTTCGAGCGTGAACTCCACGTAGGTCCGTCGCGGATCATCCGCGGGCATGCCGTCGACCCGCCAGGTGAAGCCGAAGACCCTGGGCTCCTCGACCCGTTCGACGCGGATGTCCGCGACGTCACCCTCGGGCCAGCTCATCCGCGCGGCCCCGCCCGGGCGCAGGTCGATGGTGGCGTCGTTGCCGAACCAGCCGATGAGTCCTTCCGCGGTGGTCAGCGCCGCCCACACCTTGCTCGGCGGATGGGCCAGGTCCGTGGTCCGTTCGATCCGATCGGGGAATCCCATGGCGCCCTCCAGCAACCTTCAATCGCAACCTATTGGTTGCGACAGTATTGCAACCAACCAGTTGCGTCAAGGCCGCTGGGAAGCGTGAAAAGCGAACAGCCCCCGCGCTTGGGGCGCGGGGGCTGTTCTCGGGACTTGTCAGCCGAGGAGGGCGTCCACGAAGGCTCCCGGCTCGAAGGGGGCCAGGTCGTCCGGGCCTTCGCCGAGGCCTACCAGCTTCACCGGGACACCCAGTTCCCGCTGCACCTGGAAGACGATGCCGCCCTTGGCCGTGCCGTCGAGCTTGGTGAGCACGATGCCCGTCACGTCCACCACGTCGGAGAACACCCGCGCCTGGGTCAGGCCGTTCTGGCCCGTCGTCGCGTCCAGCACCAGCAGGACCTCGTCGACCTGGGCCTTCTTCTCCACGACGCGCTTGACCTTGCCCAGCTCGTCCATCAGGCCCGTCTTGGTGTGCAGGCGGCCGGCCGTGTCGACCAGCACCGCGTCCACGGCCGTGTCGCTGCCGCGGCTGACCGCTTCGAACGCCACGCTCGCCGGGTCGGCACCTTCCTTGCCCCGCACCACCTCGGCGCCCACCCGGCTGCCCCAGGTGGCGAGCTGCTCGACGGCCGCGGCGCGGAAGGTGTCGGCCGCGCCGAGCAGGACCGTCCGGCCGTCCGCGACGAGCACCCGCGCCAGCTTGCCGGTGGTCGTGGTCTTGCCGGTGCCGTTGACGCCGACGACCAGCACCACGGCCGGCTTGCCGCCATCGGCCGGGTTGCCGTGCGGCAGCGCGCGCACCGCGCGCTCCATGTCCGGGCCGAGGGCGTCCACCAGCACCTCGCGCAGCAGCGCACGCGCCTCGTCCGGCGTGCGGATGCCGCGCGTGGCGATCTCGGTGCGCAGCCGCTCGGTGATCTCGGTGGTTGTCGCCGCGCCGAGGTCGGCCAGCAGGAGGGTGTCCTCGATCTCCTCCCAGGAGTCCTCGTCCAGGTCGCCGGCGCCGAGCAGGCCCAGCAGGCCCTGGCCGAACGTCGACCGGGAGCGGGAGAGCCGGCCGCGCAGCCGCTCCAGCCGACCCGAGGTCGGCTCGATCTCCTCGATCTCCTCGATCTCCTCCGGCACCGCGGGCGCCGGCTCCGGCACCGGCTCGGCGCGCTCCTGCTCCGGAACCTCGGCCGGTGCTTCGACCGGCGGCTCCTTGACCGGCGGCTCCTCGGTCACCGTGCCGCCGTCCGGCAGGGGCACGTCCACGATGCCGCGCCGCTCGGTGTCGCGGGGCACCGCGGCGTCGTCGCCGACGCCGGGCTGGCCCTCCACCTCGGTGCGCTCGCCCGCCGGATGCTCCGGCGGGGCCGCCGTGGTGGTGCCGCCGCTGGACAGGCTGATCCCGTTGTCGGCGCGATACCCGCCGCCCTTGACGGACTCGGCCCGGCCCGCAGTCTCGTCCCGTTCGCTCAGGCTGATCCGCCGCCGGCGGTTCAGCACGACGCCGGCGACCACGGCGATCGCCAGCACCACCACGACGGCGACGATGATCAGAATCAGGTTCTCGGTGGTCACTCGCCCATCCTCCCACCTGGTCATACCGGCCTCGGAACGCGCCCGGCACACCAAGTGAGCAATTCACCAACAATGAGCGCGAGACGCTTGCATTTACCATGCGCTGTGCAATAGACCACACATGTGGGTTGGTTGCGCGTGATCGGTCTGCTCTCCGGCACGTCGATGGACGGCGTCGACGTGGCCGTGGCCGAGCTGCGGCTGGACGGCGACACCGTGCAGCTCCGCCCGCTGGGCGCCACCGTGCTCCCCTACCCGGACGTGCTGCACGAGAAGCTGCGCGCCGTGCTCCCGCCAGCCGGTTGCAGCGCCGAAGACCTGTGCCGGCTCGACACCTACGTCGGGCAGCAGTTCGCGGCCGCGGCCCGGCTCGGGGTCGAGCTCGCGGACGGCCGCGCCGACCTCGTGGCGTCGCTCGGGCAGACGATCTACCACTGGGTCCAGGGCAGCGGGCGAGCGCGCGGCACCCTGCAGATCGGGCAGCCTGCGTGGATCGCCGAGGCCACCGGCCTGCCGGTGGTGTCCGACCTGCGGGCCCGCGACGTCGCCGCCGGCGGTCAGGGCGCCCCGCTGGCGGGCGTGTTCGACGCGCTGTGGCTGGCCGACGAGCCCGGCACGACCGTCGCGCTGAACATCGGCGGCATCGCCAACATCACCGTGGTCGGCGGGCGGCGGCCGCTGGCCTACGACACCGGCCCAGGCAACGCGCTGATCGACCTCGCGGCGGGCCGGATCACCGGCACGCCGCAGGACACCGACGGGAGCATCGCCGCGACCGGCACCGTCCACGCCGAACTGCTCGAAGTGCTGCTCGCCGACGGCTACTACCGGCGGCCGGCGCCGAAATCCACCGGCAAGGAGCACTTCAACGCCGACTACCTGGCCCGGGCGCTGGACGAGCTGCCCGGCGAGGTCGGCGACGGCGACCTGCTGGCGACCCTGACCGAGCTCACCGCGCGCACCATCGCCGACGCCTGCCGCAACGAGCAGGCCACGAAGGTCGTTGCGTCCGGCGGCGGGGTGCGCAATCCTGTCCTGCTCGCCGCCCTGCGCCGCCTGCTGGACGCGCCGCTGGTCGTCAGCGACGACCTCGGCATGCCCGCGGACGGCAAGGAGGCGTACCTGACCGCGCTGCTCGGATTCCTCACCTGGCACGGCGTCAGCGGCAACGCGCCGGGCACCACCGGGGCCGCCGGGCCCCGCTTGTTGGGCAGCATCACCCCGGGATCCGGCCCGCTCCGGCTCCCCGAGCCCGCCATCCAGCAGCCGAGGCGGCTGCGAATGCAGCCCGCGTAGGAGGCGCCAGTGCATCCCGTCGACATCACGATCATCATCGGCTACCTGGTTCTGATGCCGGTCCTCGGCGTGCTGCTGGCCGGCAAGCAGCGCTCGGCGAAGGACTTCTTCGTCAGCGACCGCAACATGCCGTCCTGGGCGGTGTGCTTCGCGGTGGTGGCCACCGAGACGTCCACGCTGACGGTGATCAGCACGCCGACGGTCGCCTACCTCGGGTCGTTCACCTTCCTGCAGCTGGCGATCGGCTACCTGATCGGCCGGGTCGTGGTGGCCTTCGTGCTGCTGCCCCGCTACTACGGGGGCGAGCTCGTCACCGCCTACGCGTTCCTCGGCAAGCGGTTCGGCCCGGGGGTGCAGGTCACCGCGTCGGCGACGTTCCTGATCACCCGGCTGCTGGCGGACGGGGTGCGGCTGTTCGCCACGGCCATCCCGGTGAAGGTGATGCTGGGGGCGGCCGGCATCGACGTGTCGTTCTGGCAGATCCTCCTGGTGATCACGATCATCACCGTGCTCTACACGTACCTCGGCGGCACCCGCGCCGTGGTCTGGGTGGACGCCCTGCAGATGGTCCTCTACGTCGTCGGCGGTGTCATCGCGGTCGTGGTGCTGGCCGGGAAGCTGCCCGCCGACTGGTTCGCCTCCGCCCTGGACGCCGGCAAGTTCCAGTTGTTCGACTTCTCGTCGTCGATCGTGACCGAGCCGTACTCGTTCGTCACGGCGATCGTCGGTGGCGCGATGCTCTCGATGGCCTCACACGGCGCCGACCAGCTGATCGTGCAGCGGTTGCTGGCGACCCGGACGTTGAAGGCCAGCCAGGGCGCACTGATCGGCAGCGGCATCCTGGTGTTCTTCCAGTTCGGCCTGTTCCTGCTGATCGGCACCATGCTGTGGTCGTTCTACGACGGGGTGAAGCCCAAGGAAATGGGCATGAGCACGAACGACGAGCTGTTCCCGACGTTCATCATCACCGAGATGCCGCCGGGCATCGCCGGGCTACTGATCGCGGGCATCCTCGCCGCCGCGATGAGCTCGTCGCTGAACTCGCTCGCGACGTCCACCGTGACCGACGTCTACCAGCGGTTGATCAAGCGCAAGCTCGACGACAACGCGGTGCTGCGCCAGGCGAAGTTCTGGGTGCTCGCGTGGGGCGTGCTGCTGTTCGTGTTCGCCTCGATGTTCACCAGCACCGACAACCCGGTCATCGAGTTGGGGCTGAGCATCACGGGCTACACCTACGGCGCGCTGCTCGGGTCGTTCTTCCTCGGGCTCGCGGTGAAGCGGGCGACCCAACCCGACGCGGTGATCGCGTTCCTGGTGACCGTCGTGGTGATGGCGATCGTGATCCTCGGGGTCACCTTCCCGGACGGCGAAGGCGGCGAAGCCCCGCTGGCCTTCCCCTGGTACACGCCGCTCGGCGTCATCGTGACGCTCGTGGTGGGCGGACTGCTGTCGCTGCGCCACCCGCGACGGGCGCCCGAAGCCGCCGTCAAGCAGGCCGACAACGCGTGAACTGCCGTGGGTCTTGCTGTCGTGACCGCAGTTTCAATTGAAACTGCGGTCACGGCGGGCGACTCAGGCGACGGCGGCCGAGATGACCGACAGCAGGATGATCAGGAAGCACAGCGCGACGCTGCCGGCCATGATCCCGATGGCCAGGCCCATGCCGGGCGCCTTCTGCGGGGTCGGGCCGATGGCACCGTTCATGAAGACGATCACCGGCGCCGCGTAGTGGACGTCGACCTGCTGACCGGCGTTGACCGGGATCACCGCGGTCGCGAGGCCGACCTGCCACAGGTAGTTGACGTGGATGCCGATCTGGTACTGGCCGGGCGGCAGGTCGACCGGGGTCTTGCCCCAGGTCAGGATCGGGCCCGGCTGCCCGTTGATGGTGAGCTGCGGCTTGAAGAACATCAGCATGAACGCCAGCCAGAAGTACGAGCAGTCGATCATGATGCGCCCCATGCCGGGCGCGGGCGGCGCCATCGGCTGGCCCTGCGGCGCGGCCGGGGCCGGCGGCTGCGGGTAGCCCTGCTGCGGCATTCCCGGCTGCATCTGCGGCGGCATCGGCTGTTGCGGCATCGGGCCGGACGGCGGGCCGTAGCCGCCGGGCGGCGCCATCGGCGGGCCCTGCTGCGGGTACGGCTGCTGCCCCGGCGGGGGGCCGTACGGGTTGGTCATGGAAAGCCTCCTGTACCTGGTGGGACCCCGCACTCGGGGTGATGCGGGAACTCCGCGCCCGGTGTCCGGCCGGCATCTGCCCCCGAGGATCGACGCCGGACCGCGGAAACATCGTCCCGCATGCCGTTCCGGAGGTTGAACCGAGGTGGCCGACGACACCATTGCCCGACCCCCGGGGCTTCAGCAGGAGTTGCCACGGGTCGATGATCTACCCAAGCGATCACCGAGGCTGCGGATGGGGGCTGCGGTGCAGGATCATGCGGATCTGCGGGCGAAGCTCAACGCCTATTCGGCGGGCGTGCTCAGCGACGTCGAATGGCTGACGGTGCGCACCCACCTGTCGGAGTGCGCGGCGTGCCGGACCGAGCTGGGGCGGCCGGAATTGTGGAATCGTGCTGCGCCGCAGTGGATTTCACCGCGGGACTCGAAGCCGGCCCGCTGGGCGCCGGCCCGGCCGGGCTGGTCGGTGGTGTTCGGCTTCGCGCTGGTGGCTGCGCTCGTCGCCTTCGGCGTCGGCTACGCCCTCGGCACGTCGGCCTGATCCCCGGGCGCCGGATCCGGCTCTCCCGCAACGCTTTCCGGCGCCGCCGAGCCGTCCAGCACCGCGGCGACGTCGCCTTCGGGCGGCGCGTCGGGCGCGTCGTCCTTGCGCCGTTTGCCGGAATCGCCGCGCAGGCGCTGGGAAATCACCTGCGTGATGCCGTCGCCGCGCATCGTCACGCCGTACAGGGCGTCGGCGATCTCCATGGTCGGCTTCTGGTGCGTGATGATGATCAGCTGCGAGGTCTCGCGGAGCTGGTCCAGCAGCGTGATCAGGCGCCGCAGGTTGGTGTCGTCCAGCGCCGCCTCGACCTCGTCCATCACGTAGAACGGCGACGGCCGGGCGCGGAAGATGGACACCAGCATGGCCACCGCGGTCAGCGACTTCTCCCCACCGGAGAGCAGCGACAGCCGCTTGACCTTCTTGCCCGGCGGCCGGGCCTCGACCTCGACGCCGGTGGTCAGCATGTCCTCGGGGTCGGTGAGCGTCAGCCGCCCGTCGCCGCCGGGGAACAGGACCTTGAAGACGGTCTCGAACTCCGCGGCCACGTCCTGGAAGGCGGAGGCGAACACCTCCAGGATCTTGTCGTCGACCTCCTTGACCACGCTGAGCAGGTCGCGGCGGCTGTCCTTGAGGTCTTCCAGCTGGGTGGAGAGGAACTTGTAGCGCTCCTCCAGCGCGGCGAACTCCTCCAGCGCCAGCGGATTCACCTTGCCCAGCAAGGAGAGGTCCTTCTCGGCGCGCTTGGCGCGGCGCTCCTGGGTGGCCCGGTCGAACGGCATCGGCGGCGGCGGGCTGACGTCCTCGCCGCGCTCCTTGGCCGCCTCGTACTCGGCGATCTCGGCGGGGCCGGGCGGGATCGGCACGGTGGGCCCGTACTCGTCGACCAGGTCGTCCAGGCCGATCCCGAAATCCTCGATGATCTTGGTTTCCAGCTGCTCGATGCGCAACCGCTGCTCCGCACGCACGACTTCGTCGCGGTGCACCGCATCGGTCAGCTTCTCCAGCTCCCCGCTGAGCTCGCGCACGCGCGCTCGCACGGCGCCGAGCGCCTGCTCGTGCTCGCTCTGCTTCGCCTGCGCGACGTCCCGCTCCTCCGTCGCGGCGCTCAGCGATCGCGCGATGCGCTCCAGCGCCGTCTCGGCCCCGGTGACCACGGCCTGGGTCACGCGCGCTGCGCGTTCCCGGGCCTTGCGAGCCGCTTCCGCGCGGGCGCGCGCTTCGCGCTCGTGGCGCGCTGCGCGGCGCAGCTGGTCGGCGCGCCCCTGCACAGCCCGGGCGCGCTCCTCGGCGGTGCGCTGTCCGAGGCGGGCGTCCATTTCCTGCTGCCGCACGGCGTTGAGCTCGGTGCCCAGCCGGTCGCGTTCGCCGGTGTCCGGCTCCGCCGCTTCGTCCTGTTCGGACTTGACGATGCTCAGCCGCTCTTCGAGTTCGGCGAGCTTGACCAGGGCTTGTTCGCGGGATTGCTCGACCTTCACGCGCTGCTGCCGGATCCGGTCGACGTCGGCGCCGGCGGCGCGGGCGGCGCGTTGCAGGCTGGAAAGCCGTTCGGTGCTGCGGGCTCGCCGCACCTTGGCGTCGTTGATCTGCTCCTGCACGGCCCGCACTTCGGCACGCCGCGCTTCTTCCTCGGCTCGCGCGCCTTCCAGCGCCGCGGAGTGCTGCTCCAGGCGGCGCCCGGCGGCGGCGAGTTCGCGTTCGGCCTCGTCGACGGCGGCCTGCACCTCGATGGTGCTCTGCCGGTCTTCGGAACCACCGATCGCCCAGTGCACGCCGAGCACGTCGCCGTTCGCCGTCACGGCGCGGACTTCGGGATGGCGCTGCACGAGTTCCCGGGCGTCGGTCAGCTCGTCGACGACCGCGACCTTGTCGAGCGCCTTGGCCACGGCCCCGCTCAGCCCGTCGGGCGCGGTGACCAGGTCGACCGCCCAGCGCGCCGAGCCGGTCAGCTGCGGCCAGTCCGATCGGTCGACGGCCACGGCGGAACCGATGAGCAGTCCGGCGCGGCCCGCCTCGTCCGCCTTGAGCAATTCCAGGGCCGTCACCGCGTCCGTGACACCACGAACGGCGACGGCGTCGGCGACCGCGCCCAGCGCCGCGGCGAGTGCGGCCTCCGCGCCCGGCTCGACGCTGAGCAGCGCCGCGACCGTGCCGAGCAGGCCCGGCACCCGGTCTCCCGACGACATCAGCGCGCCGGCGCCGTCCTTGCGCTGCAAGCCCATCGACAGCGCTTCGACTCGCGCCTTCCAGGACGCGATCTCCCGCTCCGCGGTCCGCTCGGCCTTCACGAGCTCCTCGACGCGGGCGCGCGCCGCATCGCGCGCTTCGGCTGCGCCTTCGCGGCGTTCCTGAAGCCCCGCGTCGTCGGAGTCGTAGCCGCCGCTCTCCTCCTCCGCGTCGGCCTGCGCGCGCTCCGCTTCCTCGGCCCGCCCGGTGGCTTCGTCCAGCGAATCCGACAGCCGTTCGATCTCGTCGGCCGTGTCGCTGACCTTGCTGCGCAGCGATTCGACCTGGCCGGACAGCCGGGCAGCGCCCTCGCGGCGGTCGGCGATCGCCCGCACGGCGGCGAGATGCGCCTGTTCGGCCTGCTTCAGCTCGGATTCCAGCTCCGAGCGGCGCAGCACGACCTCGTTGAGCACCTCGCGGGCCTCTTCGACCTGCTCGCGGAGCTCGATCTCCTGCTCTGCGGCCTCTTCTGCCTCGGCGTCGAGCTGATCCGGGTCGCGGCCGGGGCGGTGCTCTTCGGTCTGCGCCGTCAGATGCCGATGGCGCTCGGCGGCCAGCCGCAGCGTGCCGTGCAGCCGCTCCTCCAGCGCCGACAGCCGGTACCAGGTCTCCTGCGCGCGGGTCAGCCTCGGCGCGTCCGCGGCGACCTGCTCTTCGAGGGTCTTCTCCTCGGACTGCGCGAACTGCAGGGCGCGCTCGACCTCGGTGCGCTTGGCGCGCGCGGTTTCCTGGTCCGCTTCGTCGCGGGCCAGGTCGGCGCGCGCGGTGATCAGGTCGTCGGCGATGAGGCGCAGCCGGGAATCCCGCAGGTCGGCCTGCACGGTCTGCGCCTTGCGGGCGATCTCGGCCTGCTTGCCGAGCGGTTTGAGCTGGCGGCGCAGCTCGCTGGTCAGGTCGGTCAACCGGGTCAGGTTGGCCTGCATCGCGTCGAGCTTGCGCAGCGCCTTCTCTTTGCGCTTGCGGTGTTTGAGCACGCCCGCGGCCTCTTCGATGAGCCTGCGGTTCTCGTCCGGCTTGGCCTGCAGGATGCTGGCCAGCTGGCCCTGCCCGACGATGACGTGCATCTCGCGGCCGATGCCGGAGTCCGACAGCAGTTCCTGCACGTCCATCAGCCGGCACGTGTTGCCGTTGATCTCGTACTCGCTGGCGCCGTCGCGGAACATCCGGCGGGTGATGGAGACCTCGGTGTACTCGATCGGCAGCGCGCCGTCGGAGTTGTCGATGGTCAGCGTGACCTCGGCGCGGCCCAGCGGGGCGCGGCCCGCGGTGCCCGCGAAGATCACGTCCTCCATCTTGCCGCCGCGCAGGTCCTTGGCACCCTGCTCGCCCATCACCCAGCGCAGCGCGTCGAGCACGTTGGACTTGCCCGAGCCGTTGGGGCCGACGACGCAGGTGATGCCGGGTTCGAAGCGCAGCGTGGTGGCCGAGGCGAAGGACTTGAACCCCTTCAGCGTCAGGCTCTTCAGGTGCACGGCTGCGATCGACCTTCCCGTGTTTCGTCCGGTTCACCGGCGGTCACATCCGGTGAAGCCTACCGCTGCGGCCACTCGCGACTGCGCAGAACCGCTGGTTGCGGCGATTTTCCCCGCGCACCGGGCACTTGGAGATCAACGCCGGGTGCGCCCCGGACCCGTGCGTACTTTTGGTTGCTATCGCGACACGAAGTACGCACGGCTTCCGGCCAGGCGAAACCGCTGCTAGCGCTCGACGAAACCGGTCAGCCCGCCCTTGGGCTCGGACCACTGCTCGGCGACGTGGTCGACGTGCCCCGGGGTTTCGCCGGAGCGCAGCGCCGCCAGGAGCTTCGCGCAGGCCTCGCGGGACCCTTCGGCGACCACCTCGACCCGGCTCCCCGGCCGGTTGGTCGCGCTGCCCACCAGGCCGAGCTCCAGCGCCCGGGAACGCGTCCACCAGCGGAAACCCACGCCCTGCACCCGCCCGTGCACCCAAGCGGTCAGTCGTGCCTGTTGCGAATCGGTCACGCCCGGCATGATGCCGCACGGCCGCCGCGCGCGCGGTGTTGGCTCGCATCCACGACCGCGGTTGCTCGGGCTGCCGGTATGATCCGCCCGATTCGGCTGGGAGCCTGGGGTTTCGGGGCACCCGGCGCAGGCCGCCCGACGAGTGGGGCACGCAATGGACCCGATGTTGCCGGAAGACCCGGACGCCCGGCCAAAGCAGCTGGTGATGCTGGCCGCGTCCGGCATCGCGGTGGCCACCATCTTCGCGACGACCGCCGCGATGGTCGCCGGCGCGCAGCAGCACGACGAGGCGACGCCGGACTTCACGCTGAAGCCGACCGCCACGTCGCGGCCGGCGGACACGTACACCACGCCGCCGCTGCTGCCCCCGCCGCCGCCAAGCAGCAGCGCGACCTCGGAGACGTCCACGACCGCCAGCCGGACCACGTCGTCGACGACGCTGACGAGCACCGAAATCCCCGGCGACTTCCCGGTTCCGCCGCCGCCGGAGCCGCCCACGCCGCCGACGCGGCCGACGACGACCCCCACCAAGCCGCCGACGACGAGCAAGCCGATCCCGACGACGACGACCACCACCGAGGACCCAGTGCCGACGGACACCACCGAGTGGGAATCGTCCGGGGAAGACGCGTGACGCTGGCCGTCCACGCGTGCCGGTCGCTGTGCTCGTGGCATCGGACGCCCAAGGAGCTCAACGGGTTTCCGCTGCTGGCCTGCCGCGGCTGCGGCTCTCAGTGGATCCGCAGCGAGCCGTGGACGCCCATCGACCACACCGGCCGGATCCCCGACGACGTGCGGGCAGAACTCGCCGAGCGCTGACGCTGCGCGCCCACCCGTGCACCCATCGTCACGGAATCGTGCTAGTAAATGTCGGGTGGCGGTCAGAACACCAGCGCACGGGCGAGGGCGAACGATGGACGAGGCGGCGGCAAGCACCGGCAAACGCGGCCGGAAGCAGCAGCGCCCCGACCCGGCGGACGGCCCGGTCGCCGAATTCGCGTTCCGGCTGTGCGAGCTGAAGGAGGCCGCGGGCGATCCGTCCTACGACCGGATGCGCGCCGAGTTCGGCGCGGCGGCGTCGAAGTCGGCGCTGTCGGCGGCGGCCCGCGGCCGGGATCTGCCGTCGTGGGAGACGGCATGGGAATTCGTCCGCAGCCTCGCCGTGAACGCGCTCGGCCAGGACGCCGAGGCCGTCCGTCGCGAGTGGACGCGGCGCTGGGAGGAAGCCCAGGTGAGCGGCGAACCGGAGCCGGTTCCCGATCCTGCTCCTGCTCCTGCTCCTGCTCCGAAGCGGCGCTGGCCGCTGGTCGTGCTCGCGGCCCTGGTCGTGCTGGCGGCGGGTTCGGGCGTGTTCTTCTGGCTGTCGCCGCCGCAGCGCCCGATCCCCGGCGACGCCTCGTTCATGCTGGGCGAGGACCCGCCGGACGGGATCGAGGTCAAAGCCGGCGGGCGCTTCGTCAAGACCTGGGAGCTGCGCAACATCGGCCAGGTCCGCTGGACCGGCCGCTACCTCGAGCAGGCCGGTCGCGAGGGTGGATCGCAGTGCACCGCGCCGCACCGGGTGTCGATCACCGTGGTCGAGCCGGGGCAGGCGGTGCGGCTGAGCGTGCCGGTGGAGGCGGGCAGCGCGCCCGGGCGGTGCAAGATCGCGTGGAAGATGGTCGACGAGAACGGGGTGCTGTTCTACCCGGCGAGCGCCCTGCGCCCGATCTACTTCGACGTGGCGGTGGTGCCGTGAGCCCGCCGCCCGGGCTCACGGCACGCCCGATCACTTCTTGATCTCGATGCAGGCGTGTTCCGCCCGGACCTTGCCGTTCTCGACCAGCGCGCTGCACACCTTGGTGCCGTTCTCGAACTTGCCGCCGCCGGGCTTGAAATCGACCCAGACCCGGCCGAGGCCGCACTTGGCGTGCCCGGTGTCGGAGTACTTCCGGCCGTCCGCGTAGGTGCCCCAGACCTTGAAGTCGGCGTTGCAGGTGTAGTTCTTGATGTCGATCGAGGCCTGGATGTTCTTGACCGTCGTGCTCTCGCCGTCGACGGTGGTGCACAGGAGAGCCGGATCGGTGCGCAGATTGGTGCCCGTGCATCCCTGCGCACTCGCAGAAGCAACCGGCGCGACGACGAGCATCCCGCCCAACAGCACAGCGCCCGAAGCACCGATTGCGAAAACGCGAGCCAGCTTGCTGGTCATGATTGTTCACTCCTCGCTGAGAGACCGTTCACCCGGGAGTTTCGCGATTCGGCTTCTCCGCCGAACGAAATCGCTTCTCCTCGGGTTTCCGAAAATGCCGTCCGGAACCGGACTGGAACCAACATAGCCAGCATTCCGACAGGTTTTCCAGCCGACAATGAGCGAATGAATTAACCGATTGACCAGCGGCCAATGATCAATGTTTTAGCAGGTCAGCGAGTTGTCCAGCAGATCGTCAGGACATTTCCGACGGGCCGTCCAGCCCACTCCGCAGACCCCAAGACGACACCTTACCCCATTTTTGAAACTTATTCAGATGCAATTCGGGGAAATCATTCTGGGTCGCCGACGACGACCAGATCGGCCCGGCCCCGACTGGCCGAGATGATCGCGGCGTTGCGCTCATCGCTGCGGTGCACCCATTCCTCGGCCTCCTCGGGAGTCCGCCCGTAACCTATGTGCCGATCGATGAGCCGCCGTACCCGGACATCGTCATCGGGCGCGAGGAACCACGCCTCGTCGAGCAGTTCCCGGACCGCCGACCACGGCGGCGAATCCAGCAGCAGGTAATTGCCCTCGGTGATCACCAGCGGCACATCGGGATCGACGGCGATGGCCCCGGCGTAGGACTCCTCGATCTCGCGGTGGAACTCGGGGGCGTAAACGGTGCCGGGCCCGCATTCCCGGATCCGCCGGAGCAGCGCGACGTACCCGGCGGCGTCGAAGGTGTCGGGAGCGCCTTTCCGATCGGCCCGCCCGAGCCGCCGCAGCTGGCAGTTGGCCAGGTGGAAGCCGTCCATCGGCACCAGAACGGCGGAACCGCCGAGCTCCCGGACGACCCGCCGGGCGACGAACCCCTTCCCGGCCGCGGGAGCCCCGGCGATCCCCAAGATCCGCCGCTGCCCGCTACCGGCCAGCGCCCGAGCCCGCTCGACCAACTCCGAATACCCGACCACACCGCACCTCCGCACAGCCGTCGCCCAGGCTACGCGGGCCCGAACCTGCGGCCGCGGCAAATTCCCGAGCGATCTCCTACTCGACGGCATCGAGATCGAACTGCCGGTGCTTGGTGCTACGCGGCGGGGCGCAGCAGGTGGCGGCCGATGAAGAAGTTGACCGCGGACAGCACGCATGGCACCAGAAGGAGCAGCAGGTAGCCGATGATCGCTGGCGTGTACTGCACCTCCGGGAGGACCGACGAGCGTCCGGACGAGCGAATGACCATAGCCAGCAGGCCGCAGCTGCCCAGCGACGTCGCGATGGTCCCGCCCCAGAAGACCGCCAGCAACCGGCATGCCTTACCCGCAGCCGTCTTGTTGAGCTGGCCGTTCTTGACGTAGGACCGCCCGGAAAAGACCGTGATGCTGGAGAAGAAGTGGAAGAACGCCGAGATACCGCCGAACATGACGGCGATGCCGGAAATCGGGTGGTGCGCGGTCGGCAGGCCGAACCCCAGCACGAGGATAGCGATCCCCTCCACCAAGCTGAGCACCAGCGAACCCGCACCGAACCGGACCGCGCCTGATCTGATCCTGCGCGCGACGTCGTCCGGCACGGGGACGTGCTCCCAGTACGGCCGGTGGACGGTCACTGGTTGGCCTTCCAGTCCGATCCGTCGCCGTCGCTGACACTCCCGTCGGACAGGTCCTGGTCCGAGCGCGACCACTTGTCGCCGAGGTCGGTGATCTTCTGCTTGATCGCGGTCTGCTCGGTCTCGATGGTGGTAGTGAAGCTGTTCATCGAGATGATCGCGGTCGTCACCAACCCGATGGACACGCCCGCCGCGGTCGCGATCGCGCCGATCGCCGCCGGGATGCCCACGACGGTGCAGGCCGCCGCGATCGCGCCCACGGCACCGACGACGAACACACCCAGGGCGACGCCGATCGCGAGCCAGAACGCATCCAGCGCGCTCGCCAGGCTGTTCAGCGAAGTGCGGATCTGCATCGCCATCAGCTTGACCGACGAAAGCCCGTCGCCCTGCGCCGGAACCAGCGCCTTGTACGCCTCGGCCGCCTTGCCGGTCCACTCGACGTTGGCCTTCAGCTTCTGCAGGTTGATGTCGCCGGCGATCTCCCCAGCCTTGTCGCCGACCTCGGTGGCCCACTTGTCGCTGGTTTCCCGCAGCTTGTCCGAGTCACCGGGCTGCTCGAAGAGCTGGGTGATCCGGTCCCAGAACTCCTGGACCTTCTGGGCCAGCGCCTGCATGCCCTGCTTGATGGGCTCGATGAGGTACGAGAGGAAGTCCGGCACCCAGCTCATCAGGTCGTTGACCTTGTTGAAGAAGTCCTGGATCTTCTCGTTGAGGTCGTTGGACTTGTCGCTCGCCTGCGCGACGAGGGTGTTCGTCATTGCCATCCCCGGATTCAGTACGCGTTCTGGATTCCGTGCTTGCCCTGCTCGTCGTCGCGCTCGTACTGCGCGGCCGCTTCGGTCAGGTCCGAGCTGATCTCGCGGAAGTAGTCGGCAGCCTGCTTCAGCATGTCCTCCAGCGCGCTTCGCGCCTCGTCATAGGTCTTGTCGACCCCCCGGTCGACCGCCCACATCGAAAAGGAACCCGGGTCGATCTGCAACGTCCCGATCGTGCTCAGCGGGCCGTCGAGGTCCCCGGCGGCCGTGTCCCAGGTCTTGGCGTCGGAGCGCATCGCCTCCAACGCCACGCCGATTCCAGCACTGGTCATCGTTTCTCACCTCCATGCGTGCGACGACATCTACCGGTCAGGAACCGAGCCCGAGTCGCCGGAGAAGCAGCTGCGGATTGGACGCCAAACCGTTCAACTCGTCGATCGCGCGACTGCGCGGCCCGCCCGCCAGATCCGTCGGCGTCGACTTGCTCTGCAGCGTTGCGAGCAACGATGCGAGCTCGGTCTCGATCTCCGAGTTCCGCGCCGCGGAAGCCCAGTTCGGGTCGAGCGATAGTTGCAGGATCTGACCTCGCTGGGCCGTGCCGCTGACGTTGCGGCCGGGGCTTTCCGCGGTGACGGTCTGGTCGGCGATGGCGGCGAGCTGATGCGTGAAAGCGTTCAGATCCGCGGTGACCTCGTCGAGCAGCCTGGTGATGTCCTGCGAGCTCAGCGGCGAATCGTCGTAACCGGGTGCGGCTTGGAGTTGATCGGTCCCTTCGAGGTCCGCCGACTCCAGCTTCGTGCCCAGCGCCAGCATCGTTGCCGCGTTCGCGGCAACGACGACGCCGACGTGCAGTTGCCGGGGGTCGACGACCTGTCGCCAGTTGTCCGCCAGCGCCACCGACACGACCTCGGCGTCGAATGTCGAGCTGACGGAGACGACGCCGGACGGGTCCTGTCCCACCACGGTGTCGACGGCCGTCGATGCCCGGGTCGGTTCGTCGGCCTGAGCAAGCCAATCGGTGTCGTCGTATTCCCAGTCGTCGGGTTGATGCCGACCAAAACTCATCCCGCAGTACCTCCCGTTCTTGGGGTACGACGGTTCCAAGCCGCCGATGGTTCCCACTCGTGCCCGATCGGCAAGCCGGCGTTCTCGTTCTCAGTCGTCCCAGACCTCGGCCAGGAGTTCTCGGGCGTACTCCGCGATCCTCGCGTTGTCCGCCGGGGCTATCGTGCTCCAGCGGCGGCCGTCTCCGCTGGGGCGGACCACGTGGCTGTAGCGGCCCTTGTCCGTGTCGTGGAACGCCACCACCCTGTTCGCCCGCTCCGGCCTGCCGCCTCGGTTCGGGCAGACCTCCACGCCGAACTGGCCCCGGATTCCCATTCCGTCCGCCATGTTCGCCACGTCCGCCGCGTCGTCCGGGCCGATTCCCAGGGCCCGGAGTTCGTCGGTGAGCAGCAGCGGGTTGTTCGGGCCCGCGTAGTCGCTGGCTTCGCGGAGGACCTCGTTGGGCAGGCTCACCGCCCGGCCCGGTCCCGGCGGCATGTCGCCGGCCACCGACACCGCCGCCTCCACCAGCGAGCTCGCCCGGATCGGGGTCAGCTCGACGATGTCGCCGTCCACAATGGTCAGCAGGCCGGTGCCGCCGTTCGCCGACGCCAGGGCGCGGATCGACCGGTCCGCCCAGATCCGCACGTCGATGCTGCGCTGCGGCCGGTCCAGCAGGCCCAGCAGGTCCGCGAAGTCGACGTCGACCCGGTCGCGGTGGGGCTCCGCCAGGCGGCGCTCGCGGAGCCCGGCCCACACGTCCGCGACGAGCTGCGCGCGCTCCGAGTAGGTCGCTCCCGGGCTCGGCACGTTGAGGATGATGTGCCGACGCTCGGTGAGCTTCTCCGCCTCGCAGACCACATCGAATTCCAATGCGGACAGCACGATCGGATCGGCTTCTGCTCCAGGGCGCAACGTCAGTCCCGCTTCTTCGGCTCGTCGTCGGGGGATTCGTCGTCGGCTTCGTCGTCGGGCTCGAAGTGCCCGAGCACCGGCGGCGCGACCAGCCGCTCGTCGTCGAACGGGGTTTCGTCGGCGACGTACTTGTTCTCGTGCTCCGCGTCTTCGCTGCGCTTCTCGCCGCGGGTCGCCGCCGGTCCCATCATCGAACCGGCCATCGGGCGGCTGCCCGGTGTGTTGCCCGCGGACCGCCCGGCCACCGTGTCGCCGGGACCGCCGCCGATGCCGGACGAACCGCCTCGGCTCAGCCCGGAAGCCGAGCCACCGCCGGCCGATGCCGCGGCCGGGCCCCGGCCGCCGAGCATCCTGCTCGCGGCGTAGGCACCGATACCCGCGACCGCCGCACCACCTGCGGCGATGCCGAGCACCGTGCCGGGGTTGATACCGCTGCTCGTCGCGGCGGCCTCCGGCGTCTGGTCCGCCTCGCCGCCGGTCTCGCGCTCGTCCGGGTGCCGGCCCGTGCCGCTGCGGTCACCGGGATCCTGCGCATCCACGCCATCGCCGCGCTTGATTCCGCCGCCGATGTTGCCGCTGCCGACGTTCCCGCCGCCCACGACGACACCGGGCGTGCCCCCGTCGACCGCCGAGCCGCCGCCGTAATAGCCGCCGCCGACCGAACCCACGCCGACGCCCGGCATGCTCGTCCCGGACGCCGACTGCGCGGACACCATGGCGGGCGGCATCTCGGGCAGCGGCTGGTACGAATCGGCCTGGCTGACCGAGGTGTTGCGGTACGAGCTGAGCGCGGCCTGCGCGGCCTGCTTCTGGCCCTCGATGTTCTTGGCTTCTTTGTCGTAGTCGCTCTCGTAGCCGAAGGCACCGCCGGCCCATTCGACCGCGTTCTCCGACTGCTTGTGCTTGAGCTCGTCATTGTTCGGCAGCCCGTTGCGGGCGGACTCGTAGCCCCGGCCCTGCGCGTCGACGCTGTCCGCGGACGCCTTCAGGGGATCCGGGGCATCGGCCATGAAGACGGACTGCTGCTGGGTCGCCGCCGCCGCGAGGCTCCCGGCGTTGCCCTCCCACGCGATCTGCAGCTTGCCGAGCTCGCGCCGCAGCGTCTCGTCGAGATCGACGACCACCTGCACGCACTCGTCCAGCGCGCGCACCGCGCCCTGCATCGACTCCGCGCCGCGCCCCTGCTTGATCTGGGTGATCCATTCCTGGAGCTGGGGGATGTCCATCCCCTCGAACCGGATGTCCCGGATCGGATCGATGCTGGTCACGACTCCCCCTAGCTACCCTGCAAGGTCGTCACGGCCGCCTCGGCGGCCTGCTTCGCCCGCTCGCACATCTGGTTGTTGTCCATGCCGTCCGAAGCAAGGAGGTTCAGGTCGACGTACAACGTTTGCCCTTGGGCAGCGTCGACGAAGACCGAACAACCGAGGCGCTCTGCGCCAGCGATCTGGCTTTGGACTGCACCGAATCCCTTGACCTCGAGAACCTTCCGGGATCCCTCAGCGCTGTTGACCTTCTGCACGAAGGCGTCAAGACCTTCGGGCACTACCCGAAGCGCGACTCCGGCGCTGACCCCGGTCCCGTCAGGGTTGAAAATGCAACCGTTGTAGTTGTTGCCGTTCTTGACCGCTGGTCTTGGCCTGGCAACTTGCAGCTGTGCTTGCTGCTCAGGCAGCAACCAAGAACAGATCTCTGCGTCCTGAGCCCCACCAACCGGAAGGTCACGGGGGCGAGGTGGAAGCTCCAGCGAAGCCCCGGATCCACTTGTGGGCGTGGAAGTTGGTTCAGACGTGGGTTCTGCGTCCGGGCCGTTCACCGTGCAACCAGCCAGCAGAGCAGTTGCCGCAGTCAGAGCGATCAAACCGCCCAACCGATGTACCCGCACCGAATTCCTCACATCTGCCTCTGCTGCATGTTGAACGATGCAGCGATGTCGTCATCGGTATAGCCGTACTGCTTGGCTGCCTCTTCGAGCTGCCGCCCCAAGCCGACGACGTTATCCACGTACTGCTGGAGGCGGGCAAAATGGGAGTCCGGATTGCCCACCAGGTTCGCGGTCCACACCGACGCCGACGTATTGCTGATGTCATCGCTCGCAGGCGCGTAAACGATCAAACTGGGCTGGAGTTCCTGAAGCTTCTGCTTTGCCTCATCGGCCGCCATGAGGATGACCTTGCGCACCTCGAGGACGTTGTCCTTGTTGACGGTGATGGTTTGACCGGCGCCCCCCGGAACCGGCGGCGGTGGTGGTGCTGGCGTCGTCATCGCGGGAAACCCCCAGGTCGCGGCGTCTGATCACCCGGTCGAAGGCCGACCCTAGCAGCGCGACTTCCCGCCCCGCACCAACTCTCGGAAACTTCACACCAACCCAACGGGCCCATGCGCGGATCCGCATGAGGCCACCACGAAGTCGGCCCACGGGCAGCGGAGAACACCAGCACGCCGCCGCCCGGATCCTTCGAGCCCGGAACCCCGACGCCGGCAACCTCGACTCACGAGCACTTACCGCCGAACGGTGCAACCCGGACCGTGATCTTCTCGACACGGTGAGTGATGATCAAATGGGCATCGGAACACGCCCGCTTGGGTACTGTTCCGCCCCGTTGATTCCATGATCCGCGCTGGGGAGGCGTGGCTCCATGACGCTTGCACAATGCCGTCCTGGCAGGGGTTTTCCCGGCCGGGGCGTACTTCGGCTGACCGGTTCGATCTTCGACGAGCCGGCGCCGGAACCTGCCGCCGAGCTGCTCGACGCCTTGCGCCGGTTCCGCGCCGACCAGGCGACCATCGCCCAGCTCGCCGCCGCCTTGCGCGGCACGGCGCTCTACGTCGCGGTGTCCGATGAGGACGGTCGTTTCGCGCTGCCCACCGGGCGCGACGGCGAACTGTCCTGGCTCGGGGTGTTCACCTCGCCGGGCCGGATGGCCGAGTTCTACCGCGCCGCCGGGCGCGGCGCCGACAACGTGCGCTACGGCGAGCTGACCGGCGCCGAGCTCATCGACCAGTGCCTGCCGGCTCTGCCCAGGAGCACCGGCCTGGTCCTCGATCCGGGCAGCGAGCACGGCACCGCGCTCGCGCCGATCCGCGGGCTCGTGCCCGACGAAATCGCACTGACCGAAGGCGGAAAGTAATGGCACAAGGCGGATTCACCGTCGACGTGGGTGCCCTGGAAAGCGCCGAGCCCGGCATCCGGGACGCCGTGACCGAGCTCGGCGAAATGGCCGGCTGGGGCGGCGCCGCCGCCGGCGAACAGGGCATGGGCTTGAAGCAGAAGATGTTCGATTCGATCGCGCACGTGGGGCCCGGCACCCTGGGCGCTGCGCTGATGGGCTTCGGCGATGCCTGGGAGTTCGGCATCCGGTACCTGGTCGAGGACGGCAACGCCGCCGTGGCGGCGCTCGGCGAAGCGCGCGCGGCCTACCAGCGGATGGATGCCGAGGCGGAGCAGAAGCTCATCGAGGCGTTGCGAGAGGGCTGATGGTCGGCAACAGCAGTACCTTCGAGCAGGACGTCGCCGAGGCCGGGCACGAACTGCACAAGCTCGGGCAGCTGACCGGAATCGGTCCGCAGGACGTCATCCCGGGCGATCCGGTCACCGTCGGCGAGATCGGCGAGCACCTGACCAAGCTCGGCGGCGCCTTCGACCGCGCCGGTCAGGGCATCAAGTCGATCGATTCCGGTGGTTGGACCGGCCAGGCCGGCGATGCCTTCCGGGAGAACTACCTCGACAGGGCTCCGGCGGAGTGGTTGGCGGCGGCCGACGCGTTCAGCGATGCGGGCAAGGCCGTCCTCGACTACCAGAAGGTCCTCGCCGAGGAGAAGGAGAAGGCCGCGCGCGCAAAGGAAGAACTCGACCGCGCGAACGAGGCCTCCCTAGCCGCCGCGAAGCAGCACAACGCGGCGGTCAAGGCATACGAATCAGGGAGTTCGGGAGTCGCGCCGAGCGCGTTCGTCGATCCCAATGCCGAGGTTCGGGCCCGCGCCGAGGGCCAGATCGCCGCAGCCAAGGCTGCCGTGCAGGCGGCGGACGAGCGAGCCACGAAGATCGTCCTGGAAGCGGTCCAGGCCGCGCCGGCGAAGCCGAGCGAACTCGCGCAGCTCGGCGCGAACATCGCCGACGTCGGCCAGCTGTTCGGCGGCACCATCTACGACTTCGGTGCGGGCGCCGTCGAGGGCGTCGTGGGCGTGGGCACGGGCCTGTGGGGGCTCGGGGAAGCCTTCCTCTACAGCCAGCCCGGCATGTGGGGAATCGACCCCGAGGGCAAGGCGGCGTTCGACAGGGCCGCCTCGACCACGGTCATGTCCATCGCCGAAAACCCCTACCAGGCGGTCAAAACCGTCGTCGATGTGGACGGCTGGAAGCAGAACCCGGCGAAGGCACTCGGCTCGATGGCCCCGGACGCGGTCGCCTCGGCCTTCGGCGGGGCCGGCGTGGCCACCAGGGCCACCAAGATCGCCGGCAAAATCGGAGACGGCCTCGGTGACCTGGGCAAAGCCACCGACGCGGGAAGAACGGCGGATCGTCTCGGCGACGCCGCCCGCCACGCCCCGGAAGCGCCCACGACCCCGTGGGGCGACTACGACTCGCTGCCCACGGACCGCCCCATCCACGACGCGCCGCCGAACCCGTACGACAACTACGTCCCGGACGACGGCAAACCATTCGGCCCGCAGGGCAGCCAACCCGAACCCCCGCCGGAACCGTCGTACAGCCCCGGCACGGACACGCCGGGCCGGCCGAGGCCGGACTGGGACGACGACGTGCCCGACAGCTGGATGGACGACGGCCACCGGCCCGATCCGCACGACGCCCCGGATCCCCATCCGCACGAGCCGGAGGCGCCACAACGCCCAGAACCGCCATCCGAGCCGCTACCTCGCACTGAGGCCGATCTTCTGCAAGAACTGCGGTCCATCGAAGGCGTCAAGGAAAAACTCTCCCAAGCCCTGGATCAGGGTCCACCGCCTGCGAGGGCGGCTGAGATCCGCAGCGAGCTATCGCGGCTCGTCGAACGTGAAAACCTGCTTCGCAGCAGGCTCTGACCAACAGAACGCCCAAGAGGAGAAAACATGCAACCGACACCGCAGGGGGGAGCTCCGGTGTCCCGGTTGGTCCGGGTGTGGGCCAAGCATCCCGAAACCGGTGAGCCAGGTGCGCTGGACGCGCGGGTCACCTGGCAGGTGATCGGCGACGACGTGCAGGTGTGGGTGACCGTGGGCGCCAACACCTACACGGAGACGAGCGCGAACCTGTTCTACGCGCTGTTCATGGTGCGGCTCAACCACCTGGAACCGAACTGGATCATGCTGCTCACCCAGGGATGCCGCTACGACGTCTGGTCCCCGAACGCCCTCGATCCCCGGTACTTCCCCGGAGATCGGGGCGTGATCGAACTTCCGGGGCGGGGCGTCGTCGAGACCGTGGACCTGCTCGCGCCGTCGATGCACGACTCCAACAAGGTCGTCCGCTCCGACGAGCAGATGAAGTACCACAGCCAGACCGTCGGCACCTAGCTCCATCGACCGAGTGGGGGTCCGAAGGTCACGGTTCGAAGCGGTAGCCCATGCCCGCTTCGGTGATCAGGTGGCGGGGGTGGCTGGGGTCCAGTTCCAGCTTCCGGCGGAGTTGGGCCAGGTAGACGCGGAGGTAGTGGGTTTCGTTCGCGTACTGGGGTCCCCAGACCTCCTTGAGGAGCTGCTTCTGGCCCACCAGGCGGCCCCGGTTCCGGGCCAGGACCTCCAGCATGCCCCACTCGGTCGGCGTCAGGTGCACCTCGATGCCTTCGCGCAGCACCTTCTTCGCCGACAGGTCCACCGTGAACGTCGCGGTCTCCACCACCGGTTCGTCGGCCGCGTCGCTGGTGCTGGCGCGCCGGACCGCCGCGCGCAAGCGCGCCAGCAGCTCGTCCATGCCGAACGGTTTCGTCACGTAGTCGTCCGCCCCGGCGTCCAGGGCGTGCACCTTGTCCGTGGAGTCCGTGCGCGCGGACAGCACGATGATCGGCACCGTCGTCCAGCCGCGCAGCCCCGCGATCACCTCGTTGCCGTCCATGTCCGGCAGGCCGAGGTCGAGGATCACCACGTCAGGTTTGCCCTCGATGGCCGCGCGCAGCGCGGACGACCCGTCCGTGGCCGTCAGCACCTCGTAGCCGCGCGCGGTCAGGTTGATCCGCAAGGCGCGCAGCAGCTGCGGCTCGTCGTCGACAACCAGGACCCTCGTCATCGTTTCCCCTGTCCGTCAGCGGCGACCACCGGGAGTGAGAGCACGATCGTCAACCCGCCGCCGGGGGTGTCCTCGGCTCGGATCGTGCCGTGCATCGCCGTCATGAAACCCTGCGCCACGCTCAGGCCGAGCCCGACCCCGGCCACCCCGGTGTCGCCGCGCTCGCCGTGCTCGCCCAGCCGCTCGAACGGCGCGAACGCGGACTCGGCCGCGTCTTCCGGCAGCCCCGGCCCGTGGTCGACCACGCGCAGCTCGACCCGCGCCGCGTGCTCGCTCGCCCGCACCCTGATCCGGTGGCCGTTCGTTCGCCCGTACTTCAGCGCGTTCTGCACCACGTTGGCCACCACGCGCTCCAGCAGCCCGACGTCGGCGAGCACCGGCGGCAGGCTCTCGTCGATGTCGACGTCGATGTGCTGCCGCCCGTCCAGCCCGGCCAGCGCGCCCGCGACGACCTCGTCGTAGCTCACCGGGCGAAGCCGCGGGGCGATCGCGCCGGTCGCCAGCCGGGAGGAGTCCAGCAGGTTGTCCACCAGCTCGGTCAGCCGGTCCGAGGATTCCTCGACGCCGGCGAGCAGGTCGGCGGTGTCCTCTTCGGACAGCTGCAGGTCGGCGGCGCGGAGGCTGCTCACCGAGGCCTTGATGGACGCCAGCGGGGTGCGCAGGTCGTGGCCGACCGCCGACAGCAGCGCGGTGCGCAGCTGGGTGGCGTCCGCTCGCCGCTGGGCCTCCTGCGCCTCCGCGGCCATCCGCTGCTGCCGCAGCGCGACCAGCGCCTGCCCCGCCGCGCCTTCCAGGACGGTGCGCTCCGCGGCCGGCAGCGGCCTGTTGCCGGGGCGCTTCAGCACCAGGTGGACGTCCGGGTTGACCTCGATGTCCACATCGGACTGCTCGGGTCTGGTGCAGGGCAGCGCCCCGGTGGAGGCCGCCACGTGCCAGCCGTCCTTGGTGCGTTCGAGCAGCGCCGCCGAGGTGAGGCCGAAGTTCTCCACCACCTTCTCCAGCAGCCGCGGCAGCGGATCGGGGTGGGTGAGCACGGTGCGCGCGTAGGACGTGAGCAGCGCGGCTTCGGTGCGGGCGTTGGTGGCCTGCTCCGCCAGCCGCGCGGCCCGGTCGACCATGATCGCCACCAGCATGCCGACGATCATCATGGCGACCAGCGTCACGAGGTTCTGCGGCTCGGACACGGTCAGCGTGTACAGCGGCGGCGTCAGGAAGAAGTTCAGCAGCCCGCCGGAGAGCAGTGCGGCGACTATCGCCGGGGCCATCCCGCCGACCAGCGCGACGATGACGGTGGCCAGGAAGTAGCCGACGACGTCCGTGGACAGCGCGACATCGCCGAAGAAGTAGGCCACCGCGGTGACCGCGCTGGGCACCAGCACCGACAGCACCCAGCCCCACAGCTGGCGGGCCGAGGACAGCGGATTCCTGGTGATCTTCCGGAGGAATCGCCGCCCGCCGGCCTCGGCGTGGGTGACCATGTGCACGTCGATCGGCCCGGACTTCTGCACCGTGGCGGCGCCGATGCCCTCGTCGAACAGCCGCGCCCAGCGGGACCGCCGCGAGGTGCCGATCACCAGCTGCGTGGCGTCGGCCGCCCGGGCGAATTCCAGCAGCGCCTCGGGCACGTCGTCGCCGACGACGCTGTGGAAGCTGGCGCCCACGGCGTCGGCGAGCTTGCGGGCGCGCGCGATGCCGGTCGGCGACGCCCCGGCGAGCCCGTCGCCGCGCAGCACGTGCACCACCTGGAGCTCCGCGCCCGCTCGGGCCGCGATCCGGCGGGCCCTGCGGATCAGCGTCTCGCTCTCGCGGCCACCGGTGACGGCGACCACGACGCGTTCGCGGGCCTCCCAAGTGTCGGTGATCTTCTTCTCCGCGCGGTAGCGGCGCAGCGCCACGTCGACCTGGTCGGCCAGCCACAACAGCGCGAGCTCGCGCAGCGCCGTCAGGTTGCCGGTGCGGAAGTAGTTGCCCAGCGCGGCGTCCACCCGGTCCGCCGCGTAGACGTTGCCGTGCGCCATGCGGCGGCGCAGCGCTTCCGGGGTGATGTCGGCGAGTTCGATCTGCTCGGCGCGGCGCACCACCTCGTCCGGCACGGTTTCCTGCTGCCGGACGCCGGTGATCGTCTCCACCACGTCGTTGAGGCTCTCCAGGTGCTGCACGTTGACCGTGGACAGCACGTTGATCCCGGCATCGAGGAGTTCGTCGATGTCCTGCCAGCGCTTCTCGTTGCGGGAGCCGGGAACGTTGGTGTGCGCGAGCTCGTCGACGATGGCGACCTCCGGCTTCCGGGCCAGCAGCGCGTCGAGGTCCATCTCGGTGAGTTCGACGCCGCGGTGACTGCCGCGCCGGCGCGGCAGGACCTCCAGGCCGTCGAGCAGCGCGGCGGTCTTGGCGCGGCCGTGGTCTTCCACGAAGCCGACGACCACGTCGGTGCCGCGCTCCATGCGCCGCCGCGCCTCGTTGAGCATCGCGTACGTCTTGCCGACCCCGGGCGCCGCACCGAGGTAGATCCGCAGCTCGCCGCGCCTTCGCCCCTTCTCCGCCACGCTTCCAGTCTCCTATGAACCGCTGTTATTAGCGGTTGCCTTCAACGAGTACCGCCTATGGCCCGTGCGTCCTTTGTGCCGCTATGGCAACCAAAAGTACGCACGGGCCCTGACCAGGCAACTTACCCTGTCGGCATCACCTTGCCCGGTGGACGGCGACGTTGAGGGTCGTCACGTTCACCACGCGCTCGGCGACGATCCCACCGCTGGTGTTCTCGGCGATCAGGCGCCGGACCTCCTCCAGCGGGATGCCGGTGACGCGGGCCACCCGGGCCGCCTGCAGCTCCGCGTAGGCCGGGCTGATGTCCGGGTCGACGCCGCTGCCCGACGCCGTGACGGCGTCCGTCGGCACCTGCTCGGGCCGCACGCCCTCGCGGCCGGCGATGGCGTCGCTCCGCTCCTGCACGGCGGCGAGCAGGTCCTCGCTGGCTCCGCCGTAGTTGGAGCCGCCGGTGCTCGCCGGGTCGCCCGGGCCGAGCGCGCCCTCGGCGGACGCCGCGGGGCGGGTGTGGAAGTACGGGTCGTTGGCCGGGTCGGCCGGGACCGGGTCGATGCCGATCAGCGACGAGCCGACGACCTTGCCGTCCACGACGATCTGCGAGCCCTCGGCGTTGGCCTGCAGGCCGGGGATCCGGCTGATGCCCCAGATCGCCAGCGGATACGCCACGCCGAGCACGACGGTCGCCACCAGCAACAGCCGCAACCCCGCGAACGCCTGCCGCAGCAGTGTGCTTTTCATCAGTGCCTCTTCGGTTCGGGTCGGCCGCAATTTCAATGGAAATCGAAGGTCCGATTTCCATTGAAATTGCGGGAAGTTGTCCACAGGTCCCGGCGTGTCGGGACCTGACACGCCGGATGACCGCAATTTCCATTGAAATCGCGGACCAACGGGATCCTCGGCAGGTCTCGGGCCCTCTCAGCCGATGCCCGGGATGAAGCGGATGACCAGGTCGATCAGCCAGATCCCGAGGAACGGCGTGACGATGCCGCCGAGCCCGTAGACCAGCAGGTTGCGCCGCAGCAGCGCGCTCGCCGTGGTCGGCCGGTAGCGGACCCCGCGCAGCGCCAGCGGGATCAGCGCGATGATGACCAGCGCGTTGAAGACGACGGCCGACAGGATCGCCGACGCCGGGGTGGCCAGCCGCATGATGTTCAGCGCGTCCAGCTGCGGGTAGATCGCCACGAACATCGCGGGCAGGATCGCGAAGTACTTGGCCAGGTCGTTGGCGATGCTGAAGGTGGTCAGCGCGCCGCGGGTGATCAGCAGCTGCTTGCCGATCTCGACGATCTCGATCAGCTTCGTCGGGTCGGAGTCGAGGTCGACCATGTTGCCGGCCTCTTTGGCCGCCGCCGTGCCGGTGTTCATCGCCACGCCGACGTCGGCCTGCGCGAGCGCGGGCGCGTCGTTGGTGCCGTCGCCGGTCATCGCGACCAGGCGGCCGCCTTCCTGCTCGGCCTTGATCAGGGCCATCTTGTCCTCGGGCTTGGCCTCGGCGAGGTAGTCGTCGACGCCGGCCTCGGCGGCGATGGCCTTGGCCGTGAGCTCGTTGTCGCCGGTGACCATCACGGTGCGGATGCCCATCGCGCGCAGCTCGGCGAACCGCTCCTTCATGCCGGGTTTGACCACATCGGACAGCCGGATCACGCCGACCACGCGGGTTTCGCCGCCACTGCGCTCGGCGACCACCAGCGGCGTGCCGCCCTGCGACGCGATCTCCCCGGTGAGTCCCTCCACTTCGGACGAGATGCCGCCGGCCCAGGCGCGCACCGCGCTGGTGGCGCCCTTGCGGATCTCGCGGCCGTCGATGTCGATGCCGCTCATCCGGGTCTGCGCGGTGAAGGCGACCTCTTCGGCTTGCAGCTCCGAACCGCGCGGCCGCGCGGGCAGCCCGTACTGCTCGGCGCAGTACGCCACGATGCTGGTGCCCTCCGGGGTCCGGTCGGCGAGGCTGGACAGCCGCGCGACCTCGGCCAGCTCGCCGAGCGTGGCGCCGCCGACGGGCAGCAGCTCGGTGCAGCGCCGGTTGCCGAAGGTGATCGTGCCGGTCTTGTCCAGCAGCAACGTGTCCACGTCGCCTGCGGCCTCCACGGCGCGGCCGGACTTGGCGAGCACGTTGCGCTGCACCAGCCGGTCCATGCCGGCGATGCCGATCGCCGACAGCAGCGCGCCGATCGTCGTCGGGATCAGGCACACCAGCAGCGCGGTCAGGGTGATCAGCGACAGCAGCGAGCCGGAGTAGCCGGCCATCGGCTGCAGGGCGACCACCGCGAGCAGGAAGATGATCGTCAGCGTGGACAGCAGGATCGTCAGCGCGATCTCGTTCGGCGTCTTCTGCCGCTGCGCGCCCTCGACCAGCGCGATCATCCGGTCGACGAACGTTTCGCCCGGCTTGGTGGTGATCTCCACGACGATCCGGTCGGAGAGCACCGTCGTGCCGGCCGTGACCGCCGAGCGGTCGCCGCCGGATTCCCGGATCACCGGGGCGGATTCGCCGGTGATCGCCGATTCGTCGACGGTCGCGATGCCCTCGACGACGTCGCCGTCGCCGGGGATGACCTCGCCGGCCTCGACCACGACCCGGTCGCCGATGCGCAGCGCCGTGCCCGGCACCTGCTCCTCGACGCCGTCGACCAGCCGCCGCGCGACCGCCTCGGTCTTGGTGCGCCGCAACGATTCCGCCTGCGCCCGGCCGCGGCCTTCGGCGACGGCTTCGGCGAGGTTGGCGAACAGCACGGTGAACCACAACCAGGCGGCCACCGAGATGCTGAACACGTTCGGTTCGGCCACGGCGAGCACGGTCGTCAGCACCGAGCCGGCCCACACCACGAACATGACCGGGTTGGCCAGCTGGTGCTTCGGGTTCAGCTTGCGCAGCGCTTCCGGCAGCGACGTCCACAGCTGGCGCGGGCTGAACGCGCCCGCGGACATCTTCCGCGGCCCGGTTTCCTGCTGCGACTCCTGGGGTTTCTCCAGCATGGTGGTCATGCGAGGGCCTCCGCGATCGGTCCGAGGGCGAGCGCGGGCAGGAAGGTCAGCGCCGCGACGAGGATGACGGTGCCGCCGAGCAGCCCGGCGAACAGCGGGCCGGTGGTGGGCAGCGTGCCGGCGGTGGCCGGGACGCGCTGCTGCTGGGCAACCGCGCCGGCCAGCATCAGCACCGCGAGGATGGGCACGAACCGGCCGAAGAGCATCGCGATGCCGAGCGCGACCTGGAAGAAGTCGCTGGTCACGGTCAGCCCGGCGAAGGCGCTGCCGTTGTTGTTGCCCGCCGAGGCGAAGGCGTAGAGGACCTCCGACAGGCCGTGCGCGCCGGTGTTGTTCAGGGCGTCCTGAGTGGACGGCAGCGCGAGCGCGGTGCCGGCCCCGAGCAGCACCATCGTGGGCATCACGAGGATCGACAGCGCGGCCGCGGTGACCTCCCGCCGCCCGAGCTTCTTGCCCAGGTACTCCGGCGTGCGGCCGACCATCAGCCCGGCCAGGAACACCGCGATCACGGCCAGCACCAGGATGCCGTACAACCCCGCGCCGACGCCGCCGGGCGCGACCTCGCCGAGCAGCATGTTCAGCAGCGGCACCAGACCGCCGAGCCCGGTGAAGCTGTCGTGCATCGCGTTGACGGCGCCGGTGGAGGTGCCGGTCGTGGCGACCGCGAACAGGCCGGACAGGAACAGCCCGAAGCGGGTCTCCTTGCCTTCCAGGGCACCGCCGGCGGCCAGCGTCGCCGGGCCGTTGGGGTGGCTTTCGGCCCACCAGACGACCGCGGTCATCACGGCCATGATCGCGACCATCACCGACAGCAGCACCCGGCCCTGGCGGCGGTCGCCGACCATGGTGCCGAAGGTGCGGGTCAGGGTCAGCGGGATGACCAGGATCAGGAAGATCTGCAGCAGGTTGCTGATGCCGCCGGGGTTGGAGAACGGGTGCGCCGAGTTGGCGTTGAGCACGCCGCCGCCGTTGGTGCCGAGGTCCTTGATGACCTCCTGGCTGGCGATCGGCGCGGTGGCGATGGTGTGCGCCTGCCCGTCCAGACCGATGACCTGGATGCCCGAGGCGAGGCTCATCGCCCCGCCGAGCGCGACGAGCAGCACCGCCGCGATGACCGCGATCGGTAGCAGCACGCGGGTGCAGCCGCGGGTGATGTCCACCCAGATGTTGCCGATGCGGCCGGTCCCGGCGGCGGCGAAGCCGCGCACCAGCGCGATCGCCACCGCCATGCCGACGGCAGCCGAGACGAAGTTCTGCACGGTCAGCCCGGCCATCTGCACGGTGTGCCCGAGCACCTGCTCCGGCACGTAGGACTGCCAGTTCGTGTTGGTCACGAAGCTGACCGCCGTGTTGAACGCCGTCGCGGGGTCGACCGCGCCGCGGCCGAAGCTCAGCGGCAGCAGCGGCTGCAACCGCTGCATCAGGTAGAGCAGCGCGACGGACATGACCGAGAAGCCGAGGACGCCGGCGGCGTAGGTGGTCCAGCGCTGCTGGGCGTCGCCGTCGATGCGCACCAGGCGGTACACCGCCTTCTCGACGCGCCAGTGCTTCTCGCTGGTGTAGACGTGGGCCAGGTAGTCACCGAGGGGCCGGTAGACCACGCCGATGGCCAGGATCAGGAGGCCGACCTGCACCAGGCCGACCAAGGGGGAACTCATCAGAACTTCTCCGGCCGGATAAGCGCGACGAACAGGTAACCGATCAACAGCAGCGCCAACACGCCTCCGGCGACGTTGGCAAGCATGGTGCTCACAAGCGCTCCAAACCGCGGAGGGTCAACGCAAGGACGAGGAACCCGCCGATCAGCAGCACGGCGTAGGCGAGATCAGCCACCGCTGCGCACTCCTTCACTCGAAATCGGGCCACCGGCTCGTGGTGGCCTCCTACGTCCAGCGAAATCCCCGCGATGGGCGTGGCCAAGGCCTATGACGGCTCCTTGACGCCCGCCCCGAGCGCATTGATGCGTTCTTGATGCGCCCGATCGAGTGAACCGACTGCGCCGGTTTTCGGGCGGTTTCGCTGATCCGCACGATTTGTGAGTGGGTGACTTCACTCCGTGAGTTGGTTTCGTCGATGCAACGATCTCGTTAACCTGGCTAATGAAAGCGCGTGTGGCTCGGACCACCCGGAACCCGGCGCCCGCGGCCCGACGCGAGGTCAAACCGACACGGAGGAGAACCCGAAATGTGCGGCATCTCCGGCTGGATCGACTTCCAGCGCGACCTGACCGGCGAACGACCCGCCATCGACGCCATGTGCGCCACCATGACCTGCCGCGGCCCGGACGCCGGCGGCACCTGGGTGCGCCCGCACGCCGCCCTCGGCCACCGGCGGCTGGCCATCATCGACCTGCCCGGCGGGGCGCAGCCGATGGAGGCCGCGACGCCCGACGGCGAGGTCGCGATCGTCTACAGCGGCGAGGCCTACAACTTCACCGACCTACGCGACGAACTGCGGCGCCGCGGCCACCGCTTCGACACCGACAGCGACACCGAGGTCGTGCTGCACGGCTACCTCGAGTGGGGCCCGCAGGTCGCCGAACACCTGAACGGGATGTTCGCCTTCGCCGTCTGGGACACCCGCAGCGAGCAGCTGCTGCTGATCCGCGACCGGATGGGCATCAAACCGCTGTACTACTACCCGACCGGGCAAGGCGTGCTGTTCGGTTCCGAGCCGAAGGCGATCCTGGCCAACCCGCTGGCCGAGAAGGTCGTCGACGTCGACGGGCTGCGCGAGATGTTCGCGATGGTCAAGACGCCGCGGCAGGCGATGTGGTCCGGCATGCGCGAGGTGGAGCCGGGCACCGTCGTCACCGTCGACCGCAAGGGCCTGCGCGAGCACACCTACTGGCGGCTGCGGGCCGCGGCGCACGACGACGACCAGCAGGCCTCGGTCGCGCACGTCCGCGAGCTGCTCGACGACATCGTCGCGCGGCAGCTGATCTCCGACGTGCCGCGCTGCGTGCTGCTCTCCGGCGGCCTGGACTCCAGCGCCATCACCGCGCTGGCCGGCCGCCAGCTGGCGCGCAGCGGCGAGCAGGTCCGCAGCTTCGCGGTCGATTTCCTCGGCCAGGCCGAGAACTTCGTGCCCGACGAGATGCGTGGCACGCCCGACACGCCGTACGTCCACGACGTCGCCGAGCACGTCGGGTCGCTGCACCAGGACATCGTCCTGGACCCCGACGCGCTCGCCGATCCCGCCGTGCGCCGCGCCACCGTAAAGGCCCGGGACGTCCCGCTGGGGATGGGCGACCTCGACCAGTCGCTCTACTTGCTGTTCAAGGCGATCCGCGGGCATTCGACCGTGGCGCTGTCCGGCGAGTCCGCGGACGAGGTCTTCGGCGGCTACAAGTGGTTCCACGACCCGCAGGTGCGGCAGGCCGAGACCTTCCCGTGGATCGCCGCGGTGCGCACGCACTCCACCGAGCGGGCGGAGGTCCTCAGCCCGGACCTGGCGGCGGCGCTGGACCTGGAGTCCTACGTGGCCGACAGCTACCGCGACGCCATCGGCTCGGTCCCGGTGCTCGACGGGGAGGGCGACTTCGAGCGCCGGATGCGGGAGATCTGCTACCTGCACCTGACCCGGTTCGTCCGCGTCCTGCTGGACCGCAAGGACCGGATGAGCATGGCGGTCGGCCTGGAGGTGCGGGTGCCGTTCTGCGACCACCGGCTGGTGGAGTACGTCTTCAACGCCCCATGGTCGCTGAAGACCTTCGACGGCCGGGAGAAGAGCCTGCTGCGGCACGCCACCGCCGACGTGCTGCCGAAGTCGGTGGTGGAGCGGGTGAAGAGCCCATATCCGTCCACTCAGGACCCGAAGTACGCGGCGGTGCTGCAGCGCCAGGTGGCGGACCTCGTCGCCGCGGGAGACCCGGCGCTGTCGCTGCTCGACGAGCGGTGGCTGCGCGGAACGCTGGCGCAGGACCCGGCGCGGATCGACCCGATGGCGCGCTTCACCTTCGAAAGGGCCCTCGACCTGTCGATGTGGTTCGACATCCACAACCCGACGATCAAGCTCTGACCGGAACGGGGGTTACGCAATTCCCGAGAAATTGCGCAACTCCCGAGCACGATCGATCAAGCGCCGGTTCCGCCGAAACGCCACGCTCCGAGGCGCCGTGGGGAACTTCCCGATTTTGCCTAAAATTGGAATCCCCACCGGGCAAGAAGGCCCCCAATTTTGCCTAAAATTGGGAGACCCGGCTCCAACGGTGCTGTTCGGCTGGCTCCCGATTTTGCCTAAAATCGGGCGCTTTCCGTCGCGCCGGTCAGGTCAGGGGCAGGAGGAGGCGGAAGGTGCTGCCGCCGTCGGGGTTGGCGTGCAGTTCCACCCTGCCGTTGTGGGACTCGGCGATCGCCGTCGTGATCGCCAGGCCGAGGCCCGTTCCGCCGGCGTCGCGGTGCCGGCCGTCGTCGACCCGGTAGAAGCGGTCGAAGATCCTCGGTGCATGCTCCGGCGGGATGCCCGGGCCGGTGTCGGTGACCGAGATCAACGCCACCGGGGTGCCCGTCGGCAGCTCCGCGCCGGCCGCCGCGAGCGCCCCTCCCCCGGCCGAACCCCGCGCGACCTCGACGGTGACCGGCGAACCCGGCGGGGTGTGCATCAGGGCGTTGTTCACCAGGTTCGTCAGCACCTGGCGGAGCCGAGGGCTGTCGGCGAGCACCCGAAGCGGGCGATCCCCGTCCCGCAGCTCGATCTCCCGCTCGGGGTCGCGCGCCCGCCCGTCCTGCACGACGTCCTGCACCAGCGGCACCACATCGACGTCGACCAGGTCTATGGTGCGTTCCCGGTCCAGCCGGGCCAGCAGCAGCAGGTCGTCGACGAGGCCGCCCATGCGCTCCGCCTCGGACTCGATGCGCCGCATCATCATCCGCACGTCCTCCTCGCGGTGCTGATCGCTGCGCCGGTACAGCTCCGCGAAGCCCCGGATCGACGTCAACGGCGTCCGCAGCTCGTGCCCGGCGTCCGCGACGAACCGCCGCAACCGGAGCTCGGAGTGCTCCCGCTGCTGCAACGCGTCCACCAGTCGCCCGAGCATCGTGTTCAGCGCCGCGCCGAGCCGGCCCGTCTCGGTGCGCGGGTCCTGGTCCGGCACGCGCCGGTCGAGCTGCCCGGCCGCGATGGCGTCGGCGGTGTGCTCGATCCGGTTCAGCGGCCGCAGGCTCAGCCGCACCGTCAGCGCCGCCGCGACGGCCAGCACGAGCAGCACCACGGCGCCGACCACCAGCTCGATGACGATCAGCTGGCGCACGGTCGCCTCGACGTTCGCCAGCGACAGCGCGAGCACCACGTACCGCCCGTTGGGCAGGGCGACCGTCCGCACCCGCCAGTCCGAGCCGCCCGCCCGGTCGGGCACGGTCTTGATCGGCGGGCCGTGCTGCGGATCCCGCAGCACCGGGCCGCCCTGGTCGGTCTGGGGCTGCCCGATCACGGCGCCGACCTGGCCGCCACCGGGATCGAACATCAGCACCCGGAACTCGGTGGGCAACTCGCCGCGTTCGAGCGCGGGGTCCGGCGGGGGCCGCAGCGGGTCCGGCGGCGCGACCAGCCCGTGCTCCCACGGCTCGGACAGCGCCGCCAGCCGGTCGTCGGTGCGCTCGACCAGCGACCGGCTCAGCAGGGCGGTGCTGGTCACACCCATCAGGAACAGGCCGACCACCAGCGCGCCGACCAGCACGAGCACCAGCCGCCCGCGCAGCGTCCGCAGCACCGTCATCGCTGCTCCGGCGGCAGGCGCAGCACGTAGCCGACACCGCGGATGGTGTGGATCAGCGGCGGCGCGGCAGAGTCGACCTTGCGCCGCAGGTAGCTGATGTAGGACTCGACGATCCTGCTGTCCCCGCCGAACTCGTAGTTCCACACCCGGTCCAGGATCTGCACCTTGCTGACCACCTTCTCCGCGTTGATCAGCAGGTAGCGCAGCAGCTTGAACTCGGTCGGCGACAGGTTCACCAGGCTGCCGCCGCGGCGGACCTCGTAGGTCTCCTCGTCCAGCTCCAGGTCGTGGTAGCGCAGCCGTGAGTCGTTGGCCTGCGCGGGCTGCACCCGGCGCAGGATCGCGCGCAGCCGCAGCACCACCTCGTCGAGGCTGAACGGCTTCGTGACGTAGTCGTCGCCGCCGGCGGTCAGGCCGGCGATGCGGTCCTCGACGGCGTCCCGGGCGGTCAGGAACAGCACCGGCACGGCGTTGCCGTTGGCGCGCAGCTCGGAGGCGACCGAGAACCCGTCCCGGTCCGGGAGCATCACGTCGAGCACCACGATGTCCGGCCGGAACTCCACGGCGGCCCGCAGCGCGTCGGCACCGGTGCCCGCGCCGTGCACCTCGAATCCGCTGAGGCGCAGCGCCGCCGTCAGCAGCTCCAGGATGTTGGGCTCGTCGTCGACGACCAGGACGCGCGCGCTGTTGGTATCCGCCACGCCGTCAAGCATCGCCCACCTCCCTGGGAAAAGCCTGGAAGAAGTCTGGGAACCGGATGGGCCGGTGTTTCCGCAGGTCAGGCAGAACAGTACCCACCGCGGAGCTCCCCGGAGTGGGTGCACGACGCGGCCGCGCACCCACCCGCGGGGTCAGTTGCACCTGTAGAGCTGTACCGCCGTGTCCGCCGCGCCTCCCCAGGCGGCCGGGTCGACGGGGGTGCAGTTCTGCTTCACCCATTCGTCGCGTTCCTGCCTGACCTCGCCGCCCGGCATGCCGCCGGGAGGCTGCGCGCCAGCCGGTGCGCCGTCGCCCATGCCGTCCCGACGCGGCATGCCACCCATGCCGCCGAGCTGGACGAAGCCGAGCTGACCGGTCCGCTTCCACTCGGTCAGCTGAGCCACCGACGGGGCGTCGTCGCCGCCGCTGAATCCGCCCATGCCGACCACGGTCATGTCCGAGTTGATGATGTAGGACGAAGCGCCCATCGAGCCGGCCTCTACCGCCAGCGGCACGTCGAGATCACCCGCATTGGCCTGGACGTAGTCGAGCATCTTGCGCTGCTCCGCGCTCAGCGACCCGCCGCCGCCCATGCCGCCGACGATCAAGATCGGTCTTTGCTCGGCGCCGCCCGGCTCGACCGAGTTCTGCCCGCCGTCTTGGCTCTGCCCGTCCGGGGGCCCGCCGTCGCCCGCATCCGGGAACCGCACTCCCGGTGGGCGCATGCCCGTCTCCGGCCCGGCCATCGGGTTCGCACCACCCATGCTCTTCTGGGCGCTGACCGCGCCGATCGCCGACCACGCCGTCGGCACCGCCAGGGCCGCGGCCAAGCCCAGCGCCAGGCCCGTTCTGGCCAGCGCCTTGCCGCGCCGGCCGACCACGAGCACGACCAGCGCGAGCACGCCCAACCCGGCGGCCGCGTACCCGGCCCACGCGTGCCAGCTCAGGTCGCGCGCGACGATGGCCACCGCCCACGCCACCGTGACCGCGACGCCGACCGGAAGCAGCAGCCACGCCTTGCCCTGCGGTTCGCGGTACCAGCGCCAGAACCGGACGACACCGGCCCCGACGATCGCGCCGACGGCAGGCGCGAGCATCGTCGTGTAGTAGGGGTGCATGATGCCCTGAGCGAAGCTGAACATGACGCCGATGACCACCAGCCAACCGCCCCAGAGCACCCAGCCCGCGGCCTGCTCCCGGTCCAGCGGCCGACCGCCGCGCCACCGCCGCACCCCGGCGACCAGCATCGCGACCAGCACCAACGCGCACAGCGGCAGCAGCCAGCTGATCTGGCCGGCGAGCTGCTCGTTGAACAACCGCAGCACGCCCGACGAGCCGGAGAATCCGCCGCCACCGCCCGGCGGCTGGCTGCTGCCCGGCGGTTGGAGCCCGCCACTGGGCGGTTGAAAGCCCCCACCACCGCCGCCGAAGATCCGCCCGAAGCCGTTGTAGCCGAACACGAGATCCCAGGCGGAACCGTCCGCGCTGCCACCGATGTACGGCTTCGGCGACGGCCACAGCGCGGTCGCGACGACCCACCAGAACGAGCCGACCAGGACCACCGCGGCCGCCACGCCCAAGTCCAGCAAGCGCCGCCCCCAACCGGCGCGGCTGCCGACCAGGTAGGCCGCGATGAAGGCGGGCAGCACCATCCACGCCTGCAACATCTTCGTCAGGAAGCCGCAGCCGACCAGGAACGCCGCCAACGCGACCCACCCGGTGGCCTTGCGGGACTCGAAGGATCGCGTCATCGCGTACGCGGCCGCCACGACCAGCAGCACGAGCAGCGTGTCCGGGTTGTTGTCCCGGTTGATCACCACCGTGATCGGGGTCAGCGCCAGCACCAGCGCGGCGATCAGCGCGGCGTGCTCCCCCGCCCACCGCCGGACCGCGCGGTGCAGCAGGAAGACCGCGCCGACACCCGCCACCACCTGCGGGAACAGCACGGCGAACTGGTTGAACCCGAACACCTTCACCGAAAGCACCTGCACCCACAGGGCCATCGGCGGCTTGTCCACGGTGACCACGCCGGCCGGGTCGAAGGAGCCGAAGAAGAAGTTCTCGAAGCTCTGCGACATCGACTTCACGGCCGCCGAGTAGTACGAGTTCCCCCAGGACCCGCCGATTCCCCAGCAGTACAGCACCCCGGACAGCACGCAGATCGCGGCCAGCGAGATCCGCTGCCACGGCGCGGCCGCGCGCTGCGCGTTCGTCGCATCAACCGACGTCATCCCTGTTCCTCTTCCTCCAGCAGTGCCGCGGGCCGGAAGACCCACGACCTCAGCAGCACGAACCGCAGCCCGGTTCCGATCATCGAAGACACCACGAGCACGAGAACTTCCAGCCACCGCGACGAATCCGGCTGCCAGGCGTGCAACCCGAGCAGCGCGCCGGAGGTGACGACGTAGTAGAGGGCGAACACGACCAGCCCCTGCAGGTGCACGCGGCCGGAAGCGGCCGACCCGCCGAGGAAGGTGAACCGGCGGTTGGCCTCGGTGTTCCACAACGTGGTGACGGTCAGCGCCACCAGGTTCGCCAGCAGCGGCGGCCACCAGGACCGCAGCAGGGCGTACAGGATCGAGGTGAGCACTGTGGACACCAGGCCGATCACGCCGAACGAAACCAGCTGCCACAGCAGGCCGTTCTCGCGCTTCGCCAGCACCGCCTGCGGGTGCGCGGCGCGCGGCGCGGGCCGCTGCGGCAGGCCGGGAACCTTCGCCGCTCCCATGATCTTGGCTCGGGCCACCCGGACCAGGCCCGCGACGTCGTCGACGGCGGTCCGCACCACGTTGACCCGGGTGTCGACGTCCTCGACCCAGTCCACCGGCACCTCGTGCACCCGCAGCCCGTTGTGCTCGGCCAGCAGCAGGAGTTCGGTGTCGAAGAACCAGGAATCGTCGCTCACGTGCTTCAGCAGCGGCTTCACCACGTCAGCGCGCGCCGCCTTGAAACCGCACTGCGCGTCGGTGAACCCGGCACCGTGCGTCCAGCGGATCATCTTGTTGTAGCAGCGCGAGATCAGCTCCCGCTTGCCGCCGCGGACCGTGCGGGCGCCGGTCGCCAGCCGCGAACCGATCGCCAGGTCCGAATGCCCGTTGACCAGCGGGGCGACCAGCGGGAGCAGCGCGTCCAGGCCGGTCGACAGGTCGACGTCCATGTAGACCACGACATCCGCGTCGCTGTAACCCCACGCGGTGCGCAACGCCAGGCCGCGCCCCTTGCGGTCCAGGTGCAGCACCCGCACGCCATCGATCGAACGGGCCAGCTCGCGGGCGACGCCCAGCGTGCCGTCCGTGCTCGCGTTGTCGACCACCGTAATGGTCCAGGCGAACGGAAAACCTTCGGACAGGTGCTCGCGCAACACCTCCAGGCATCCCGGGAGGGTTCGTTCCTCGTTGAAGACCGGGATCACCACGTCGATCGTCGCGGTCCGGCGAGCCACGCGATGCGCGTCGACGCCGAGCTGCGGCACAGCATTCATCTCCCACCACCTCGCTTCCGGCGTCCATCAAGCCGGGGCGAGGTGCGAGTGTCGTGGAAACAGGCTGGGAAATCCCTGGGAATCGGCGGCCGCGACCGGACCCGATCGCATTTCCGCAGCTCAACCAGGCCCGTTCCGGCCGTGATCAGCGGGCTTCCGGCAATTTCCCGAAGATTTCCCAGAAGCGACCGCTCACCGCTGGATCCCTCAACGACCACTGTGGACGCCGAGTCGGCGGACCGGAAAGTCCCCGATGTGACTTGAAATCGGGCCCCTCGGATGTCAGGGCTGGCGGGCCCGGTGGGCGTTCACCTTGTGGCGGTTGCCGCAGCGCTGCATCGAGCACCACCGGCGGGAGCCCGGCCGGGAGGTGTCGAGGAAGAGCAACTGGCAGTCGTCCGCCGCGCATTCCCGGAGCCGCTCGACTCGATCGCCGCCGAGCAGCTCGATGGCCTCGCGGGCCGCGGCGCCGAGGATCTGGCCGCCGGTGACGGGCGAGGCCCACTGCCGGACGCCCGTCGCCGGGTCCAGCCGCGGCCGGGGCGGCGGCTCCGCGCTGTCGTTGAGCACCTCCAGGTCGGCGCTCGACGGGCGCTCGCCGTGCGCCACGGTCCTCGCGACCGACCACATCGTGTCCCGGAACCGCTTGATGCGGCGGAGTTCGGCGGGCTGGATGCGGATGTCGTCGCCGCTCAGCGGCGCGACCTCGGCCAGCCGCGATCCTTCCAGCCAGCGCGCCAGATCCGCCGGCTCGTGCAGGATCTCGTAGCGCTGGTACGGCCCCGGTCCGCCGGTGATCAGCAGCTCCAGGCAGAAGCACCCGGCGTCGAACCGGAACCGTTCGCCGGTCGCCGCGGTCAGCAGCCTTGTTCCCACCCGCATGTAACCACTATATTCGGTTTCTCTACCACTTTAACCGGTTACATCGAGGACGGGGCGCGGACATGATCGGGCAGACCAAGGACGCCGGCTTCCAGATCGGGGTCTCCAAGACCGTGCCCCACCCGCCGGAAGCGGTCTGGCGCTTCCTCACCAGCGCGGCGGGCATCGCGCTGTGGCTCGGCGCGGGCGCCACCCTGGAGAAGGGCGCGACCTACCGGACGGCGGACGGCACGACCGGCGAGATCCGCAGCCACCGCGAACTCGACCGGGTCCGGCTCACCTGGCGGCCGGCCGACTGGGACCACGACACGACGGTGCAGGTCGCGATCGTGGGCAAGGGCGACCGCACGCAACTGCGCTTCCACCAGGAGTGGCTGGCCGACGCGGACGAGCGCGCCCGCCAACGCGACCACTGGCAGCGCACGATCACCGCCGTGACAACCGCCCTGGCAACGGAGCCGTGAGCCCTTGCTGACGACGTTTTCGCGCGAAACCGGCGCTCGCCACGCCTGACGGGCGCCGTTTTCGCGCGAAAACGCCAGAACTACCCGGAAGGATGAACGTCAGAGGTGGGCGTTGCGGGGCTTGGGCTGGCACACCGGGCAGGTGTAGGACGAGCGGTTCATGAACGGATCGCGTCGCACCGACGCCCCGCACCGCGGGCACGGGTGCCCCGCCTGCCCGTACACCGCCAGCGACCGGTCGAAGTAGCCGGATTCGCCGTTCACGTTGACGTACAAGGCATCGAACGAGGTGCCACCCGCGTGCAGCGCCTGCTGCATGACATCGGTGACGGCGCCGAAAAGCTCGCGGATCTTGGACCGCGTCAGCGTCGCCGTGGGCCGGGCCCAGTGCAGCTTCGCCCGCCACAGCGCCTCGTCGGCGTAGATGTTGCCGACGCCGGACACCAGGCTCTGGTCCAGCAGCGCCCGCTTGATCCCGGTGCGCCGCGCCCGCAGCCGGTCGGCCACCGCCTCGAGGTCGAACACCTGCTCCAGCGGGTCGGGCGCGATGTGCGCCACCGGCTTCGGCAGCGCGATCCCGTCCACCTCGACCAGATCGGCCAGGTGCAGGCCGCCGAAGGTGCGCTGGTCCACGAACCGCAGCTCCGGATCGCCGTCGGAGAACCTCATCCGCACCCGCAGGTGCTTCTCGTCCGAGGTGTCGCCGGGCTGCACGAGCAGCTGACCGCTCATCCCCAGGTGCACTACGAGCGCTTCGCCGCCGGATTCGGGTGCACCGGCCTCGTCGCCGAGCTCCAGCCACAGGTACTTGCCGCGCCGCCGCGCCGCGCTCAGGCAGCGACCGACGAGCCGACCGGCGAAATCATCCGGACCGGGCACGTGTCGGCGGACAGCTCGCGGATGCAGGACCTCGACGCCGGACAACGTCCGGCCGACAGCATGTTCGGCGACACCGCGCCGGACGACCTCGACCTCAGGCAACTCGGGCACGAAAACATCTTCGACCACCCGCGCCGGACCCCGGCGCGCGGCCCCGGATTCCGCTACGCGGAAGGGGTTCCGGCGTCTTCGGTGGTCTGTTCGGAGAGCTGGCGCCAGGCCGATTCGGCGGCCTTCTGCTCGGCTTCCTTCTTGGTGCGGCCATCGCCGCGACCGTAGGTCTGCCCGCCGACCGCCACGAAGGCGCTGAACTCCTTGCGGTGGTCCGGGCCCTGCTCCTCGACCCGGTACTCGGGCACGCCGAGCCCCGCCGACGCGGTCAGCTCCTGCAGGCTCGTCTTCCAGTCCAGCCCGGCCCCGCGCTGCGGCGCCTCGGCCAGCAGCGGCTCGAACAGCCGGTGGACGACACCACGGGCGACGTCGATGCCCTCCGCCAGGTACACCGCGCCGAGCACGGCTTCCAGGCCGTCCGCGAGGATGCTCGCCTTGTCCCGGCCCCCCGTGAGCTCCTCGCCCCTGCCCAACAGCAGGTATTCGCCCAAGCCGCCCTCACCGAGCCCGCGAGCGACGCCGGCCAGCGCGTGCATGTTGACCACGCTGGCGCGCAGCTTCGCGAGCTGCCCCTCGGGCAGGTCCGGGTGCTCGGTGTACAGGTGATCGGTGATCACCAGGCCGAGCACCGCGTCGCCGAGGAACTCCAGCCGCTCGTTGGGCGGCAGGCCACCGTTCTCGTAGGCGTACGAGCGGTGGGTGAGGGCAAGGGTGAGCAGCTCGGCGTCGAGTTCGACGCCGAGCGCTGCCAACAGCGGAGCCCGATCGACCTTCCGGACCCGCGACTGCTTTCCCCCCACTGCGCGACCGCCGATCAGGCGGGCTGGACGATCTGGCGGCCGTCGTACTGACCGCAGGCCGGGCAGACGACGTGCGGCAGCTTCTGCTCGCGGCAGGAGCGGTTGGAGCACTGCACCAGCGTCGGCGCCGAGGTCTTCCACTGCGACCGGCGGTGACGGGTGTTGGCCCGGGACATCTTGCGCTTCGGGACGGCCACGACTACTTCTCCTCCTCGGTCCCGCCGAGCCGCTCTTGCAGCGCAGCCCAGCGAGGATCAATGGTCTCATGCGTGTGATCCGGGGCGAGTTCGGCCCACTTCACGCCGCACCCGGAGCACAGCCCCTGGCAGTCCGGCGAGCACAACGGCGCCGAGGGCAGCGACAGCAACATCGCGTCCCGCACCACCGGTTCGAGATCGATCAGGTCGTGCACGACCCGCTCGACCTCGTCGTCATCCGTGCTGACGTCCGTGGCGCTGTCCGGGTAGGCGAACAGCTCCCGCACCTCCACCTCGACCTCGTCGGAGATCGGGTCCAGGCACCGGACGCACTCGCCGGCCAAGGTGGCCACGGCGGTGCCGGACACCAGCACGCCCTCCACCACCGACTCGGCCAGCAGGTCGAGCTGCACCGGATCGCCCTCCGGCACCTTGATCATGTCCAGCCCGAACCCGGTCGGCGCCGGGGCACTGCGCGTGTAGGCACGGCTGCTTCCGGCCCGGTGGCCGATCTCCCGGGTATCGATCACCCAGGGGCCGACGTGCGCGGTGTGCGCTGCATGGTTCTGAGACATCACAAGTTTCGGTGGTCAATTCGACAGGGCGGTGCGGCATAGGCGGATGAGAAACTGCGCATCATCCCCAGCCAGCTTTCCCAGGGTACGCGACACCCTTCCAGCCGCGACACCAGGGCCTTCCACCACCGGGGACCGCCTCCGGCGCGGGCCCGGTGGCGCGGAGATCAGTTGGCGCCGGTGTTGCCGGCGTGCCACTCCTCGTAGTCGAAGGGGGCGCCCATCGGGCTGCGCAGCTGCTGGCGGCCCTTGCCGACCGTGCGCAGCGTGCGGCTGAGCAGGTCCTCGAAGTCCGCGAGCCGGGAGTCGACGTACGCGTCGCACTCGCTGCGCAGCCGCTCGCCGTCCTCGTTCGCCTCGTCGACGATGCGCTTGGCCTCGGCGTTCGCCGCCTGCACCACCTCGGTGTCGGCCACCAGCCGGGCCTGCTCCGCCTTGCCCTCGTGCACCGACTGCTCGTAGGCGGCGCGGCCGGCCTGCACCATGCGGTCGGCCTCGCTCTGGGCGCGGCCGACGTACTCCTCGTACTCGCGGCGGCCCGCGGTCACCGCCTGCTCCGCCTGCGCCCGCGCCTCGGCCAGCAGCTCGTCGGCCTGCTCCCGGGCGTCGGCGAGCAGCTGCTCCGCCTCGGCGCGCGCCGAGCCGACCGTGCGGTCGGCCTCGTTGCGGGCGTCGGTGACCGACTTGTCGGCCTGCGCCGCCGCGGTGGACACCACCTCGTCGCGGTGGTCGAGCACGTCCTGGGCGTCGTCGAGTTCCTGCGGGATCGCGTCCCGCACGTCGTCGAGCAGCTCCAGCACGTCGCCGCGGGGCACCACGCACCCCGAAGTCATGGGCACGCCACGCGCTTCCTCGACGATCGTGACCAGCTCGTCGAGCGCCTCGAACACCCGGTACACCTTGATCTCCCTGCCGTCGTAGCCGCCGCAGTGGCAAGCATGTCAGAACACCCGCAGCCGCCGATCATGGGTTTGTCCTGCTACCAGTCTGCCCGGGCCGGGCAGCGCGGCGGGGGAAATCCAGTTCCGCGTGTCAAGCCCCCGAACGCGCTCGTGCGCGTCCCGGACGGCCCGGAACGCGCACGGCTCGCGGTGGACTACGCGTTGATGTTGGTCAGTTGGAAGCTGTCGTAGTGGTCCTGGGTGTAGAAGTACTCGCCGCCGTCGCCGACCACGAACCGGCGGGCGCCGCGGTCGTCGCTGCCGGGGGTCTTGACGGTGTACTCGTGGTAGTAGCCGCTGGCGCACTTCGGCAGGATGCCTTCCCGGTTCTGGAAGACCGTGCCGTCCTGCGGGTACGGGTAGGGGCCGCCCTTCTTGATCAGGTTGACCGTGTCGGTCGCCTCCTTCGGCAGCGCCGAGAGGTCGACCTTCTGGAAGCCCGAGGTGTCCCCGCACGGCGCCTGCGCGACGGCAGCCGTCGGCGCGGCGGACAGAGCGCTCGCCTGGAACCCGACCAGCCCCACCACGGCGATCAGACCGGCCAACAGGACCTGGAGTGTCTTCGACGTGATCCGCTTCATGGCCGAGCACGCTACGTCGATGACGTGTTCACGCACTGAAGCTGACGTGAACCCGAAATGTCACGGGCACCATCGTGGGACACGCATTGAACCGATCGGCCCAATCGCGGTCAGTTCTGCTCGGCCAGTCGGTCGAGGAGGCGGCGCTCGATCGTCGGCGGTAGCAGGTTCGACACGTCGCCGCCGTAGGTGGCGACCTCCTTGACCAGCGAGCTGGCCAGGAAGCTGTACAGCGGGTTGGTGGACATGAACATCGTCTCGACCCCGGACAGCTGCTGGTTCATCTGCGCCATCTGCAGCTCGTAGTCGAAGTCGCTGACCGCGCGCAGGCCCTTGACGATCGCGCCGATGTCGTGCGCCTTGCAGTAGTCCACGAGCAGACCGTGCCAGGCGTCGATGCGCACGTTCGGCCACTGGGCGGTGACCTCGCGCAGCATTTCCAGCCGCTCTTCGACGCTGAACAGGCTCTTCTTGTTCTTGTTGATGAGCACCGCGACGACGACCTCGTCGAACAGCTTCGACGCTCGCTCGATGATGTCCAGATGACCGTTCGTCACCGGGTCGTAGGAGCCAGGACACACGGCACGCCTCATGAGCTGGCACGTTAGCAGCAGGCAGGGGATGCCCCCACGATCACGTGGCGCGGGTCACCGCATGGGTCGTGAGTGCGAAAACGGGCTCCAGCCCGGCTTCGCACTCACGACTCCTCGTGCGCGGCCCAGTGGACGGCGGTGTCGCCGTAGCGCTTGGTGCGGAAGGCCTGCAGCGGCGGCGGCCAGTCCGGTTCGCCGCTGCGCACCGCGCGCTCGACGATGACGAGGCTGCCCGGCGCGGTCCAGCCGTTCGGGGCCAGCCCGGCCAGCACGCGCTGCAGCAGCTCGGGCGCGAGGTCGTAGGGCGGGTCGGCCAGCACCACGTCGAACGGCTGCGCCGTCGGGATGCCGATCAGGGTTTCGGCCTTCGCCTGCTCGACCCGGACGTCGCGGAACCCGAGCGACGCGGCGTTGCGGCGCAGCAGCTGGGCGGCGCGGCGGTCGGATTCGACGAACGTGGCGTGCGCGGCGCCGCGGGAGAGGGCTTCGAGGCCGAGCGCCCCGGAGCCGCCGTAGAGGTCGAGCACCCGCGCGCCGGCCAGCTCGATGGCCGATTCGAGCGCGCTGAACAGGGCTTCCCGCACCCGCTCCGAGGTGGGTCTGGTGCCTCGCGGGGGCACGTCGATGCGCCGCCCGCCCACGCTTCCGGCCACGATCCGAGTCACCTGACCATCGTCGCGCACCCGCGTCCGACCGGTGCTCCGCGGGCCTGGCAAGCGGCACCGCGGCGCAAAACGCCCGCCAGGCGCTCTCGCGCGGCGGGCGTTGATGTTCGGCTCAGTTTACGCCTGGGTATTCGGGTTCTTAGCTCCTGGGAGCAGCAAGCAGCCGCCGCGATGGGCCGTAGGCTGATTGGTCTGCCCACTGCGCCACACGGGAGAACGACACAGGTGTCCGAAGCGTCCACCAAGCAGGCCGAGATCGCGGTCGAGCAGCAGCACGTCGACCGGGTTTACGCCCGGCTCGACGAACTGCGCGCCGAAGCCGAGGCGATGCGCGACAAGAGCTACGAGTACGGCCTGGAGGCCACTCCCGAAGCGCTGAACGAGCGCGACGTGATGCTGTACCACGCGAACCGGACGCTGCAGGCGCTGAACGCCGAGTCCGAGGGACTGGTGTTCGGCCGCCTGGACTTCGCCGGCGGCGATGCCGTGCACATCGGCCGGCTGGGCATCCGCGACCCGCAGTTCGACAACCTGCTGGTGGACTGGCGGGCCCCGCTGGCCGCGGCGTTCTACCAGGCCACTCCCGAGCAGCCGCTGGACGTCGTGCGGCGCCGGGTGATCCGCTCGTCCCGCGAGCAGGTCGTCGACCTCTCCGACGACCTGCTGGACCCGGACCGGGCGCCGGCGGACATGCGGGTGATCGGCGACGGCGCGCTGATGGCGGCGCTGACCCGGTCGCGCGGCGACTCGATGCGCAACATCGTCGCCACCATCCAGAAGGAGCAGGACGACGCGATCCGGGCGCCCGAGGGCGGGGTCACCGAGATCACCGGCGGCCCGGGCACCGGCAAGACCGCGGTGGCGCTGCACCGCGCCGCCTACCTGCTCTACCGCGACCAGCGCCGGCTCGGCGGCCCCGGGGTGCTGGTGGTCGGCCCGTCCCCGGTGTTCATGTCCTACATCTCCCGCGTGCTGCCGTCGATGGGCGAGCACAACGTCGAGCTGCGGGCGCTCGGCGAGGTGCTGGACGGCATCGGCACGGCCAAGATCGACGATCCGCGCACGGCGGAGGTCAAGGGCTCCTCGCGGATGGTCAAGGTGCTCCGGCGGGCACTGCGGCTGCCGCCGCCGGACGCCCCGGACCACCTGCAGATGTTCTACCGGGGCACGGTGCTGAAGCTGCAGGCCGACGACCTGAAGCGGATCCGCCGCTCGCTGCACAACAAGGGCGGCCAGCCCAACCGGTACCGGATGCGGGCGGCCGACGCGCTGCTGGAAGCCCTGTGGCAGCAGGCGAAGCAGGCCGCCGACGAGGACTTCCAGCCCGAACGGGAGCGGCTGATCAGCGAGATCGGCGAGCGCATCGAGTTCCACCGGTTCCTGGTCGCGTGGTGGCCGCCGCTGTACCCGATGCAGGTGCTGCGCTGGCTGTCCGACCCGGCGCGGCTGTCCCAGGCCGCCCGCCGGTTGCTGTCGGCCGAGGAGGTCGACCTGCTGGCGAAGTCGTGGTCCGAGGTGACCGAGTGGACGGTCGCCGACATCGCGCTGATCGACGAGCTGCGGGTGCTGGCCGGGCCGCCGCCGAAGCGCCGCCGCACCGATCCGGAGGCGGAGCAGTCGCGCCGCGCGGTCAACTACGACGAGTACGCGCACGTGGTGGTCGACGAGTCGCAGGACCTCTCGCCGATGCAGTGGCGCATGGTGGGCCGCCGCGGGCGGTACGCGAGCTGGACGATCGTGGGCGACCCGGTCCAGTCGTCGTGGCCCGATCCGGCCGAGGCCGCCGCCGCGCGGCAGGAGGCGTTGAGCGCTCAGCGCACGCACCGCCGGTTCACACTGCACACCAACTACCGGAACTCGGCGGAGATCTTCGCCGTCGCCGCCGACGCGGTCCGCGACCTGGTGCCGGCCGACGACCTGCCGGTCGCGGTGCGCACGACCGGCATCGAGCCGGCGGTGCGCGAGGTGGCCGCCGACGAGCTGCCGCAGGCGGCGCGGTCGGCCGCGGTGGAGCTGGTGGCGGCGGCCGAGGGCACGGTGGGCGTGGTCACCACGATGGCCCGCCGCGACGAGGTCCGCGAGTGGCTGTCCACTGTGGATGGATCCGATTCGGAGCGGCTCCGCGTGGTCGGCAGCCTGGAGGCCAAGGGCATGGAGTACGACGCGGTGGTGGTCGTCGACCCGGACGGCCTGGCCGCGGAATCCAGCACCGGCCGCCGGGCCCTCTACGTGGCCCTCAGCCGGGCGACCCAGCTCCTGACGGTCCTCAAGACGCCGTAGCCCGCGAAGATCTATCGAAAGTTGGACGCCAGGCCGCCCGGGTTCCCGAAAGCCTGGGCGCATGAAGAAACTGCTCACCATCGTGCTCGGCGCGGGGCTGCTCGCGGCGGGGACGGTGCACGTCGCGTCCGCCGAACCGGGGCCGTCCTGGCAGGACTGCGGGGACGGCCTGCAGTGCGGCCGGATCGACGTGCCGGTCGACTGGGCCGATCCCGGCGGCGACCGGATCGACCTGGGGCTGGCCAGGCTCCCCGCGCAGGATCCGGCCAACCGCAAGGGCACGCTGCTGGTCAACATCGGCGGCCCCGCCCAGCAGATCTCGGTGCTGCGCCAGTCGAAGGCCGCCTTCGCCGACCTCACCCGGTGGTTCGACGTCGTCGTCTCCGACCCGCGCGGCTTCGAGGAGAGCGCCGGGGTGCGGTGCCCGGATGCGATGCCCATGCCGGAGAACGCGGAATGGGTGTTCCCGGACCGGGCCACCTACGACGCCTACGCCGCCGAGAACCGGCGTTTCGGCACCGGCTGCGCCGAAGCGGCCGGGCCGCTGGCGGGCAGGCTGAACACGTGGCAGGTCGCCCGCGACATGGACGCGATCAGGACCGCGTTGGGTGAGGAGAAGCTGAACTACTACGGCAACTCCCACGGAACGGTCTTCGGGCAGGCCTACGCCGAGTTCTTCCCGGACCGCATCGGCCGGATGTACCTGGACAGCGTCATGGACCACACCAACCGGTCCTGGCCCTCCTGGCTGCTGCCGCGCGCGAAGACCTGCTGCGGGAATTGCGGGAGGAACCGGCCGGCGGTCAGCCGGGCCTGGCCGACCTGGACCGGCTCGCCGACCGGCTCTCCTCCCGGGAGCGCAAGGTCAGGCTGCACCGAACCGGCATCGCGGCCGGGCTGCCGCCGGCCGTCGGCCGGACCGCGTACCGGGTGGTGCAGGAGGCCCCTGACGAACGCCGCGCGCCATTCCGGTGCGACGGGAGTCGACGTGCTGCGGCTGGTGGCGCGCGGGATGAGCAACGGCGAAATCGCGGCCGCCTGCACGATCGAGGAAGGCACCGTGAAGACCCACGTGAACCGGATCCTCGCGAAACTCGGCCTGCGAACCCGCGTGCACGCGGTGATCTACGCCTACGAACACGGCCTCGTCCAGTCCGACCGGTGACCGGACCAGATCACTCGATCGTGCACAAAACCGCACGTCAAACCATCTTGCACGTCAAAGTAGCGTGGTGCACGTGATATCGTGTGGTCATGGGTAGCAGAAACGTGACAATCCAGCTGGACGAGGCAGTAATTCGGCGCGCGAAAATCGCAGCAGCACGAAGGCACACGTCGCTGAGCGGACTTCTGGCCCAGCAGATCACCAAGATCGCCGACTCCGATGAGCGCTACGAACGCGCCAAGCAAGAAGCCCTCGCACTCATGGACGAGGCCGCGCGGTCGGGCGAAAGCGCACCATCATGGACCCGTGAGGAGCTTTACGACAGGTGACCGCTGAACTCACATTCATCGACACGAACATCCTGGTCTACGCCCACATCGTGCACGACGGCGACCTGCGCGCCACCCAATCTCGCCAATTGCTGGAAGAGCTCTGGGCGACGGAAACCGGGGTGTTGAGCACCCAAGTGCTCCAGGAGTTCTACTCCGTGGCGACCCGAAAGACCAAGCTGTCCCGCGAAACCGCGCGCCAGGTGGTGGCGAAGTACGCCGAGTGGGACCCGGTTCGCACCGACCCGCTGTTGATCGTCTTGGCCGGCAAGCTGGAAGAGGACCACACGGTCGCGTTCTACGACGCGCTCATCGTCGAAGCAGCGCTGAGAGCCGGGGCGACGAAACTGCTTTCCGAGGACATGCAGCACGGTCGGCGCTTCGGCAACCTGCTGATCGAGAACCCGTTCCGCTCCTGAAACGCCGAAAGCGGGCCGTCTCCTGGGGAAACGGCCCGCTTTCGTGGTTCCGATCAGCCGAGTTCGATGATCAGGTCGCCGCCCTCGACCTGCTGGACCGCGCCGATCGCCAGGCGCTTCACCCGGCCGCCCTGCGGGGCCGTGATCGCCGCCTCCATCTTCATCGCCTCGATGGTGGCGATCGTCTGGCCCGACTCCACCGCGTCGCCTTCGCCGACCGACAGCGTCACCACGCCCGCGAACGGCGCCGGCACGTGGCCGGGGTTGGACCGGTCGGCCTTCTCCGCGACCGGCAGGTTCGTGGCCACCGAGCGGTCGCGGACCTGGATCGGCCGCAGCTGCCCGTTCAGGATGGCCATCACGGTGCGGATGCCGCGCTCGTCGGGCTCGCTGATCGCTTCCAGGCCGATCAGCAGCCGCACGCCCGGCTCCAGGTCCACCGAGTACTCCTCCCCCGCGCGCAGCCCGTAGAAGAAGTCCTTGCTGCGCAGCAGGGAGGTGTCGCCGTACGCCTCGCGGTGCTCGGTGAACTCCTTGGTGGGCTTGGCGAACATCAGCCGGTTCAGGGTGCTCCGGCGGTCCGAGACGAGCCCCTCGCGGTCCTCATCGGACAGTTCCGCGAGCTTGCGCACCGCGGTGCGGCCCGCCAGCGCGCGGGTGCGGAACGGCTCCGGCCAGCCCGCCGGCGGCTCGCCGAGCTCGCCCTGCAGGAACCCGATCACCGAGTCCGGGATGTCGAACTTGCGCGGGTCGGCCTCGAAGTCGGCCGGGTCCACGCCGGCCCCCACCAGGTGCAGCGCCAGGTCGCCGACCACCTTCGACGAGGGGGTCACCTTGACCAGCCGGCCGAGGATCCGGTCGGCCGCGGCGTACATCGCCTCGATCTCCTCGAACTTTTCGCCCAGCCCGAGCGCGACCGCCTGGGTGCGCAGGTTCGACAGCTGGCCGCCGGGGATCTCGTGCTTGTACACGCGCCCGGTCGGCGACGCCAGGCCCGCCTCGAAGGGCTGGTAGACCTTGCGCACCGACTCCCAGTACGGCTCCAGGTCGCACACCGCCTGCAGGTCCAGCCCGGTGGCCTGCTCGGTGTGGTCGGTGGCGGCCACCACCGACGACAGCGCGGGCTGCGAGGTGGTGCCGGCCAGCGACGCCGTCGCGGCGTCCACCGCGTCCGCCCCGGCCTGGACGGCCGCCAGGTAGGTGGCCAGCTGGCCGCCCGGCGTGTCGTGGGTGTGCACGTGGACCGGCAGGTCGAATTCCTTGCGCAGCGCGGAGATCAGCTTCGCCGCCGCCGGCGCGCGCAGCAGCCCGGCCATGTCCTTGACCGCCAGCACGTGCGCGCCTGCGTCGACGATCTGCTCGGCTAGCCGCAGGTAGTAGTCCAGCGTGTACAGCTTCTCGTCCGGGTTGGACAGATCGGCCGTGTAGCACAGCGCGACCTCGGCGACCGACTTCCCGGTGGCCCGCACCGCCTCGATGGCCGGGCGCATCTGCTCGACGTCGTTGAGGGCGTCGAAGATGCGGAAGATGTCGATGCCGGTGTCGGTGGCCTCCTGCACGAAGTGCTCGGTCACCTCGGTCGGGTAAGGCGTGTAGCCGACCGTGTTGCGGCCGCGCAGCAGCATCTGCAGGCAGATGTTCGGCACGGCCTCGCGCAGCTTCGCCAGCCGCTCCCACGGGTCCTCGGCGAGGAACCGCAGTGCCACGTCGTAGGTCGCGCCGCCCCAGCACTCCAGGGACAGCAGCTCCGGCGTCAGCCGCGCCACGTGCGGCGCGACCGCGAGCAGGTCGCGGGTGCGTACTCGGGTCGCCAGCAGCGACTGGTGGGCGTCCCGGAAGGTGGTGTCGGTGACGCCGACGGCCTTGGATTCCCGCAGCCAGCGGGCGAAGCCCTCCGGGCCGAGCTCGGTGAGCCGCTGCTTGGAGCCGGCCGCCGGCGGCACCGACAGGTCGATCGCAGGCAGCTTGTGCACCGGGTCCGGGGTGGTCGGGCGCTCGCCGTTGGGCCGGTTGACGGTGACGTCGGCGAGGTAGTTCAGCAGCCGGGTGCCGCGGTCGGCCGAGTGGCGGGCGGTGAGCAGGTGCGGCCGCTCGCCGATGAACGACGTGGTGACCTTGCCCGCGGCGAAGTCCGGATCGTCCAGCACCGCCTGCAGGAACGGGATGTTCGTGGACACGCCGCGGATCCGGAACTCGGCGACCGCGCGGCGGGCGCGGGCGACGGCGGTGGCGAAGTCGCGGCCCCGGCAGGACAGCTTCACCAGCATCGAGTCGAAGTGCGCGCTGACGCTGGTGCCGGCGAACGCGGTGCCGCCGTCGAGCCGGATGCCCGCGCCGCCCGGCGAGCGGTAGGCGCTGATCATGCCGGTGTCCGGGCGGAACCCGTTGGCCGGGTCCTCGGTGGTGATGCGGCACTGCAGGGCCGCGCCGCGCAACCGGATCGCGTCCTGCGTCATGCCGAGGTCTTCGAGCGTCTCGCCGGCGGCGATGCGCAGCTGCGACTGCACCAGGTCGGCGTCGGTGACCTCCTCGGTGACCGTGTGCTCCACCTGGATGCGCGGGTTCATCTCGATGAACACGTGGCGGCCCTGCTCGTCGACCAGGAACTCCACGGTGCCCGCGTTGACGTAGCCGATCTTGCGGGCGAAGGCGACGGCGTCGGCGCAGATCCGCTCCCGCAGCTTCGGGTCCAGGTTCGGCGCCGGGGCGATCTCGATGACCTTCTGGTGGCGGCGCTGCACGGAGCAGTCGCGCTCGTAGAGGTGGATCACGTTGCCCGCGGCGTCGGCGAGGATCTGCACCTCGATGTGCCGCGGGTTGATGACCGCCTGCTCCAGGAAGACCGTCGGGTCGCCGAAGGCCGATTCGGCCTCGCGCATCGCGGCTTCCAGCGCCTCGCGCAGCCCGGCGGGGTTGTCGACGCGGCGCATGCCGCGCCCGCCGCCACCGGCGACGGCCTTGACGAACACCGGGAACGTCATGCTCTCGGCGGCGGTGAGCAGCTCGCCGATCTCGCGGGACGGCGCCGAGGAGTCCAGCACCGGCACGCCTGCCTCGCGGGCGGCGGCGACCGCGGTCGCCTTGTTGCCGGTCATCTGCAGGATCTCGTGGCTGGGGCCGACGAAGGTGATCCCGGCTTCCCGGCAGGCGCGCGCCAGTTCGGGGTTCTCGGAGAGGAAGCCGTAGCCGGGGTAGACGGCGTCCGCGCCGGCCTCGCGGGCGGCCTTGACGATCTCCTCGACGGACAGGTAAGCGCGGACGGGATGCCCAGGCTCGCCGATCTCGTACGACTCATCGGCTTTCAGGCGGTGCAGCGAGTTGCGGTCTTCGTGAGGGAACACCGCGACCGTGCCCGCGCCTAGTTCGTACGCGGCGCGGAACGCGCGGATCGCAATCTCGCCGCGATTCGCGACGAGGACCTTGCGGAACATGCCGGCTCCTCCTGGGCAGGTGTCGGTCGGTGTGAGCACCGTACCGCGAAAATTCCTCTAACCGGGAGAACCTCTCAGGTGATGGACACCTCGGGGCCTTTATGACCTGCCCAAATACCGGATCGAAGCAAGGTCTAGACCAAAAGAAATAGGTGAAAATTTCGCTTGATTCGAATTTTCGATCTCTTACTGGAGCCCAGGCGTGGCGCCCGCTCGGGATCACCGCCCGATCGGCGGCTGCCGGCCACAGAAGACCACAACACCGTGGATGGCGCTGGAAAGCTCGAACGCTTCGCCCGACCTGGTACTGGCCGGGCGCTGTTCGCCCACTGCCGGACCTGACCCTCGCGGTCCTGCCGACGGGACTGCGCCCGGTGACGCCACCCGTGAGTGTTTTGGGGTGCTATGGCGCCCCAAAGCACTCACGGCTCCTGACCTGGGGTGCCATGGCACCCCGATTCAGGATTTCTCCAGGTACTCCGCGCGTTCGGCGTCGACGACCTCCGCGACCATCCGGGCCAGGCCCACGTGGTTCCGCAGCCGCGGGTCCTCGCCGACCACCCGGTCCGCCTCCTCGCGGGCCTGGGCGATCACATCCTCGTCGCGCAGCAGCGACAGCATCTTCAGCCCCGACTTCCGGCCCGACTGCGCCGCGCCGAGGATGTCGCCCTCGCGGCGCAGTTCCAGGTCCAGGCGGGCCAGCTCGAAGCCGTCCGTGGTGGAGGCGACCGCGTCCAGCCGGTCCCGCGTCGTGGTACCCGCCATCGCCTCGCTGACCAGCAGGCACAAGCCCGGCGCGCTGCCCCGGCCGACGCGGCCGCGCAGCTGGTGCAGCTGGCTGACGCCGAACCGGTCGGCGTCCATGATCACCATGACCGTCGCGTTCGGGACGTTGACGCCGACCTCGATGACGGTGGTGGCGACCAGCACGTCGAGCTCGCCCGCGGCGAAGGCGCGCATCACCGCGTCCTTGTCGTCGGCGGGCAGCCTGCCGTGCAGGATGCCCAGCCGCAGGCCCGCCAGCGGCCCGGCCGCGAGCTGCTCCGCGACGTCGAGCACCGCCAGCGGCGGCCGCCGCTCCTCGCCGTCCTCCGGCGGCGGCTCCTCGCCGCCGCCGTCGCTGTCGTCCACAGCGGACTTCGCCGCTTTCTTCTTGCCCTTGCCCGGGTTCTCCTCGTCGTCGCCGATCCGCGGGCACACCACGTAGACCTGGTGCCCGGCCGCGACCTCCTCGTGGATGCGCGCCCAGGCCCGGTCCAGCCAGGCCGGTTTCTCCGCCACCGGAACGACGCTCGTGCTGATCGGCGAGCGGCCGCGCGGAAGTTCCCGCAGCGCCGAGGTTTCCAGGTCGCCGTAGACCGTCATCGCCACCGTGCGCGGGATCGGCGTCGCGGTCATGACGAGCACGTGCGGCGACGCGTCGTCCCCGCCGCGCGCCCGCAGCGCGTCGCGCTGCTCGACGCCGAAGCGGTGCTGCTCGTCCACCACGACCAGGCCGAGATCCGCGAACGACACCCGGTCCTGGATCAGCGCGTGCGTGCCGACGACGATCCCGGCTTCGCCGGAAGCCGCCTCCAGCAAGGCCTTCTTGCGCTGCGCCGCGTTCAGCGAGCCGGTCAGCAGCGTGACGCGGGTGGCGTTCTCCGCGCCGCCGAGCTCGCCGGCCATCGCCAGATCGCCGAGCAGTTCGCGCAGCGAGCGGGCGTGCTGCGCGGCGAGCACCTCCGTCGGCGCGAGCATCGCCGCCTGTCGGCCGGAGTCCACCACCTGCAGCATCGCGCGCAGCGCCACCACCGTCTTGCCGCTGCCGACCTCGCCCTGCACCAGGCGGTTCATCGGGTGCTCGGTGGTCAGATCGGCGGCGATCTGCTCGCCGATCTCCTGCTGGCCCTTGGTCAGCTCGAACGGCATCCGCTGGTCGAACGCCGCCAGGACGCCGTCGTCGCGCATCCGGCACACCGGCGCCGGGTGCGACTTCGCCGCGCCGCGCAGCTGCGCGAGCGCCAGCTGCACCGCCAGCGCCTCATCCCACTTCAGCCGGTCCTGCGCGGCCTGGACGTCGCCGAAGTTCTGCGGGCGGTGGATCTTGCGCAGCGCCGACTCGAGATCGGCCAGCCCCATCCGGTCGCGCAGCTCCGCCGGGAGCGGGTCTTCGGCGCCGTCCCAGACGTCCAGCACTTGGCCCACGCACCGCGCGATGGACCACGACGGCAGGCCCTGCGCGGCCGGGTAGACCGGGAGCACCGCGGAGGCGAATTCCTCGGCCGCCGAACCGAGATCGGTCTTGTCCGCGTCGAAGAGCTGGTACTCGGGGTGCGCCAGCTGCAGCTGGTCGCGGAAGGCGGTGACCTTGCCCGCGAACATGCCGCGCCGCCCCGGCAGCAGCTCCCGCTCCCGCCACGCCTGGTTGAAGAACGTGCAGCTCAGCGAGCGGTGGCCGTCGGTGATCCGGGCCTCGACGATGGTGCCGCGGCGGGACTTCATGGTGCGCTTGCTGACCCGCTCGACCTGCGCGAGCACCGTGGCGTGCTCGCCGAGCTCCAGCCCGGCGATCGCGGTCAGCTCGCCGCGCTCGGCGTAGCGGCGCGGGTAGTGGCGCAGCAGATCCCCCACCGTGACGAGGCCCAGCGCCGAATCGAGCGCCTTGCCGGTCTTGGCGCCGAGCACCCGGTCGAGCTTCGCGTCCAATGTGGTCACTGCATGTCCTCCGCCGTGCGCATCGTCACCGGTCCTCCCGCCGGGCAGGCACCCGCAAGTTATCGGACGGCACCGACGAGCCGATCAGTCGGTGGCGGCGACCCGCGCGCTCTGGCTGCCCAGCCGCCAGCCGAGCCAGCCCGCGAGCGCACCGCCCAGCAGCAGCCAGCCCTGCGCGTGGAGATCGACGGTGTCCCGGAAGTCCGGGGCGTCCAGGTTGGTGAGCGTGGTCAGCACGACGGTGCCGAGCATCAGCGAGCCGAAGACGCCCAGCGCCGCCCCGGCCCAGGCCAGGCCGCGCCGCCGCAGCACCCCGCGGACCCCGAACACGCTCCACACCGCGGCTACCGCCAGCCACCAGACGAGCTTGTCGAACAGGAAGTCGCGCAGCGAGCTCGAACTCTTCGGCGCCCCCGACGACGTCCACTCGATCGCGATGGGTTCTGGCAACCGGGCGCGCAGCAGCAGCGGGACGACGATCATCAGCAGCGCGATGAGCACGGTCCAGCCACCGACGAACCACAGATACCGGCTTCGGACACTCACTGGACGCTCCCCGGGACAGTCGACGACCAGTAACGACAGTAGCGCCAGGCCGCCGCCACCGGTCGGCCCGGCCGGGCATCGCCGACCGGGCCGGGGCTGGTCAGGCGGCCGCGACCGGCTGCGGGGCCCGGTCCAGGCGCCACCGGCGCGTCACGAGCAGCGCCAGCGCGGCCATCAGCGCCCAGCCGACCAGGCCGGTGATCCCGGCGATGACCACGTTCGGCGGCTCGGCCGCGGAACCCAGGATCATCGGCAGCCCGGCGGACGCGTTGAACGAGCCGTGGCACAGCACCGCGGGCCAGACGCTGCCCGAGTACAGCCGCAGCCAGCCCATCAGCACCCCGTAGATCACGCAGAACCCGGTGAACAGGACCGCCGCCCAGGGGCCGAGCTGCGGGTAGTTGTAGCCGAGCAGCGTCAGCGGTGCGTGCCAGACGCCCCAGACCAGGCCGGAGAGCAGCAGCGCGGGCCAGGTGCCGAACTCCGTCAGCCGCGGCAGCAGCCAGCCCCGCCAGCCCCACTCCTCGCCGAAGGCCAGCACCGAGTTGATCAGCGGCACGAACAGGACCATCGACACCAGCTGGATCAGCACGATCGTCCCGACGCCGATCGGCGGGGCGCCGCCCATGGCCTCGCGCATCAGGCTGAAGTCGAAGTCCACCGCGAGGACCCCGACGGCCGCGCTGAGTGCGACGGCCGCCGCGCTGATCAGCGGCGGGCCGAGCCAGGCGGCCAGCAGCAGCACGACCGTGCGCCCCTTGCGCGGCCCGAAGGTCAGGCCGGTCGCGCGGGCCCATTCGCGGGCCGGCACGCGGCGGTCGAGCAGCCGAACCGCGAGCACGCCCAGCGTCGGCGTGAACATCATGACTCCGGCGAGCCACGGGAAACCGCTGCCCAGGCCGCCCGCGAGCCACAGCGGCAGCGCGACCAGCCACGCGCCGCCCAGCGCCACCAGCAAGTACACCCACAGATCGCGACGTCCCACGTTGTCTCCCGTCACAGCGCCGAGCGTTCGGTGACGAGCGCGTTGATCAGTTCCGCGCCGCGTTCGGCGTGGTCGACGCTGATGTAGAAGTCGCGGCCGGAGGTCAGCCGCAGGACCAGGCATTCGCCGCCGCGCAGCATGATCGCGGTGCTGCTCGGCAGGGCCCGGTAGCCCCAGCCGCCGACCTCCAGCGGACGCCGGGTCTCGACCCGCGCGCCGTCGATCTTCGCCAGCGGGATCAGCCGGGACGGCCAGCGCTGCGGACCGAACGCGACCCGGACCCCGCGCTCGTCGATCTGCACCCGCGCCGAGGACAGGGCAAGGCAGGCCGCGCCCGCCAGCAGCGGGGCCAGCACGATCGGCCAGGGCAGGAAGACGGCGGCCGCGGCCGCGGCCAGCAGCACGAGCCAGCCACCCGCGCGGAGCGCCGGGCTCGACACCGACGCCAGCCACACCGCCCGCTGACCCGGCTTCAGCGCCAGCTCCGGTCCCTCGTCCGCGTCTTGCGCCGCCTCGTCCGGCCCCCGGTGGAAGGCGAGCCAGCCGAGCCGGCCGGCGAGCGCCGCGATCAGCAGCACCGGGATCACCTGCCAGTTCATCGACCGCGCCTGCCGCCACTCGGCGACGTCGAGGTTCGCCCACACCGTCAGCGCCGCCAGGCCGATCATGAACAGCGCGCCGGTGGCGATGATGGCGCCCGCGGCGGCCCGGGTGCGCCGTCGCCGCCAGCCGCGCGCGCCGTACCCGGCTGCGGCCGACCCGAGCACCAGCCAGCCGACCGGGACGAAGATCAGGAAACTCGCGAGCGACGTCGAGTCGTCCGGCGCGCCGGCGAAGCCCCAGTGCGACGCGATCGGATCGGGCAGCCGGTCGCGGAAGGCCCGGATGCCGAAGTAGAGCACCGCCGCCACGGCCACGACCCAGAGGCCCGAGGCGGCCAGGAACCGGGTGCGGTAGGTCATTTCGCCTCCTGCGTCTAGTGGGCCACCCGACTCCGGCCCGGATGAATCCCTCATCTCTCCCCCTGCCTGATCCACTCGATGACGTCGTCCGGCCGATAGCCGTGGCGCTCGGCCTCGGCCAGCAGCTCGCCGACCTTCCGCTGCAGCGCGGCCTTCGCATCCGGTCGGCGCAGCACCGTGACGCCGCGCCCGCGGCGGAACTCGAGCAGCCCCTCTTCGCGCAGCTCGCGCAGCGCGCGCAGCACGGTGTTGGGGTTGATCTGCAGCGCGACCGCCAGGTCCCGCGCGGGTGGCAGCCGATCGCCCGGCGAGACCTCGCCGTCGGTGATGGCGCGCCGGATGGCGTCAGCCGCCTGCTCGTGCAGCGGCCGCTGATCGTGCAAATCCAACGAAAGCAACATGGTGCCAATGACACTAGCACCATTCACTTCTTGCCTGCCAGCAGCCTCACCGTCCGCGCAGGTCAGGACCCGTGCGTACTTCTTGTCGCCATAGCAGCAAGAAGTGCACACGGTCCTGACCAGGCAAAACACGACAACATCGGAGCGATGCGGGCGAACGCGGCGGAGGTGCTACTCGACGCCGATGAGCAGCAGCGCGTCGAGGTTCCCGCCCGGGTAGTGGGCGAACTCGACCTCGGGATGGGCGTGGCGGAGGTGCCCGGCCAGCGCATCCGGCAGGCCGTCCGGGGCATCGGCCCGGACCAGCGCCGTGAGCAGCTCGCCACCGGTGGCGAGCATCCTGGTGGCGAGCTCGCGGGCCGCGGCGGGCACGTCGTCGCCGATGAGCACGACCTCGCCGTCGATCAGCCCGAGCACGTCGCCGGGCAGGCAGCGGCCGACCCAGGTCAGCGCCTCGGCATCGGCGATGCGCAGCTCGCCGCGCCGCGTCGCGGCCGCCGCCTCGGCCATCGCCACCTGGTCGGCGGCCCGGCGCCGGGTCGGATCGTGCACCGCGAGCGCGGCCAGCCCCTGCACCGGCGACGCCATCGGCACCACGACCACGTCCTGCCCCTCGCCGATCGCGCCGACCCTCTCCACCGCAGCAGCCGTCGCCGCGTCGTTGGGCAGCACGACGACGTGCGCGGCGCCGGTCGCGACGAACGCCTCGCGGAGCCGCTCCTCGGTCAGCTCCGCGCCGCCGACCAGCACATCCGCACCCTCGGCGGCGAACAGATCCCCCAGGACGTCGTCGGTGACGCAGGCGAGCACGGCGACGTCCCGCGCGAACGCGGCCTGCTGGTCGGCGAACCGGGTGACCTTGATCTTGTGCACGCGCCCGGTCCCGATGCCCGACTCGATCGCCGCCCCGATGTCGTCGCAGTGCACGTGCACGGCCCAGGAGTCCGCGCCGTCACCGACCACCGACACGCAGTCGCCGAGCGCGCACAACGCATCGCGCAGCGCCGCGACCCGGTCCTGATCGGTGTCGGCCAGCAGGTACATGACCTCGTACTCGTGCTGCGACTCGTGCTCCAGCACACCCGAGTCGCCCGCCACCGGCGCCTCCGGCGCGAGCCGCTCGCCATCGCGCACCACCGCGTGCAAAGCGTCGAGCATGATCACCAGGCCCCGCCCGCCGGCATCGACGACGCCGGCGTCGGAGAGCACCGAGAGCTGGCCCGGAGTGGCGGCCAACGCGTCGACAGCGGCCCGGGTCGCGCGATGCACGACCGCGTCGAGCTCGCCGGCCCCGGCCGCGAGCGCTGCGGCGCGCAACACCGACAGCACCGTGCCCTCTACGGGCTCGGCGACGGCCTGCCTGGCCAGCTCGTCCGCGCGGGCCAACGCCGCACCGAACGCCCGGCCATCGGCTTCGGCGACGTCGCGCAACGACTCGGCGATGCCGCGCAGGGCCTGCGAAAGCAGCACGCCGGAGTTCCCGCACGCGCCACCGAGCGCGCCCTTCGACAGCGCGGCGAGCACGCCGCCGAGCGTGTCCGGCTCGACCGCGTCGAGTGCGTCCACCGCCGCGCGCATCGTGTGCAGCAGGTTGGTGCCGGTGTCGCCGTCGGCGACCGGGTAGACGTTGATCCGGTCGATCGCGTCGCGCTCGGCAGCCAGCCCGGCCAGCGCCAGGTCGGCCCACCGGCGGGCAGCCGCCGCAGTCAGCGTCCGCAACACCCGCGACCTCCCACGCAGCCACCTACGATCGGATTGTCCGAGACTAGTCGCTGTCCGCGCCAGGTTCGGCACGCATCGGCACTCGCCCCCACCGCCGGAAGCGCCTCCGCCGGTGGGCTACACTGATCCGGTCCCAGGGTGGCGATGACCCCGGGCAACCGGGTTCTCCGGGCTGAGGCCGCCGGTCACGGCGGTGGACAGTGAGCGCTCACGCGAGGCTGATGCGGCCGTGGTGCGCTTGCGGCTCTCATCGCTGTAACCGTCAAGCAAAGTTAAGGGGTGTCTGACGTGGCTGCCGTCTGCGACGTCTGCGGTAAGGGACCAGGCTTCGGCAACTCGGTCTCGCACTCCCACCGGAAGACCAAGCGCCGGTGGAACCCGAACATTCAGACCGTGCACGCCAAGATCGGCCTTTCGCAGCGCAAGCGCATGAACGTGTGCACCTCTTGCCTGAAGGCCGGCAAGGTCGTCCGCGGCTGAACTCGACTGCGCGCAAAGCCCCGGGGCCCAACGCCCCGGGGCTTTCTGCGTGCTCCGTCAATGCACTGAGCGACGCCTCGCCGCCAGGCAAGCGGCGCGAGCCGCTTCCTCTCTCACCACGCATGCGACTTGCACCGCCGCGGGTTCTCAGATGTCGTCCTCGCGAGGACAGCCCCAGCGCCGTGTATTGGGCATACACAAGTCGGGGATCCCGCAGCCGAGGCGGCATCTGAGGTTCCGCCACCCGCACCGCCACGCAAAAGGACCACGTACCGTTCATGAGGCGTGGTTGCGCCATTGGGGGCCTACCTTCTCCCACTCCGCGGCCCAGGCTGCGAGCCGCCTGTGGGTCACGATCAACCGGGCCCCCATCAGGGCGATCGTGGTGACCAGCGCAGATCCGAGCAGCACGCTCGCCCCGGCCATGCCTGCGGCCTGGGTCGCCTCGGCGCGGGTCAGCGGCGGCGAGGTCGGCCGGCCCTGCTGGTCCAGCCACACCGGGACGGTTCCGGCCGCCGGGGCGCGGGCCGGTAGCTCGATGACGGCGAAGCGCTCGTCCGGCGGCTGCCCCCAGCGCACCGCGACCGGCCGGTGCGCGTTCCCGGCGCCGGCGCCGAGCTCGGCGACGACCGTCGCCACCACCTGGTGCTTGGCCGTCTGCTCGCGATCCACGTCGGCGAGCCGACCGCGCAGCTCGGACTGCGCGACGAACAGGGCCGCCACCACCGTGGCGACCGCGATCAGCGCGACCAGCAGCAGCGCGGCGGGCTCGAAGTAGTCGGTGCGCCGCCGCAGCGGGTTCGCGCCCGGAAAGATCCTGCGGATCAGGCACCGCAGCTCGCTGCCGTTCCGGCCGGCTCTCATGACGAGCCTTCTTCCGCCCTGAACGCATCATCCGGCAAGGGCCAATGTACGACCGGGCGGAACCGAAATCCATACGCCGCGAACAGGCAAAACGCGCCCGCGCCGGGGCTTGCTCGGCGATACTGGGCGGTCAGGCAAGCGGCGCAGCCGCTTTCTCTTTCGCCACGCTCGCAACTTGCGCCGCCGCGGGTTCTCAGACGTCGCCTGGCGAGGACAGCCCCGACGCCGCGTATTGGTCATACGTAAGTCGGGGCTCCCACAGTCCAGGCGGCGTCTGAGGTTCCGCCACCTGCACCGCTGAGCAAGGCCAGCAGAAACCCTTCTACGGCAGCTTCCAGTCGATGGGTTCCATGCCGCGGCGTTCGAGGATCTCGTTCACCCGGCTGAACGGGCGGGAACCGAAGAAGCCGCGGTCGGCCGACATCGGGCTCGGGTGCGGCGATTCGACGCACTCCACGCCGGGCATCAGCGGGCGCAGGTCGCGGGCGTCGCGGCCCCAGAGGATCGCCACCAGCGGCTCCTCCCGCGCGGCCAGCGCGCGGATGGCCTGCGCGGTGATCTCCTCCCAGCCCTTGCCCCGGTGCGAACCGGGGTTGCGGGGCCGGACCGTCAGCGCCCTGTTGAGCAGCAGCACCCCCCGCTCGGTCCACGGCGTGAGGTCGCCCCCGGAGGGCGTGGGGTGGCCGAGGTCCTCGGTGTACTCGCGGTAGATGTTGACCAGGCTGCGCGGCGGCGCGACGCCGGGCGCGACGGAGAAGCTGAGGCCGACCGCGTGCCCGGGCGTCGGGTACGGGTCCTGGCCCACGATCAGCACCCGCACGTCGTGGAACGGCTGCTGGAAGGCGCGGAGCACGTGCTCCGGGGCGGGCAGGTACGTCCGGCCCTCGGCTACCTCGGTGCGCAGGAACTCGCCCATCTTCTTGATCTGATCGGCGACCGGCTCCAGGGCTTTCGCCCACCCGGCCTCCACGAGTTCGTGCAACGGCTGTGCGACCATCCGAGCACCCTAGCGAGCTACCAAGATCGCCCTCCGGACAACCCCCGAGATCGACTTCGAACGGTCAATGTGTCGCACGTCACACTCGATGGAAGTAACATGCCAGGCGATATGGCGCACACCCGTATCCGGTTGTCACACGAAAGCACCATTTCCGCTAGTCATCCGCCGAATTCGGCTGTCAAATCGGCGACACTCCGGCACAACGCGCGGACCGCTCGATCGGTGACCTTTTGCATATAGGAAATAACATCGCAATAACGCAATCCACGTCTTTTGGTGGCCTCCTCAAGGCCGCTCGGCTAGGTTCACCGGAGTTCTGAAGACCGCAAGGGTGGATGGCATGACCCGGAGGTGGGCCGCAAACTCATGACTTCGCAGGAATCAGCCGAAACATCAGCCGAGCAGCGCTCTCTGCTCCGTCGCGCGGTCGGCGCAGCGGCAATCGGCAACTGCACGGAGTGGTACGACTTCGGCGTATATGCATATGTGGCCGCATACGTGGGCCACCAGTTCTTCCCCGGCCCGCTCGAGACCATCTCGGCCTTCGGCGTCTTCGCGATCTCCTTCCTGTTCCGGCCGCTGGGCAGCCTGTTCTTCGGCCCGCTGGGCGACCGGATCGGCAGGCAGAAGGTGCTGGCGCTGACGATCCTGCTGATGTCCGGATCGACGTTCGTCATCGGTCTGCTGCCGACTTACGAGGCCATCGGCGTCTTCGCGCCGATGCTCCTGCTGCTGTGCAGGTTGCTGCAGGGCTTCTCGACCGGCGGCGAATACGGCGGCGCGGCGACCTACATCGCCGAGTTCGCACCGGACCGCCGCCGCGGCTTCTGGGGTAGCTGGCTGGAATTCGGCACGCTCGTCGGATTCGGATTCGGCGCGCTGGTGCCGACGATCCTGATCTTGAACCTCGACAGCGCCTCGATGGAAAGCTGGGGCTGGCGCATTCCGTTCCTGATCGCCGGTCCGCTCGGCGCAGTCGGCCTCTACTTGCGGAGCAAGCTGGAGGACACGCCGGCGTTCAAGCAGCTGGAAGCGACGCACCAGGTGGCCAAGTCGCCGCTGAAGGACCTGATCAAGGAATGGTGGCGGCAGCTGCTGATCCTGATGGGCATCGTGGTGCTGATCAACATCGCCAACTACACGATCCTGACCTACATGGAGACGTACCTCAAGAACACGCTCCACGTGGAGGACGGTCAGGAGTACCAGGTCCTGGTCCCGCTGCTGCTCACGGTGCTGTTCATGCTGGTGATCATCACCCCGGTGGGCGCGCTGTCGGACCGGATCGGCCGCAAGCCGCTGTTCCTGTCCGCGGCGATCTGCTTCATCGTGCTGCCGATCCCGGCGTTCATGCTGATCTCCCAGGGCACCGTGCTGACCACGATCCTGGGGCTGGGCCTGCTGGCGATCGGGCACGTGCAGCTGATCGGGCCGCTGGCGGCGACGCTGCCGGCGATGTTCCCGACGAAGGTCCGCTACGCGGCCTTCTGCATCGGGTACAACATCTCCACGGCGGCCTTCGGCGGGACCGCGCCGCTGGTCAACGACGCCGTGGTCACCTCGACCGGCAACACCATGTTCCCGGCGTTCTACCTGATGGCCGCGGCCCTGGTGGCGCTGGTGCCGATCCTGCTGATGAAGGAGACGGCGAACAAGCCGCTGATGCAGGACGCGCCCGCCCCGGCGAGTTCCTCGGCGAGCTAGTCGCCCCGAACGCGGAGAACCCCGATGCGCCAGTGGCGCATCGGGGTTCTCCGCGTTCGGGGAAGCCCTCGGCGATCCCGCATCAACGCCAGTGCTCCCAGCCCGCCGGGCCCTCGTACTCGCCACCGTCCACCGTGACACCGGCGCCCTCGGCGACCACGCCGATTGCGTGCCAGCCCTCCGGCAGCGGACGTCCCGGCGGGAACGTCGCGGCCAGCGCCTGGTCCTCGCCGCCGGTGAGCACCCAGTGCCGGGCATCCGCGCCCAGCGCCGAGGCGACCTCGGTCAGCCGCTGCGGCACCTCGACCTGCTCGGTCCGGACGTCGATGGCCACCTGCGACGCCTCGGCGATGTGCCCGAGATCGGCCAGCAGCCCGTCCGAGGTGTCCACCATGGACGTCGCGCCCGCGACGGCCGCCTGCGGCCCCGCCGCGTACGGCGGCTCCGGCACGCGGTGCGCGCCGACGACCGCGACCGGCGAGCGGAAACCCCGCCCCAGCACGGCCAAACCGGCCGCCGACCAGCCCAGCCGCCCGGCCACCGCGACCACGTCCCCCGGCCGCGCGCCCGACCGCGTGACCGGCTCCCGGCCCTGCAGGTCGCCCAGCGCTGTGATCGAGATCGTCAGTGAGGTCGCCGACACCATGTCTCCGCCGACGATGCCGATGCCGACCCGCTGTGCTTCTTCCCACATGCCCGCGGACAGCTCGTCGGCCACGTTCGTCGGCAGGTCCGGGGAGCAGGCCAGGCCCACCAGCAGACCGGTCGGCACCGCGCCCATCGCGGCGATGTCCGAGAGGTTCACGGCGACGGCCTTGCGGCCCACCTGCTCCGGTGTCGACCAGTCGAAACGGAAGTGCACCCCTTCGACCAGCACGTCGGTTGCGGCCACCACCCGGCCGTCCGGGGCCGCCAGGACCGCGGCGTCGTCGCCCGGCCCGATCAACGTGCCAGGTGACTGCGGCCGCCCGGCCGTAACCCGATCGATGAGGCCGAACTCACCCAGCTGGGAAACGGTCTGTGCGTCCTGCGATGAATCAGGACCCAACTGGGACCTTCCTTCCTTGAGCATCCGCTCGGTCCGATGGGGTAGCTTTCTGCCAGTTTCCTACCCCGAGCACATCGGCCACACGAAGGGGCACGCCGTGGTTCAGGCATACATCCTCATCCAGACCGAAGTCGGCAAGGCCGCCACGGTCGCCAATGAGATCAAGGACTTCGCCGGCATCATCAGCGCCGAAGACGTCACCGGCCCGTACGACGTGATCGTGCGCGCCGAGGCCGAGAACGTCGACCTGCTCGGCAAGATGGTCGTGGCGAAGATCCAGAACGTCGAAGGCATCACCCGCACCCTGACCTGCCCCGTGGTGCACCTGTGACGATCCGTCACTGAACTGGTCGCGCGTCGCCGGAGATCTCCCGCAGCGGCGCGAGCCACCCCGGGCGGCGGCGCCGCTCGAGGAAAGCGCGGGTGGGCAGCCCGCACCAGAGTGGAGCACGGCCGGGCCGGTGACCGCACCTGGCGGCGGCCGTGCTGTAGTGGACGACGTGGTTCACCAATCAGCGCCCGGATTGCCCCGGCCGGTGTTGATCGTGGCGATCACGCTCGGCGCACTCCTCGCCCTGGCGGTCGCCGGCGTCGGCGCGTACGGCTGGTACGGCGAGCACCAGGCGCAGCAAGCCCAAGCGGAAGCGGAGGCGGCCCGGCGAAGCGGGCCGCTTCCGCTCGCGCCCGTCCCGGCGCCGAAGGCGTCGTCGCCGGAGTGCGCGGCGGTGCTCGAAGCGCTGCCGCGCGAGCTGGCCGTGGGCGACGCGCTCGTGCCGCGCCGCGCGCTGGCGGAGCCGGCGCCGGCGGGAACCGTCGCGTGGGGAGATGCGAAGCACGACCCGCTGACCGTGCGGTGCGGCATCGACGCGCCGCAGGAGCTGACGCCGACGGCGCAGCTGCTGGACGTCTCCGGCGTCAGCTGGCTTGAGATCAACCAGGGCGGCGACACTTCGTGGCTGGCGGTCGACCGCCCCGTGTACGTCGCGCTCACCGCCCCTGAGGGCACCGGGACCGGCCCCATCCAGGACCTCTCCGAGATCCTCCGCAACACCTTCCCCAAGCAGCCGGTCTTCCCCTGACGCGCCAAAAGGCCGTGCACGTTTTGTGCTGCTCCAGCGGCTGTTTTGGAGGTGGTGCAGTCGGGTGTGGTAGCGCGGGCTTTTGTTCTTTGAAGCGGCGAAGCCGCTTAGCCCGCCTACGCGACTCGCACCGCCGCGGGTTCTCAGACGTCGCCTGGCGAGGACAGCCCCGATGCCGTGTATTGGGCATACATAAATCGGGGATCCCACAGCCAGGCGGCGTCTGTAACTCCCGCAGGGGGGCCGCCACCTGCACCGCCACGCAAAACGAGTTTGGAAACAGGCCGCGGAAACCGCCGGGTCAGCGGAGGCCGGTGCCCCGGGAGATCGCCGTTTCGACGAGGGTGGTCAGCAGGGTCCGGTAGTCGACGCCCGTGTCCGCCCACATCCGCGGGTACAGCGAGATCGCCGTGAAGCCCGGCATCGTGTTGACCTCGTTGACGATCAGCTCGCCGTCCTCGGCGAGGAAGAAGTCGACCCGCGCCAAGCCCTGGCAGTCCAGCGCGCGGAAGGCCCGCACCGCCGCGGCGCGCAGCTCCTCGATCGCGTCGTCGCCGATCTTGGCCGGGATGTCGAACTCGGTGACGTCGTCGAGGTACTTGGACTCGTAGTCGTACCAGTCGGATTCGCCGGTGACCCGCAGCTCGGCGGGCAACGACGCCTCGATCCGGCCGTCCGGGAACTCCAGCACGCCGCACTCGATCTCGCGGCCCACCACCGCCGACTCGATGATCACCTTCGGGTCGGTGCGCCGCGCCTCCGCGATCGCCGCGTCCAGGTCCGCCCAGTCGGTGACCTTGGTGATGCCCAGCGACGATCCGGCCCGCGTCGGCTTGACGAACACCGGCAGCCCGAGCCGTTCGCGCTGCCGCTCGTCCAGCGTGGCCTGATCGCGGCGCAGCACCTCGAAGCGCCCCACCCCCAGGCCCTCCGCGGCGAGCAGCTTCTTGGTGTACTCCTTGTCCATCGACACGGCGCTGGAGAGCACGCCCGCCCCGACGTAGGGCACGTCGGCCATCTCCAGCAGCCCCTGGATGGTGCCGTCCTCGCCGAACGCGCCGTGCAGCACCGGGAACACCACGTCGACCGACGACAGCACCTCGCCGCCGCGGCCCGGCTCCAGCAGTACCAGCTCGCGGCGGGTGGGGTCACCGGGCAGCGCGAGCGCGGTGTTCGGCGCGACCTCGGGTGCCTGGCGGTCCCGGATCTCCAACTGCTTCGGGTCGTCGGTGCCGAGCACCCAGGCGCCCTCTCGGGTGATGCCGACCGGCAGGATCTCGAAGCGGTCCTGGTCCAGGTGCGCGAGCACGCTACCGGCGGACACGCAGGAAATGCCGTGCTCGGTGCTGCGCCCGCCGAAGACGACGGCCACCCGGGTCTTGCGCTGTGTCATGCGCCGGACCCTACCTGCCGTGCCGAAGGCCCGTTTCACAAAGGTTGACCGGCGTGCAGCGGAACCGATCGGCTCCCCCGCCGCGAGCGAGCTGTTTCACGCGTTCCCGCACAGCCGGGCCAGGATCGGCAGCGCGCGTTCCAGTTCATCGCGCGAGCACGCGGCGTAGCCGAGCGCCAACCCGAACCACTGCTGCGGACCGCAGTGGTGCCGCCGCAGCCCGTCGAGCACCAGTCCGTGCTCCGCAGCCATCGCGACCACGTGCTGCTCGATCTTCGCGTCCGGCAGCGGCAGCACCACGTGCGCCCCGGCTCGGTCGCCGAACACCTCGACGCCTTCGGCGGCGAGCTTCTCCACCACGAACGCCCGGCGCTGCGACAGCTCCCGCCGCAGGCGTCGCAGGTGCCGTCCGAGGTCGCCGTGCCGGGCGAGCTCCACCAGCACGCGCTGCCCCGCCGGAGCCGGGCTGGTCCCGGTGCGATCGCGGTGCTGCAGCACGCAAGACGCGACGTCGTCGGGCGCCAGCATCCAGCCCACGCCCAGGGTCGGGGTGAGGATCTTGCTCGTCGTACCGAGGTGCACGACGACGTCCGGGGCCATCGACGCGAGCACCGGCAGCGGCGCCACGTCGTAGCGGAGCTCGCCGTCGTAGTCGTCCTCGATGATCAGCCAGCCCTCGGCGCGCGCCCGCTCCACCAGCGCGATCCGGCGCTCCGCCGGCAACCGGCCGCCGATCGGGTACTGGTGCGCGGGCGAGCAGTAGACCGCCTGCACGCCGCGCGGAATGGCATCGACCACGATGCCCGCGTGATCGACCGGTGCGGCCACCACCCGCACGCCCACCGACCGCAGCGCGCCGACCGCCCGCTGATATCCGGGCTCCTCCACGGCGACCGTCGCGCCGCGGCGGAGCACCGAGCCGGCCAGCTCGACGACCGCCGCCGTGGTGCCGCCGGTGGCCAGCACGTTGTCCACCGTCAGCCCGCCGACGACCAGACCGCGGTGGCGCAGCAGGTGCTCGGCGATGGCTTCGCGGTATTCGACCGACCCGCCGCGATGCGGCTTCGAGTCGGGCGGGGTGTCCGCCGCCGCGCGCCAGGCCCGCCGCCACGCCGCCCGGTCGACTCCGCCCGCCCACGGCACACCGGGCGTCAGCACCACCATCGGCTCGTCCGCCTGCCGCGCGCCGCGCTCGGCGCCGGCGGTGGCCCCGGTCCGCGATCCGGGCGGGCTGGTCGTGACGTAGGTGCCCGAGCCGTGCCGGCCGGCGATCCAGCCCTCGGCGTGCAGCTGCTCGTACGCCGCGGCGGTCACCGTGCGGCTCACTTCGAGGTGTCGCGCGAGCGCGCGCGTGGACGGCAGGCGGTCGCCGCCGCGGAGCTGGCCGAGGGTGGCGGCGTGCCGCAACGCGTCGGCGAGCTGAACCGCGAGCGGGCGCGGATCGTCGCGGCGCAGGTCGATGGCCAGCTCCAGCAGCGGGGAGCTGGCCGCGGGCACGGAATGTGGCATCTCGAAATTCTCCCTGATTGGCACTTCGATAATGCCACTTGCTGAAAGATCCTGTTCCTCGTGACCCGACAGCTCTCCACCACAGAACGGACCACCATCCGCCGCGGCAGCGACCGGGCCCGCACCGAGCGCAGCGCCCTGCACGCCGCCCTGGACGCCGGCCTGATCTGCCACCTCGGCCTGCTGGTCGACGGCTCGCCCCGGGTCGTGCCCACAGGCTACGGACGCAGCGACGACACGCTCTACGTGCACGGCTCGACCGGCGCGCGCAGCCTGCGGGAGGCCGCCGAGGGCGTCGAGGTGTGCGTCACGGTGACCCACCTCGACGGGATCGTCTACGCGCGCTCGCTGTTCCACCACTCCGTGAACTTCCGCTCCGCGATGATCCACGGGCGCGCCCGGAACGTCGTCGACGACGACGAGAAGCTGCGGGCGCTGCGGGTGATCACCGAACAGCTCGCGCCCGGTTCGTGGGACCACGCGCGGCAGCCGAACAAGCGGGAACTTGCCGCGACTGCGGTCCTCGCCGTCGACCTCGCCGAAGCCGCGGTGAAGGTCCGCAGCGGCGGCCCCAGCGACGACACCGAGGACGTCGAGGCGGGCAAGGCGTGGGCCGGGGTGCTGCCGCTGCGCATGCACTGGGGCGCGCCGGAATCCGCGCCGGACCTGCCTGCGGGGTTCGAGGTGCCGCGGCACGTCGGCGAGCGGCAGTACCGGCCATGAGCGTCGTGGAACTGGAAGACGTCGAGCCCGCCTACCCGGTGCTCCGCGAGCTGCGGCCGGATCTGGCTTCGCCGGAGGAGTTCCGGGCGCAGGCGGAACAGCAGCGGGCGGCGGGTTACCGGCTGATCGCGTCGCTCGACGGCGACGGCGAGGTCGCCGCCGTCGCCGGGTTCCGCACCGGGCGGTCGTTCGCGTGGGGCCACTACCTGTACGTCGACGACCTCGTCACCCTGCCGGCGGCCCGGAAGCAAGGGCATGCGAAGGCGCTGCTCGACTGGATCGACGCGGAGGCCCGCAGGCTCGGAATCGGGGAAATCCACCTGGATTCGGGCACGCACCGCCACGACGCGCACCGCCGTTACCTCGGGACGGGATTCGCGATCGCGTCCTTCCACTTCTCGAAACCCGCGCCCGGGGCCTGAGTCCCCGCGGCCGGGTCGATTGTGGACACGGTGCGAAAGCCGTTGCGGCGCGGGGCGCCCGGTCCCCCGGGCGCCCCGCGCGCGTCACCGCGCCTGGTGGAGGCCGGTGACCGGGTCGTGGGTGTAGAGGGTCATCCGGGCCCGGGCCGGGCGGTAGACGTGGACGCTCACCGCCGGGTCCGGCCCGTTGTTGTGCACCTGGTGCACGTAGTTCGGGCCGAAGACGCGGGACTGGCCCGCGGTCAGCGGGTGCAGCACCTCGGTGCCCTGGGGTTGGACGACGCGCTCGGTCAGGTTGCCGGTGATCACGGTGAAGGCGCCGGTGGCGCCGCCGTGGTCGTGCAGTTCGGTGTGCTGGCCGGGCAGCCAGCTCAGCAGCCACGCCTCGTAGCTCTCGGTGCGCGTGAGCAGGCCCGACCAGCGCTGGTCGGGGTCGTAGCGCAGCAGGTGCGTCCACGAGCCGCGGTCGGCGGCGAGTTCCCGGGCGATGCGGACCGGGTGCGCGATGGAGAGATCGGCGGGCGCGGCAACGGTATTCGGCGGAACGGCGAACACGGCAGATGTCCTTCGGGATCGTGATGAGCCCCGGGCCGTCGGCGCGCGTGCGTGCGCGCCCGGAAACGCCCGGGAATTACGGGAGAACGATCAACACGAAGAACACAGACAGAGCGCGCTGGCGACGCGGCGCAGGTCGATGTGACCCCGTCGATCAGTCATAGCACGCAGCAACACGTGGAGAACTGAACCAGCCCGCGGGGACCCGCGTCAACTCGAACCCGCAAGATCTCACACCACGGTGACGAATCCCGCCTGCCCGCGAGCACTGGAGTGGCTGCAGAGGCTGACGACTCACCCTGCACAGCGGCGCACCTCGCGGGCTGCTGCGAAGTCAACGGCCTGCTCACCTCGATAGACGAGACGAACGGGCCGTTCACCTCACCGAAATAGCGGCACCCACTCCTGACGCCGCGAAGCCAACGGCCCGCTCACCTCGATAGACGAGACAAACGGGCCGTTCACCTCACCGCGCGGGGCGGGGAAACGGCTACGCCAGGGCTTGGAGGACGTCGGCGACCAGGTCGGCGGGGTCTTCGCAGCCCGCCGAGAACCGGACGAAACCCTCTGGCACCGGGTCGCCCCACTGGGCCCGGCGGTCGACCGTGCTGTGCAGGCCGCCGAAGCTCGTCGCCGCCACGACCAGCTCGCTGCGCCGGACGAACTCCTCGACCGCCCGCGCATCGGCCAGCTCGAACCGGAACACCCCGCCCCAGCGGCGCATCTGCCGCCGGGCGAGCTCGTGCGACGGGTCGCCGGGCAATCCCGGCCAGCGCAGCCCGGACACCGCCGGGTGCTCGCGCAGAGCCTCGACGAGCGCCGCCGCGTTCTCTGCCTGCCTCGCCAGGCGCAGGTCCAGCGTGCCCATGCTGCGGTGCGCCAGCCAGGTCTCGAAGGGACCGGGGATCGAGCCGGAGAGCGTCCGCGCCCGCACCAGCCGCTGCGCCAGTTCCTCGTCGCGGACCGACACGTGCCCCATCAGGATGTCGCTGTGCCCGGACAGGGCCTTGGTGTCGCTGGCCACCACGATGTCCGCGCCCAGCTCCAGCGGCCGCTGCCCGAGCGGCGTCGCCGTCGTGTTGTCCACCGCCAGCAGCGCGCCCGCCGCGTGCGCGCGCTCCGCGAGCTCGGCGATGTCGCAGACGTTCAGCCCCGGGTTCGACGGGGTTTCCAGCAGCACCAGGCGAACCCCGGCGAAGACGTCGTCGTGCCAGGGGCCAGGCGTGTCGATCTCCCGGACGTCCAGCTCCAGCTCGACGAGCTCGTCGCTGACGAACTGGCGCGTCGCGTAATACCCGTCGCTGGGCAGGATCAGCGCGTCGCCGGGGCGGAGCACCGCGCGCAGCAGCGTGCTGATCGCCGCCATGCCCGACGGCAGCAGGACGCAGTGCCCGCCGTCCAGGTCGCCGATCGCCGACTCCAGCGCCCGCCAGGTGGGATTGCCCGCCCGCCCGTAGAAATCGGCGGCCTGGACGTCCTCGCCCAGGTGGAACGGCGCGGCGAAGACCGGGCCCGGCAGCAGCGGCGTCCCCCCGGACGGCTCCGGGTGCCCGCCGCGCACGCAGCGCGTGCCGTCGCCAAGATCCGATGTGCTCACAAGTTCTCCCATCGCGAGTTCGGTGCCCCCTCGCGGTAACGGTTGTCGTGAGTGGTGATGGCCGCTCCGGCGACCACAATCGCTCACGACCTCGGGAAGCCGCCCGTCACTCCGGCTTGCGCTCGCGGCCGAGCAGTTCGGCGGCCGCGGGCGCGGGCGCGAGTCCTTCGTGGCACACCCGGTGCACCACGTCCGTGATCGGCATCTCGACGCCGTGCCGCGCCGCCAGCTGGCGGATCGACGAGCACGACTTCACGCCCTCGGAAACCTGCCCGTGCGCGGCCTCCTGCGCCTGCGCCAGGGTTTCGCCGCGCCCCAGCCGCTCGCCGAAGGTCCGGTTGCGCGACAGCGGCGACATGGCGGTGGCGACCAGGTCGCCCAGCCCGGCCAGGCCCGCGAACGTCATCGGGTCGGCGCCCAGCGCGACGCCGAGCCGGGTCGTCTCGGCCAGGCCGCGGGTGATCAGCGAGGACATCGTGTTGTGCCCGAAGCCCAGCCCGGCGGCCATCCCGCAGGCCAGCGCGATCACGTTCTTGCACGCCCCGGCGATCTCGATGCCGACGAGGTCCGTGTTGGTGTAGGGCCGGAAGTACGGCGTCGAGCAGGCGTGCTGCAGCGCGACGGCCCGTTCGTGGTCCGGGCAGGCCACCACGGTCGCGGTCGGCTGCTCGGCGGCGATCTCCTTGGCCAGGTTGGGGCCGGAGACCACCGCGACGTGCTCCATCGGCACGTCCGCGACCTCGCCGATCACCTCGCTCATCCGCTTCAGCGTGCTCAGCTCGACGCCCTTGGCCAGGCTCACCAGCGTCGCCTCCGGCGGCAGCAGCGGCTGCCAGCCGGCGAGGTTCTCGCGCAACGTCTGGCTGGGTACCGCGAGCACCACCGCGCCGGCGCCGTGCACCGCCTCGGCGGCGTCATCGGTGGCGCGCAACGTCGACGGCAGCGGGATGTCCGGCAGGTACGCGGCGTTGCAGCGGGTTTCGTTGATCGCCGCGGCGACCTCCGCGCGCCGCGCCCACAGGACTACGTCGTTGCCCGCGTCGGCGAGGACCTTCGCGAACGTGGTGCCCCAGGATCCGGCGCCGAGGACGGTGATCCGCTCAGGCCGCGCCATCGTCGCCCCGGCTCTTGCGGGCGCTGCTGTAGAACTCGGCGGGCGGCTGCTCGCCGCGGATCTCGCCGAGCAGCTCCCGCACGCGGGTCATCGCCAGCTGCGTGACCTCGCGCAGCGCGTGCGTGTCGTTCTCCATGCCGCGGTAGGCCGACAGGTCCAGCGGCTCGCCGAAGACGAGCTCCACGGTCTTGCGCGGGAACGGCCGGAACCGCTTCTTGTAGTGGTCGTAGATGCCGCGGGTGCCCCACCGGGCGGCCGGGATCACCGGGATGTCGTGCGCCAGCGCCAATCGCGCCACCCCGACCTTCGGCGTCATCGGCCAGCCGTCCGGGTCCTTGGTGATGGTGCCGTCGGGGTAGATCACGATCGCCTTGCCGCGCTCCAGCGCGTTGTGCGCGTCCTGCAGGCTCTTCTGCGCGTCGGCGGTGCCGCGGTAGACGGGGATCTGCTCGACGCCCACCAGGACGCTCTTGAGCACCGGCACGTTCCAGAGCGTGTTCTTCGCGAGGAACCGCGGCACCCGGCCGGCCCGGTGCACGGTGACGGCGTCGAAGATCGGGTCCAGGTGCGAGACGTGGTTGAACACCAGCAGCGCCGGGCCCTCGGCGGGGATGCGCTCCAGCCCGGTCACCTTGGTGCGGGCCAGCGCGGCGGTCAACGGGTAGAAGACACCGCGGGCGAGGCCGAGCCAGAACTTGCCCATGCCCTGCGCCTTTTCGCTGGTCTGCCTCCGCTGGCGCCGGAGGCTCTTCGATTCCGCCACGGCATCTCCTTCAACTGGTCGCAAGCGCCCCGACAAGTTACCTGCCGGGCCGGGCCGCCGGACATCCCGCACGGCGGAAGCCGAATGCCGCCGGAGCGGTGCCGGTCCGAGGCCGCGCGACGGCAAGATGAAAGACGTGACCGCAGGTTTGTACCTCATAGTGCCGATCAAGCCGCTGCACCTGGCGAAGTCGCGGCTGCTCGGCGCCGCCGACCGGGGCGCGGCGCACGCCGACCTGGTCACGGCCGTGGCCTTGGACACAGTGACGGCCGCGCGCCGGGCGGCCGGTGTCGCCGGAGTCGTCGTGGTGACCTCCGACCCGACGCTCACCGAGACGTTCGCCGCCGAGGGCGTCGAGGTGCTCCCGGACACCCCGGCGGCCGGACTGAACGCCGCGTTGCGGCACGGCGACGCCCAGTTGCGGCGGCGCGGGATCGCGACGCGGATCGGCGCGCTGCAGGCGGACCTGCCCGCCCTGCGACCCGCCGAGCTCGACGCCGCGATCGCCGCCGCCGGTGACGACCGCTCGTTCTGCCCGGACCGGCACGGCACCGGCACCACGCTGCTGCTGGCGGAGCCCGGCGGGCCGCTCGCGCCCCGGTTCGGGCCGGGCTCGGCGGACGCGCACGCCGACTCCGGGGCGAAAACGCTCCTGGGGCAGTGGGACTCGCTGCGCTGCGACGTCGACACGGAGGCCGACCTGGCCGCCGCGGCGGCGCTCGGCCTCGGCCCGCACACGGCCCGCCGGGTGTCATGACGACGCCCTCCGGGCGGCCGCGCGAGACGCGGCGTTAAGCGGCTCGTACGTGAATGTTCATCCACAACCGTGAACATCACACGCGCACGTCAGAAGTCGAGGAGAACCGCCCGGATGAGCGACAATGGAAGGGTGAGCACCGACAGCAGCGACCGGATCCCGAAGCAGCCAGCCAAGCGGACCTCCAACGGCCGGACGCCTCGCGCGGCCCGCCGCACCGGAAACCCGGTCGCTCCCGAGGCGCCGGCGACCGCCGACCGCGCCGTCGACACCACCGGCAACACCGCCGACGGTGCCCGGGTGCCCTCCGCCCCGCCCGCGGTGACCCGCGCGGCGGCCACCACCGACCTGCCCGAAGACCGGTACCTCAACCGCGAACTGTCGTGGCTCGACTTCAACGCGCGGGTGCTGGCGATCGCCGAGGACCAGTCGCAGCCGGTGCTGGAGCGCACCAAGTTCCTCGCGATCTTCGCGTCCAACCTGGACGAGTTCTACATGGTCCGGGTCGCCGGGCTGAAGCGCCGCGAGGAGACCGGCCTCTCGGTGCGCAGCGCCGACGGGCTCACCCCGCACGAGCAGCTGGTGCGGATCGCCGCCCACAACCAGGACCTGATGGAGAAGCTGAGCCGCGTCTTCCTCGACGAGCTGCTGCCGGAACTGGCGGCGCACGGCGTCCGGATCCTGCGCTGGGCCGAGCTGGAAACCGCCGACCAGGACAGGCTGACCCGCTACTTCGAGGACCACATCTTCCCGGTGCTCACCCCGTTGGCGGTCGACCCGGCGCACCCGTTCCCCTACATCTCGGGGCTGTCGCTGAACCTCGCGGTCACCGTCGCCGACCCGGACGCCGGGCTGCGCCGCTTTGCACGGGTCAAGGTGCCGGACAACGTGCCGCGGCTGATCCGCGTCGAGACCGACCGGGAGAACGAGCACGCCACCTTCCTGCCACTGGAGGAACTCATCGCGGCGCACCTCGGGAAGCTGTTCCCCGGGATGCGGGTCGCCGAGCACCACATCTTCCGCGTCACCCGCAACGCCGACCTGGAGGTCGAGGAGGACCGCGACGAGGACCTCCTGCAGGCCATGGAGCGGGAACTCGCGCGCCGCCGCTTCGGGCCGCCGGTGCGGCTGGAAGTGACCGACACGATGAGCGAGAACATGCTCGAACTCCTGCTGCGCGAGCTGGAGGTCGACCAGCACGACGTGGTGGAGGTCAAGGGACTCCTGGACCTGTCCTGCCTGTTCCAGCTGGACCGGTTGCACCGCCCGGACCTCAAGGAATCGCCGTTCGTGCCCGCGACGCACCCGGCGTTCGCCGAAGGGCAGACGCCGAAGAGCATCTTCTCCACGCTGCGCGAGGGCGACGTGCTGGTGCACCACCCCTACGACTCGTTCTCCACGTCGGTGCAGCGGTTCATCGAGCAGGCCGCGGCGGATCCGCACGTGCTGGCCATCAAGCAGACCCTGTACCGGACCTCCGGCGACTCCCCCATCGTCAACGCGCTCATCGACGCCGCCGAGGCGGGCAAGCAGGTGGTGGCGCTGGTGGAGCTGAAGGCGCGGTTCGACGAGCAGGCCAACATCCAGTGGGCGCGGACGCTGGAGCGCGCCGGCGTGCACGTCGTCTACGGCCTGGTGGGGTTGAAGACGCACTGCAAGACGGCGCTCGTGGTGCGCCAGGAGGGTTCCACGATCCGCCGCTACTGCCACCTGGGCACCGGCAACTACAACCCGAAGACCGCGCGGATCTACGAGGATCTGGGCCTGCTGACCGCCTCGCCGGAGATCGGCGCAGACCTCACCGACCTGTTCAACGTGCTCACCGGCTACGCCCGGCACGGCGAGTACCGCCGGATCCTGGTGTCGCCGCAGGGCATCCGCAACGGCATCGTGGAGCGCGTCGAGGACGAGATCGAGCGGGCCCGGCAGGGTTTGCCGTGCGGCATCAGGATGAAGGTGAACTCGCTGGTCGACGAGCAGATCATCGACACCCTCTACCGGGCTTCGCTGGCCGGCGTGCCGGTGCGTGTGGTGGTGCGCGGGATCTGCTCGCTGAAGGCCGGTGTGGAGGGGCTCAGCGACAACATCGAGGTGCGCTCGATCCTGGGCCGCTTCCTGGAGCATTCCCGGGTGTTCCACTTCGTCGGCATCGACGAGCACTGGCTCGGCAGCGCTGACATGATGCACCGGAACCTGGACCGGCGGATCGAAACCCAGGTCCGGGTGACCGACGTGAAGCTCACCCGCCAGCTCGATGCGATGCTGGATTCGGCGCTGCACCCGGCGACCCGCTGCTGGGTGCTCAACGCGAAGGGCGACTGGGAAGCGTCGCCGCGCAGCGGGGAGCAGGTTCGCGATCACCAGGTGGAAATGCTGCGCATGCACGGTGCGAAGGTGTCCTGAGGAAGATGAGCACGACCGAGAACCAGCCGGTGCCCGGCGGAATCGACGAAGAAGCGTCCGCACCGGTCCGGGCGGCCGGCGCCGTCCTGTGGCGCGCGGGCGCCGGCGGTACCGAGGTGGCGCTGGTGCACCGGCCCCGCTACGACGACTGGTCGCTGCCGAAGGGCAAGCTCGACCCGGGCGAGCTACCCGCGCACGCGGCGGTCCGCGAGGTGGCCGAGGAGACCGGGTTTCCCTGCGTGCTGTCGCGATTCCTGACCCGGGTGGACTACTCGGTGCCGGTGGCCGGCGGCGGCCGGGCCCCGAAGGTCGTCGACTACTTCACGGCCCGGGCCGGCGACGGGTCGTTCGCGCCGAACGACGAAGTGGACGAGCTGCGCTGGCTGCCCACCGGCCGGGCGCGGGAGCTGCTGAGCTATCCGCAGGACGCCGGGGTGCTCGACGCATTCGAGGAGTCGCCCGCCGAATCCGCGACCGTGTTGCTGGTGCGGCACGCGAAAGCAGGCAAGAGGTCCGAATGGGCCGGTGACGACAACCTGCGCCCGCTCACCGAAGCCGGACAGCGGCAGCGCGATGCATTGCATTCGCTGTTGTCGTTGTTCGGTCCCGCCCGCATCTATTCCGCGCCGCGACTGCGCTGCGAACAAACGGTGGCGCCGATCGCGGCGGACCTCGGAATCGGGATTGCGTCCGAGCCGCTCTTTTCCGAAGAGGGCTATCTCGGCGATCCGGACGCGGCCGCCGACGTGCTCCGCAGGGTGGCCGGTGGCCCCGGCACGGCGGTGGTGTGCAGCCAGGGCGGCGTGATCCCGGACCTGGTGGCGCGGCTGGCCGATTCCGCCGACCTGTCGCTCGGCGAGGTGGCCAGCCGGAAGGGCAGCGTCTGGACGCTGACGTTCGCCCGGGACAGGTCTTCCGGGAACGGCAGCGCCCCGGCGCTGCGGCTGGCCGCGGCGGACTACCTCGCGGACCCACTGGCCTGAGAGCCTGTCCTGCTCCTCTTGCGTGGCCTGCGGGAGTTGCAGACGCCGCCTGGACTGCGGGATCCCCGACTTGTGCATGACCAATGCGGCGCTGGGGACCCGGCCTCGCCCAGTAGCCCAGAAGGGCGGGCACAGCCTGACAACCCGCGGCGGTGCCAGCTGCGCAGGTGAGCTGAGCGGCTGCGCCGCTTCAGGAACAAAACCAGGCTGTGCAGGAGACGGATGCGTCGGCGAATTCGGTGCCGGCGAATGATCCGCCGACGCCCCGGCTCCAACTGACGACCGCGACCGCACCAGCACCGAACCGGCTGGGCCGGTGGCGTGCTGCGCGGGCGCTGTCCGGCGCTGATCGCGCCGTGTGGACGTTGCGCGCCGTCCACGGGTGAATCTGTTCGACCGCCGAGGCCCCGGCGGTCACGGCCTTCTCAAGTGGTTTTCCGGGCATCGCCTGACGTCGGGGCGATGACCGGGCGACCGGGGAACGCCGTGAGCGGGCGGCTGGTAACCCCTTGCAGGGTCATCTCGCCGCCCGCTCGGTCCACTGGTGCTCGCTGCAGTAGCGAGCAGTCACTTCTTCGTGGACTTGCGCGTCGTCGTCGCCTTCTTGGTCGCCGGACGGGTCGTCTTGGCCGTCGCCTTCGTGGCGGCCTTGGCCGTCGTCGCCCGCTTCGCGGTGGACTTGGCCGGGGTCGCCTTGGCGGTGGACTTCGCCGGGGCCGCCTTGGCCGTGGTCGCCTTGGTAGCGGCCCGCTTCGGGGCGGCCTTGGTGGCGGTCGCCTTTGCCGTGGTGGCGCGGGTCGCGGTCTTCGTCGCGGCGGCACGCGTGGTGGTGGCCTTGGCGCGAGTACCGGCGGGGGCCTTGGCGGCGCCCGCGGTCTTCGTGGTGGCACCACGGGTGGTGGCCGCCTTGGCCGTGGTGGCGCGCGGCAGTTTCCGCTGTCCGCCCACGACTTCCTTGAACTGGGTGCCGGCGCGGAAGGCGGGGACGTTGGTCTTCTTGACCTTCACGCTCTCACCGGTGCGCGGGTTGCGGGCGGTGCGTGCGGCGCGGGCCCGCTTCTCGAAAACCCCGAAGCCGGTGATGTTGACCTTTTCGCCCTTGTTGACGTTGCGAACGATGATGTCCACAACGCTTTCCACAGCCTGGCTGGCGGTCTTCTTGTCTCCGAGGCGTTCTGCCAGAGCCTCGATGAGTTGGGCCTTGTTCACTTCAGTCCCTCCCAGGACACAACAACGGCCCCGTTGGGCCGACTCAATGTCAACGGTAAAGCCCCGGACAAGCAAATGCCATTCGCCACGCCTCATTTTTTCGTTGGGGCGTGGGCATTCGCGTCCGGGCAACGGGGTCCGCAGAGCTCCTGGAGCAACTGTTCAGTTGTCGCCCGGCAGGCGAGTTTTTCCTTTCACAACAGGAAAAACTCGCCCCCGAAAGGCGTCTGGATCAGCCCTGGTGGGCGGGCAGGGTCGCCGGTTTGAAGCTCGGCCGGGCCTGCTCAAAAGTGTCGATCGTCTCGGCGTGCCGAAGGGTCAGACCGATGTCGTCGAGCCCTTCCAGCAGCCGCCAGCGCGTGTAGTCGTCGATGCTGAAGGGCACCGTGAGGTCCTTGGCTTGCACCGTCCGCCGCTCCAGATCCACCGTCACGGCGGTACCCGGCTCGTTCTCCAGCAGCTTCCACAGCAGCTCCACATCGGACTGCTCGCACTGGGCCGCCAGCAGCCCCTGCTTGCCCGAGTTGCCGCGGAAGATGTCCGCGAAACGGCTGGAGATGACCACCCGGAAGCCGTAGTCCTTCAACGCCCACACGGCGTGCTCGCGCGACGACCCGGTGCCGAAGTCGGGCCCGGCGACCAGCACGCTGCCGGCGCGGAAGGGCTCCTGGTTGAGGATGAAGTCCTCGTCCCCGCGCCAGGCGGCGAACAGGGCGTCCTCGAACCCGGTCCGGGAAACCCGCTTGAGGTAGACGGCCGGGATGATCTGGTCGGTGTCCACGTTGGACCGGCGCAGCGGGACGCCGACCCCGGTGTGCGTCTTGAACGGTTCCATCGTCACTGCTCCTGGTGGGATGTGGTTCAGGTCTTGTCTTTGAAGCGGCGGAGCCGCTTGGCCCACGCACGCACGGTGACCACCCGCGGGTTCTCAGACCGTGCCCACCCCGCCGGGGTTCTCTGGGAGAACCTGCCCCGATGCCGCGTATTGGACTCGGGGATCCCGGACCGAGAAGGCGTCTGAGGTTCCGCTACGGGACCACCTGCGCAGGCCGAGTTCAACGTCGGCGTTCAGCTCAGGTCTTCGGGGGAGGACAGGGTTCCGCGCACGGCGGTGGCGGCGGCGACCAGCGGGGAGACCAGGTGCGTGCGGCCGCCCTTGCCTTGCCTGCCCTCGAAGTTGCGGTTGGAGGTCGACGCGCTGCGCTCGCCCGGCGTCAGCTGGTCCGGGTTCATGCCCAGGCACATCGAACAACCGGCCGAACGCCATTCCGCCCCGGCCGCGGTGAAAACCTCGTGCAGCCCCTCGGACTCCGCCTGCTTGCGGACCTTCATCGAGCCGGGCACGACGAGCATCCGCACGTCCGCGGCCACCTTGTGGCCCTTGAGGACCTCGGCGGCGGCGCGCAGGTCCTCGATCCGTCCGTTGGTGCACGAACCGAGGAAGACGGTGTCCACGGCGACCTCGCGCAGCGGCGTCCCAGGCGTCAAGCCCATGTACGCCAAGGCCTTCTCGGCGGCGAACCGCGCGCCCTCGTCGGCGATATCCGCCGGGTCCGGCACCCGCTCGCCCAGCGGCAGGCCCTGCCCCGGGTTGGTGCCCCAGGTGACGAACGGGGTCAGTTCGTCGGCGTTCAGCGTGACTTCTGCGTCGAATGTGGCGTCGTCGTCGGTGCGCAGCGTCCGCCAGTACTCGACGGCGGTGTCCCAGTCCGCGCCCTCCGGGGCGTGCGGCCGCCCCTTCAGGTAGGCGAAAGTCGTTTCGTCGGGCGCGATCATGCCGGCCCGCGCGCCCGCCTCGATCGACATGTTGCAGACCGTCATGCGGGCTTCCATGGACAGCTTGCGGATCGCCTCGCCGCGGTACTCCAGGACGTAGCCCTGGCCGCCGCCGGTGCCGATCTTCGCGATGACGGCGAGGATCACGTCCTTGCTGGTGACTCCCGGCCGCAGCGTGCCCTCGACGTTGATGGCCATGGTCTTGAACGGCTTCAGCGGCAGGGTCTGGGTGGCCAGCACGTGCTCGACCTCGGAAGTGCCGATGCCGAACGCCAAAGCGCCGAACGCGCCGTGGGTCGAGGTGTGGCTGTCACCGCAGACCACGGTCGTGCCGGGCTGCGTCAGCCCGAGCTGCGGCCCGACGACGTGCACGATGCCCTGCTCGGCATCGCCCATCGGGTGCAGCCGGATGCCGAATTCCTCGCAGTTCTTCCGCAAGGTGTCGACCTGGGTTCGCGACACCGGGTCGGCGATCGGGAGGTCGATGCCGGTGGTGGGCACGTTGTGGTCTTCGGTGGCCAGCGTCAGGTCGGGCCGCCGGACGGGCCGCCCGGCCAGCCGGAGCCCTTCGAATGCCTGCGGACTGGTGACCTCGTGCACCAGGTGGAGATCGATGTAGAGCAGGTCTGGCTCGTGCCCTTCACCACGGCGCACGATGTGCGCTTCCCAAACCTTCTCCGCGAGCGTTTTTCCCATCGCTGCTCCCAGTCGAGCCTGCCGAGACCCGGATCGGGTCTCTCCCACAGAGTGGACTTCCCAGATGCCGGGAAGTTAGTATCGGTACGTGGGACAGCATAGCGGCATCGGAGTACTGGACAAGGCAGTGGCCGTCCTCCAGGCGGTAGCGGCCGAACCTTGCGGCCTGGCCGAACTGTGCAGCCGCACGGGGCTGCCAAGGGCAACGGCGCACCGCCTGGCGGTGGGTCTGGAGGTCCACCGCCTCCTGCGGAGGGGCTCGGACGGTCGCTGGCGCCCGGGTGCGGCGCTGGCGGAATTGGCGGGCGGAGCGGTGGATCCGCTCCTGGAAGCGGCGGCGACGGTCCTGCCCAAGCTTAGAGACGTCACGGGCGAAAGCGTCCAGCTCTACAGGAGGGACGGAATGCAACGCCTGTGCATAGCGACGGCGGAACCGCCGAGCGGTCTGCGGGACACGGTCCCGGTGGGAACGGCGCTGTCGATGACGGCGGGCTCGGGGGCGAAGGTCCTGGCGGCCTGGTCCGACCCGGCGACCCAACGCGCGGTCCTGGCGGAAGCGGTCTACGGGGAACGAACGCTGATGGAGGTCCGGAGGAGGGGCTGGGCCCAGAGCGTCGCGGAACGGGAGTCGGGAGTGGCAAGCGTCTCGGCGCCGGTCCGGGACACCCAAGGCAACGTCGTGGCGGCCATATCGGTTTCGGGCCCGATCGACCGGATGGGAAGGCGCCCGGGAGCCCGCTGGGCGGCGGACCTGCTGGCGGCGGCGGACGCGCTCCAGAACCGCCTGTGAACCGGAGCGATGCGGGCCATCGGCCCGCATCGCCAAAACCCACGCACCCCACCAACCGGGAAACGCGACAACCACCAGCACCCAGCGCAGAATCCCGCCAAAGGCGTCCCACCCTCGACGCACGCGAAGACGCCCGCGCAACACGGTTCCCACCCACTGAAAGCCACCGAAGGCTACTGAGGCCACACCCCAACTCCGCCACGATCCCACCGGAAGAGACCGAAGAACCAACCCAAACAAAGCGCAGGGCCAACCCCAAAAGCCCAAGCGAAGCGCAGGGCGACCCCCCCACGCCCAAGCGAAGCGCAGGGCCAACCAGCTCCAAACGCCCAAGCGAAGCGCAGGGCCAACTCCAAAGGCCCGGATAAGGGCTAGCTGGCTCTAAAGGCCCAGATGAGGCTGAGCCTTCTGGCTGGTCGGCAACCCAGGCCGGGTACGCCCGAAAAAGCGATGGAGCCCACAAAAAGCAATCCCCGCACCGTGGGGGGCATGGGGGGCTCGGCCCCCCAATCGAAAAACGAAAAGGGCCCTGTCTACGCGAAGCGCAGACAGGGCCCTCCCACCCTTGTAGTCCCGACGGGATTTGAACCCGCGCTACCGCCTTGAGAGGGCGGCGTCCTAGGCCGCTAGACGACGGGACCTTGGAACGAGAAGAACTTTACAGCACCCCGGATTCACCTCGAACACCCACCCCCCGGCAAGCGGCGCCCAGCGCTCCGGAGGCGCCGCTTCCGGGGCGTTGACGAGCTACTTCTGCGATTCGGCGAGCAGCCGGAGGGCGAGTTTCTTGAGCTCCGGGCTCGCGGTGGCGGCGTTGCCGGAATCGAACGGCGGGTGCGGGTCGTACTCGACGGCGAGCTGGATGCCGCGGGCGATCTCGTCGCCGGCGAGGCGGGCGGCCAGGAAGAGCGCCATGTCGATGCCCGCCGAAACGCCTGCGGCGGTGATGACCTTGCCGACCTGGACGTAGCGCTCCGGCACGTACTTCACGCCGAACGTGCTCTCCAGGTAGCTCGCCGAGGCCCAGTACGTGGTCGCGCGGTCGCGGAGCAGACCGGCCGCGCCGAGGATCAGCGAGCCGGTGCAGACCGATGTGGTCCACGTCGTGCGCCGGTCCACGCGGCGGATCCAGTCGATCAGAGCCGGGTTTTCCATCGCGGCGACTGTGCCGCGCTCACCGGCGCCCGGGACGAGCAGCACGTCCAACCGGTCCACCTCAGCGATCGACCGCTCGGCCATCACCGAGGTCTGGCGCGTGTCGGTGCGAACCGGGCCGCGGCGCTCGGCGATCATCGTGACGGTCGCGCCAGGCAGCCGGGACAACAGCTCGGCCGGGCCGGTGGGGTCCAGCAGGCTGAAGCCGTCGTAGAGCAGGATTCCGATCCGTGGGCCGCTGCCTTCCGCGACGGCCGTGCCGGCCGGGATGCCGAATGCGGCGACGGCGGCCATGCCGGCGAGCACTGTCCGGCGGGTCGTTGGTTGACTCCTCATGCCCGGGGAGTCTTGGCGGTTTCCGGGTCGAGCGGACGCGGCATGTCCGCCATCCTGCGAATCTTGTCCCCGCTGACCCCGTAGTGGTCGAGAAAAGCTTGGCGCAGCGTCGTCGCCGACCGGAATCCGCACCGGCGCGCGACAGCGGCCAGCGACAGCTCGCTGGCCCGCGCCAACTGCGCGGCGGCCTCGGTCCGCGCAAGCCGCACAGCGCGAGCCGGAGTGGTGCCCAGATGCGTGGCGAAAAGCCGGTTGAGGTGCCTGCTGGTAACTCCGGCGCGGGCGGCCAGCGCGGACGGGCTCAGATCGTCGGCGAGGTTGGCGGTGATGTGCGCTAGCAGGTCCCGAACCAGCCGGTTGCTGGGCGGCGGAGCGGCCAGGAAGGTGCTGATCTGTGCCTGATCGGCCGGACGGTGCAGGTAGGTCACGAGTTCCCGGGCGACTTCACGAGCCAAGGTCGGACCGTGGTCGTCCTCGATCAAGGCGAGCGTGAGGTCCAGCGCACTGGTGACCCCGGCGGACGTGTAGACGTTGCCGTCCCGGATGTACAGCGGAGCGGGATCCACGGTCACGGAAGGAAACTCGGCGGCGAGGGATGCGCCGTACCCCCAGTGAGTGGTGACCCGCCGGTCGTCGAGCAATCCGGCGGCGGCCAGCACAAAGGTGCCGGTGCAAACGGAAGCGACCCGCCGGCTCCGCTGGGCCAACCGCCGAACCTGCCCCAACAGCCGCTGATCGGTGGCGGCGGCCCAAGTCCCGGCCCCACCAACGACGAGCAAGGTGTCGATCTCCCCGGTCAAGGACGCCAAGCGCCGAGCGCCCCCAACGACGATCCCGGAAGAACTACGTGCCCCGGCCCCGGAAACGGTGGCCAACTCGACGACGTAAGGAGGAGAGGCCCCATGAGAGTTGGCAACCTCCAAAGCCCCACAAGGACAAGCGACATCAAGGATCTGAGCCCCGTCATAAGCAACAACGACAAAGCGACGCCCAAGCCCCCCACCAAGACCCACAAGAAAAAGCTACCGCCCCAAAAAGAAGAACCACCCCAAACCCCCAAGAGCCAGAGCCCAGAGCCCAGAGCCCAGAGCCCAAGAACCCAACAACCCCACCCAAACAAAGCCCGAGCAACCCAACAAAGCAAAGCAAAGCCCCAACCAAGACCCAAGCGAAGCGCAGGCCCACCCCAGAAGCCCAAGCGAAGCGAAGGGCGAACCCCCAACGCCCAAGCGAAGCGCAGGGCCAACCAACCCCAAACGCCCAAGCGAAGCGCAGGGCCAGCCACCCCCGAAGGCCCGGATAAGGCAATCCGGCTGCAAAGGCCCAGATGAGGCTAAGCCTTCCGGCTGGTCGGCAACCCAGGCCGGGTACCCCCGAAAAGGCGATGGAGCCCACAAAAAGCAACCCCCGCACCGTGGGGGGCATGGGGGGCTCGGCCCCCCAATCGAAAAACGAAAAGGGCCCTGTCTACGCGAAGCGTAGACAGGGCCCTCCCACCCTTGTAGTCCCGACGGGATTTGAACCCGCGCTACCGCCTTGAGAGGGCGGCGTCCTAGGCCGCTAGACGACGGGACCGCGTTGTTGAGTGATCACGAGGTGATCAGCTCGCTGGGGTACCAGGACTCGAACCTAGACTAACTGAACCAGAATCAGTCGTGCTGCCAATTACACCATACCCCATGGTGCCGGATGGCCAGCTCGGTTTTCCGATCTCCTCTGGGAGAAGTTCGGGCTCCGGGCCGCTGCCCTCCGTGTTGATAAGAATATTAGACCATCCCTTCAGGGGCCCGAAAATCGCCCCCCTCTTTTTGGGATCGTCGCAGGTGGCGGCGGTTGCAGCGGCCCGGCGGCGGGGTCAGCGGCCGACCAGCTCGACGGCCCGGCGCGGTGGCTGCGCGGGGGCGGGGACGGCGGGCAGGTCGGCGACGAGGAGTTCGGGCAGCTGGTGGAGGCCCGTGATGGTCGGCACGTTCGCGGCCGGGTCCTGGTTGCCGCCGCGGTTGAGCCAGATGCCGTGCAGGCCGGCACGGGCGGCGCCGAGGGCGTCGATGTCGAGCTTGTCCCCGACGTGGGCGACTTCCCCGGGGCGCAGGCCGAGCGCGTCGCAGGCGGTGCGGAAGATGCGCGGGTCCGGTTTGGCGACGCCGATCTCGGCGGAGATGATCAGTTCGTCGAAGGCGTCGGCAAGGCCGACGGCGGCGATCTTCTTGCGCTGGTAGGCGCTGGGCGCGTTGGTGATCACAGCGAGCCGGAGGCCGCTGGCGCGGAGCCAGTCGAGGCACGGCCAGGCGTCGTCGTAGAGGGCCCAGGCGCGCTGCATGGCGGCCATTCGCAGGGTTTCGCGGCGCGCCGCTTCGGCGGTGTCGAGTTTCTCGCCGAAGGCCGCGAAGAACGCTTGGGTGCGTTCGACGCACATCGCGTCGAAGTCGACCTCGTTGGTGACGTACCGCGCGTAGTGCTGGTCCGTGGTGCGCTGCCACACCGGCCAGGCACGGTCGCTGCCGACGAGCTCCCGCAGGCTGTGCCGCGCCGCTCGTCCGCTGTCGAGCAGGGTGTCGTCGAAATCGAGGCAGACCGCTTTGATCTGTCCGAGTTCGTGGGTGGTCGGTGCTTCAGGCGCGGATGTCACCCCGAGAGGCTAGGCGCTCACCCGCTGCGTCCGACTCGGCCAACACGGTGATCCTGTTGGCCTGTTTCGGTTGAGTCCGGTTGGCGGCGGCGGTCGTGAGCGCGAGGTGTGTTCTCGCACTCACGACCGGCCGGTCAGCCGAGGGCCTTGCGCAGTCGCTCGAGCGAGATGTCGCGGCCGAGGAGTTCCATCGACTCGTAGAGCGGCGGCGACACCGTGCGGCCGGTGATCGCCACGCGGACCGGCGCGAAGGCCTTGCGCGGCTTGATGCCGAGGCCGTCGACGACGGAGTCCTTCAGCGCCTGCTCGATGGCCGCCGTGGTCCATTCGGGCAGCGCGTCGAGGGCGTTGATAGCGGCTTCCAGGACCGGCTTGGCGTCTTCGCCGAGAGCCTTCTCCGCGGAGGCGGGTTCGGGCGCGAAGTCGTCGCCGGCGAACAGGAAGGCCATCATGCCGACGGCGTCGGAGAGCACGATCAGCCGCTCCTGCACCAGCGGCGCGGCGGCGCGCACGGTGGCGAGCTGCTGCTCGGTCGGCTCGGCCGGGAGCACGCCGCCCTGCACGAGGTAGGGCACCACGCGGTCGACGAACTCGTCGGGCGCGAGGGCGCGCAGGTGCGTGGAGTTGATCGCGTCGGCCTTCTTCTGGTCGAAGCGCGCCGGGTTGGCGCTGACGCGACCGATCTCGAAGGCGTCCACCATCTCGTCGAGGCTGAACACGTCGCGGTCGTCGGAGATGGACCAGCCGAGCAGCGCGAGGTAGTTCAGCAGGCCTTCCGGCAGGAAACCCCGGTCGCGGTGGTGGAACAGGTTGGACTGCGGGTCGCGCTTGGAGAGCTTCTTGTTGCCTTCGCCCATGACGAACGGCAGGTGGCCGAACTCGGGGGTGAAGTCGGTGACCCCGATGCGCTGCAGCGCCTCGTAGAGCGCGATCTGGCGGGGCGTGGAGGACAGCAGGTCTTCGCCGCGCAGCACGTGGGTGATGCGCATCAGCGCGTCGTCGACCGGGTTGGTGAGGGTGTAGAGCGAGTCGCCGTTGCCGCGCACCAGCACGGGGTCCGGGACGCTGCCCGCGGGGAAGGTGATCTCGCCGCGCACCAGGTCGGCGAAGGTGATGTCGCGGTCGGGCATCCGCAGGCGCAGCACGGGCTTGCGGCCCTCGGCGCGGTAGCCGGCGATCTGCTCGTCGGTGAGGTCCCGGTCGAAGTTGTCGTAGCCCAGCTTGGGGTCGCGGCCCTTGGCCTTGTGGCGGGCTTCGATCTCTTCCGGGCTGGAGTAGGACTCGTAGAGCTCGCCGGCGGCCAGCAGTCGCTGGGCGACGTCGGCGTAGATGTCGCGCCGCTCGCTCTGCCGGTAGGGGCCGTAGGGGCCGCCGACCTCGGGGCCTTCGTCCCAGTCGAGGCCCAACCAGCGCAGCGCGTCGAGGATCGCCTGGTAGGACTCCTCGGAGTCCCGGCTGGCGTCGGTGTCCTCGATGCGGAACACCAGGGTGCCCTTGTTGTGCCGGGCGAACGCCCAGTTGTAGAGGGCGGTGCGGATGAGGCCGACGTGCGGTGTCCCGGTCGGCGAGGGGCAGAACCGGGCGCGAACGGTCCTGACATCGGCTTGTGCTGCGGCTTCTGGCGTGCTCATAACACATCCAGCGTAGTCACTCGCCGTCAGCGGTTGACGGGCGCATCCGGGGAGGGCATCCTGAGCTTATTCAACACCCGTTGAAAAACTGGAGGGGATCGCAATGGAGCGGACCACCTGCTGCGTGATCGGCGGCGGGCCGGCGGGCATGGTGCTGGGGCTGCTGCTCGCCAGGGCCGGAGTCGAGGTGACCGTGCTGGAGAAGCACGGCGACTTCCTGCGGGACTTCCGGGGCGACACCGTGCACCCCACAACGCTGCAGCTCCTCGACGACCTCGGGCTGGCCGAGCGGTTTGCCGAACTCCCGCAACGCCGCCTGAGCCAGGTGCAGCTGCCGATCGGCCCGGCGGGCGAGCTGTTCACCTTCGGCGACTTCAAAGCGCTCAAGGCGAAGTACAACTACATCGCGATGGTCCCGCAGTGGGACTTCCTGGACATGCTGGCCGACGCGGGCAAGCAGGAGCCGACGTTCACCCTGCGGATGAACACCGAGGCGACGGAGCTGATCCGGGAACGCGGCCGCGTCAACGGGGTGCGCTACCGCACCGCCGACGGCGAGACCGGCGAGCTGCGCGCCACCATCACGGTGGCCTGCGACGGCCGGAAGTCGTTCGTGCGCGAGATGCCCGAGCTCGGGCTGCAGGACTTCCCGACGCCGATGGACGTCCGGTGGTTCCGGGTCCCGCGGCAGACCGGCGATCCGGCGGGCGGCATCGGCCTGATCCGGGAACGCACCTTCACCGCCATGTTCGACCGGGGCGACTACTTCCAGGTCGCGTCGATCATCGGCAAGGGCACCGACGCGGAGGGCCGCAGCCGGCCCATCGAGGAGCTCAACGAACGCCTGGCCCGCTTCTTCCCGTGGCTGGCCGGGCGCGACCTGGTGCGCAGCTGGGACGACGTCAAGGTGCTGCACGTGACCCTGGACCGGTTGCGCAAGTGGCACGTGCCTGGCCTGCTGTGCATCGGCGACGCGGCGCACGCGATGTCACCGGTCGGCGGCATCGGGATCAACCTCGCGGTGCAGGACGCCGTCGCGGCGGCCCGCCACCTGGCCGGGCCGCTGCGCGAAGGTCGTTTGGAGCGCAGGCACGTCGCGGCCGTGCAGCGGCGGCGCTGGCCGACGACGGTGCTGATCCAGCGGCTGCAGCGGGTGATCCACGAGAACGTGATCTCCCCGGCGCTGCGCGGGGAAATCGACTTCGGCGACACCGCGCGCCTGCCGCTGCCCCTGCGGGCGGTCTCGAACGTGCCGTGGCTGCGCAGGATCCCCGCGTACGTCCTCGCCTACGGCGCGGTCCGCGAACGCCCGCCCAAGGCGGCCCTCCGCTGAGGACCGGGCCACGGACCTCCGCAATTTCCATTGAAATTGAACCTTCGATTTCAATGGAAATTGCGGATCCTGGGGACCCGGCGTCAGCCCTGCTGGACCGGGTTGGTCAGGGTGCCCAGGCCGTCGATGGAGACCGAGACCTTCTGGCCCGCCTGCATCGGGCCCACGCCCGCCGGGGTTCCGGTGAGGATCACGTCTCCCGGCAGCAGCGTCATCACCCGCGAGATCCACGACACGAGCGCCGCGATGTCGTGGATCTGCAGCGACGTCCGCGAGTTCTGCTTGAGCTCGCCGTCCAGTTCGGTGCGGATCGCCAGGTCCGACGGGCTCACCGAGGTGTCGATCCACGGGCCCAGCGGGCAGAACGTGTCGTAGCCCTTGGCCCGCGTCCACTGCCCGTCGGCCTGCTGCTGGTCGCGCGCGGTCACGTCGTTGGCGATCGTGTAGCCCAGCAGCACTTCGGTGCCCCGCGCCTCCGGCACGTCCTTGCACGGCTGCCCGACGACGGCGGCGAGTTCGCCCTCGAAGTCCACCCGCTCGGAGTTCGGCGGCAGCTTGATGGCGGCGTTGGGGCCGATCACCGTGGTCGACGGCTTCATGAAGATCACCGGGTTCTCCGGCGGTTCCGAGCCCATCTCGCGGGCGTGCTCGGCGTAGTTCTTGCCCACGCAGATGACCTTGGTGGGCAGGATCGGGGCCAGCAGCCGGACATCGGCCATCGGCCACTTGCGACCGGTGAACGTCGGGTCGCCGAACGGGTGCTGGTCGATCTCGACCGCCAGCACCTTCTCCTGCGGTGCGGCCGGATCCGGCTCCAGTGCGACGAAGGACACCCCGTCGGAGTGGGCGACACGTGCCAAGCGCAAGACGAACCTCCGGAATCGAAAGTGGACCGTCACCAGCGTAACGCCGCGAAAGCGAAAGCCCGTGCGCGGTTGTCGCGGCAAGAGCCGCGCGAATGGCCATGGCGACCGCCGTCACTCACGACCGGGTGCGATGTGTCGTGAGTGGCGGTGGTCGTCACAGCGACCACAACCACTCACGACCGGATCGCTACCGGGCAGCGGCCGCGTTGCGCCGCAGGGCCTTGTACACCAGCGCGTCGCAGAGCGCGAGCCAGCTCGCCTCGACGATGTTGCCGTGCACGCCCACCGTGGTCCACTCCTCCTCGCCGTCGCGGGATTCCACGAGCACGCGGGTGACCGCGTCGGTGCCTGGCGCGTCGATGAGGATGCGCACCTTGTAGTCGGCCAGCTCAACGGATTCCAGCCAGGGCAGGTGCGGGACCAGCGCCTTGCGCAGCGCCGCGTCGAGGGCGTTGACGGGCCCGTTCCCTTCGGCGGTGGCGATCACGCGCTCCCCCGCGACGTGCACCTTGACCGTCGCTTCGGAAACCGTCTCGCCGTCCGATCGGTGGTCGAGCACGACGCGATAGGACTCCAGCTCGAACGGCGCCTCGACCGGATCGCCGTCGGCCACGGCGGCCATTTCGCCGCGCAGCAGCAGTTCCAGCGACGCGTCGGCCGCTTCGAAGGACCAGCCGCGCGCTTCCAGTTCCTTCACCCGGCGCACCGCGCCGGTGACGGCGGCCGGCGACTCCGCGAGGTCGAGGCCGAGCTCGGCGCCCTTGAGCTCCAGGCTGGCACGCCCGGCCATCTCGGTGACCAGCACCCGCATCCCGTTGCCCACCACCGCCGGATCGATGTGGTTGTACAGCTCGGGGTCCACTTTGATCGCGCTCGCGTGCAGCCCCGCCTTGTGCGCGAAGGTCGACTGGCCGACGTAGGCCTGGTGCGTGTCCGGCGCGAGGTTGGCGATCTCGGCCAGCGCGTGCGAAACCCTGGTCAGCTCGCGCAGCTTTCCCTCCGGCAACACCGGCATCTCCAGTTTCGCGGCGAGATTGCCGATCACGGCGAACAGATCCGCGTTGCCCGCCCGCTCCCCGTAGCCGTTGGCGGTGCACTGCACGTGCGTCGCGCCGGCCTGCACGGCGGCGACGCTGTTGGCCACCGCGCAGCCGGTGTCGTCCTGACAGTGGATGCCGACGCGGAATCCCGTGCGCGACACGACTTCGCGGACCGTCTCGGCCAGTTGCAGCGGCAGCTGCCCGCCGTTGGTGTCGCACAGCACGACGACGTCGGCGCCCGCTCCGGCGGCGGCGTCCAGCACGCGCAGCGAAGTGTCGGGATCGAAGGCGTAGCCGTCGAAGAAGTGCTCGGCGTCGAGGAACACCCGGCGCCCCTCCCCCACCAGGTAGCGCACCGTGTCGGCGACCATCGCGCAGTTCTCGGCCACATCGGTGCGCAGCGCCCGCTCGATGTGCCGTCGGTCCGATTTGGCCACCAGGGTCACCACCGGGGCGCGCGACTCCAGCAGCGCCCGCACCTGCGGATCTTCGTCCACTTTGGTCCCGGCCCGCCGGGTGGAGCCGAAGGCGACGAGGGCGGCGTGCCGGAGTTCGAGTTCGCCTTCGGCCGCGCGGTGGAAGAACTCCGTGTCCTTGGGCAGCGCGCCGGGCCAGCCGCCTTCGATGAAGCCGACGCCCAGCGAATCCAGCAGCCGCGCGACGGCGAGCTTGTCGGTGACGGAGTAGGAAATGCCCTCGCGCTGCGCGCCGTCCCGCAGGGTCGTGTCGTAGACGTGGAAGTCGTCGCCCAGCGGCGTTCCGGCCGGGTTGGTGCGGGTCACTGGATTTCTCCCGTCGGCATCGGAGATGGGGTGGAGCGGCGGCGCAGGCAACAAAAAAGACCCCCCGCAGATGCGAGAGGTCAGCGCGCCGGGGTGCGGAATCGTCTACCCGGCGCGCTCGCCAATAATGATCACACTGCGGAAAGCCACGCACCCATGCTGCCACAACCCGGCACCGGACCACCAGATGGCCGCGCCGTCCCACCATCCGGGCGGGAACCGGCCTACTGCCCGGATTCGGCGCGGCGCTTGATCGCCGCCAGCCGCCGGTCCCACCGGGCGGCGCGGGACGCCAGCCAGCGCGCCGTCGCCGCCAGCGGTTCCGACCGGATCGCGAAGCGGACCTCGCGCCCCACCCGGTTCGACGTCACCAGGCCCGCGTTCTCCAGCACCGCCAGGTGCTTGACGACCGCCTGCCGCGACACCGGCAGCGCGGCGGCCAGCGCCGTCGCGCTGGCCTCACCACGCTCGCCGAGCAGGTCCACGAGCTGCCGCCTGGTCGGGTCGGCCAGCGCCGCCAGCACCTCGTCGACCTCACCGTGCTCCGTCACGCCTGCTGCTTCTCCACCTTCTGCTTGACCTCATCCAGCACCTGCTCCCAGCCACCGGTGTTGTCGTCGACCGCGCCGCGCCGCGCCTCCTCCGAGGCGGCAAGCGCGGCGAACCCGCTCTCGACCACGCGCAGCCGGGTCGTTCCGCCCTCTTCGGTCAGGGTGAACTCGACCAGCGTCGAGTTGCCCGCCGCGGGGTGCTCGCCGGGGAAGGCGCTCGCCCAGCGGTAGGCGAGGTAGCGGTGGGGTTCCAGCTTCTCGATCAGCTGCGGGAAGTTGCCGTACTCGGCGTGCTCCGAGACCAGTCGGCTGCCCTCGCCGACCTCGACGCCGGTCGGATCCGCCTCGCCGAGCCAGAACTCGGGTTCCAGCAGCGCCGCCCACACCTGCTCCGCAGGCCCCTCGATGACGATCTCGCGTTCGATCCGGTCGGAAACCATGCCCACTCCAATCCACGGTTGTGCAACCCCAGGGTTGCACCCCATCGCGCCATGTGCAACTCGTGGGTTGCACATGGGAGCAACGAAGAGGGCGCCCCACCGGGACGCCCTCAACGCGATGAACGAGATCAGGACTGCGGGGCGACCTCGCGGGAGGAGACCAGCGCCGCGAGGCGGTCGCCGATCGCGAAGGTCGCGCCCGGCGACGAGTGGTCGCGGGTGGCCAGGTCGAACGCCACCGACGCCTCGACCCGCTTGGCGGCCTCGGTCAGGCCGACGTGGTCGAGCAGCATCGCGACCGACAGCACCGCCGCGGTCGGGTCCGCCACGCCCTGCCCGGCGATGTCCGGCGCGCTGCCGTGCACCGGCTCGAACATGCTCGGGTTACGGCGGGTGGCGTCGATGTTGCCGCTGGCCGCCAGGCCGATGCCACCGGTGATGGCGCCGGCCAGGTCGGTGATGATGTCGCCGAAGAGGTTGTCGGTGACGATCACGTCGAACCGGGACGGGTCGGTGACCATGTGGATCGTGGTGGCGTCCACGTGCTGGTAGGCCACGGTGACGTCCGGGTACTGCAGCGAGACCTCTTCCACCACGCGCGACCACAAGGATCCGGCGTGGGTGAGCACGTTGGTCTTGTGCACCAGCGTCAGGTGCCTGCGCGGCCGGGAGGCGGCGCGGGCGAACGCGTCGCGCACCACCCGCTCCACGCCGAACGCGGTGTTGATGCTGACCTCGGTCGCGATCTCGTGCGTGGTGTCCTTGCGCAGCAGACCGCCGTTGCCCACGTACGGACCCTCGGTGCCCTCGCGGACCACGACCATGTCGATCTCGCCGGGGTCGGCCACCGGGCTCTTCACGCCCGGGTAGAGCCGGGCCGGCCGCAGGTTCACGTGGTGGTCGAGCTCGAAGCGCAGCCGCAGCAGCAGGCCGCGCTCCAGGATGCCGCTGGGCACCGTCGGGTCGCCGACGGCGCCGAGCAGGATCGCGTCGTGCTGGCGGAGTTCACCCAGCACGGACTCGGGCAGCAGCTCCCCGGTCGCGTGCCAGCGCGCCGCTCCCAGGTCGTAACGAGTGATCTCGGTATCCGGCACCACCTCGCCGAGGACCTTGAGTGCCTCGGCAATAACCTCCGGCCCGATCCCGTCGCCGGGGATCACAGCGAGCCGCATCTACACACCTCCCGAGAACCACCCCGACCCGCGGGGCTCGAACTGTTGAGCCGAAGGCTACCGGCACGACTGCGGGCAGCGGCATGCCGGGCCCACCAAGTGGATGATATCTCCCGGAGTGTGGGACACCCATTGGAGTGAGATGACCATCGGTCCCTGGTACGACACGGGGGCCGTCCCACATCGTGGAACGGCCCCCGGGTCACTCGTCCGAGTTACTCGAAGCTGACGGTGCGCACGATGCGCGCACCGACCGCGGCGCCGATCGGCTCCAGCACGCCCGGCTCGACCGGACGGTCCACGCGCAGCAGCATGATCGCCTCCGAGCGCTCAGTGGTCTGGCTGACCATCGCCGCCTCGATGTTCACGCCGACCTCGCCGAGCAGGGTGCCGACCCGGCCCATCACGCCCGGCCGGTCCGGGTACTCCAGCAGCAGCACGTTGCCCTCGGCCCGCAGGTCGAAGTGCCGGCCGTTGACCTCGACCAGCTTCTCCACCTGGTTCGACCCGGACAGCGCGCCCGAGACAACGGCGGTGCGGCCGTCCGGCAGACCCGCGCGCACCGACACCACGCTGCGGTGGTTCGGGCTCTCCGAGGAGGTCTTGACCTCCACCTGCACGCCCAGGTCCTCGGCCAGCTGCGGCGCGTTGACGAAGGTCACCTGGTTCTCCACGGCACCGGCGAAAACGCCGCGCAGCGCCGCCAGCTGCAGCACCGAGACGTCCTCGTCGGCCAGCTCGCCGCGGGCCTCGATGGTCACCGAGCTCGGCGTGCTGCCGACCAGCGCGGCCAGCACCTGGCCCAGCTTCTGGGTCAGCGACAGGTACGGGCGGACCTCCTCGCCGACCACGCCGCCCTGCACGTTGACGGCGTCCGGCACGAAGTCGCCGCGCAGCGCCAGCCGCACCGAGCGGGCCACGTCGGTGCCCGCGCGGTCCTGCGCCTCCACGGTGGACGCGCCCAGGTGCGGGGTGACGACCACGTTGGACAGCTCGAACAGCGGGCTCTCGGTGGTCGGCTCGGTCTTGAAGACGTCGATGCCCGCGCCGCCGATCTGGCCGTTGCGCAGCGCGTCGACCAGCGCGTCCTCGTCGATCAGGCCGCCGCGGGCGGCGTTGACGACCAGCAGGCCCGGCTTGGCCTTCTTCAGCTCCTCGGCGCCGATGAGGCCGAGCGTCTCGGCGGTCTTGGGCAGGTGGATGGAGATCGCGTCGGCGCGGGCCAGCAGCTCGTCGAGCGTGACCAGCTCGATGCCCAGCTGCGCGGCGCGGCCCGCCGACACGTAGGGGTCGTAGGCGATCAGCTTGGTACCGAAGGCGGCGACGCGCTGCGCGAACAGCTGGCCGATCTTGCCCAGGCCGACCACGCCGACAGTCTTGCCGTTGAGCTCGACGCCGGTGTAGGAGCTGCGCTTCCACTCGCCGTTCTTGAGGCTGGCGTCGGCCTGCGCGACGTTGCGCGCCACCGCGAGCAGCAGCGCCATCGCGTGCTCGGCGGCCGAGACGATGTTGGAGGTGGGGGCGTTGACCACCATCACGCCGCGCTCGGTGGCGGCGGGCACCTCGACGTTGTCCAGGCCGACCCCGGCGCGGGCGACGACCTTGAGCTTCTTCGCCGCCGACAGCACCTCGGCGTCGACCTTGGTGGCGGAGCGGACCAGCAGCGCATCGGCGTCGGCGACGGCGTCGAGCAACGCCGGCCGGTCGGTGCCGTCCACGTTGCGGATCTCGACCTCGTCCCCGAGGGCGTCGATCACGGACGGTGCCAGCTTCTCGGCGATCAGGACGACAGGACGGCTTGCGTTGGTCACGGGCGAACTCCATTTTGAAGATCACGGTCGGCACGGCGATGTGCCCGGACGGGGTCGAAGTTTAACGGGAGTTTGAGAAAGCGTTCACAAGGGTGTTGCCCGGATCACCGGTCCGGAATCGCCCGCCCGTTAAACCCGATTCTTCGGCATTGTCGCAGATCAACCAGGCTGCGAACACAACGCGCAACGCCGCGGGGACGCGTTGTCACCCATGCGGCTGCCGGGCCACCGGTAGCCCGAAGGCGCGGCTACCGCCGGCACGCGCGCCAGCCTCCTGGCAACCAACGTGAATGCCGTTTCTTCTGACGCCTGCACGAGCGAGATTCGCCTTCCGCCGAAACGCATCCGCCGCCGCGATGCCGAACCCACACACGCGGGACCTACCGCAAGCGGCGCAGCCGCTTAGCCCACCCTCGCAACCGGCACCGCCGCGGGTTCTCAGAAGTCTTCTCGCGAGGACAGCCCCGACGCCGCGTATTGGTTATACACAAGTCGGGGATCCCACAGCCGAGAAGGCTTCTGCAACTCCCGCAGGGGGGCCGCTACCCGCACCGCCACGCAGAACGAGCCGTTCACTCCAAAAATCACGGCTCGTCGAACTCGCCGTCCTTGGCTCCGGCGACGAACGCGTCCCACTCCTCGGGAGTGAAGACCAGGACCGGGCCCTCCGGTTCGGCGCCGTTGCGCATGCCGATGTAGCCGTCCACGAAGGCGATCTCGACGCCCGGCTCGTCCGGGTCGTCCGTGCTGGTGATCCACTCCGCGTCAGTGAAGTCGAGCTTGTGGCGGATGTGCGCCTTGTTGTCGACGATCTCGTTGTCTGCACTCACGATGCGTACCTTATCCCTCACCCGCAGCGACCGGTTTCCCCCTTTGGCAACTGGGAAAGCCGCACCGGGAACCTACCGGGAAGGCCGAGGCCCGGTGATCCCTCGTGGGGCTCACCGGGCCTTTTCGCATCGGCCGGACGCGCGGTCGGCGCGCCGCCGAGGATCGCGGGTCCTTACTTGTTGGTCCAGGACATCAGCGAACGCAGCTTCTTGCCGACCTCTTCGATCTGGTGGGCGTTGCCCTCGGCCTGCAGCTTGGTGAAGTTCGGGCGCCCGGCCTCGTCCTCGGCCACCCACTCCTTGGCGAAGGTGCCGTCCTGGACCTCGCTCAGGATCTTGCGCATCGACTCCTTGACGTGGGCGTCGATCACCCGCGGGCCGCGGCTGAGGTCGCCGTACTCGGCGGTGTCGCTGATCGAGTACCGCTGGCCGGCGATGCCGCCCTCCCACATCAGGTCCACGATCAGCTTGAGCTCGTGCAGGACCTCGAAGTAGGCGATCTCCGGCTGGTAGCCGGCCTCGACCAGCACCTCGAAGCCGGTCTGCACCAGGGCGCTCGCGCCACCGCAGAGGACCGCCTGCTCACCGAACAGGTCGGTCTCGGTCTCCTCCTTGAAGGTGGTCTTGATGACGCCGGCCCGCGCGCCACCGATGGCGGCGGCGTAGGACAGCGCCAGCGCCTGGGCGTTGCCGGAGGCGTCCTGCTCGACCGCGATCAGGCAGGGCACGCCCTTGCCGTCGACGAACTGGCGGCGCACCAGGTGGCCCGGGCCCTTCGGGGCGACCATGGCGACGTCGACGTCCGCCGGCGGCTGGATCAGGCCGTAGCGGATGTTGAAGCCGTGGCCGAAGAACAGCGCGTCGCCCTGCTTCAGGTTCGGCGCGATGTCGTTGGCGTAGATCTCGCGCTGCTTGGTGTCGGGCGCGAGGATCATGATCAGGTCGGCTTCCGCGGCGGCCTCGGCCGGGGTGAGCACCCGCAGGCCCTCCTCCTCCGCCTTGGCGCGCGACTTGGAGCCCTCCGGGAGGCCGACTCGCACGTCGACACCCGAGTCCCGCAGGCTCAGCGCGTGGGCGTGGCCCTGGCTGCCGTAGCCGATGACCGCGACCTTGCGACCCTGGACGATGCCCAGGTCGGCGTCCGCGTCGTAGAAGATTTCAACTGCCATGGTGATTCAGCGTTTCCTTTCGGGACTTCTTCGTACCCGCCGCCGAATGCGGTGGTCTTCTCGTCCGGGGTACCCCGCCAGGACGGCTCCGCGGACGAATTCGGCGACAGGTTCTTCGGTTTTCGGCCCTGTGGCGGGGGCGCCGGATCAGCGCACTGCAGTGGCCGTGATGGAACGCGGGCCACGCCCGATCGCGATCGTTCCCGACTGCACCATCTCGCGGACGCCGTAAGGTTCCAGCATTCGCAGCAGCGCGTCGAGCTTATCGGCGGTACCGGTGGCCTCGATGGTCAGCGCCTCCGGCGAGACGTCCACCACTTTCGCGCGGAACAGCTGCACCGTCTCCAGCACCTGGCTGCGCACCGACGCGTCGGCGCGGACCTTGACCAGCAGCAGCTCCCGCTGCACCGCGGCATCGGTCTCCAGCTCCACGATCTTGATCACGTTGACCAGCTTGTTGAGCTGCTTGGTGACCTGCTCCAGTGGCTGGTCGGAGACGGCGACCACGATCGTCATCCGGGAGATCTCCGGGTGCTCGGTCGGGCCGACCGCGAGCGACTCGATGTTGAAGCTGCGCCGGGAGAACAGGCCGGACACCCGGGCCAGCACCCCGGGGACGTTCTCCACCAGCACGCTCAGCGTGTGTCGGGTCATGGGCGCAGTCCCGCCTCTCCGAGATTTGCAGTTGTGGTTGCGTCCAGCTCAATCGCTCGTTTCGAGGTTTCTTGTGGCTGGTTTACGTCACGGTCCCCTGAGGTGCGGTTGAGCAGCACCAGAGTTGACATAGGGCTGCTCATTCATCCTCCTCGAACAGCGGGCGGATGCCGCGCGCCGCCATGATCTCGTCGTTTCCGGTGCCCGCGGCCACCATCGGCCACACCTGGGCGTCCTTGCCCACCACGAAGTCGATCACGACGGGTCGGTCGTTGATCTCCATCGCCCGCTGGATGACGCTGTCGACGTCCTCTTTGGACTCGCACCGCAGGCCCGCGCAGCCGTAAGCCTCGGCCAGCAGTTTGAAGTCCGGGATGCGGTGCTTGTGGGTGCCGAGGTCACTGTGTGAGTAGCGCTCGGCGTAAAACAGGTTCTGCCACTGCCGGACCATACCGAGGTTGCCGTTGTTGATGACGGCCACCTTGATGGGGATGTCCTCGATGGCGCAGGTGGCGAGCTCCTGGTTGGTCATCTGGAAGCAGCCGTCGCCGTCGATGGCCCACACGGCCTTGTCCGGCATGCCGGCCTTGGCGCCCATCGCGGCGGGCACCGCGTAACCCATGGTCCCGAGGCCACCGGAGTTCAGCCAGGTGCGTGGGTTCTCGTAGCCGACGAACTGCGCGGCCCACATCTGGTGCTGGCCGACGCCGGCGGCGTAGATCGCCTCCGGCCCGACCAGCTTGCCGAGGCGCTCGATGACGTACTCCGGCGACAGGCTGCCGTCGGTCGGCCACTGGTAGCCCAGCGGGAACCGCTTGCGCAGGTCGTCGAGGTCCTCCCGCCAGGCCGTCAGGTCCGCGGTGCCGTGCTGCTCGGTGGCGGCGGCGACCGCGTCGATCAGCTCGGCGATGACCTCCTTGCAGTCGCCGACGATCGGCACGTCCGCGTAGCGGTTCTTGGAGATCTCCGCCGGGTCGATGTCGGCGTGCACGACCTTGGCCTCGGGCGCGAACGACGACAGCTGGCCGGTGACCCGGTCGTCGAAGCGGGTGCCCAGCGCGATCAGCAGGTCGGCGCGCTGCATCGCGGCGACCGCGGCGACCGTGCCGTGCATGCCGGGCATGCCCATGTGCTGCGGGTGCGAGTCGGGGAACGCGCCGCGCGCCATCAGCGTGGTGACCACCGGGATGCCGGTGCGCTCGGCCAGCTGCCGCAGCTCGGCGTGCGCCTCGGCCTTGATGACCCCGCCGCCGACGTAGAGCACCGGGCGGTGCGCCTCGGTGATCAGCTTGGCGGCCTCCCGGACCTGCTTGCCGTGCGGTTTGCTGGTCGGCCGGTAGCCGGGCAGCTTCATCTCCGGCGGCCAGGAGAACGACATGGTCGCCTGCTGGACGTCCTTGGGGATGTCCACCAGCACCGGGCCGGGGCGGCCGCTGGCGGCGATGTAGAACGCCTCGGCGATGACCCGCGGCAGGTCCTCGGGGTCGGTGACCAGGAAGTTGTGCTTGGTGATCGGCAGCGTGATGCCGCAGATGTCGGCTTCCTGGAAGGCGTCGGTGCCGATCAGGCCGGTGCTCTGCTGACCGGTGATCGCGACGATCGGGACCGAGTCCATGTTGGCGTCGGCGAGCGCGGTGACCAGGTTCGTCGCCCCCGGGCCGGACGTCGCCATGCACACGCCGACCTTGCCGGTGGCCTGCGCGTAGCCGGTGGCCGCGTGCCCGGCGCCCTGCTCGTGGCGCACCAGGACGTGCCGGACCTTCTTCGAGTCGAGGAGCGGGTCGTAGGAGGGGAGGATCGTGCCGCCCGGAATCCCGAAGACGATCTCGCAGCCGACGGCCTCCAGCGAGCGCACCAGTGCCTGCGCACCGGTCATCTTCACTGGAGCACCGCTGGGCGGCGCGGGCTTGGGACGGCGTCCTGGCGGGGGCGCCGGGACCGGATTCTGCCGAGTATTGGCGCTGGTCATCGGGTCTGCCTCGGGGTCGGGAGTTGGACCGGACACGAAAAAACCCCCGCAGACCCCAATAGGCCTGACGAGGGTTGGCGCGTCGACGCTGCGAACTTCCTAGGCGTCGACGCGCCGGGGAAGTACGAGAATGTCGTGCAGTCGCAGCATGGCAAGGACGTTAATCAAAGCGACCCGCGACGTCAAACCATGCGGGACGATCTTCCCGCATCGTGGACGCCCGGGATGGCCCCGCGCTGCCCCAGTCGCGACGATAATCCCAGCTCAGCGATGCCGTCCGAGGTGGTCCGCGCCGTGAGATGTGACGTGCGACGCGTGGGCCGTGCGCGTCGCGGCGGTCACGCGGGCGGCGGATCGCCGGCGGCGTTCGGCCGCCCACGGGGCCGGGAACCGCAGGTGAGACCATCGGGACGTGAGCGAGACCCCGCAGGAGCCCGAGCAGCCTGACGCCAAGCAGCCCGCCCCGGAGCCGTCCGACACCCAGTCCTCCGACGCGGAGCAGGCCGCGGAGCGGACCGCCGAGCCCGCCGACGCGGAGCAGGCCGCCCCGGCGGAGCCCGAGGGCCCGAAGTCCCTGACGTTCCGGATCACGCCGGTGGCGCTGCTGGGCGTGCTGGCGGTCATCATCTGCGCCACCCCGCTGGCCACCACCGCGGGCACCTGGGCGCTGCTGATCTACCTGATCCCGCTCGGGCTGGCGGTGTGGATCCTGCGCACCCGCACCACGTTCGACGCGCAGCAGGTGGTGGCGCGCACCATGTTCGGCCGCACCAAGTTCGGCTGGGACGACGTGGTGTCGCTGCGGCTGGACGAGAAGCGCTGGCTCAAGGCGGTGCTGCGCTCCGGCAAGGAGGTCCAGCTCCCGGCGGTGCGGGTGCGCGACCTGCCGCGAGTGGCGGCGATCAGCGGTGGGCGGCTGCCCGACCCGACCACGCAGGAGTAATGTCGGCCGCACCGCAACTTCCCGCGCCCACAAGGCGCGGTCCGGGGGCGGGCTCGCAACGCCTCGCCGTCAGGAAGTGGCGAAGCCACTTCCGGTGGTAGACCGCCGCCGCGACGCCCGACTCGCAAGGCCGAAAGCAGCCGCAAGCGGCGAAGCCGCTTAGCCCACCTGAGCAACTTGCACCGCCGCGGGTTCTCAGAAGTCTTCTCGCGAGGACAGCCCCGACGCCGCGTATTTGGTCATACGCAAGTCGGGGATCCCGGAGTCGAGAAGGCTTCTGAGGTTCCGCTACCTGCACCGCCACGCAAAACGAGTTTGGAAACCTTCAAAATGCCTCAGTTGCGCTCCCGCACCACGACGCACGGACGGAATGCCGCCGGCGCCCGCTCGCTGTGGCGTGCCACCGGCATGACCGACGACGACTTCGGCAAGCCCATCGTGGCGATCGCCAACTCCTACACCCAGTTCGTGCCCGGCCACGTGCACCTGCGCGACCTCGGCGACGTGGTCGCCGCCACCATCCGCGAGGCCGGGGGCGTGCCGCGCGAGTTCCACACCATCGCGGTGGACGACGGCATCGCGATGGGCCACAGCGGGATGCTCTACTCGCTGCCCTCGCGCGAGCTGATCGCCGACTCGGTGGAGTACATGGTCAACGCGCACCAGGCCGACGCGCTGGTGTGCATCTCCAACTGCGACAAGATCACGCCCGGCATGCTCAACGCCGCGATGCGGCTGAACATCCCGGCGGTGTTCGTCTCCGGCGGGCCGATGGAGGCCGGCAAGGCGGTCGTGGTGGATGGCGTGGCGCAGGCACCGACCGACCTGATCACGGCGATCTCGGCGTCCGCGAGCCCGGCGGTGGACGAGGACGGGCTCTCGGAGGTCGAGCGGTCGGCGTGCCCGACGTGCGGTTCGTGCTCGGGCATGTTCACCGCGAACTCGATGAACTGCCTCACCGAGGCCCTCGGCCTGGCGCTGCCCGGCAACGGGTCCACGCTGGCGACCCACGCCGCGCGCCGCGCCCTGTTCGAGGAGGCCGGCCGCACGGTGGTGCGCATCGCGAAGCGCTACTACGGCGAGGACGACGAGTCGGTGCTGCCGCGCTCGGTCGCGAACAAGAAGGCGTTCGAGAACGCGATGGCGCTGGACATGGCCATGGGCGGTTCCACGAACACGGTGCTGCACACGCTGGCGGCGGCGCTCGAGGGCGAGATCGACTTCTCGCTGGACGACATCGCGGAGACCAGCCGCCGGGTGCCGTGCCTGTCGAAGGTGAGCCCGAACTCCGACTACCACATGGAGGACGTGCACCGGGCCGGTGGCATCAGCGCGATCATGGGCGAGCTCGACCGGGCCGGCCTGCTGCACCGCGACGTTTCGTCGGTGCACAGCGCGAGCCTGACCGAGTGGCTGTCCAAATGGGACATCCGCGGCGAGTCGCCGTCGGCGGAGGCCGTCGAGCTGTTCCACGCGGCGCCGGGCGGGGTCCGCACCACGAAGGCGTTCTCCACGGAGAACCGCTGGTCCTCTTTGGACACCGACGCCGAGAACGGCTGCATCCGCGATGTCGCGCACGCCTACACCGCCGACGGCGGCCTGGCGGTGCTCAAGGGCAACCTCGCCGAGGAAGGCGCGGTGATCAAGACCGCCGGTGTCGAGGAGGAGCTCTGGCACTTCCAGGGTCCGGCGCGCGTGGTGGAGAGCCAGGAACAGGCCGTGTCGGTGATCCTGAACAAGGAGATCCAGCCGGGCGAGGTGCTGGTGGTCCGCTACGAGGGTCCGGCGGGCGGGCCGGGCATGCAGGAGATGCTGCACCCGACGGCCTTCCTGAAGGGCTCGGGCCTGGGCAAGAAGTGCGCGCTGATCACCGACGGCCGGTTCTCCGGCGGTTCGTCGGGCCTGTCGATCGGGCACATCTCCCCGGAGGCGGCCAACGGCGGCGTGATCGGCCTGGTGGAGAACGGCGACCAGATCCTGATCGACGTCCGCGAGCGCAAGCTGGAACTGCTCGTCCCCGAGGAGGTCCTGGCGGAGCGCCGCGCCAAGATGGACGCCAGCGAGCACCCGTGGCAGCCGGTGGGCCGCGACCGCAAGGTCACGGCGGCGCTGCGCGCCTACGCCCGCTTCGCCACGTCCGCCTCCTACGGAGCGGTCCGCGACGTCAACAAGTGATCGACCTGCCGAACGCGAGGGGCACCCGTCACCGGGTGCCCCTCGCGTTTTGCCCGAAGCGGGCGGCCGCCGCTTTGTACTGTTGATCCGTCCCGTTGCGGTCTGGGGAGGTTGCGGTGGTTTCGGGTGAGGTTGCCGAGCTGGTGAGCGCGGCGCGGTCCGGCGACGAGCGGGCGTTCGGCGAGTTGACCGGGCGCTACCGCCGGGAACTCCGGGTGCACTGCTACCGGATGCTGGGCTCGTACGACGACGCCGAGGACGTCGTCCAGGAGACGCTGCTGCGCGCGTGGCGCCGGCGGGAGACCTACGAGGGCCGGTCGACGTTCCGCGCCTGGTTGTACAAGATCGCGACGAACGCCTGCCTCGACCTGATCGACCAGAACAAGCGGCGGGCGGTCCCCTACCAGGTCCCGCCGCTGGCCGGGTCGGGCGAGCCGCCCGCCGATGTCTCCTGGCTGCAGCCGGTCCCGGACCGCCTGCTGGAACCGGCCGCGGACGCCGCCGAGGAGCCGGCCGCCATGGCCGTCGCGCGGGAGACGATCGAGCTCGCGTTCCTGGCCGCGATCCAGCAGCTGCCCGCCCGGCAGCGGGCCGTGCTGATCACCCGGGACGTGCTGGGCTGGCCGGCGACCGAGACGGCGGCGCTGCTGGAGACCAGCGTGGCGTCGGTGAAGAGCGCGTTGCAGCGGGCACGGGCGACGCTCAAGCAGCAGTTGCCCCGACGCCGGGAGGAGTGGGCGCCCAGCGGCGAGCCGGGGGCGGACGAGCGCGCGCTGTTGCGGCGTTACGTCGATGCGCACCAGCGGGCCGACCTCGACGCGCTCGCGGAGCTGCTCGCCGAGGACGTGCGGCTCACGATGCCGCCGCACCCGGCCTGGCTCATCGGTCGCGACCCGCTGCTGGCCTTCACCGCCGAGGTCTTCGACCGGGATTCGCAGTGGTACCACGGGCATTGGCGCGGCGTGGTCACCGGCGCGAACCTGCAGCCCGCGGTCGCGCAGTACGTCCAGCACCCGACGGCGGCGGAGACCCGGGACCTCGCTGGCGGGTTCCGCGCGCAAGTGCTCGACGTGCTGACGGTCGAAGGCGGCCGGATCACCGCGATCACCTCGTTCGAACCGCGCTACTTCGCCGCGTTCGGGCTGCCCCTGGTCCTGCCCTGAGGCGCCGCCGGGAGAACTTCTCGGCGGCACCGATTCCTTTTCCGCCGGCGGGCCGTCACACGGGCAAGAACACCGAATCCGGGAGAACTGTGGAGATCGTCATGTCCGAGAACAACACCGCGCAGCACACCGACAACGGAATCCGTTCGCTCGACCGGCTCGTCGGCACCTGGGAGGTGAGCGGCGAAGCCACCGGCCGCGTCACCTACTCGTGGTTGCCGGGCGGTCACTTCCTGAAGCAGGAGATCGACCTCGAACAGGGCGGCAGGCGGGTGACCGGGATCGAGATCATCGGCCGGGAGAAGCCCTTCGGCGCCGAGGAACCCGGCCCCGACCTCAAGTCCCGGTTCTACGGCGACGAGGGCGAAACCCTCGACTACGTCTACGAAATCGAGGGTGACGTGCTCACCATCTGGGGCGGCGAGAAGGGGTCGCCGGCGTACTACCGCGCCCACTTCAGCGCCGACGGCGACACCATCGCCGGGGACTGGGTCTGGCCGGGCGGCGGCTACCACGCCGAGCAGACCCGGGTCCGGTAGCGCCTCGCGGAAGACGAAGCGGGGGCGCGCACTCGGCGTGCGCGCCCCCGCTTCCGGGTCGTCCCGCGGTCAGGGGCGGTGGAACAGGACCAGGACCGCTGCGGACGCGGCGACCGCGATGATCAGGGCGATGAACCCGAAGATCAGCGGGCGGCGGAACCACACGCGCCCGTAGTCCAGCGCCACCCGGCCGGGACCGGTGAACATCAGGCCGAGGCCCAGCACACCGAGCGTCGCCTCGAACTCGAAACCACCGGAGGCGGCGAAGAACCCGGCGCCGAGCTTGAGGAAGATCGCGTTGCCCATCACGCCGACGATGCCGGCGGCGGCCAGCGGCGTGAACAGGCCCAGCACCAGCAGCGCGCCCGCGCCGAGCTCGGTGCCGCCGGTGACGAGGGCCAGCATGGCGCTGTTCTCGAAGCCCATCTTGCCCAGCGCCATGGCGAAGCCGTCCGGGCCGGGACCGCCGAGGATGCCGAAGAGCTTCTGCGCGCCGTGGGCGAGGAAGATCCCGCCCAGCGCCAGCCGCAGGATCAGCAGGCCGAGGTCGGTGCCCGCGTTCCAGCCGAAGGGCTTGCGCGGGTCGCCGCCGAGGTCGTCGTAGTAGTCGCCCGCCGCCGCGCCGCCGCGCTGGTCGACCATGGACGTGGCTTCGGCGTCGCTGTAGCCGTCATCTTCGTCGTAGTAGTTGTACTTCTGCGCGCTGAGGCTCTGCGTGCTCCGCGCACCGGGTGCGCCTTGCGCGGCACTCGGTGCACCCTGCGAACCCGCTCCGGGTTGCTGGGCGTGCGCGCCGTAGTTGCGATCGTCGGGGTAGCCGCCCGCACCGCCGGGGCGATCGTCGTGAATCCTCACGCCGGACGAGGCTAGGGCATGGTCACCCCAACGTGCGAGCTTTTCCGGCAAAAGCTTCCCGACACGTGATTTGTTCGATACTGCGCACACCCGGCTGGGGGAAAATGGTTCGATGGCCGATCAGCTGTTCCGGGAGTTCGACGTTTCCGCAGGTGGCTCGCGGCCCCGGGAATGGGCGTCCGCGCATTGGGCGCCGGAGACCGCAGCGCCGCAGGCGGTCCTGATGTGCCCGGAGCTCGGTGCCGCGCCCGAAATTCTTCCGGTGGATTCGTCGGCCCAAATGCTGGGCTGGACACCGGAGAACAACCATTCCGGCACTCTCGGTGATCACGTGGACGCCGCTTTGGCCGTGCTCGACGACGCGGAGGTGAAGGACTGCACCGTCGTCGGCTGGTCGGCGGGCACGGTGGTGGCGGTCGAGCTCGCCCGGCGGTTCCCGGACCGGGTCCGCGGCCTGATGCTCCTCGCCGGGCCGCCGACGGCGGCCGCGGACGCGCTGCTCGGGGCGCTCGGCGTGCCGGAGCTCGCCCGGCGGCTGCTCGCCGCGGGCGGCTCCGCTTCACTGCAGGTCTTCGGCGGCCTGCTGACGTCGATCACGTCCCGGCTGCCGGTCACGGAACTCGCGGCGCAGCTCGTGCGGTGCAGCGGCCTGCTGCGCCCCGAGGTGGACCGGGAGGTCGCCGCGGCGGTGCTCCGCCAGCTGCTGCCCCAGGACTGGCAGTGGCACCTGGCGATGGGCCTCGCGTGGAGCGCATCGGCCCGGACCCAGGTGACGGGGCTGAGCTGCCCGCTGACCGTCCTCACTGGACGGCACGATGTGCTGGCGGACTTCGCCGGCACCGCCAGGGCGGTCGCGGCGCTGCCGCAGGCGAGGGTGCGGCAGCTGGCGACGTCGCACTTCATCCCGTTCGAAGCCCCCGACGTGGTGCGCGAGGAGCTGGCCCTGCTGCTGCGCCGGGTGGAAGCGGTCGAGTGCGCCCGGCTCGGCATCGACCCGCCACCGCCGCCGGTCCGGCGGATCAGCCTGCGCCTCCCGGAACCGGGCCCGCGCCGCCGCGCCGAACACCCCGACCACTGAACCTTCCGCATCCCGGAACCCGAGACCCGTTTGCCGTCACCTCGGCGGTGGGGTCGAGCAGGTGTTGAGCCCCGTCTCACCCTGGGTTCACCCATCGGCCGATAGGGTCGGGCGTCGTGGCCGCCTCGTTTCGCATGCGTCGTCTTCTGCTGGGCATGACCGCCGTGCTCGGCACGCTGCTGGCCGGCTGCGCGCAGTTCCCCGACGAGCACCCCCGGCCGTGGGGCGACCCGCCCTCGCTGGAGCCGCAGGCCGGCCCCCAGCCCTCCTTCGAGAACGAGTCCTCGCCGCCGCCGGAATCCGGCAGCTCGCCGCAGCAGCCGAACGCGCCGGTCGGGTGCGAGGACCCCGATCCGGCCGTGGTGGCCACCTGCCTGGATCCGGTCGGCGCGATCGCGGTGCTGCCCGGCGGCCAGGCCGCGCTCGTCGGCGAGCGCGCCACCGGGCGGGTGCTGCGCGTGCAGCGCGGCACGAAACCCGTTGAACTGGCCCGGATTCCGGTCGACCCGAGCGGCGGTGGCGGGCTCACCGGTCTCACCCTCTCCCCCACGTACCACGAGGACGAGCTTTTCTACGCCTACGTCACGACCCGCAGCGACAACCAAGTCGTCCGGGTCGCGGCCGGGGACCGGCCCAAGCCGGTGCTGACCGGCATCCCGAAGGGTTCGACGGGCAACGCGGGGGCGATGCTCGACGACGGCCAGGGCTCGCTGCTGATCGCCACCGGCAACGCGGGCAACCCGGCCAACGCCGCGAATCCGCAGTCGCTGGCGGGCAAGGTGCTGCGCATCGACAGTTCCGGCAAGCCCGCGGCGGGCAACCCGAACCCCACGTCACCGGTGGTCGCAGCCGGGCTGACCTCGCCGGGCGGGCTGTGCGGCACGCCCGCGCTGGGCATGTACTGGGTGACCGACCGCAGCGGCGGCCAGGACGCCCTGTACCGGGTGCGGCTCGGCGAGCCGCTGGGGTCGCCGGCGTGGACCTGGGCGGAGCGGCCCGGGGTGGCGGGGTGCGCCGCCGACCCGGCGCAGGTCGTGGTGGCGCTGACCGACGCCGCGGCGCTGTACACGCTGCACCCGGCGCCGGACGGCAGCTTCACCGGCCAGCCGACGAAGGTCATGGAGAAGACCTACGGGCGCTTCTCCGCCGCCGCGCTCGGCCCGGACGGCCTGATCTGGCTGGGCACGGCGAACAAGGACGGCGGCCAGCCGATCTCCAGCGACGACCGCGCCCTGCGCATCGAGTCCCCGTCCGCCGGCTCCGCGGGCAAGGACTAGGCCTACTTGCCGTTGAGGCCCCGGTGCGTCAGGTCGGTGAGCAGGTCGATGGCCTGTTCGTCCGCCAGCCCTTCGGCCAGCGGGCTGCGCTCGACCAGGACCGCGTAGGCGAACTGGTGCCAGAGCGAGGACAGCGCGAGCGCCGTCGCCTCCGGCCGCTGGGCCGTGCCCCGCAGGTGATCCGCCAGGTGCCGGAGATCCGGTTCGAGCAGCGCTGACAGCCGGTCCGCGAACCGCTGGTCGACCAGCGACGCCTGGTGCAGCGCGATCATCACCACCCGGTGGTCGCGGAAGAACCGCCAGTACTGCTCGACGTGCCAGCGGATCGCGTCGCGGCCGCCGAGGTCCGGATCGTGCGCCGGATCGGCCTCGACGGCCTGGTCGCTGGCCGCGAGCATGTCCGCCAGCAGCGACTCGAGCAGCTCTTCCTTGCCGCGGAAGTGGTTGTAGAACGACCCGGCGGCGCGCCCCGCCTCGGCCGTGATGTCGGTGATCTTGGTGTTGAGGTATCCGGCTCGCTCGAACACCCGCGTCGCCGCAGCCTTCAGCGCGGCCTCGGTCTCGGCGGCCTTCGCCTTGCGGCTGCCCGGCATCGCACTCCTCCCGCTGCTTGACAGGAACGCTAGCAAGCCGCATTCTGAATTTGAATTCACTGAATCTTAATTCACCAAGGAGTGGCGCATGGACACCCGGGTGCTGATCGCCGGCGCGGGACCGACCGGCCTGACGCTGGGCATCGAGCTCGCCAGGCGCGGCGTCGGATGCCGGATCGTGGACGCGGCGCCGGAACCGCCCAGGGGCTCGCGAGGCGACGGCCTCCAACCCCGCACGCTGGAGGTCTTCGACGATCTCGGCGTGCTCGACGAGGTGCTCGCCGGCGGCGCGCCACCGGCCCCGATCCGCGCCCACCTCGACGGCGAGTTCGTCGGCGAGCGGCGGATGGCCGAGCACGTCGAACCGACGCCGGACATCCCGCACCCCAACCCGTGGGTGCTTCCGCAGTGGCGCACCGAGGAAATCCTGCGCAACCGGCTGGCGCGACTCGGCGTGCGAGTCGAGGTGGGCACCGAGTTCCTCGGCTGCAGCCAGGATTCCCGGGGCGTGACGGCGGAGCTGAGCACCGGCCCGGTGCGAGCCGATTTCCTGGTCGGCGCGGACGGCGGGCGCAGTGCGGTCCGCAAGAGCGTCGGCATCGACTTCGTCGGCGAGACCGACGAATCCGTTCGCATGCTGCTGGCCGACGTGAGGGTCGCCGGGCTCGACCCCGACCGCGGGCACTGGTTCGGCACCGCGGCGGACCTCGCGCACGGCATCGCCTTCACGCCGCTGCCCGGCACGGACTCCTTCCAGTGCGCCGCCCCGCTGCCCGACGACCAGGACGCCTCGCTGCCCGCCCTGCAGCGCCTGCTCGACGAGCTCTCCGGCCGCACGGACCTCCGGCTGCACGACCTGACGTGGTCCACCGCATGGCGGGCGAACATGCGGCTGGCGCGGCAGTTCCGGCGCGGCCGCGTCTTCCTCGCCGGCGACGCAGCGCACGTACACCCGCCGACCGGCGGCCAGGGCCTGAACACCGGCGTGCAGGACGCCTACAACCTCGGCTGGAAGCTGGCCGACGGAGATCACGACCTGCTCGACAGCTACGAAGCGGAACGGCTCCCGGTCGCCGCCTCGGTGCTCGGGATCAGCACGGCGCTCCTGCGCAAGCACACCGATGGCCACGAGGACGCGTACCGCCGCGGGACCGAGACCCGGCAACTGGACATCTCCTACCGCACCGGGCCGCTGGCGCACGACGAGCGAGCGGCGCGCGGCCGCGTGCAGGCCGGTGACCGGGCGCCGGATTCGCCCGTGGGCGACGGCGTGCGCCTCTTCGACCTGTTCCGGGGCCCGCACTGGACGCTGCTGGCATTCGGCGCGCAGCCGCCGGAAACCGGCCCCGACGTGCTGGTCCACCGGATCGATCAGTCCCATGTGGACGCTTGGCGGGCCTACGACGTGGCCGCCGGGACGCTCGTGCTGGTGCGGCCAGACGGCCACATCGGCCGGATCACCGAGGCCGCGGGCGCTCGCCCATCCGGCCGGTGACGGATCCCGCCGCGCCGTGCCACCCTCCGTTGAACGATCGTTCAGCGAGAGGTGGAGAGATGTTGCGGTTGCAGGACAGGGTCGCGCTGATCACCGGCGGTGCGGGCGGAATCGGCCGGCAGACCTCCCTCCGGCTTGCTGCGGAAGGCGCGGCGGTCGTGGTCACCGACATCCAGGACGAGGCCGGGGCCGCCGTCGCCGCCGAGATCCGCGACGACGGCGGAAGGTCGCTTTTCGTGCACCACGACGTCGCCGACGAGGCCGAGTGGGCGGCCGCGGTCCGCACCGCCATCGACGAGTTCGGCGGCCTGGACATCCTGGTCAACAACGCCGGGATCGCCGACCGCGGCACCATCGAGGACACCACCGCGGAGAGCTACGAACGCACCATCGCGGTCACCCAGACCAGCGTGTTCCTGGGCATGCGGGCCGCCGCCGAGGCGCTGCGCGCCTCCGAGCACGCGTCGGTGATCAACATCAGTTCGATCTTCGGCGCCAGCGGCGGCTTCGGCACCAGCCCGGCCTACCACGCGGCGAAGGGCGCGGTCCGGCTGCTCACCAAGAACGCCGCGCTGCAGTGGGCCGATGCGGGGATCCGGGTCAACTCGGTGCATCCCGGGTTCATCGACACCGCGATCCTGGACGGCGCCCGCGGCACCGACCGGGAAGCGGCGATGCTGGCGGTGACCCCGCTGGGCCGCCTCGGCCGCCCGGCCGAGGTCGCGGCGGCCGTCGCCTACCTCGCCGGCGACGACGCGTCCTTCACCACGGGTTCCGAGCTCTACGTCGACGGCGGCTACCTCGCCCGCTGACCCCAACCCGCAGTTTCAATTGAAACTGCGGAGATACGAAGCGGGGAACCGGAAAATCCCGGTTCCCCGCTTCGGTTCTCGGCCGTTCCGGCGCCCGTTACTGGCCGCAGGCAGCGAGGACGAGCTCGCGGACCCGCTTGGCGTCCGCCTGGCCCTTGGTGGCCTTCATGACCGCTCCGACGATCGCGCCCGCCGCCTGCACCTTGCCGCCGCGGATCTTGTCCGCGATGTCCGGCTGCGCCGCCAGCGCCTCGTCGATCGCCGCCTGCAGCGCCGAGTCGTCGGACACGACCTCCAGGCCGCGGGCCACCACCACGTCATCCGGCTCGCCCTCACCGGCGAGCACTCCGTCGACGACCTGCCGGGCCAGCTTGTTGGTCAGCTTGCCCTCGGTGACCAGCGCGATTACCCGCGCCAGCTGCTTCGGCGCGATCGCCAGGTCGGCGAGCTCGACGCCGCGGGTGTTGGCCTGCTGCGCCAGGTACGAAACCCACCAGGAGCGGGCGTCGCCGGAGGGCGCGCCCGCGTCGACGGTCTGCGCCACCAGCTCCAGCGCCCCGGCGTTCACCAGGTCGCGCAGCTCCTCGTCGGAGAGGCCCCAGTCCTCCTGCGCGCGCTTGCGCCGCTCCCACGGCATCTCCGGCAGGGTCTTGGACAGCTCCTCGACCCACTGCCTGGCCGGCGCGATCGGCACCAGGTCGGGCTCCGGGAAGTAGCGGTAGTCCTCGGAGGTCTCCTTGCGGCGGCCCGCCGACGTGGTCCCGGTGGACTCGTCGAAGTGCCGCGTCTCCTGCAGGATCGAGCCGCCCGAGGTCAGCACCGCGGCGTGCCGCTGCATCTCGAAGCGCACCGCGCGTTCCACGCTGCGCAGCGAGTTGACGTTCTTCGTCTCGGTGCGGGTGCCGAACTCCGGCGTGCCCTTCGGCATCAGCGACACGTTCGCGTCGCAGCGCAGCGAGCCCTGGTCCATCCGCACGTCGGAGACGTCCAGCGCGCGCAGCAGGTCCCGCAGCGCCGAGACGTAGGCGCGCGCGACCTCGGGAGCCCGCTCCCCGGCGCCGACGATCGGCTTGGTGACGATCTCGATCAGCGGCACGCCGGCCCGGTTGTAGTCCAGCAGCGAGTAGTCCGCGCCGTGGATCCGGCCGGTGCTGCCGCCCATGTGCGAGGACTTGCCGGTGTCCTCCTCCATGTGCGCCCGCTCGATCTCGACCCGGAAGGTCTCGCCGTCGTCCAGCAGCACGTCCAGGTAGCCGTCGTGGACGATCGGCTCGTCGTACTGCGAGGTCTGGAAGTTCTTCGGCATGTCCGGGTAGAAGTAGTTCTTCCGGGCGAACCGGCACCACTCGGCGACCTGGCAGTTCAGCGCCAGCCCGATCCGGATGGCGGCCTCCACGGCCTTGCCGTTGAGCACCGGCAGCGCACCCGGCAGGCCCAGGCACACCGGGCACACCTGGGTGTTCGGCTCGGCGCCGAAGGCGTTGGCGCAGCCGCAGAACATCTTCGTCCTGGTGGACAGCTCCACGTGCACCTCGAGCCCGAGCACCGGGTCGAACCGCGCGAGGACCTCGTCGTAGTCCATGATCTCGGCGACGGCGGTCACTTGTCGTCCTCCCCCTTGCGCAGGGCCCGCACGGCCAGCGCGGTGCCGGTGATCAGGCCGAGCGCGGTGATGACCGCGTCCGCCAGCGCGAGCTTGTCCTTCTCCTCCCGCGCCGAGCGGAAGCTCGCCCGCAGCCCGAGGGCGGCCGACAGCACCGAGGCGAGCTGGAACGCTGCTTTGATCTTCGGGTTCATCGCGCGACCTCCAGCTGGGGAACACGGTTGATGAGCGGGCCGTCCTGGCTGGCGTTGCGCGCCGCCTCGTAGGCCGCGCCGACCCGGTACAGCCACTCGTCGGCCATCGCCGGGGCCATGATCTGCAGCCCGACCGGCAGACCATCCTCATCGGACAGTCCACACGGGACGCTCATGGCGGCGTTGCCGGCCAGGTTGGACGGGATGGTGCACAGGTCCGCCAGGTACATCGCCATCGGGTCGTCGACCCGCTCGCCGATCTTGAAGGCGGTGGTCGGCGTCGTCGGCGACACCAGCACGTCGACCTGCTCGAACGCGGCGGTGAAGTCGCGGGTGATCAGCGTCCGCACCTTCTGCGCCTGGCCGTAGTAGGCGTCGTAGTAGCCCGACGACAGCGCGTAGGTGCCGAGCATGATGCGCCGCTTCACCTCGGGCCCGAACCCGGCCTCGCGGGTCAGCGACATGACCTCCTCGGCGCTGCGCGCGCCGTCGTCGCCGACGCGCAGGCCGTAGCGCATCGCGTCGAAGCGGGCGAGGTTGGAGGAGCACTCGCTCGGCGCGATCAGGTAGTAGGCCGGCAGCGCGTAGCTGAAGTGCGGGCAGGAGACCTCGATGACCTCCGCGCCCAGCGCGGACAGCTGCTTGACGGCGGCGTCGAAGGCCCGCTGCACGCCCGGCTGGTAGCCGTCGCCGGAGAACTCGCGGACCACGCCGACGCGCACGCCCTGCAGGCCGCCCGAAGCGCCCTGCTCGGCCGCGGCGACGACCTGCGGCACCGGCTGGTCGATCGAGGTGGAGTCCATCGGGTCGTGCCCGGCGATCACCTCGTGCAGCAGCGCGGCGTCCAGCACCGTGCGCGCGCACGGGCCGGGCTGGTCCAGCGACGAGGAGAACGCGACGAGGCCGTAGCGGGAAACACCGCCGTAGGTCGGCTTGACGCCGACCGTGCCGGTCACCGCGCCGGGCTGGCGGATCGAGCCGCCGGTGTCGGTGCCGATGGCCAGCGGCGCCTCGAACGCGGCCAGCGCCGCCGACGAACCACCGCCGGAACCGCCGGGGATGCGCTCCAGGTCCCACGGGTTGCGGGTCGGGCCGTACGCGGAGTTCTCGGTCGACGAGCCCATCGCGAACTCGTCCATGTTCGTCTTGCCGAGGATGACCACGCCCGCCTCGCGCAGCCGGCGCGTCACGGTCGCGTCGTACGGCGGAACCCAGCCCTCCAGCATCTTGGAGCCGCAGGTGGTGGGCATGTCGGTGGTGGTCAGCACGTCCTTGAGCGCCAGCGGCACGCCGGCCAGCGGCGACGTGGTGTTCCCGGCGGCGCGCTCCTCGTCGGCCCGCCGCGCGGCGGCCAGCGCCCCGTCGGCGTCGACGTGCAGGAACGCGTGCACCTCCTGGTCCACGGCGGCGATCCGGTCCAAGTGCGCCTGCGTCACCTCGACCGACGTGACCTCGCCCGCCTGCAGCTTGGCGGCGAGCTCGGATGCGGTCAGCCCGGTCAGGCTGCCGCCGGATGCGGTCGTCATCAGGCCTCCTCGGTCAGGATCCGCGGCACGCGGAACCGGTCCTCTTCGGCAGCCGGCGCCGCGGCGAGCGCCTGCTCGCGCGACAGGCCCGGCCGCACCTCGTCATCGCGGAAAACGTTGGTCACCGGCACGGCGTGGGAGGTCGGCGGGATGTCGTCCGCAGCGACCTCGCCCACCTTGGCCACCGCATCGAGGATCTGGTCGAGCTGGCCGGCGAAGGTGTCGAGCTCGGCCTCGGTGACGGCCAGCCGCGCCAGGCCGGCGAGGTGTGCGACCTCGTCGCGGGAGATCTTGGACACTGCGAAGGCTCCCTGGTCATGTCCGGTTTCACGGGTACAGCTCAGTCTATGGCGGTGCCCGGACCCGCTCCTGGAGGGGGCGCGGGCACCGCCGCGACCACCCGGGCCCGCAGCGATTCCACTGCGGATCAACGTGCCGACCGCTCCCGAAAATGCCGACGACACGACGGAAAACCGCAGGTACTTCCACTCCGTGGACGCCGGGCGCACCGCGGGCGCGTCGCGTCTGACACAATTTCAACCGCCAGTTCCTCGCACGAGGAGCCGCTGCAGTGCGGCCTCGTGCGGTAGCGAGAGCGCGGCCGGCGAGGTGTCGCGCACGAAACTGGAGGCGTTGAGTCCGGTGTCCTTCCTCATCCGGGTGCAGATACCGGACCGGCCCGGCAACCTCGGGTCGGTGGCGAGCGCGCTCGGCGAGATCGGTGCCGACATCCTCAGCGTCGACGTCGTCGAGCGCAGCAACGGCGTGGCGATCGACGACCTGGTCGTGGAGCTGCCGTCGGGCCGGCTGCCGGACGTGCTGATCACCGCCGCCGAGTCGGTCGACGGCGTGGAGGTCGACGCGGTCCGGCCGTACGCGGGCGTGCTGGACACGCACCGCGAGCTGGAACTCGTCGAGGAGATCGCGGCCGAGCCGGCGAACGGGTTGCAGATCCTCGCCGAGGGCGTCCCGAAGATCATCCGATCCGGTTGGGCGGTCGTCTTCGGGCACCGCTCGGGCGGCGCGGAGCAGCTCGCTGCCAGCACCTCGGCCCCGCAGGAGGGCTACCTGGAGCTGCCGTGGCTGCCGCTGGCGCGGGCGACGATCCTCGACGGCGACGAGCCGTGGGTGCCGGACACCTGGAAGGAACTGGGCACCGAGCTGGCAGCGACGCCGATCGGCAAGCCGGACCGGGTGCTGCTGGCGGGCCGCCCGGGCGGCCCGATGTTCCGCACCGCGGAGCTGGCCCGCCTGGCCCACCTCGCGGGCATCGTCTCGGTCGTCCTCGACAGCTGAGAAGCCCCGTTCCCAGACCCGTTCTGCGTGGCGGTGCGAGCTGCGAGCGGCTCCCGCACGCAGCACTGGGCGTCGCGGCGAGCACTCGTGAGTGTTTTGGACCGCTATCGCGATCCAAAACACTCACGAGCACCTGACCTGCGGAGATAACCGGATCGGTCAGAGTTCCAGGGCGTAGCCGAGCAGGTGGACGTCCGGTGCCGGGTGCCAGTCCCGGTCGGGGCGGCGCTCGAAGCCCAGCCGCTCGTAAAGGCGCCGGGCGGGCTTCACGGAGTCCCGCACGCACAGCACGACGCGCTCCAGCCCCTCCGCGCGCGCCCGGTCGATCACCGCCTCCACCAGCGCCCGGCCGACTCCGTTGCCCACCGCCTCCGGCGCCACGGCCAGCATCCGGAACTCCAGCTCGCCGGGCCGCGCGAGGTCGGCGTAGGAGCTGTCGTGCCGCACCAGCGTGACCGTGCCCAGCACTTCGTCCCCCTTGACGGCGACGAGCAGTTCGGCGTGCTCCGCCCGCCCGGCGGCGTCGCGCAGCACCACGGTGTAGTCGATGTCGTCCGACAGGTTCCCTCTCTCGGTGTAGGCCCGGGCCGAAATCTCACCGATGGCTTCGTACTCGGCCGACCGGGCCGCGCGGATCGTCGTCATGCCGCAGATCGTGACACCCCGGCCGACAGCGATCATTCCTCCTCGGTCGGCAGCGCGACCTCGGTGGCGGCCTCCGGGCCGTCGTCGAGCAGCACCTGGAACCCGCTCTCGTCGAGCACCGGGACCTTGAGCTGCACGGCCTTGTCGTATTTCGAGCCCGGCGAGTCGCCGACCACGACGAACGCCGTTTTCTTCGACACCGATCCCGCCGCCCGGCCGCCGCGGGCCATGATCAGCTCCTTGGCGTCGTCCCGGGAGAACGTCTGCAGCGTGCCGGTGACCACGATGGACAGGCCTTCGAGGGTGCGCGGGATCGACTCGTCGCGCTCGTCGGCCATCCGCACCCCGGCGTCCCGCCACTTGCGCACCACCTCGCGGTGCCAGTCGACCCCGAACCACTCGCGGACGGCCGTGGCGATCGTCGGCCCGACGCCGTCGGCGGCCGCGAGTTCCTCCTCCGACGCCGCCTCGATCCGGTCCAGCGAGCCGAACTCGCGGGCGAGCGCCTGCGCGGCGGTCGGCCCGACGTGCCGGATCGACAGCCCCACCAGGACCCGCCACAGCGGCTTCTGCTTGGCCACCTCGAGGTTGGCGAGCAGCTTGGCGCCGTTGGCCGACAGGCTGCCCTCCTTGGTGGTGAACAGCGCCGTCTTGAGCAGCTTCGGCTCGTCGAGGTCGAAGATGTCGCCCTCGTCCTCGATCACGCCGGCCGTCAGCAGGGCGCCCGCGGCCTCGTAGCCGAGCGCGTCGATGTCCAGCACCTTCCGGCTGGCCAGGTAGAACAGCCGCTCGCGGCGCTGCCCCGGGCAGCCCTGGGCGTTAGGGCAGCGCAGGTCGACGTCGCCCTCCTTCTGCTGCGCCAGCGGCCACCCGCACTCCGGGCACACGGCGGGCATGACGAACTCGCGCTCGTCGCCGGTGCGCACGTCGACCACCGGGCCGAGCACCTCGGGGATCACGTCGCCGGCCTTGCGGATCACCACCCGGTCGCCGATCAGCACGCCCTTGCGGCGGACCTCGTCGGCGTTGTGCAGGGTCGCCATCGACACCGTGGAGCCGGCCACCTTCACCGGTTCCATCACGGCGAACGGCGTGACCCGGCCGGTGCGGCCGACGTTGACCTGGATGTCGAGCAGCCGCGTGGTGGCCTGCTCCGGCGGGTACTTGTAGGCGATCGCCCAGCGCGGCGCGCGGGAGGTGGTGCCGAGCCGGCGCTGCAGCGGCACCTCGTCGACCTTGATCACGATGCCGTCGATCTCGTGCTCCGCGGAGTCGCGGTGCTTGCCCCAGTAGTCGATGTGCGCGACCAGCTCATCCACAGTGGACAGGACGACGGTGTGCTTGGAAACCGGCAGGCCCCACGCCTTCAGCGCCGCGTAGGACTCGGACTGGAGGTTCGGCTCGAAGCCGTCCCGCTTGCCCAGGCCGTGGCAGATCAGCCGCAGCGGCCGGCTGCGGCTGACCCGCGGGTCCTTCTGCCGCAGCGACCCGGCGGCGGAGTTGCGGGGGTTGGCGAACGGCGGCTTGCCCGCCTCCACCAGCTTGGCGTTGAGCTCGGCGAACTCGTCCACCCGGAAGAACACCTCGCCGCGCACCTCGACCAGCGCGGGCACCGGGTACTCGTCGGTCCCGGTCAGCTGCTCCGGCACGTCGCCCATGGTGCGGACGTTGAGCGTCACGTCCTCGCCGGTCCGGCCGTCGCCGCGGGTCAGGGCGCGCTCCAGCCGCCCGTCGCGGTAGAGCAGGTTGATCGCCAGGCCGTCGATCTTCAGCTCGCACAGGTAGTGCGCGTCGGTGCCCACCTCGCGCTCCACCCGGTCGACCCAGGTCTGCAGCTCCTCGGCGCTGAACGCGTTGTCCAGGCTCAGCATCCGCTCCAGGTGCGCGACCGCGGTGAACTCGGTGGAGAAGGTGCCGCCCACCACCTGCGTCGGCGAGTCCGGCGCCTGCAGCGCCGGGTGCTCTTCCTCCATCTGCTGCAGCTGCGCGAACAGCACGTCGAACTCGCCGTCGGAGACCGTCGGCGAATCGAGCACGTAGTAGCGGAACTGGTGGCCGCGGACTTCCTCGGCCAGTTCCGCGTAGCGCTCGCGCACGTCGGCGGGCACGTCTTCGACGCCTTCCGCCGAGCGGCCGGCGGCCGGGTCGTCGGGCACGACCTCCTCGGCGGCGGCCACTGCGTCGTTCGGGGCGAGATCCACGTCCTTGCTGGTCACGCCCCGAGACTAGCGAGCGCCCCCGACAACGGCACGCACGACGCGTCGTGAGTGACGAATCCGGTAAGAACCGGACTCAGCACTCACGACTCGGGCGGCGCGGCTGCGGTGCGGTCCAGCTCGCGGACCAGTTCGCGGAGCTCCAGCAGGCCGATCGCGCCCTCCGGTTCGAGTTCCGCGGTCTCGACCCGGCCCAGCCGGTCGGCGGCCAGCCGCTCGCCGAGGGTGGCGTCCAGCGGCAGGAACGTCAGGGCCCGGCGCGCGTTCTCCTCCAGGCCGCTGAAGCCCGGGTGGTAGACGGCGACGTCGACGAGCCCCTCCGCCTCGTCGACCTGGGCGACGACCCGAACGTCGGCCAGCGGATACTTCTCGCCCCGCAGGTTCACGGTGACCCCGGTCGGATCGGGCACCGGCGGCACCGAGTCGTGGTACTCCCACAACGTGTCGCCCTGCGGCGCGGCCGCCATCCAGGCGTCGGTGTAGGGGCGCAGCTCCGGGTCGGCCTGACCGCTGACGACCAGCGCGTACACGGCCTTCTCGCCGTGCTCGATGGCGAAGGTCAGGTTCGGGTGCACCTCGGCGAGCGCCTCGGCGACCAGGCTCTCGATCCGCTGCGGCACGCTGTCGCCCAGCGCGGAGGCGATCTCCGGCAGCAGGTCGTCCCACCGCTGCCAGAACCGCTCGGCGGCCTGGGCGTGGACATCGACCTCGGCGGCCTCGGCGTTGCCCGGGGCTTCGGCGTCGCGACGACGGAGGAACCTGAACATGCCCACCATTGTGCCGGGCGGGGCGCGGTCTCCGGGCGCGATCCCGCGGACTCACCGAGCCGGCCGGCCACCCAGCTCGGCGGTGACGATGCCGACGAGGTCGCCGACGTCGACGCCCCGCACCTGCCGGGCCTCGGTCAGCGTGCCGACGAGCGCGTTCAGCGGATCTTCGTGGGTCGCCCGGCGCAGCGCGTCCGCGGCCCGCAGCTGGTTGCGGATCTTGCTGTTCGGGCGGTCCCAGGTGCTCTGCCAGGCCCATTCCCGGACCACCGCGCAGAGCACGCCGCGGTCGATCGCGGGCCCGCCGTTCAGCGACGACAGGGCCTCCTGCACGACGGGGTGGTCCGCGCAGTCGGCGGCGCTGACAGCGTGCCGCGCCACCGCGGCGGCGGCCCGCCGCAGGTCGGTCTGGGTAGCAGTGCCCAGCGCCGCGATCAGTTCGGGCGGGAATCCGGTGATCTTGTCCAGCGGATCGGGCACGGTCACCAGGTCGTCGGGCCACGGTGCGACCGGGAAGGTCTGGAAGTCGCCGGCGAGCCAGGCCGGGCTCGGCGACAGCCCGGTCAGCCGCCCTGACAACGCCAGCATCAGCGCCACCGGGTCGGCCTGGGACCAGGGCAGGTCGGCGCGGGCGGCCTCCAGTTCGTCCGGGCGGCTGCCCTCCCGGTACTCCGGAAGCACGGCCTCGAACGACGTCCGGACGTCGCCGCGAACCGCGTGGGAGAAGCGCGTGAGCGTGCTCGCGTCCCAGAACACCGACACGGCGGCCTGCCGCGCGACCTTCCGCAGCACCTCCGGCCGCTGCCCCTGCCGACCGTTGTCCTCGACCACCAGCACCCAGTCGCCGATCCGCCGGAGCGCGATCATGGGGTGTTTCTCCTGGTGGGCGAAGGCCTCCTCGCAGAAGTCATCGATGTCCAGCACCCGGCCGAGCCTGGCGACCGCACCGAAGTCCTCGGCCACCTGGTCGATGTCGGTGCCCCGAACGAAGGTCAGGCAAGCGGCCTCCTGGATGGTGCTCCGCCGAATCCAGCCGGCCCGCTCGAGCTCGCTGACGCAATGACTGCCCACGCGTTCTTCCTACCAGCGCAAGGACTTCCGCACTGCGGATTCCGAAAAACACGTCCAGGCAGGAAATCGCCACGGCGACCACGGACCGCCCGAAGTCCACTGAGGACTATGCGGACGGCGGCATCCCGGCCGCCTGGATCATGTCGTTCCTTCCGCCCCGAACCGGTAGCAGTCCACCAGCACTCCCTGTTAGCATCCGAGTGCTTGCAACTTGCAACCACTCAGCTTCGGCGGGGTCCGCCCTCCCGAAGCTCATCGGCCGCGACAGGACCACGCGCGCCGGCACGCAGACGAGATAGGAGACCGAATCCCGTGCGCAAACTCTTCTCCTACGTGGCGATCAGCCTCGACGGCTACTACGAAGGCCCGAACGGCGAGTTCGACTGGCCGAACGTCGACGCGGAGTACTTCGAGTTCGCCAACCAGAGCGACGCCTACATCGACACGCTGCTGTTCGGCCGGACGGGATACGAGCACATGGCCGCGCACTGGCCCAACGCCACCGGGCCCGACCCGGAGATCGTCGAGTTCATGAACAGCGTGGCGAAGGTCGTGGTCTCCTCCACCCTCGAGAAGGCGGAGTGGAACAACACGACCCTCGTCGGCAGCGACGACCTCGCCGAAACCGTCCAGGCGCTGAAACAGCGGCCGGGCAAGGAGATCGCGCTCTTCGGCAGCGTGAAACTGACGGCGAGCCTGCTCGAACTCGGCCTGATCGACGAGCTGCGCGTGCTCGTCAACCCGCTCATCCTGGGCGAAGGCCGCTCGCTGTTCTCGACGCTGACCAGGCGCATCCCGCTCGAACTGTGGCGGACCACGACGTTCCGCTCAGGCAACGTCCTGCTGACCTACCGCCCCGCGTGAACATGCACCATCGACGGGCGGCCGTCGTCCACTGAGAACTATGTGGACGGCGGCATCTCGGCCACCTGGATCATGTCGTTCCTCCCGCCCCTGACGAACCGCCC
>NZ_SMKW01000149.1 GCF_004348985.1 Saccharopolyspora elongata | reverse complement strand
GAGGCGATCTTGCCCGCAGGATTTACTCCGGTCGACGCGATCGGCGGGTCCGTGATCTTCACCGCGTCGCTGACCAGGTCCGATAACCCGGCCTGCTCGGCCAGCGCCATCACCGGCACCAGCCCCGCACACGACACGAGATTCTCATCATCGAACCGGGCCGCCGCCCGCGACCACCTGTGCAACAATCTCACCGAAAGCGCCTCCCGATCCATGCGACATCAGGGCCTCAGCAACTCTGATCATCGCAGGTCAGAAGGCACTTTCACTCATTAAACGTTGCTATCCAAGAACAATTCCTCGGTGCATCCAGGCTTAGCGTGGGGGCGTGCGTGTTGATCTAGTAGAGCACCGTCGGCGAGTAACTCGCCTTATGCTGCCAGCACAGTCACAGGCCTACGGGGGCTTTCGGCTTGCCGGTACGCATGACCGACGGGCAATTGGTCATCCTCATGTCCGACAGAGTCTGCAGTTCGGAGGACGATGCGCCGAAAATTTCGCCGTGGGCGTCCGAACCTCAGCAGCCCACCGCAATGGCCGAGCTAGGACCCGCCGCGCTCTTGCGAACCGCCTGTCAGGCCGACCGGGACAGCTCCTCCAGCTAATCCCTGACCACGATGCGCGCGGCAGTTTCGGCGAATCCCGTACCCGCCCCGCTCCTCCGGCCGTGCGCCACACCAGGGCAACCTCGGAGTCGGCATCTCGTACATCGGCACCAGCGCGATGTCCGGCCGCGCGTGATGCCGGGCACCAACTCCACCACGGGCGATATTCCCTGCCCGTTGGCAATCGCGGGCCAGCAGTTCCTGGAAGGTGCGCAACACCGTGTCTGCGGTGGATCGGCCGACCGCTCGGTGTGGTGGTGGGAACGTGGAACTCCCACCAGTAGTCCGGTGGGCCGCACCTGAGGCAACGGCCGTCAAACGACGGTTACATCGGGCTGGCCCCGGACCGGTTCTGTAGGACTTTCTTCCGCACCACGTAGCCGGCGAGCACGACGACCACGCTGGCCAGGCTGGTGAAGAACTGCACGGACAGCCCGGGCTGAGCAGCCATCATGCCGAGTACCACCACAATGGACAGGATGACCGCGATGGTCAGCCACGGGAAGAGCCACATCTTCAGGGACAGCTCCCGCCCTTCGCGCTGCATCCGGCGCCGTAGCCGGAGCTGGGCGAAGCCGACAAGCAGGTAGATCAGCAGCATGATGGCGCCCGATGCGTTCACGAGGAAGGCGAACAGCCCGTCCGGGGAGAAAACCGCCGCCCCGATGGCGACGTAGCCGACCGCACCGCCCGCGAGCACGGCCCGCGTGGGAACGCGGGTGTGGCTCAGCCGGGAGAATGACCTCGGAGCGTCTCCGTGCGTCGACAAGCTGAACAGCACTCGCGAGGAGACGTAGACCGCCGAGTTCATGCAGCTGAGCACGGCCACGACGACGATGATGTTCATGATCTCGCCCGAAGCGGGGACGTGCATGCGGTCCAGCGCCGCGACGAACGGCGACGTGCCGGGGACGATCTCCCGCCACGGCACCACGCACACGATCAGGAACACCGAACCGACGTAGAAGGTGAGCACACGCGCGATCACCGAACGGGTCATCTTCGCCACGCTCCGGGCCGGCTCGCTCGACTCCGCCGCGGCGATCGTGGCGATCTCGGCTCCGCAGATGGCGAAGATGACCGTCGGGATCCCCGCCAGAACGGCGGTCAGTCCGTTCGGCATGAACCCGCCGTCGTTGACGAGGTTGCTCGTTGTCGGGCCGGTACCGGAAGTCCACCCCAAAGCGTAGGACGCGGCCACGGCCATGAAAACGATGATCGCACCGACCTTGATTGACGCGAACCAGAACTCCGTCTCCCCGTATGACTTGACCGTGATCAGGTTGACCGCCGTCATGATGATCACGAGCGCGAGCGCGAGCGCCCACATGGGCACGGGAATCCAGCGTTGCAGCAGTTCGGCGCCTGCCACGGCCTCGACGGCGACGACGATGACGAAGAAGTACCAGTACAACCAGCCCGCCGTGAACCCGCTGAGGTTGCCGAGGCTGGTGCGTACGTACTCGGTGAAGGTGCCGACGTCGGGCAGTGCGACCGCCATCTCTCCGATCATCCGCATGACGAGCAGGACGATGAGACCGGCGAGCGCGTAGGTGACGGTCGCGGCAGGCCCTATGTTGGCGATCCCCGCGCTGCTTCCGACGAACAGGCCGGCTCCGATGATCCCGCCCAGGGAGATCATGGTGACGTGCCGCTGCCGCAAGGCGTTGCCGAGGCGAGGTTCTTCCTGTGTTTCTGCTTCGTGCTGCGCGGTGTTCTCGAGCATCATGCCCTCCTGGATTACGGACCGGTCCAATGGAATCGCGTCATCCGCTCATCGTTCACGTTCCCTGAAAGGTAGTCACTGGACATCGTGTCCGGCTTCGGCGGAACAGAACTCCGTCATGTCGGTCTCGCCGTCGTCCGTCCACACCATCAGCGACAGCAGCAGTTCTGCTCGGACATGCGCGGAATCGATGTCTATGCCGAGGAGATCACGGATCTGTTCCATTCGACCCCGAAGGGTGTGCCGGTGTACACCGAGCACAGTGGACGCCACATTCCATTGCCCACCGTGTTCCAGGTACGCGCGCAGGGAGGTCACGAGAGCGGTGCCGTTCTCGCGGTCGAAGGCCGACAAACGGCCGAGCCGCTCGCGCGCCAGCTCTGCGAGGGCCTCCCGGGTCCGTGAGTCGAACACCAAGGCGTGCCCGGCCAGTTCGCCGAAACACACCAGTGGTGCGCGTCGTGCTCGTGCGGTACGGGCCGCGGTAAGTGCCTGGTGCAACGCACCCGGCACGTGTTCAGGCGTCACCGGCTCGGATAATCCGCCGTACGCGGAACGAGACCTCCGGACCAACGCGGCAGTCAGAGTCTTCGCCAGGTCGAGCCCGGTCCCGGGCAGCAGAACCACCAGATGCTCGTCCCGCTCCACCGCGATGGTCGGCAGCTCCTCGCCGTCAAGCAGGTCGTCTGCCTCGTCGAGCATCAACCCCGGATCGGCTCCGCCGCAAGCCAGGACTCTCAGCTCTGTCCCGGTGAGACCGACGTCGCGCAGGTGTTCCTCAAACCGCCACGGCGACACCGACCGCCCGAGGCCGAGGCCGAAGATGGTCCTGTTCAACCGGTTCTGCGCCGCCCGCAACCCCCGCGGCTTGACGCGATCCAGGACGATCAGGGAGACGGCCTGCGAGATCAGCGTGTGATCGGCCGGTCTCAAGCTTGACGGCCGGGCCAGCACGAGCCACCCGTGCCGCCTTCCGCCGACCCACACCGGTTGGGCGATGGTGGTCCCGTTCTTGTCCATGGCGGTGAACGTCATGGTCGAGTCCAGGTCCCCTTCCGGCAAAGAGAACGACAGCTCCTCGGCGTCCGCTGAAGAGGCCGCGAGTACCGAGCCGTCGCTGCTTCGCAGGAGTACCTGTGCCTCAAGGGCTATCGCGAGCTCGTGCACCACGGACTCCGGCCCTTGCCGCACCGCGGCACGGGTCATGCTCGACTGCACGCGGGAGTTCCGGAGGAGGTCGCCGTGGCGCTCTTCCGCATACCGGTCGACCACCACTCTGATGACGTCGCGGAAAGGCGTGGACAGCGGCACCTCGACCAGCGGAAGGCGGAGCTCCTCCGCGGCACCGACGACCGCATCGGGAATATCCTGATAGGACAGTCCGACCCCGAAGCCAAGCGCCGCGCTGCCAGCCTCGGCGACCCCGCGAACGTAGTTCCGTTGCGCGGACTGCTGGGCAGGCAGGCCGAGTCCCGTGGTCAGGACGAGCTCACTACCGGCCAGCCACGGCGAGGGGTCGGCGAGGTCGATGGCGTGGACCCAGGAGAAAGCTCGGTCCAGCTGGTCGGCGCCCGCACGAACCCGGAGGCCGAGTTCCGGGCGCCCGACCAGCCACCGCAGCGGCACCTGCATGCAGTCACCTCCGGGGTCCGGGCCGCCGTCAGCGCGCGGCCAGCCGCCACGACTCGCCGGCGAGCTGGAGCGTGATGTGCCCGTCTGCCGTCACACCATCGAGGACCTGCTCGTCCAGCATCGCGTGCATGGCGAGGCCGTCGGAGAGCGCGACGAGCTCAGCGGCGAGCTTCGTCGTGTCGGCGTCCGCGGGCACCTGGCCCGCCTCTTGGCATTCGGCCACCACCCGGCGCACGACTCGCCGCCAGTTGGCCAGGTAGTCGACGATCTCTTCGCGCGCCGCGGGGTTCGCGGCCGCCTCTGCATAGAAGACGAGGAAGATCCGTGTCATCGCGATCCTCCGGTCGTCGAGCGGGAGCACGCTCTCGATCAGCTGACCGAGCCGTTCCAGGGGTGTGAGCGAGGCGTCGTGCCGCAGCTGTTTGAACATGCGCCCCTGCGTCTCGGCCGCCCCACGCAGCGCGCCGACCAGGAGGTCGTGATGGGAGCTGAAGTAGTGGTTGACGACGCCGGTGGACCACCCGGCCGCCTCGGCCACCGCGCGCAGCGTCAGCGCCTTGATGCCGTCCTTGGCGATGATGTCCAGGGCGGCGTCGGCCAGCTCCGCTCGGCGCTGGTCATGATCGACGATCTTGGGCACGCATCCCCCTCCAGTGGCTTTTAAGTCGATCGCAACATATACGACCTCGCGAAGAGGTGGGTTGCGGCCGGGTATTTCAGGCGTGCTATTGACACAAAAGCGAGGCTCATGCGAAGTTAATTTATATCGCTTGACCAATATAAACAAGAGAGGTGACCGTGTCCATCCGTGCGCTCGGCGTTCATCGCACCCGGGTACCGCTCCGCTGGCGAGACCTTGATCATCAGGGGCACGTCTACCACGGCACCGTGCTGACTCTGCTGGACGAGGCGCGCACCCGGTGGCTGCGTACCGCGATCGGGGTCGAGCATCCCGACGCCTACGTCGTCGCGCGGATCGAGATCGACTACCAGCAGGAGATCCTGATGGACCACGACGCCGCCGAGATCTCGATCGGCATCAGCCGCCTCGGCCACAGCAGCATCCGCACCGCCGAGTCACTGACCCTGCCGGGCGGCGAGCAGGCCGCCCGAGCGGAGGTGGTCGTGGTGATGTGGGACCAGAAGGCGCATTGCTCTCGAGCCCTCACCGCCGACGAGCGCGCCAGGGCCGAGGCGGTGGCCCGTGCGTGACGCGATGATCGTCGCGGCCGCGAGGACTCCGATCGGCCGTATGACCAAGGGCTCCTTGGCACGGGAGCGCCCCGACGACCTCGTCGCGCAGGTCATCCAGCACGTGCTCCGCGCGGTTCCACAGCTCGCCCCCTCCGACGTCGACGACCTGCTGCTCGGCTGCGGGTCGCCCGGCGGGGAGCAGGGCTTCAACATGGCCAGGGTCGTGGCGGTCCTGCTCGGCCTAGACGAGGTGCCCGGGTGCACGGTCACCCGGTACTGCGCGTCGAGCGTGCAGACCACCCGCATGGCGATGCATGCCATCCGGGCGGGCGAGGGCGACGTCTTCCTCTCCGCCGGAGTCGAGAGCTGCAGCTCATACGCCAAGGGCGAGGCCGACTCGCTCCCGGGGACCATGAACCCGTTGTTCGACGAGGCGCGCGAGCGTTCAGCGGCCGCCGCCGAGGCCACCCCCGAAGGCTGGGAGGATCCCCGCGCCCACGGCTTGTTTCCCGACGTGTACATCGACATGGGCCAGACCGCGGAGAACGTCGCCGCGCTGCACGACGTCACGCGCGCCGATATGGACGCCTATGCCCTGTTGTCCCAGCAGCGCACGGCGGCCGCGGTGGACAGTGGCTTCTGGGCCAGGGATCTCGTCCCGTACCGCCGCGCCGACGGCACCGTCGTGAACCGGGACGACTGCCCGCGCCCGGACACCACACTCGACGCGCTTGCCGGTCTGCGTCCGGTGTTCCGTCCCGGTGGACGGTCGACTGCGGGCAACAGCTGCCCGCTCAACGACGGCGCGGCGGCGCTTCTCGTGATGAGCGACAGCAAGGCGCGCGACCTGGGAGTGACACCGTTGGCGAGGATCGTCGCCACCGCTGTGTCAGCCCTGTCGCCCGAGATCATGGGGCTCGGTCCCGTCGAAGCCACCCACCGGGTCCTGGAAACCGCGGGGATGTCGCTCGGCGACATCGACCTGTTCGAGCTCAACGAGGCCTTCGCGGCGCAGGTACTGCCCTGCCAGGACCAGCTCGGCATCCCCATCGACCGGCTCAATGTCCACGGTGGAGCCATCGCGATCGGGCATCCGTTCGGCGCCACCGGCGCCCGCACCTCGTCCACTGTGATCAACGCCCTGTCCTCGCGGGACAAGGAGATCGGCCTGCAGACTATGTGTGTGGGTGGCGGCCAGGGCATGGCCATGATTCTGGAAAGGCTGTCATGACCACGAAGGCGCACGAAACGGAGCCGCGCTACTTCTCCTCGCTGCGGCTCGGCGAAAAGCACGTGTCGGCGGGCAGGACCGTGACCGAGGCCGACGTCGTCCTATTCGCGGGGCTGTCCGGTGACTTCAACTCGCTGCACACCGACGATGAATGGGTCAGGGCGAACACCGAGTACCGGGGCCGGATCGCGCACGGCCTGCTCGTGCTCGCGATGTCGAGCGGGTTGCGCACGCCCGGACTCGACCAGCTACACGTCCTCGGTTTCCTCAATACGGAGCGCGCGATGGTCGCACCGACCTACCCGGGCGACACCCTGTACGTCACGCAGATGATCACCGCGCTGCGGCCGAGCCGCTCCAGGCCAGGGGCGGGCATCGTCACGATCGAGGTCGAGACAGCCACCCAGGACGGCACCGTCGTCCAGCGCGGCACGGATGTCCTTCTCGTCGGAGGCAAGGATGAAAGCTGAGCAAGCACACGTGCATGCGGACCGCAGATATCTCGTCACAGGTGGCGGTTCCGGCATCGGTCGCGCGACCGTGCTGACCCTCGCCGCGCGCGGCGCCAGGGTGGCGGTGGCCGACATCGACACCGACGCGGCGCACCAGGTCGCGAAGGAGGCCGGGACAAACGCGCTGCCGGTCGCCCTGGACGTCGGTGACCGGGCCTCGTGGACATCCGCCGCGGCCACCGTCGAAGATCAGCTGGGCGGACTCGACGGCCTGGTGAACAACGCGGGCATCACACGTGACCGCTCGATGGCCCGGATGTCCGACGAGGAATGGGGCCAGGTGCTCGACGTCCACCTGCGCGGCGCCTGGCTGGGCTGCCAGGTCATGGCTCCGCTCGTCACCGCGGCGGACGGCGGCGCGATCGTCAACCTGTCCTCTTCCGGCCGGTACGGCACCTTCGGCCAGACCAACTACTCCGCCGCGAAAGCCGGAGTCGTCGGCCTCACCAGGACGGTCGCGGTCGAGCTCGCCTCACGCGGGGTCCGGTGCAACGCGGTCGCCCCCGGCGCCGTGGACACACCGATGATCGGCACGGTGCCGGACTCGGTCCGGCAAAAGTGGCTGGACACCATCACCCTCGGCAGGCTCGCGGCGCCAGGCGAGATCGCGAACGTCATCGCGTTCCTCCTCTCCCCTGAGGCGTCCTACATCACCGCGCAAGTGATCGACGTGACCGGGGGCGAGCTACACCTATGAGGGCACAGCTGCTCGACGGCGTGGAACTCGGCCGCATCAGCCCGGTCGCCGACCTCATCGAAGCCGAGGCCACCCGGCCCGAGGCCACTCTGCTGCACTGGCCGGGAAGTTCCTGGACGGTACGGGAGTTCGCCAGCGCGGCACGCCGTTGCGCCGCTGAGCTGCGCGGCCGTGGCATCCAGACCGGTGATCGGGTCGCGGTCCTCAGCGGAAACTCGGCATGGCGGCTCGCCTGGCAGTTTGGCATCTGGTGGATCGGCGCCGTCGAGGTCTCGGTCAACTCCGAGCTCAAGGGCGACTTGCTGGACTTCGTGCTGGCCGACTGCGACCCCGCGCTGCTCGTGGCCGAGCGTGAGTTCACTGGCTGCCTGCACACCGCGCTCACGGTGCCGCGACGACTTCTCGACGACGCCCCACCACCGGAGATCGACGCCGCGACCGCACGCGAGCTCGACGCCGTCCAGACGGAGCTGGCACCGTCCACTCTGGCCACGATTCTCTACACCTCGGGCACCACAGGATCGTCGAAGGGGGTGATGCTGCCGCGCGGCTACTTCTCCAACCAGGGCGCCGTCATCGCGCGGGTGCTCGACCTCGACGAGCGCGACACTGGCTACTTCGTCCTGCCGTTCTTCCACGTCGACTTCCACGTCGTCCTCCCGGCCGTGATCCAGTCGGGTTCCTCAGTCGCGTTCGACCGCCGCTTCAGCGCGCGACGATTCTGGCCGCATGTCAGGGAGTTCGGTTGCACCTGGGCGTTCGTCATTGGGGCCGTGCTCTCGATCGTCCGGAAGCTCGGCGCAAAGCCCGCGGCCGGAACCACGCTGCGGCGCGTCCTCGGCGCACCGATCCCAGACGAGGCGTACACGTTCTTCGAGGACCGGCTCGGCATCGACATCCTGAGCATGTTCGGCCAGACCGAAGCCGACGGCCCTACCTTCGAGACGACCGGCCGGCGCCGTCGCGGCAGCGCCGGAACACCCTGCTCTCATTTCGATGTCGAGATCCACGACGACCGTGGACATCCGGTGGCCGCGGGCACGGTCGGCGAGATCGTCTACCGGCCGCACAGTCCCGACTTGATGATGCTCGGCTACTGGCGCCGGGACGACGCGACGGTCGCCGCCTGGCGGAACCTGTGGTTCCACTCTGGCGACCTCGGCCGGATGGACGATGACGGCTTCCTCTACTTCGTCGGCAGGATGACCGACAGCATGCGTCGCCGAGGCGAGAACATCTCGGCCTACGAGCTGGAGATGTCTTTGCGCAAGGCCCCTGGTGTCCAGGAGTGCGCCTCGATCGGCGTGGTCGACGAGGTCGGCGGCGAGGACGAGATCAAGGTCTTCGTCGTCCCCGTCGACGAAAACGGTTTCGATGTCGACGCGTTCTTCGACTACTGCGACCGGCAGCTGCCCCGCTACGCCGTCCCCCGCTACGTCGAGATCACCTCGGCCGAGACGTTCGTGCGCAGCGTCGGCACCGGCGTGATCCAGAAGCGCTGGCTCTCCCGCGCCACGAGCGGAGCCGGGGTGCATGACCGCGAAAACCTAAGGGAGGCACACCGATGAGCTTCACCTGGAAAGACGCGCTGGCCGAGCTGGACCGCAGGAGAGCGCTCGCGCGCGAGCTCGGCGGCGAGCGTCGCGTCAACCGCGCCCATGACCAGGGCCGGTACACGATCCGCGAGCGGATCGACCGGGCGGCGAGCGCGTTCTACGAGGTCGGCGAGTTCGCCGCCTATGAGGACGTCGATGCCACGGGAAAGCTGCGCGGCATGATGCCGGCGAGCTACGTCTGCGGGCTCGGCGAGTTCGCGGGTCGCGCGGTCGCGGTCGGCGGCGAGGACTTCACTGTGCGGGGCGGAGCGCCACAGACCTATCTGGATCGGATGAAGGGCGGCCTCGGCGGCTTCGTGGAAGACCTCGCGCACGAGTACCGGATCCCGCTCGTGCTGTTCATGGAGGGCATCGGCGGCGACGTGGCCGCGCAGGCGGAGAAGGGCCACTCCTACCTCGTGAGCTCACTGAGCTGGCAGCGCTCCTACGAGCTGCTCGCCGAGGTACCGGTACTGACGATGGTCAGCGGCGCGGCGGTGGGCGGCACCGCGGGACGGACCGTGCTGAGCCATTTCTCGGTCATGACCAAGGATTCCGTTCTCTTCGCCGGGGGCCCACCACTGGTGAAGCGCGCTCTGGGAGTGGACGTCGACAAGCACGAGCTGGGCGGCGCGCGGGTGCACACCGCGGAGTCCGGGTGCATCGACAACCTCGCCGAGGACGAGGACGACGCGATCCGGCAGCTGCAGACCGTGCTCGGCTATCTTCCGCAGAACGTCTGGGAGATGCCCCCGCGAGGCGATCGCAGCGACCCACCCGACCGCTGGGTCGACGAGGTACTCGACATCATCCCGGAGAACCGCCGCCGTCCCTACAAGGCGTCCAAGGTCGTCAGCGCCGTCGTCGACCGAGGCTCGTTCTTCGAGGTCGGCGCGCGCTGGGGCCGCGCTGTCACCACCGGGTTCGCCCGCATGGACGGCATCCCCGTCGGGATCGTGGCCAGCAACCCGCAACACCTCGGCGGCGCGCTCGACGCGGCCGCGGCGGAGAAACAGGTGCGCTTCGTCGACACCTGCAGCACCTTCCACCTGCCCATCGTCTACTTCGTCGACGTGCCAGGCTTCATGGTCGGGCCCAATGCCGAGCGCGGCAACGTCGTGCGCTGGGGCATGCGCGCGATCCAGTCGATCATCCAGGCCGAGGTGCCGGTCGTGACCATCCAGGTCCGCAAGGCCTACGGCATGGCGGTATCAGCGACGTCGAGCCCGGACAGCCTCAGCCTGCGCCTCGCCTGGCCCACCGCCGAATGGGGCGACCTGCCGGTCGAGGGCGGCGTCGAGGCGGGCTTCAAGCACGAGATCGAGAACGCCGAGAACCCCGAGGAGTACCGGCGGCTTGCGGAGGAGCGGATGCTCGCGCTCGCGGACCCGTGGAAGACCGCCGAGGCATTCGGGGTGGAGAACATGATCGACCCCAGGGACACAAGGGAGATCGTGTGCGCCTTCCTCGAGGCCTCGCTGCATAGGGTGCGCACCTCCCTCGGCCCGCAACGCAGGCAGTGGAGCCTGCGGCCCTGAACCACAAGACAGAACTCACGAAAGACATCCCAGGAGCTTGAATGTCAAGCAGCAGCCGAGTTGATGTGATGCGACCAGGCGGTCGTCTCGTCGTAGAGGGTGCCGGTTTTGAGGCATCCGTGGAGGATGCCGACGAGTCGGTTGG
>NZ_SMKW01000148.1 GCF_004348985.1 Saccharopolyspora elongata | reverse complement strand
GCGGGGAGCTGCTCGGCCAGCGGGGCGAAGTGCGCGGCGGCTTCGACCGCGGGGGCTTCGGTCTTGGGGCCGGCGGTGCCGGCGAAGACGCCGATCACGCCGAACGCGGCGACGGCGGCGCCGACCTGCAACGACCGCATCTTCGGGGGGACGCGGTGCTGCCGGTCGGCGGAGTCGCCGAGGAACGCTGCGCGGATCCAGTTCGCCGTCTGCGGCACCGCCCTCTCCCAGCGGTGCCACCCGGCCTGTCGGGGACTTCGATCGGGGGTGTTCGGTTCGTCGGGGGTCACGAGAACCGAGAATCCGGTACGGAGAGTGTTCGCGCACCGAGGTTTGTACGTGCACGAATACCTAGATTCGCCCAGATGGGCGACGTTTCGAACGGCTACGACTACCTAAAGTGAGATTATCTGGGGGCGATGTCGCTCGCGTCACTCGCCTTCTGCGCGGCCACCCAACCGCCGATCTGCGCGCGGGACGAGAAGTCGAGCTTGGTCAGGATGTTCTGCACGTGGCCCTCGACGGTGCGCTGCGCGATCACCAGGCTCTCGGCGATCTCCTTGTTGGTGTTGCCCTGCGCGACCAGCTCCGCGATCTGCTGCTCCCGCCGGGTCAGCGGCATCGGGTGCACGTTGTCCTCGGCGCGCGGGCGCGCGTGCCGCTTGACCTCCAGCGCGAAGTCGACGGTGTGCGCCAGCGACAGCTGGTGGCCGCGGTCGAACGCCTCCTGGAAGGCCGACTCGCCGAGCGCGGTCCGGGCCAGCGCCTCGTGCTCGTCGTGGTCGGTGGCGAACGGCGCCCAGAAGCCGGGCGCCGCGCGCACCGCGTCCCACACCGCCGAAGCCGCGCCGAAGAGCCGGGCGGCGCGGTCGTGCCTGCCCTGCTGCTGCGCGATCCAGGCGAGCGCGTCGATGCTGAAGGCGATGCCCAGCCGGTTGTCCAGCTTGCGCTGCAGGCGCAGTGCCTCCTTCGCCGCGGTCTCCGCCCGCTCCAGGTCGCCCCGCCGCGCTTCCACCTGCGCCGACGCCCACAGCAGGTACGAGTGCCAGTACAGCTCGCCGAGGCCGCCCGACAGCCGGATGCCTTCGCCCAGCACGCCCAGTCCCGCCTCGGGATCCTCGCCCAGGCCCTTGATCAGGCCGAGGCCGAACAGGGCGAACAGCTCGCCGACGGAGATCTCGTGCTTGCGGAACTGGCCCAGTGCGTCCTCCAGCAGCGCGGCGGCCCGCGGCGAGTCGTTCTGGGCGAACGCCGCCATCCCGCGCACCAGCGCCAGATGCGCCTTCTCGGTCTCCTCGCCGCGCTGCGTAGCCAGCACCGTCGCCTGCTCCAGCGTCGGCTGCACGGTCTCCACGTCGCCGTGCAGCAGCGCGAACCAGGCGCTGACCCGCAGCGCGCGCACCCGCTCGGGCATCTCGCGGGGCGTGGTGGCCAGCACCTGGTCGAGCCAGTGCCGGGCTTCGCCGTTGAGGCCGCGGATGCCCCAGTACTGCCACAGGTCGGTGCACATCCGCAGCGCCGCCCCGGCGGTTCCGGGATTCGCCGCGGCCGTGCGCAGTGCCACGCGCAGGTTGCCGTGGTCGCTGCGCAGCCGATTGACCCAGGCGATCTGGTCCGGGCCGATCCACTCCGCGGCGAAGCGCCCGGCCAGGTCGGCGTACCAGGAGCAGTGCCGCTGCTGCATGGTCTCCAGCTCGCCGAACTCCGCGAGCTTGTCCTGGCCGTACTCGCGCAGGGTGTGCGGCAGCCGGAAGCGGACCTCGCCGCCTTCTTCCTCGCGCATCAGCACGGACTTGTCGACCAGCGAGTGGATCGCGCTCAGCACGTCGGCGTCCGACAGCCCATTGCCGGCCACGTGCTCGGCGGCGGCCAGGTCGAAGGAGCCGGAGAACACCGACACCCGCGCCCACGTCAGCCGGTCCTGGTCGGAGGCGAGCTCGTAGCTCCAGTCGATCAGCGCGCGCAGCGTCTGCTGCCGGGCCGGTGCCCCGCGGCGGCCCTCGGTGAGCAGGTCGTAGCGCTCGGCCAGGCGCTCTTCGAGCTGCTGCAGCGACAGCGACCGCAGCCGGACGGCCGCCAGCTCGATCGCCAGCGGGTTGCCGTCGAGGTGGTGGCAGAGCCGCATCAGTGCCGTGGCGTTGTCGGCGGTGACCTCGAACTGGGGGACCGCGGCCCTGGCCCGGTCGACGAACAGCCGGACCGAGGCGAACTGCTCGTAGGCCTCCGGCGGCGGCAGGTGTTCGATGTCGGGGACCTGCAGCGGCGGGACGACCAGGGTCGCCTCGCCGGCGACGCCGAGGGACTGCCTGCTGGTGGTCAGCACCCGCACGCCGGGGCACCAGCGCACCACCGCGTCGACCAGCAGCGCGACGTCTTCGATCACGTGCTCGCAGTTGTCCAGCACGAGCAGCATCTCGCGGGACTTGAGCTGCTCGATGACGGTGTCGATGTCCTCCCCGCCGGTGGGGCCGCCGATGCCGAGCTGTTCGATGACCGCGTCGACCACCAGCGAGCCGTCCCGGACGTCCTCGAGCTCGACGCACCAGGACTTGTCCCGGAACGTGCGGCGCATGTTGCCCGCGACCCGCATCGCCAGCCGGGTCTTGCCGACGCCGCCGGGGCCGGTGAGGGTGACCACCCGGGACTCGGCGAGCAGGCGCTTGGTGAGGGTGATCTCGCGACGCCGGCCGACGAAGCTCGTGACGTCGGCCGGGAGGTTGCCCGCTGGCTCCCGCACACGGGCTCGAGCAGTGGAGACCACGTCCCGAGCTTAACCCGCTGCGCGACCCCTGACCTGGGATCTTGTTCCGGAGCTAGGCCGTGGTGGCCCGGAGTCCGGCGAGCACGATGCGCAGGTTCCGCCGCCACTGGTCGTCGGCGGCGGGCAGCCCGATGGTGCGGTTCCCGGTCATCACCGAGGTGAGGGCGAACGGCACGTCCTGCCACGGCACGTCCCCGCGAACGGCGCCGGCCTGCTGGCAGCGCTCGACGAGCAGCCGGATCTGTTCGCGAAGGTCGGCCAGCGGTTGGTCGAGCGTCAGCGCGCAGTCCGTGCCCAGCGCCTCGTTGATCCCGCAGCTCATCGCGCGCAGCTGCACGAACTCGGCGGCGAAGCTGCAGAACCCGTGCCACGGGTCCGGGTCCTGCAACGCTTGGCGGGCCAGGCCGACGATCTCGTAGATGGTGTCCTCGACCACCGCCTGCAGCAGGGCCTCGCGGGAGGGCACCCGGCGGTAGAAGGTGCCGATCCCGACACCGGCGCGGCGGGCGATCTCGTGCGCGGTCACGCCGACGCCGACGTCGGCGACCGCCTCGCGAGCGGCCACCACGAGCCGCCGCACGTTGCGCTGCGCGTCCGCCCGCGGCGCATCCTCGCTCAGAAGTCGTTCCACCGCGCTCACCGGACCACCCTAGCAACCGGACTTTACGAGTCCGGTTAGACTCCGGACTGAACCGGACTTGTCGAGTCCGGTTCGTCGGAACGAAACGGACTTCTGAGGTCCGGTTGGAGGGTGTCGTGGGCAGGACCAAGGTCGGGATCATCGGCGCCAACCCGGACCAGGGCTGGGCGGGGCGGGCGCACGTCCCGGCGCTGCGCGCGCTCGACCAGTACGAGTTGACCGCCGTCGCGACCAGTCGGGAGGAAAGTGCCCGGCGCGCGGCTGCGGCGTTCGGCGCGGAGCACGCCTTCGCCGACGCGCGTTCGCTGGCCGAGCACCCGGACGTCGATCTGGTCGTCGTCACGGTCCGCGTGCCCAAGCACCTGGAGCTCGTCCAGGCGGCGCTGGACGCGGGCAAGCACGTCTACTGCGAGTGGCCGCTGGCGCGCACCACCGAGGAGGCCGAAGTCCTGGTGGAGGGTGCCCGGGCGGCCGACGTGCACAACGTGATCGGCCTGCAGGCGCTGTACTCGCCGGCGATCCAGCACGCCCGGGAGCTGCTCGCGAAGGGCGCGCTGGGGCGGATCACCTCTGCCGCGGTGCACAGCGCTCGCGGCAAGGGGGCGACGGGGAAGGTGCCGGCCTGGGCCGTCTACACGCTGCAGTCGGCCAACGCCGCCGGGCTGCTGGAAGTCCACGGTGGACACGTCCTGTCAGTGCTGGACCACCTGCTCGGCGACATCGCCGGACTGTCCGCCGACCTGTCCTTGCCGCTCCCGGATCAAGTGGTGACCGAGACCGGCGAGCCGGTGGCGGTCGACAGCCCGGACCACCTGGTGTTGCACGCCGGGCTGGCCTCCGGAGCGACGCTGTCGGCGAACATCCACGACGGCGAGGCCGCGGACCCGCGGGTGCTGCTGGAAATCGTTGGCACCGAAGGAAGTCTGGCCATCGCTTCGACCGGCGCGGAAGATCCGCGCGGCACCCAGATCCAGATGAGCGACCTCGAACTCCGCGTGTCCGCCGAGCCGGGACGGCCGTGGGAGGCGGTCCAGCTGCCGCCGGTCCGCCCGGTCACGCAGGAGGCCCGCAACGTTGCGGCGGTGTACGCGGACATCGCCGAGGGGCTGCGCACCGGCGAGCAGGTCGCGCCGGACTTCGCCCGCGGCCTCCGCCTGCACCGAGTCCTCGACGCGATCCGGGCCTCGGCGGCCACCGGCACCCGCCAGGTGCTCGGCTGAGCCGGCTCACGACCCTGGCGGGAGGCGCGTTCCCTGGTGGTGGCGCAGCTGCCAGGAGCCTAAGGCTGCGGTCACGCGAATTTTCCGCTCGCGCGGTCGGCGAGTGGCCACAGTGGACTCGCGTGATTCGGGAGCGCAGCGGCCGGCTTCCCCCGAAGGGGTGGCATATTCCATGTTGAGTTGGTATATGCCATATGGCGTGCTTACCGTTGGGGCACGCGAGTGACGTTCGCGTCTTTTGAATACCGGTCATCGGGGTCGCAGCTGATGACCGGTGCATGGCTGCGGCGCCTGACCGGCAACCCCCAGGTTCGGTCAGGCGCCGCAGTTCTTCTTCCACCCCCCGGTGCGCGAACGGCGGGCGATCGCGGATCATCGTCGGGGCGAAGGGGGAGGAGCAGTGGGCGGCGACATCGCACGGCCGAGGTTCGAGGGCTTCGGCAGGGGAGTGGTCGAGTTCTTCGAAGGGCTCGAACAGGTCCAGGCCGGCCTGGTGGATTCGCAGCGAGAGGTGCACGACGCCAAGACCTACTGGAACGACAACCTCGCGTTCTACCGGGAGCAGGTCCGCGCGCCGATGGAGGCGCTGCTCGCCGAGTTGGAGCCCGAGTTCGGGCCGGGATTCGGGCAGGGCAAGGTCTTCCGGCCGCACCGGGACGTCCGGTTCAGCGCCGACAAATCGCCCTACAAGACGCACTGCGGCGCGGTGATCGAGCTGGGGCGCGGCGGCGGCGCCTACTACGTCGAGGTCAGCGCGGACGGGATGCTCGTCGCCGGGGGCTGCTACCACACCGAGTCCGACCAGCTGGCCCGGTTCCGCGCCGCGGTCGACACCGACATCCACGGCGAGCGGTTGCGGTCGCTGCTGGCCGCGCTCGTCGAGCAGGGCTGGGAGATCGCGGGGGAGACGCTCAAGAGCCGGCCGCGCGGGTTCTCCGCCGGGCATCCCCGGCTGGACCTGCTGCGGCATCGCACGCTCTACGCGTCCCGCGACTGGGAAGCCGACGACGTCCTGCACGAGCGCGCCTGCATCGACCGGGTCCGGCAGTCCTGGCGCGCGGTGCGCGAGCTCAACCAGTGGTGCGCCGACCACATCGGAGTCACCGAGAAGAAGCGTCGCTGACCCGTCGCACCCGCCGCGCCGCCGTGATGAGCGCCCAGCCCGCCGCCGCGCCCGCCACGTCGACCAGGCCGTCGGCGACCTCGCAGCTGCGCCCGATCGGCAGCAGGCCCTGCATGATCTCCGACGCGATCGCGTAGCCGACCAGCGCCGGCAGCAGCCGCGACGTCGGGAACCCGGCGATCCGGCCGGTCGCGGCCAGCGCCGCGAACAGCGCGACGTGCACCACCTTGTCGGTGCCCGGCGGCGCGGTCGGCACCCCGGACGCCGGCATGAACAGGACGAGCAGGCTGGCCAGCACTGCGACCCCGAACGGAATCCGGGTGAGCCGCGTTCTGTAATGATCCAGCAACGATCTCCCCGATCGACGTCGACAGGCATGGCTGCGTGCTGCGCGCGTCGGTCAACAGACTACGCTGGCATAACGTGAGTCGACGAGCCAAGATCGTTTGTACCATGGGCCCAGCCACCGCCACACCGGAGAAGATGGCTGAGCTCGTCAGCAGCGGAATGGACGTCGCCCGGCTGAACTTCAGCCACGGCAGCCACGCCGATCACCAGCAGGTCTACGAGATGGTCCGAGCCGCGGCCAAGGAGTCCGGTCGCGCCGTCGGCATCCTGGGTGACCTGCAGGGACCGAAGATCCGACTCGGCAAGTTCGCTGCCGGGCCGGTGGAGTGGCGGACCGGCGACATCGTGCGCATCACGGTCGACGACGTCCAGGGCACCCACGACAGGGTGTCCACCACGTACAAGGGCCTCGCCAACGACGCCAAGGTCGGCGACCGACTCCTGGTCGACGACGGCAAGGTGGGGCTGACCGTCACCGGCGTCGAGGACACCGACGTCGTCTGCGAGGTGACGGAAGGTGGTCCGGTTTCGGACAACAAGGGAATTTCCTTGCCGGGCATGGACGTTTCGGTGCCCGCGCTGTCCGAGAAGGACATCGAGGACCTGGAGTTCGCGCTCGAGCTGGGCGTGGACTTCATCGCGCTGTCCTTCGTCCGCAGCCCGGCCGACATCGACCTGGTGCACCAGGTGATGGACCGGGTCGGCCGCCGCGTCCCGGTGATCGCGAAGCTGGAGAAGCCGGAAGCGGTGGACAACCTGGAGGCCATCGTGCTGGCCTTCGACGGCGTCATGGTCGCCCGCGGTGACCTCGGCGTCGAGTTGCCGCTGGAACACGTGCCGCTGGTCCAGAAGAAGGCGATCCGGATCGCGCGGGAGAACGCGAAGCCGGTCATCGTCGCAACCCAGATGCTCGATTCCATGATCAACAACTCGCGTCCGACGCGCGCGGAGACCTCCGACGTCGCCAACGCGGTGCTCGACGGCACCGACGCGGTGATGCTCTCCGGCGAGACCAGCGTCGGCCGCTACCCGGTCGAGACCGTCCAGACGATGGCGCGCATCGTCGAAGCGGTCGAGGCGGGATCGACGGCACCGCCGCCGCTGAGCCACGTCCCGCGCACCAAGCGCGGCGTCATCTCCTACGCGGCGCGCGACATCGGCGAACGCCTCAACGCCAAGGCGCTGGTGGCCTTCACGCAGTCCGGCGACACCGTGCGCCGGCTCGCCCGGCTGCACACCAGGCTGCCGTTGCTGGCGTTCACCCCCGAGGAATCAGTGCGGAGTCAGCTCGCTCTCACTTGGGGGACGGAGACGTTCTTGGTGCCTAAGGTGGACACCACGGACCAGATGGTGCGGCAGGTGGACCAGTCGATGCTGTCGATCGGCCGTTCGCAGCGCGGCGACATGGTCGTCGTCGTCGCGGGCTCGCCGCCCGGCACGGTCGGTTCCACCAACCTCATCCGCGTGCACCGGTTGGGCGAGGAAGACCACGTCTGATCCGCATTCTCGGACGGGAGCCACCCGGCGCTCCCGTCCGGAGATCCGGCGTACAACCCCGAGGAGCGCGCAGTGACCGAAGCTGCCCGAGCCGCTGCGGCCGATCCGGCCGGAACCCATCTGCAGGGCGAGGTTCCGCTCGACGTCAACGGCATGCCGCACGGTCAACCGGTGCTGGACAGCCTGGTCGCGCTGCTCGACCTCGAACGCATCGAGGAGAACATCTTCCGCGGCGTCAGCCCGGCTTCGTCGCCGGTCCGCGTGTTCGGCGGTCAGGTCGCCGGCCAGGCGCTGGTCGCCGCAGGCCGCACGGTGCCGCCGGAGCGGCGGGTGCACTCGCTGCACGCCTACTTCATCCGGCCCGGCGACCCGAGCATCCCGATCGTCTACGAGGTGGACCGCACCCGGGACGGCCGGTCGTTCACCACGCGCCGAGTGGTCGCCGTGCAGCGCGGCAAGGCGATCTTCTCGCTGTCCGCGTCCTTCCAGGTCGACGAGGACGGCATCGACCACGCCGAGCCCATGCCCAACGTCCCGGACCCGGAGACGCTGCCGACCTACGGCGAGCAGATCGGCTCGATGATCGAGACGCTCGGGCGCGCCCAGCCACGGCCGATCGACGTGCGCTACGTGACCGAGCCGCCGTGGGTGAGCCGCGAGAACGGCCCGCGCGAGGCCCGCAGCCAGGTGTGGATGCGCGCCGACGGCGTGCTGCCCGACGACGACCTGCTGCACGTGTGCATCGCGGCCTTCGCGTCCGACATGACGCTGCTCGACGCGGTGCTGGCCCGGCACGGCGTGTACTGGGGCCTGGACAAGGTCAACGGCGCCAGCCTGGACCACGCGATGTGGTTCCACCGGCGCTTCCGCGCCGACGAGTGGCTGCTCTACGACTGCGCCTCGCCCAGCGCCTCCGGCGCTCGCGGCCTGGCCACCGGCCGGTTCTTTGCCCGCGACGGTCAGCTGGTCGCGACCGTCGTGCAAGAGGGCCTGCTCCGCGTCGGCGACTGATCACTCATCGCCGGACCGGCGGCGGCGCTTCGGGCGCAGCTGCCGCGGCGGCGTCAGGGCTCGCGTGTGCAGCTGCTCCAGCACGATCGAGCTGGTGAAGTGCCGGACCTCGGTCCGGGACGCGAGCTTGTCCACCAGGAACTCCTGCAGGTGCTTGGTGTCCGCGACCGCCACGTGCAGCAGGAAGTCCGCCTGACCGCTGACGTGCAGCAGCGAGCGGGTTTCCGGCTGCCCCATCACGAACTCCCGGAACTGGTCGACGACCTGCCGGGTGTGCGGGCGGACGTTGATCGCCACCACCGCCTCCAGCGCCAGCCCCGTCGCCGCCGGGTTGACGTCGATGTGCGACCCGGTGATCACGCCCTGTTCCCGCAGCCGCCGAACCCGTTGCAGGCAGCTGGAAGCCGCCAGCCCGACCCGCTCGGCGAGCACCCGGTTCGGCAAGGTCGCGTCGTTCTGCAACTCCTCCAGGATCCGCCAGTCAACCGAATCCAGTTCTACAGATTCCCGCACAACCGAACATGCTACGGCGCAGCTGGCGACATGGCGAACGAACGGCGGAAGATATGGGCAATCCACCGCTGATTCGATTCGAAGGAGCAGTCGTGCACATCGCCTGGGGGTCGTTCCTGCTGGCGCTGCTGGTGATCGTCCTGGTACCGGGGCCGGACTTCGTGCTGGTGACGCGCAACGCCGCCAACGGCGCGCGCTGGGGCTGGCTCGCGGCGGCGGGCGTCACCTGCGGGCTGCTGCTGCACGCGACGGCGGCGACCCTGGGGCTGTCCGCGCTGGTGATGGCCGTGCCCGCGGCGCTGCTGGTGGTGAAGGTGATCGGCGTCGCCTACCTGGGCTGGATGGGCCTGCAGATCCTCCGCAAGTCCGGAGCCGTGGCCGGGGCCCCGGAGGTGGACGTGCCCAGCTCCGGCCGCGCCGTCTTCCTGCGCGGGCTGCTGACCGACGTGCTCAACCCGAAGGTCATGCTGACCTTCCTGACGCTGCTGCCGCAGGCCATGGACCCGGCGGCGGAGCCGGTGAAGCAAGCCGCGCTGCTCAGCGGCGTCGCGGTGTCCGCGTTCGCGGCCTGGTGGCTCGTCGTGGTGCCCTCGGTGCAGTGGTTGTCCGCCTTCCTGGCCGACCCGCGCCGGCGGAAGGTCTTCGAGCGGTGCTGCGGCGGTGCGCTGCTCGCCATGGCGACCGCGATCGCCGTCGGCTGATTACCTGTCTGGCGAACTCGGTTTGCGTGGACCGGTGGGTTTCCACGTCAGCATTGAGCAGTTCCGTTGACCGCCTGTGATGATCGTGCTTACTCTGCATGATCTGTTTCGGGCGAGCCGAGGGAGCTGCTCATGCGTCGACGGTGGGGACTTGCGTTCGGGCTCGCTGCGGCGCTGGGCGCGTCGGTCGCCTTCGTAGCACCGTCCGGAGCGGCGCCCAGCGGGCCGGACGCGCTGCGCGTCGACCTCGACGACATCCTCGCCGACGAGCGGCTGAACGGGTCGCACGCCGGCGTCGTGGTGCGCGACCCGGCCACCGACGAGGTGCTCTACAGCAGGCAGGCGACCGACCGCGCGACCCCGGCGTCGAACGCGAAGCTGCTCACCTCGGCCGCGGCGCTGGAGGCGCTGGGGCCGGACTACCGGTTCCGCACCGACGTCGTGACCGCCGGGCGGCAGCGCGGGCCGGTGCTGCTCGGCGACCTCTACCTGCGCGGTACCGGCGACCCGACGCTGCTCGCCGCCGACTACGAACGGCTCGCGGAACAGGTTGCGGCGTCCGGGGTTCGGGTCGTGCAAGGTCGGTTGCTGGCCGATGACACCTGGTTCGACGACGTGCCGCTGGGCACCGGCTGGGCGTGGGACGACGAGCCGTACTACTACGCCGCACCGGTTTCCGCGCTGACCGTGGCTCCGAACACCGACTTCGACGCCGGAACCGCGCTCGTGCGGGTCAGCCCGACGGTCGAGGGGAGCCGGGCCGAGGTGCGGCTGGAACCGGCCACCGGCGTCGTGCAGATCGACAACCGGACCACCACTTCGGCCGCGGACGGCGAACCCGACGTGACCGTGCAGCGCGACCACGGCGGTTCCCGGGTGGTGGTGACCGGGAGCGTGCCGGCCGGCTCGCAGCCGTTCGAAGACTTCACCTCGGTGCCGGATGCGTCCGCGTACGCCGCCGATGTCTTCGCCCGCGCGCTGGCCGCGCACGGCGTGACGATCAAGGGGACGGGGGAGGGAACCGCGCCGGCCGACGCGCGGGCGCTCGCCTGGCGGCAGTCGATGCCACTGCGGGAACTCCTGGTCCCGTTCCTGAAGCTCAGCAACAACGGGCACGCGGAAGTCCTGGTCAAAGCGATGGGGCGGGAAGCCCGCGGCGAGGGCAGCTGGTCGGCCGGGCTGGAAGTGCTGACCGAGAAGCTGAGCGGGCTCGGCGTGAACCCGGACGTGCTGCGCGTGGTGGACGGCTCCGGTCTGTCCACGATGGACCAGGTGACGCCGGAGCAGCTGGCCCTGCTGCTGGACAACGCGCGCGAGCGGCCCTGGTTCCGGTCCTGGTACGACGCGCTGCCGGTCGCCGGGGTAGCGGACCGCATGGTCGGCGGCACGCTCCGCAACCGGATGGGCGGCACCGCGGCGCAGAACAACGTCCACGCCAAGACCGGATCGCTGACCGGGGTCACGTCGCTGTCCGGCTACGTCACCGCCGCCAACGGCCGCGAACTGGTCTTCTCGGTGGTGTTCAACGACTTCCTCGGCGGCTCCCCGCGCGACCTGGAGGACGCGATCGCGATCCGGCTGGCCGAGTACGACGGCGCCGACGACCGGCCGAGCGGCCGGGTGCACGTGCCGAAGTCGCGCACGCACGTCGACGACCCGGGCACGCCGATCGACGAAAGTGCCCTGGAATGCTCGTGGGTGAAGGTGTGCTGACCCGGAAGGGCTGGTGTGACCCCGGTCTCAGGGAAGGCTAAGGGGCATTCCGGAGACTGGGGCGCGGTTACGCCGGTAGCGTGAACGGGGTCAAGCCAGCACGCACGCCGAGGAGCCCGTCCCGTGACCTTCATCAGCGACATTCTGGCAGTCGTCGGAGGCTTGCCGAAGCCGCTATTGGTACTGGTGACCGGCGCATTGGTGCTCGGCGAATGCACTCTCGGCCTGGGCTTCCTGGTGCCCGGCGAGAGTGGCCTGCTGATCGCCTCGGCGGCGGTGACCGACGTCGGTTTCTTCATCCTGCTGGCCTCGGTCGTCGCGGTGTGCGCGGCGGTCGGTGACAACATCGGATTCTGGCTCGGGCGCCGCTACCGGCTGAAGATGCGCGAGACGAAGGTGGTGCGCAAGCTCGGCCAGAAGCACTGGGACCGGGCCGGGGAGCTGCTGTGCAAGTGGGGCGTGGGCGCCGTGCTGGTGGCGCGGTTCCTGCCGGTGGTGCGGACCCTTATGCCGGCCGCGGCCGGGGCGAGCGGGATGTCGTACGTGCGGTTCTTCGTGTCGTCGTTGATCGGGGCGATCGCATGGTCCGCGACGCATGTGAGCATCGGGTGGGCTGCTGGGGCTTCGGCGAAGTACATCGAGGAGATGTTGGGGCGGGCTAGTTGGGTGCTGGTCGTTGTCGTCGTGCTTGTCGCGGTGGGGGTTTGGTTCGCCAAGCGGCGGCGGTCGCAGCGGGTTGTTGCGGCTTCGGAGGCTGGGGTGGATGGCGAGCTGGAGGATGTTGAGTCTGCGGCTTGATTTGGGGTTCTGGTTGGACGGGCTCTTGGGCTGGGTTCCTGGGGGCCTGTTCTTTTTTGGTTTGTTGTTCGGGGTTGGGGCCTTTAGAGGTTCCGTGTGCTTTGGGGCCATCCCCGCGATGGGTGGATTGTTGGGGCTGCGGGCCGGAGGTCAAGCCCGGCCTGGCGGCCGCCCCTTCGGGGTTTCAGGCTTGACATCCGGCCCGCAGGCCCGGGGCGGCTTTGTATCGCGGGGATGGCCCGGAGTGGGCTGGCTCGTTGGCGGCTTGCGTTGCGGGGTGGCCGTTTTCGGGTTGGCCGGGGCTGGTGGTGTCTCTTATAGACATCTGA
>NZ_SMKW01000147.1 GCF_004348985.1 Saccharopolyspora elongata | reverse complement strand
CCAAGACGCGCTCCGGCAAGATCATGCGGCGGCTGCTGCGCGACGTCGCGGAGAACCGCGAGGTCGGCGACGTCACCACGCTCGCCGACTCGTCCGTCATGTCGCTGATCTCCAAGGGCCTGAACAAACCCAGCGACGACTGATCCCCCCAGACCGCCGCCCGGCAGGCCGATGCGCCATCCCTGTCCCCGGCCTGCCGGGTGGTACCCAAGTGCCGCGCTGTGCTTCGGGTTTTGTTGGTGCAACAGTGAATTGCTGCTGCCTCCAAACGTTTTCTCCAGCAACTCTGGTCGCACCGCGGAACTGACCGTTCGGAGAGCTCCCCCCGACGTTGACGGCGGTTACAAAGGACTCCTGGTTACGCAGCGCCGAACCTCGTCGTAGCGAGAACGGCCACCAGATCGCGAGCCGATTCCCGGCAAGAATCAACAAGCACCGCCCTAGGAGTTGTCATGAAAGCCGCAGTCGTCCATAACTTCGCGAACGAGCTGACCATCGACGAGGTTCCCAAGCCTGAGCCGGGGCCGGGAGAGATCGTCGTGAAAATCGAAACCTCCGGCCTGTGCCACACCGACATCCACGCGGCGCACGGGGACTGGCCGGTCAAGCCCAAGCTCCCGCTCATCCCCGGGCACGAGGGCGTCGGCATCGTCGAGTGCGTCGGTCCGGAGGTCACCGAAGTGGCCGAAGGCGACCGGGTGGCGATTCCCTGGCTGGGGGTCGCCTGCGGTGTCTGCGACTACTGCACCAGCGGCTGGGAAACCCTGTGCGAGAAGCAGCTCAACACCGGCTACTTCATCGACGGCGGGTACGCCGAGTACGCCAAGGCGTCGGCGAAGTACGTCGCCAAGGTCCCTGACGGGGTGGACCCGCTGGACGCCGCGCCGCTGACCTGTGCCGGGGTCACGACCTACAAGGCGGTGAAGCTCTCCGGAGCCCGTCCCGCGTCCACGGTCGCCGTGTTCGGCATCGGCGGACTCGGGCACTTGGCCGTGCAGTACGCCAAGATCTTCGGCGCGCGGGTAGTGGCGGTGGACGTGGTCGACGAGAAGCTCGAACTCGCTCGGGAACTCGGGGCAGACCACACCGTCAACGCGCTCACCGAGGACCCGGTGCAGGCGATCAAGGACCTCGGCGGCGCCGACGCCGCGATCTCGGTCGCAGTGGCGCCGACGGCATTCGAGCAGGCGTACAGCTCGCTGCGCCGGGGCGGCAAGCTGGTTTTCGTCGCGCTGCCAGCGGACAACCACGTGCAGCTGCCGATCTTCGAAACCGTGCTCAACGGCATCACCATCGTCGGCTCGATCGTGGGCACCCGCGGTGACCTGGACGAGGTGTTCCGCCTCCACCAGCAGGGCCTCACCAAGGTAATCCGGGAGGCCCGCCGCCTCGACGAGGTCAACACCTGCTTCGAGGAGGTCGAGAAAGGCCAGGTCAAGGCCCGGCTGGTGTTCGACCTCCGCAGCTGAACCGAAGCCCCGTGAGTCTGTTGGTGACTATGGCACTCTCAACAGACTCACGGGGCATTGCGCGGACATCCACGACGCTCTCGACGGCTCGTTTGCCGTTGAGAGACTTGTTGTGGGCTTTCTGATCGTCGGTGAGTTCGCCGCCTTTCGGTTTCTTGAAGGCGAGGGTGATGGTGTCGGACTCGCCTTCGTAGCCGAGGTCGCCAAGGGCAGGCAGGATGTCCACATCATACCGCGGTTCCGCGCTTTTACGTTGCACCACAACAACTTCAGCCAGCCGACAATGTTCCCGGTTGGCGTTGCTCACGGACGTGGAAGCGCGGGGTCATGGCAATCAGAACCTTAACCGACCGCTCGCCCGAAAGAATCGCCAAATGAGGCCAACTCTTAGCCGCGAATGGCGTGTACCTGGCGGTTCCATGGCTCGCGTGCTGCTGCGCAGGTCTCAGGACTCCAGCACCGCCATGATCATGGCTGTGAGATACGCGGAGAATCCGGCGACGGTGTGCAGATGTCGCGTCGCAATGACGTCGTCGGCGACGGCCATCGCGATGTGTACCAGCAGGCGGGCAGTCTTGCGGTCCAGCTCCGGACGGGCGGCCTGCAGCAGCGCCACCCACTCGGCGACGTACTCGCGCTGGTAACCGGCGGCGAGCTGCTCGATTTCGGGCTCACCTGTCAGCTGGCGCCCCAAGCGTGGCCGAGCAGCGAACCGCGACACGTATGCGTTGGCGACCGCAACCAAGGCCTCGTGCGGATCCTCCGTTTTGCTCAACGCCTCTTCCAGGTCCAGCCACAGAGAATGCGTGCCGCGTTCAAGAACCGCCTTGAGTACAGCGGCCTTATTGTCGAAGTAGCCGTACAGGTTCGGACCAGTCACGTCCGCTTTGGCGCCGATGTCATCCAGCGACGTTTCGTGGTAGCCGCGCTCGGCGAACAGACGATTCGCAGCCAGCAGCAGGCGCTCCCTCCGCGACACAGGAGACAGCCCAGTCTTGCCCACGGCCGGCCCCTCCCCCGTGCCGGAACCGGAGCCCAAAGGCAAAGCGGCGATCGCGCGTCCCGCGCGGATGAGGGCATCAGCGTGATCAGATCCAGAAATTCGAACCGTTCGGTAGCTCGGGCTTGCCATGACCGACTGGATCCCCCATGCGAGGAGTTCCGCATGAGCAGCAGGCAAATCGGGTCGATCACGCTGGAGCAGCCGTACATATCCCTGCGCGGACTGACGCAACGTGTCGCGCAGCGCCGCCTGTGATTCCTCAGGCAGGTGTCGGGCTTCTCGAGACCAGAGCACCCCCAACGGGCGGGCGACGGCAAGTGCGCTGGCATCCACGAGCACAAGCTCCAAAGAGACATCTCCCTCCGGGAAGGCGATGTCGCCGAAGCTGTCCTCGATCACCGCCTCCAGGAGTACCGCCTTGTTGGCGAAGTGCCGATACAACGCGCTCGGTGCAATTCCCACGCGACTTGCGATCGTCCCCATGGTGACGTTGTGGTAACCGAGTTCGACGAACAAGTCGCGCGCGTGGGCCAGGATCTGCTGCTTGCGGTCCTTCGGGCGCCGCCGCACGCCGCCCTCGGCACTCTGCTCGCCCACCGAGAGTCACCTCCAGAAGATGTGAATACCCGATAAATTGTAACGGCGAACGGGTTGTCGTCCTCTTCGTCGCCATCTGTCCCCTTGAACAGGGCAGCCTCGGTCGACTGTGCCAGTCCGAGGTGCGCCGCGAACGCACGTAGTACCGTCCCAGCCGCTTTCGCGATCCCATCGCCGGGCCCGTCGTCGTCCACTCGGATTCGGCGCCCCTCCTTGCGGGGGTCGACCGGTCCACGCTCGTGAGCCCATCGGCCTGCACGTCGCAGGTCGCTTCGACGAACCGGGACGACGTCTCGCCATCCGCCGGCACCAATGCGGCAGGCTGCGCGATCCTCACCAACCGGCTACCCAGGAGCGAGGGCCCTGTCGCCGGGAACCCACCCCAGCAGAGCCGGGCGCCCCCTTCACAAGCAAGTGAATAAGAACTAAAGTCGCTGGCCATGACACAACGTGGTGCTGCATGGGAGTCGGACGCCATTAGTGAAGAGACGATCAGACGCGAATCGCCTCAGGGTGGTGTTGCGGACGTCGTCGAACCGGTCGTGAGGTCGGGCCAGCGAGTTCGGACGCTGGTGGAAGTCAAGAGCCGGGCCGCGCGCCTCGCCGCCGGTTTGGTCAGCCTGGGCGTGGGTCCCGGAGATCGCTATGCCCTCGTGATGCGCAACGAGACCGCGTTTCTCGAGGCCAGCCTGGCTGCCGCTGCCATCGGCGCGGTTCCCGTTCCAGCCAACTGGCACTGGGGCGGCTCGGACCTGGGGCACCTCCTGCGCGACAGTGGTTCGAAGGTCGTGATCGTGCACTCGGATCTCGTCGCGGCGGTCGAGGCACAGGCACCCGAGGGACTCATCATCGTGGAGGCCGAGGTGCCCGAAGAGGTAGCAGAGGCGTACCACCTGGAGGAGGTGACGCTCACGGGGAAATACGTTTCACTGGAGACGTTGGTCGCCCGGCACGAACCAGTCGCCGCCGTGACCGACGCCCCGCCGCTGGGAGTCATCTACACCTCTGGCACAACCGGTCTTCCGAAGGGTGTCCTGCGAAACCGGGTGCCAGCCGGTGAGCTGCCCAAGTTGCTGCAGGCATCAATGGGCATGCTGAAGCTCAATCCGGGCGGGAACGCTCTCCTGCCGGCTCCGCTCTACCATGCCGCGCCCAACAGCAATGCGATGTTCGCGGCGGCGCTGGGCATGAACATCACGATCATGCCCAAGTTCGATGCGGAGGAGTTCCTGTGCCTTGTCCAGGAACACCGCATCCAGTCGGTGCAAATGGTGCCGACCATGTTCACCCGGATGCTCCGCCTGCCGCAGGAGGTGCGCGAGTCGTACGACGTATCCTCGCTGCAGGCGATCGTGCATGCCGCGGCCCCGTGCTCCCCTGAGACGAAGCAGGCCGTCATCGACTGGTTCGGCCCGATCGTTTACGAGTACTACGGCGGGTCGGAGGTGGGGCCCTACGTCTTCTGCGACAGCGCCGAGGCGCTTGCTCATCCGGGCGCTGTTGGGAAGCCCGCCTACGGCTCCGACGTCCGAATCCTCGACATTGTCACTGGGGAGCCATTGCCCGCGGGTACTCCGGGCGTCATCTATGGCAGGGGAATCGACGGCTGGCCGGACTTCACCTACATCGGCAACCACGCGAAGCGTCGCGAGATCGAGCGTGACGGTTACATCACGGTCGGCGACATCGGCTACCTGGACGAGGACGGCTTCCTCTACCTGACCGACAGGGTCAGCGACATGGTGATCTCCGGTGGGGTCAACATCTATCCGGCCGAGATCGAGGCGTGCCTTTCGCGGCTGGAAGGCGTGGCCGATGTTGCCGTGTTCGGCATTCCCGACGAGGACTTCGGCGAATCACTCGCGGCGCATGTCGAGCTCCTGCCTGGCGCCCAGGTGACCGTCGACGATGTGCGCGACTTCGTGGCGACCAATCTCGCGCGCTACAAGGTGCCGCGAGTCGTGGTCTTCGACGAGGCGCTGCCCCGCGACGACTCCGGGAAATTGTTCAAGCGACGGCTCAAGGAGCTGTACCACAAGCCCGCCTGAGGCTCATTAGGCGCGAGTGCCACCTGGCAACCGGAACGTGGCCGTCGTCCTTGCGTCGCCAGGCATGCGGACACCGCGCCGTCCCTCGCTCGAACCGCCCGTGGTCACAACCCCTTCAACCGTCGCGGTTCCCGGGTCTCCAGCTTGCATCACGTCGAAAGGCACCATCATGTTCGAAACGTCTCCCCACGCCACACGGCTGCGCGAGACCATGACTGACTTCCTCGAGCAGCACGTGTACCCCGCAGAGCACCTTTTCGAGGAACAGGTGCGTGCCAGCACGGGTGAGTGTTGGCAGCCGCCCGTGTTGGAGGACCTCAAGAAGACAGCCCGTGATCTCGGCCTGTGGAACCTCTTCCTGCCACATTCAGAGAAGGACCACGAGCCGATGTCCAACCTCGACTACGCGCCATTGGCGGAGTTGAGCGGACGCAGCATTCATCTTGCGCCCGAGTCCATGAACTGCTCGGCTCCTGACACCGGCAACATGGAGCTGCTCTCGCTATTCGGTACGCCGGAGCAAAAGGAGCGGTGGCTGCGCCCCCTGATGAGCGGCAAGATCCGATCCGCCTACGCGATGACCGAGCCCCAGGTGGCGTCGTCGGACGCGGGCAACATCCAGCTGTCGATCGTCCGCGACGGCGACGAGTGGGTGCTCAACGGCCGCAAGTGGTGGATCTCAGGCGCGCAACGTCCCCAATGCGAGATTTTCATCGTCATGGGCATCACCGCCGACAGCCCTGACGCTCCACGGCATCGACGGCACAGCATGGTTCTGGTGCCGAAGGACACGCCCGGCATCACCATTGAGCGTGACCTGTCGGTGCTCGGCTTCCACACCTTCGAATCGCACGCCGAGATCACGTTCAACGACGTCCGGGTTCCGGTGAGCAACATGCTCGGCGAGGTCGGTGCGGGCTTCGCCATGTCCCAAGCACGGCTCGGGCCGGGCCGGATTCACCACTGCATGCGGATGATCGGTGCCGCAGAGCGCGCTCTGGAGCTGATGATCGACCGTGTCAGCAAGAGGGCCACGTTTGGCACGACGCTGGTGGATCAGGGGGTCGTTCGTGAGTGGATCGCAGACTCCCGCATCGAGATCGACCAGGCGCGCCTGTACACCCTCTACACCGCACACCTCATGGACACCGTGGGCAACAAGGAGGCCGCGAGCCAGATCTCGGGGATCAAGGTGGCCGTACCCAACATGGCCTCGCGGGTGATCGAGCGGGCCATGCAGGCCCACGGTGCCGGCGGCCTCGGACCGGACTTCCCGCTGGCGCGGATGTACGTCGAGACCAAGATCGTGCGCATGGCCGACGGCCCCGACGAGGTACATCGGCGTGGTGTCGCGAGGACTGAGCTCGCTCGGTTCACCGAGGCAACCACCCCGGCCCCGCACGGGCTGGCCGCGCACCTGGCCCACCAGCGATGACCGCCGCCTTCAACCCGGCTCCAGACCTGAGTGGCATCGACGTGCCAGCCGTCCAGCGGTGGATGGACGAAGCCGGGCTCGGGACAGGGCCCGTGACCAACGTGAGGCCTGTCGGGGGCGGCACCCAGAACCTGATGTACCGCTTCGACCGCGACAGAACCGGCTACGTGCTCCGACGCGGTCCCCGGCATCTGCGCCCCAGGACCAACGACGCGCTGCGCCGGGAAATGACGGTGCTCCAGGCTCTGAGGACAACGGACGTGCCTCACCTGCGTCTCGTGGCGGCGTGCGATGACCCACAGGTTCTGGGCGACTCCGTCTTTTACCTGATGGAGCCGGTTGACGGCGTCAATGCGCTGGTCGACCTTGCGCCGGCTCACCTGGCCTCGTCGTCGCTGAGGCACGCAATGGGCCTAAAGATCGTCGACGCCCTCTTGACGCTCGATGCCGTGGACCTGGGTGCGGTCGGCTTGGATGGGTTGGGGCACTCGGACGGCTTCTTGGAGCGGCAGGTGGGGAGGTGGCGCGACGAGCTCGCTGGCTACCAGCAGCTGGGCTATCGGGGGAATGAGATTCCCGGCGTCAACGAGGTCGCGGAGTGGCTCGAGCGCTATCGTCCCCCGGCCTCGCCTCCCGGTCTGATGCACGGGGACTTCCACCTCGGAAACGTGATGTTCCACCGCGAGAGCGCCGACATCGTGGCGATCGTGGACTGGGAGATGTGCACGGTAGGTGATCCGCTCCTCGATCTCGGGTGGCTGCTGGCTGTCTGGGCGGATCCCGGGGAGACGGGCGATCTGATGGACAGCCGCCTCGCGGAGGCAGGCGGGGTGGCCACGCCGGACGAATTGGTGGCCAGGTACGCCGCTTCCGGCGCACGCTCTCTGGAACACCTGACCTGGTATCGGGCACTCGCATGTTTCAAGCTCGGTATCGTGCTGGAGGGCACCTATGCGCGTTCGCTGGCCGGCAAGGCCACGGCCGCGTTGGGGAGCTGGATGCACACGCGGACGTTGAAACTCTTCGAGCGCGCGAACCGACTGATCGAGCAGGCATGAAAGATCGGGGCCGAGGTTGTTCCTCGGCCCCGACAACACTGCCGCGGTCACAATGCCTTGGGCCAAAACGACCTTGCTGACGTTGTCAGAGCAACAGGCATGAGCACCGAACGACAACGACGGCACCCGAGGCGAAGACCACGGCCAGCATCCGCCAGGGGTGTCACCGCGTGCCCCCGTCGATCCGGAGCACCGCGCCAGTCACGAAGGACGACGACTCAGCGGCGAAGAAGAGTGCCGCATCAACCACCTCATCCGGACGGCCGCAGCGTTGGAGAGCCACCGAGCTCTCCAGCCGTTCGCGCGTCTCAGGCGTCCAAGATCGGGAGATGTCGGTGAGGAACGGGCCGCACTGGATCGTGTTCACCCGCACCGAGGGGCCGAACGCCTGCGCGAAGCCCTCCGTGAGCACGTGCAGCCCGCCTTGGCCGCCGCATAGGGCAGCGCGTCAGCGCTGGGACGGATCGCCTCGACCGAGCCGATGTTGATGATCGACCCGCCGTCGTGCTGGGCCATCCGGGTGCCGACCAGGGCGGCGAGCCGGAACGGTCCCTTCAGGTTGACCGCGATCACCTTGTCGAACAAGGCCTCCGTCACCTGGTCGAGACTGGGGTACAGCGGTGACAGGCCGGCGTTGTTCACCAGCACGTCGATCGTCCCGAACTCCGCCAGAACCCGGTCCACCAAGGCTTCGCACTGATCCCAATCGCTGACGTTGCATGCGACCGGCAGGGCGGGCACCGCGTAGGTCGTCGTGATCTCGTCGGCCAGAGCCCGGCAACTGTCGAGCTTGCGGCTGGCGATCACGACGCTGGCTCCGCGCCCGGCAAAGCCATGAACCATGGACCGGCCAAGCCCCGACTCCCACCGGTGACCACAACGACCTTCCCGTTCAACACCGACATTCCTCCTCCTGAGCGCTGCACCGCACCAACCCGACGTCTACCCGTTGGCGCATAAGTGAACGCACACTAAGTCAGTGTTTGACCAGCCGCAAGCACTACGCCGACGAGATCACTCTTCTACCAAGCCGAACGCGAAGCGACGCTTCCCCGTCGCCACCCAGGCCGAGGGCTGCGCCGTGCACATGAAGGAGTGCCCAATCCGGCGCTACGGACTCGATGCCGCGTTGACCGAGTACAAGCGGCTCCGTGCGCCCCGGCGAAGTTGACCATGCACCCGTCACCCGTCGTCAACCAGGAGCGACGCCCCGCAGTGCGGCGACCGAACCCGACCACCAGCACTTCCACTGATAAGTCCCGATTCACTACGTCTACCTCACGCGGATCAACCTACTGAATTTTCCGGCTGAGCACTGGGATGGGGTTGCCACTTGCCCGCCACAAGAACTTATGAGACATTCACTTAGTCGTAGTTCACTTAATTTGGATTCACTTAAGCAAGGAGGGTGGCATGGGTAACCGGGTCTTCGTCGTCGGAGTCGGCATGACGAAGTTCGAGAAGCCGGGCTCGCGTGAGGGGTGGGACTACCCCGACATGGTGCGGGAGGCGGGGACCGCGGCGTTGAACGACGCCGACGTCTCGTACGACCAGATCGAGCAGGTCTTCGTCGGCTTCGTGTACGGCGACTCCTGCTCTGGGCAGCGGGCCGCCTACGAGCTCGGCCTCTCGGGTGTGCCGATCGTCAACGTGAACAACAACTGCGCGACTGGCTCCACAGCGCTCTACCTCGGCGCCGAGGCGGTCCGCGGCGGGCGAGCGGACTGCGTGCTGGCGCTGGGCTTCGAGAAGATGCAGATGGGCTCGCTGAGCGCGATGTACACCGACCGATCTGGTCCGCTGGACAAGCACATGGAGGTGCTGGCGCGCAAGTACGAGCCCCAGAACCCGTTCGCGCCCTACATGTTCGGCGCCGCCGCACGGGAACACATGGAGCTTTACGGATCGACGCCGGAGCACTACGCCAAGATCGGCGAGAAGAACCACCGCCACTCGGTCAACAATCCCTACGCCCAGTTCCAGGACGAGTACACCCTGCAGGAGGTGCTCGACTCCCGCACGATCTACGAGCCGCTGACCAAGCTGCAGTGCTCGCCGACCTCCGACGGCTCCGGGGCCGTGGTTCTCGTGAGCGAGGACTTCGTCCGGCGCCACGGGCTTGCGGACCAGGCCATCGAAATCCTCGGCCAGGCCATGGTCACCGACCTGCCGGAATCCCTTGGTGTCAGCGCCATCTCGGCGATCGGCTCCGACATGAGCCGCAAGGCGGCCGAGCTCGTCTTCGAGCAGGCTGGGCGCACGATCCACGAGGTCGACGTCATCGAGCTCCACGACTGCTTCTCGGCCAATGAACTGCTCACCTACGAAGCGCTGGGCCTGTGCGCCGTCGGCGAGGGTCACAAGCTGGTCGAGAACAGGGAAACGACCTACGGCGGTCGCTGGGTCGTCAACCCCTCCGGAGGACTCATCTCCAAGGGCCACCCACTGGGCGCTACGGGACTCGCGCAGTGCAGCGAGCTCACCTGGCAGCTGCGTGGCACCGCCGACAAGCGGCAGGTCGAGGGGGCCCAGCTCGCGCTCCAGCACAACATCGGCCTCGGTGGCGCCGTCGTGGTCACCCTCTACCAGAAGGCGGAAATCTGATGGCCATCGATCGATCCGTCATCGGCCGGGAGACCGCTCGCGCATCGCTGCCGATCACGCGCAGCCGACTGCGGAACTTCGCCACCGCCACCGGCCAGAGCGACCCGGTCTACACCGACCTCGACGCCGCCAAGCAGGCCGGCCATCCCGATCTGCCGGTCCCGCCGACCTTCCTGTTCGGTGTCAGCGCGGAAGCGCCGGATTCGCTCGGTTTCCTCGAAAGCATCGGTGTCGACCTGCGGTCGGTGCTGCACGGCGAGCAGCAGTTCAGCTACCGGGAGGTTGCCCACGCAGGCGACGAGCTGTCGGTCGTGAGCCGGATCAGCGACGTCTACGAGAAGCGCGGAGGCCTGCTGGAGTTCCTGGTCCAAGACTCCGTGGTCACCAACCAGCACGACACGGTCGTTGCCGAGATGCGCAGCGTCCTCGTCGTGCAGCACCGTGCCCCCGCAGCCACCACCGAGGAGAACGCACGATGAGCACCGAGACGCTGGTGGCCGGGGCCACCCTGCCGCCCTTGGAGATCCCGCCGATCTCGCGGACCACCCTGGCGCTGTTCGCCGGAGCCTCCGGCGACCACAACCCCATTCACATCGACATCGATGTGGCCAAATCCGCCGGGCTCGACGACGTGTTCGCGCACGGCATGCTGTCCATGGCCTACCTCGCCCGACTGCTCACCGATCTGGTGCCGCAGGAGCGAATCCGCTCGTACAAGGTGCGCTTCGCCGCCATCACCCCGGTCCACGGCCAGCCCACCTGCACGGCGCGTGTGGAATCGGTCGACGAGGTGGGCGGCGAGCGCCTGGCCACGCTCGAACTCCAGGTCTCCCTCGCGGACGGCACCACGACGCTGCTGGGTACGGCGGTTGTAGTCCTCGACTGACAGGTGGGTCGCTGCCTCGCCTCACGACGTACATCAAGGAAGGACCCCATCATGGGAAAGCTCGACGGCAAGACCGCCATCGTCACCGGCGCGGGCCGGGGCATCGGCCGGTCCATCGCCCTGAAGTTGGCCGCCGAGGGCGCCAACGTGGTCGTCAACGACCTCGACGCCGAACCGGCCACCGCTGTGGTCAAGGAGATCACCGGAGCTGGAGGCAAGGCAGTCGCCTGTCCCGGCAGCGTCTCCGAGGCCGACTTCGCAGAATCGTTCGTCGGCACCGCCACGCAGAACTTCGGCGGTCTCGACATCATCATCAACAACGCGGGATACACCTGGGACAGCGTCATCCAGAAGATGACCGACGAACAGTGGGACGCCATCCTCGACGTTCACCTCAAGGCGCCCTTCCGCATTCTGCGTGCCGCCCAGCCAGTGATCAGCAAGGCCGTCAAGGCCGAGCAGGAGGCTGGACTGGTCGTGCACCGCAAGGTCGTCAACATCTCCTCCATCGCCGGTGTCTACGGCAACGCCGGCCAGGCCAACTATTCGTCGGCGAAGGCCGGAATCGTCGGCATGACCAAGACCCTGGCCAAGGAATGGGGACGCTACAAGGTCAACGTCAACGCGGTCGCCTTCGGCTTCATCGAGACCCGGCTCACCGCGGCCAGCGCCGACGGTGACGCCACCATCGACATCGAGGGCCGCCAGATCAAGGTGGGCGTCAACCCGCAGCTGTTGGCCGCCGCCAAGGCCATGATCCCGCTCGGTCGGCCCGGCACCACCGAGGAGGCCGCCGGTTCGGTGGTGATGCTGACCTATCCCGAAGCCGACTACGTCAGCGGCCAGCTGATCGTCACCGGCGGCGGATTCGAGGGCTGAGCGATGATCACACCGTCGTACTCCTCCCCGTGGCGCGACCCCGAGGTCGACGCCTTGGGTGAACTCGCCGCCAAGTTCTTCGCCAACGAGGTCGTGCCCAACAGGGAGCGCTTCGAGGAACAAAAGCACGTCGACCGTGCACTCTGGACCAAGGCGGGTGAGCTCGGTCTGCTGTGCTGCTCCATCCCGGAGGCCTACGGCGGCGGTGGCGGTACCTACGCCCACGAGGCAGCCATCATGGAGGCACAGGCCAGGTCCGCCGACGCGACGTTCGGGATCCTCGTGCATTCGGGCATCGTCGCCCACTACGTGCTCGCCTACGGCACCGAAGAACAGCGCCAGCGGTGGCTGCCCAAGATGGCCGGCGGCGAGTTGATCGGCGCGGTCGCGATGACCGAACCGGGCACCGGCTCGGACCTGCAGTCCATCAAGACCCGGGCGGTCCGCGAGGGCGACCACTACATCATCAACGGCGCCAAGACGTTCATCTCCAACGGAGCCATGGCCGATCTCGTCGTCGTGGCGGCCAAGACCAACCCCGAGGCAGGCGGGAAGGGAATCTCGCTGATCGTCGTCGAGACCGCTGACTGCCCGGGATTCGTCCGTGGCCGCATCCTCGACAAGGTCGGGCAGAAGGGCGCCGACACCGCAGAGCTCTCCTTCGAGGACGTGCGCGTCCCGGTCAGCAACCTGCTCGGCGGTGAGGGGCAGGGGTTCGCGCAGCTCATGACCCAGCTTGCCCAGGAACGGCTCAACCTCGGGATCACGGCCGTGGGCGCGATGGAGACCGCCGTCGAGATGGCTGTGGAGTACGTCAAGTCCCGCCAGGTGTTCGGTCAGACGGTCTTCGACTACCAGAGTGCGAGCTGATAAGCCGCTCGCACCAGCGGGGAGCGTCGTGAGGATGGTGCTCCCTCCAGCCAAGTGACCAACATGGCTGGTCCCCTAGGGCACATGCTCGCCGGGTAACTAGCGGGTGTG
>NZ_SMKW01000146.1 GCF_004348985.1 Saccharopolyspora elongata | reverse complement strand
AGGCTGCTGAGCCGGCTTGCCGGGCCTGTCGGATGAAGTGGACACGTCTATCAGGATCTCCGATCCCGCCCTCGCTCCGGCACCCGGCACTCACACCAGGTGTCTCATCTCATCCTGACAAAGAGGGGAGAGCGGAGCCGCGTAGGTGTTTGAGTCGTCCGTTGATCGCTTCGGTGGGTCCGTTGCTGGTGCTGGGGCGGTCGAAATAGGCGAGCACGTCGTCGGCGCGCTTCTTCAGTGTCCGGCCGAGCGTGACGAGCTCGGTGAGGGCAGCCGGGACGCCGGCGCTGAGGGAGTCGATCAGCTTCTCCATCAACTCCTTGCCAAGCTTGCGGTCAGGTTCGCGGTAGGCGGCGATCATCCGCTGGTAGATCTCCCAGGTCGCCTCGACTTCGACGTGCGTGTCGCCGTGGCTCTCGGCGTCGAACAGGTCGGCGAGGCGGTCCTTCTGCTTGTCGGTGAGTAGGTCGGCGCCGGTTTGCAGGGTCCGCCGTGCCCGGTAGAGCGGGTCGTCCTTGCGGCCGCGGTGGCCATGGATGCCCACGAGCTCGGTCTCACGCTCGGCGCGTCCTTGAGAAGCCTGACCATGAACCCCGTGTCGATCGAATCGCCTGAAGGTAGTGACTGAGTACGATGCCGCCGCTCGTGTCGCTGCTGATCGAGATGAACAAGCACGCCGGATTCCTGGGTTGCTTCGCCCACGTCGGAGGCGAGCAGAGTCGGCAAACTGCCGCGCATAATCCGGTATGTGCGGCAAAAGACATTGTGATCCTTGAAATCTGGTCGGTGGCCGCGCCGCTTGGGAGATCATCCGTGGGTGTCTCCTGATTCTGATCCCATCCAGTGGCTCGTCGTCGTTGCCGCCCTGGTCCAGACGGCGGCAGCGGTCATCCAAGTCCGTCAAGGCCAGAACGCGGGCCAGTCCACTTCTCCTGCCGCAGCGGTAACCGTTCCGGTCAAGCTGGGGCTGCTGGGCTCCGTGGTCAGCGTGCTGTGGGTCGCGGGGTTCAACTACCTCCACGAGCGCCGCGAGCTCGGCGACTGGGTCTTCTACGCGATCCGTGACGAGTTCCAGAACGCCACGTTCCTGAAGTTCTTGCTCTTCATCGGCGACCTCGCGATCCCGGTTCTGGGGTGTGCCGCGGTTGCGGCGCTCCTCAAGGCGATAGTCGTTGGCCGTCTGAACATGTCGCAGACGCTCGTGAACTTCGTGGCGCTGACAGCCAGCTCGGCGAGCATGTTCGTCGCCGTCGGCCTCATGTACAGCTTCGGGTCCAAAATCATCTGGCCAGCGATCGTGATTGGCATCCTGGCCGGGCTTCAGGTGGACATCGATCAGCCCGATACCGAGGCCAGCCCCGACACTGAGCGCTCGTAAGAACAATCGACGCCCGGACCTTGGCCTGCGGCTCGGCTGTCGCGAGCATTCGTCGCCGTCGAATGCGTCGCTGTACCACTAGACGATGACGAGCTGCGGAGTCAGGCGTCGCCGATCCGGATGGGAGCGAACTGCTCGCTAGTGAGGTAGGAAGCCGCCTCGTCGCGGAGGCAGCAGGGCAGATCCAACGGCGGTGGCCAGCGTGCATCGCCAGTGCCCACGGCTGTGTCCATTCGTTATCCGGCGGCCCTACCACGTGCACCGCGGGCTGGAGTGCTGCGACATCGCTCCGCTCATGTCCGCCTTATCGGCACGGTGGCCCGATGCCTGAATTGATCAACGGATGGACGCTGTGGCGACCGATCACGAGGGTGGACCGCTAGGCTGGCCGAGCGAATCACGACTCTAATCCGAGCGGAAACGCTCGGATTATCAACAAGACCAACAGGCACAACTTTCAACCGAACAAGATTGAGCCAAAAACTTGACGCGAGACAAGCCCACCTCCTCGCAGCCCTCCGGGCCTGTCTGGCCGACGTCACCAGATACGACAAGCTTGCCGCCCGCCACGAAGCAGCCGTCACCATCACAGCGATCAACGAATGGCTCCCGTGATTTCCGAAACAGACCTAGCGGACCGGATCGACGCAGGCGGGTAGCTCGGCGCGTTGAACCGATGCCGCCGATTTATCAAGCCGAGGTCGTCACCGACGCCGTAGTCCACGGCGCCGCCTCGCAGCGCCGCGTACCCGACTCCGCTGGGAGTCGCGTGAGTCGGGCTAGCTGTCGTGGCTCGGCGCACGCCCCCTGGAACACCAGTATCTCGTTCGAGACTCGAGGTGAATCCCGGCCTCGGCCGAAAAGGCGTTCCTGCTCCCGCATCGGTTGTCGGCCAACTCGTACAGCCGGCCTGGCACCCCAGTTGCTCTGTCGACCTCATTCCGCCGCGGAGTGGGCTAGGTGTTGCGCCCCAAGGCTTTCACGACCGCTGAAGTTCGATCGCCCACGCCCAGCTTGGTGAAGATGTTGCGGAGGTGGTTCTTGACCGTGCGCTCCGATATGCCCAGCGATCGTGCGATCTCCCTGTTGGAGTGGCCCCGAACGAGCTGGTCGAGCACCTCCCGTTCCCGCTTGGTCAGCGGGGACAGCACGTGGCCGTTCGCAGCGACTTTGGGAAAACCGTCGTTCTCGTCTGGTCGGGTCAGCTCGATCCGGAGCGCAGCAAGCTGACCGACCTGGTGCAGGACCTGGCGCATCGCGCGTGAATGCTCAACGGCCTCGTGCAGCAGGGCGATTATCGCCCGGTCTAGCGCCCGGTCGTGGGAACGGGCCATCAAACGCCTCCACTCGGGCGGTTCGGCCGGGGTCGCCCGGTACCCGGTACGTCGATCAGCACTTCCTATTTCGCCACGCGACCAGCGGAAATAACTGAAACGCCGATCAAATCGCTCGGATGCCACAGGAGATACCCCAGACGGCCCAGCACGGCTGGGTGGGTACGGCACTAGTACGAATGCGCTGGGCCGAATTGTTCATGGCGCTTTGCTCCTGATCGCTCGTAGCGTGACCGATGTTGTCGCACACCACCAGCAACAGGAGTGTTCAACCATGTCTGCTCTGGCGAACGCGGCCGAGGAACCGTTATGTTCCTCGACTCACCTTCGGCGTGGGATCCCGGATTTCGGAATGGACGCGGATGCGGCGCTGAATGCCGTGGCGGGCAGGTTGCGCGGCGGCTGCCGTCCGGAGCGGAACCTCGCGACCTTCCTCACCACATCGATCGAACCGGAGGCCCATCGAGTCTACCGAGCCTACCTGAACTACAACCTCGTTGACCGCGAGCAGTACCCGGCGATGGATGAACTGCTCCGCGAATGCGTGCGGATCATCGGCTCGTTGTGGCACGGGGATGCGCGGCGAGTGGTCGGCAGCGCCACCACGGGGTCCAGCGAGGCCGCCCTGCTGGCCGGGGTCGCCCTGCTGCGGAGCTGGCAGGCACGCACCAGGGGCGAGCTGTCCCGCCCGAACCTCGTCATGGGTGCTGGAGCGCACGCCTGTTGGAAGAAGTTCTGCCGCCACTGGGGAGTCGAGGCCCGCATCGCCCCGGCCAGGGCTGGGCGACTGGCCCTCGACGGCATCGCGGCCGTGGACCTGTGTGACGAGGGGACCATTGGCGTCATCGGCGTCCTGGGGTCCACTCTGGACGGGCGCTACGAGCCGATCGCCGAGATCGCGGCCGAGCTGGACAGTCTCGCCGAACAGCGTGGGATCGACGTGCCCATGCACGTCGACGCCGCCTCCGGCGGGCTCATCGCACCGTTCCTGGACACCGAGCTCCGCTGGGACTTCCGCATCCCGCGGGTGGTGTCGATCAACGCCTCCGGCCACAAGGCGGGCATGGTCCTGCCGGGCTTGGGCTGGCTGCTGTGGCGCGACCGGGGCCGGCGCCGTCCCGAACTGGGGATTCGGATCAACTACCTCGGCGGCGACGACACCCACTACGAGCTGAGCTTCTCCAGATCGGCAGCGCCCGTGGTCCTTCAGTACTACAACTTCATCCGCTTCGGATTCGCCGGTTTCCAGGCCGTGCACGCCCGTTCCAGGTCGCTGGCGCGACAGCTGGCCGACCGCCTGCACGACACCGGGCGGTTCCGGCTGCTCGGAGACGGCAGCGAACTGCCGGTGGTGGCACTGACCGCGGAGCCGCCGATCAAGTTGCGGCGGTTGGCGATGCACCTGGCCGACCGCGGCTGGGCAGTGCCCGTCTACACGCTTCCGCCCGAACTGGACGAGGTCGAAGTGATGCGCGTCGTCGCCCGCAGCGACTTCACGCCGGAGGCGGTTGAAGACTTCACGGCCGCTGTCGAAGAGTTCATCTCCACTGTGAATTGATCGGAAAAGGAGAACCATGCGTCCCGTCCGAATCACCAGCAGGTTGGTCGACCGCGAACCACCACGGCCCGGCACCGGAATCCGGGTCTCGCTCTTCCAGGGCGAGAACCCGGCGGGTTCGTCGACCGCGAAGGCGGAGAACCTCGCCAGGATGGAGGAAGTCCTAGTCCTGGCGGCCGGCTACGACTGCCAGCTCTGCGCGTTCCCCGAGTGCTTCAACACCGGCTACGCGCTCGGGCGCGAGCAGTGCGAACTGCTGGCGGAGCCGTCCGACGGCCAGTCCGTCCAGCTCGCCCGGAAGTTGTCCAAGCTGCACGACGTCGCGATCGTCCTGCCCTACGTGGAGCGGGCGGAAAGCGGTGCCTTGCACGATTCGGTGGCCGTTGCCGCAGACGGCGAGCTCATCACCAACTACCGGAAGACACACCTGTACGGCGCCGCCGAACGCGCGAACTTCACCGCTGGTGACGAAATTCCACCGGTGGTCGAGGTGAACGGGTTTCCGATTGGCTTGCTCAACTGCTACGAGTGCGAGTTCCCGCCGCTCTACCAGAGCCTGGTCCGGCGCGGCGCGCGTTTGATCGTCGGTCCGACGGCCGCGGACCGGCACTTCACGCTGGAGGACGGGACTCCGACGCTGGTTCCCTATCCCGATGCCACCGAGCACATCATCCCCGCGATGGCGGCCGTGTGGCGGGTGTTCGTCGCCTACGCCAACCGTCGGGGTTGGGAGGTCTCGGAACGCGGGCAGTGGGAGTACCGGGGCAATTCCGGCATCTGGGCGCCGAACGGCACCGCGGTGGTGAGCGCCGGTCCGGAGGAGCGCGCGGTGGACTCGTTGCTGGTGGCCGACTGCGTGCCGCACATCGTGCCGCCGTTCAGCCCGGAAGGAGATCACCTGGGCGATTCGCGCATCGAGGCCTCGGACGACCTGCTGCCGGCTGGCTGACTCAGGACCGCGCGTCCGCGACCTCGGCCATCACAGCCAGGCGCACCCCCTCGGCGGCGAACCGGTCGCGGATCGCCGCCGCGATCTCCGCCGCGTTCGGCCGGTCGCCGTGCAGGCAGATCGTGTCGGCGTCGACCGCGATGGGCGTGCCCGCGACGGAGGTCACTTCGCCGCGGAGCACCGCCACCGCCTGGTCCGCGCAGCGCTGCGGGGACTTGGCCCGGGGATCCGGCTCGATGATGATGTGGCCGGATTCGTCGTAGTCCAGATCGGCGAACGCCTCTCGCACCACCGGGAACCCCCGCTCGGCGAGACGTTCGGCCACCGGTCCGGCAAGGAGCACGACCCGAACACCGGGGGCCGCAGCGGCGAAGGCCTCCACCACGGCTTCGGCGACGGCGTCGTCCCTGACCGCCAGGCCATAGAGCGCACCGTGCGGTTTGACATGGGAGATCACGGCACCGTGGCGGGCGGCGATCGCCTGCAGTGCGCCGAACTGGTACAGGCACGCCCGGGCGGCTTCCCCCGGGCTCATCGACAAGGCCCGCCTGCCGAAGCCGATGAGGTCGGGGAAACCAGGGTGCGCGCCGATCGATGTCCGGCCGTCACGCGCCAGTTCGACAGAGCGGCTCATCGTCGCCGGATCCCCGGCGTGCCAACCGCACGCGATGTTCACGGACGTCACGAGCGGGATGAGGCGGGCGTCATCACCGAGCCGCCACCGTCCGAAGCTCTCCCCTGCGTCAGCGTTGAGATCGACGAGAGTGCGCAACTGGTCACCTCCAGGTCGGCCGCTGATGGTAGGTGTCGGGGCCCCCGCACGCATGGCGGTCACAACACCACCTCACCCGAAGGTGCCTCACGCACGCACGACCAAGCTGCGCGCAGCGGTCCCGCGGCGCATTCTCAACTCGCATTCGGGGGCGAGGGGGTGGGCCGTGACCGCGATGGAGAGGCAGCTGCCGCCGGCGCGTTACGAGTTCGGTGGCGATGAGTTCGTCTTCGTCGAGCTCGACCGTGAGATGAGCTTGGAAGCCAACCTCAAGGCGATGGCGATCACCGGTGCGCTGCGCCGCGAGAATATCGACGGCGTCATCGACATCTGCCCGTCCAACGCCTCGTACCTGGTGCGGTTGAACCCCGATCGCCTGCACCCGGCCGAACTGGTCGAAGAACTGCGCAGATTGGAGCACACGGCCGGCGAACTGCCGGACGACCACGCGGTGCGCACCCGCATCGTCGACGTGCCGGTGCTCTTCGACGACCCGTGGACCCGCGAAACCCTGCTCAAGTTCCGCGACCGCCACCAGGATCCGGACGCCACCGACCTCGAGTACGCCGCCCGCATCAACGGTTTCCCGGACGCCCGGGCCGTGATCGAGGCGATCACGGCGGCACCGTTCCTGGTCACCATGCTCGGTTTCGTCCCAGGACTGCCGTTCTGCTACCAGATGGTGCCGCGCGACCGGCAGATCCAGGTGCCGAAGTACGTGCGTCCGCGGACCGACACGCCGGAACGAGCCTTCGGCTACGGCGGGGCTTTCGCCGTGGTCTACCCGGTGCGCGGGGCCGGCGGGTACCAGCTCTTCGGGATAGCTCCCGCTCCAGTGTTCGACCTCGCGCAGCGGCTGCCGGATTTCGCCGACGACATCGCGTTCCCGCGGCCCAGCGACGTCCTGCGGTACCGGGCGATCGACCGCGACGAGTACGACCGCACCCGTTCCGACGTGGCGGCGGGGCGCTTCCGCTACCGGATCCGCGACGTGGAGCTGGTCCCGGCGGAACTGCTCGCTGACCCGGACGCAGTGAACGGGCGGCTCTTGGAGGTGCTGTACCGGTGAGTTTCGTGATCGTGCGATCGGGCGGCTTGTCCACGACCGTCCAGGACACAGGTCGAGACGGGCAGTACGCCATCGGAATGCCGCCGTCGGGTGCCGTGGACCAGTACTCCTTCGCGGTGGCCAACTTGCTTGTCGGCAACCCGGACGGTGCTGCCGCCCTGGAAGCGACGTACCTCGGACCCGAACTCGAGTTCACCGACTCGCGCAGCGTCGCGGTGACGGGCGCGGACAGCGACGTGACGATCAACGGGGAACCCGCTCCCGCCTGGCAGGCGCTGCGGGTGTCGGCCGGTGACGTGCTGACGGTCCAACAGGTCCGCGCCGGTGCCCGTCCGTACGTCGCGGTGGGCGGTGGCATCGATGTGCCTCCGTACCTGGGCTCGCGTTCGACCTACATGCTCACCGGCATCGGCGGTTTCCAGGGACGCGCGTTGATCAGCGGCGACCGGCTGCCGCTCGGTGAGGCCGGACCAGCCCCGGCGGTCGGTACCGAGATGCCCGAGGAGCTGCGCCCGGATTTCCCGGCGGCAACCGAACTGCGGTTCGTCGTCGGGTTGTGCGCCTACCGGTTGACCGAACACGCGCTGGATTCGTTCCTCGGCACGGAGTGGAAGGTGAGCAAGGACGCCGACCGGGTCGGCTACCGGCTGCGCGGCGGATCGCTGGAGTTCATCGAACGGGAGCAGCCGTTCGGGGCGGGCAGCGATCAGGCCAACGTGGTCGACCTCGGTTACCCGGTCGGCTCGGTGCAGGTTCCCGGCGGGGACGAGCCGATCGTCCTGCTCAACGACGCGGTCACCGGAGGTGGGTACGCGACCATCGGGACGGTGATCTCGGTGGACCGGGACCGCATGGCGCAGACCAGGACCGGGGGTCGGGTGCATTTCACGCCGGTGGACGTCGAGGCGGCGATGGCCGCCCGACAGGAGCGGCGTGCACGACTGGAGAAGGCGCGGGCGGCGGTCGCACCCGCTTAGCGCTGTTCGAGAGGAAATCAATGTCTACAGTGGATGCTCAGATGCCGGGGGTCTTCTACCGGCGCCCGTCGCCCGAGGCGAACCCGTTCATCGAACCCGGTAGCGTTGTGCGGCCGGGTCAGACGCTGGGGCTCATCGAGGTGATGAAGACCTTCAACGAGGTCAAGGCGGACCGGGTCTGCCGCGTCAGCAAGATCCTGCTCGACGACGGCGACGAGGTGGACGTCGGCCAGACTATGTTCGAGGTCGACGAGCCATGACCGGGCTGCGGCGAGTGCTGGTGGCCAACCGCGGCGAGATCGCCGTTCGGATCATCCGCGCGTGCCACGCGGCGGACATCGAAGCGGTGGCGGTCTACTCCGATGCTGACGAGAACGCGCGGTGGGTGCAGATGGCCGACGATGCGGTGCACATCGGCCGATCAGCCGCGCAGAAGTCCTACCTGGATCCGGATGCGCTGCTCAAGGCGGCGCGGTTCACCGACGTGGACGCGGTGCACCCGGGCTACGGATTCCTATCGGAGAGCGCCGCTTTCGCCCGGGCGATCATCGAGGCGGACCTGGTGTTCATCGGGCCGCCCCCGGCCGTCCTGGAGCAGATGGGCGACAAGGCGGCTGCGCGGCGCGCCGCTGAGGCCGCCGACATCCCGGTGGTGCCCGGCAGCGGCCCGATCACCGATCCGGCGGAGGCACCGCGGGTGGCTCTGGAAATCGGATTCCCGCTGCTGCTCAAAGCCGCCGCGGGCGGGGGAGGCCGGGGGATCCGGCCGGTCCGCGACACCGAAGAACTGCTGGACGTGCTGCCCGGAGCCCGAGCAGAGGCGCGTTCGGCGTTCGGGGACGCGACGATCTACCTCGAGCGCGCGGTTCCCAACGCGCGGCACGTGGAGGTGCAGGTGCTCGCGGACGAGCACCGGAACGTCGTGCACCTCTTCGAAAGGGACTGCTCGGTGCAGCGGCGCCGGCAGAAGCTCCTCGAGGAGGCGCCCGCGCCGGCCCTGCGCGAGACGACCCGGCAGGCCATCACCTCGGCGGCGGTGCGATTGGCCGAGCACGTCGGCTACCGCAACGCCGGCACTGTGGAGTTCCTGGTCGACAGCGACGAGAACTTCTACTTCATCGAGATGAACGCGCGCGTCCAGGTCGAGCACCCGATCACCGAGGCGATCTCCGGCGTGGATGTCGTCGCGGAGCAGCTGCGAATCGCCGGTGGCGCCCCGCTCGCGCTGGATCAGGACTCGATCGAGTGTAGGGGTGTCGCCATCGAACTGCGCATCAACGCCGAAGACCCGGAGCGCGCCTTCACCCCGACTCCTGGCGATATAACCGCACTGCACCTGCCCGGTGGCCCGGGGGTGCGGGTCGACACGGGCATTTCGCAAGGGGACCGGATCAGCCCCTTCTACGATTCGCTCATTGCGAAGCTCATCTGCTGGGGAACGGACCGCCAGCAGGCCTACGCCAGGGCGCGGCAGGCGCTCGCCGAGTTCCACGTCGAAGGCGTCGCGAGCACGGTGGCACTGCACCGCAGGCTGACCAGCAACGCGGAACTCGGCGACGGCCCGGTCCACACCATGTGGCTGGAACAGGTTCTCGCCGACGACTGACAGCGCTGGCGATGGCGAGCGCACAAGAATCATCGTGCTGGGAGATGCGCTCGTTGATTGGGCCTGGGCAACCTCAACGGCCTCTACCACGGCGTGCAGCAGCTCAACCACGCCCAGATCGACCGGTGGTCGCCAGTGGGGACGAATGGATCGCCGGTGCGTTCCGCGCATCGGCAATGCTACGTCGGAGCCCCGAATTGTGACGCGAGGCAGAGAGCCAGGGTCTGTGCCGACAGGCCATGACCATCCTCCAAATGACCCGCGAACACCAGCCGAGTCGCCGAGCCCGTGCGCTTCCACCAGCGAGCTTTCGCCACCGCCAGGCGGGCACTAGCCGTTTTCAGGCGATCATGCGCGAACGAAGGAGCGAGGAATGGATCCGACTGCGAACCTGCCATCGGGAGGACCCTACGAGCAGGTGCTCTCCTTGTCGTGCCACGGGGAGACTCAGGACGAGGCGTTCAACAAGGCCACGCTGTGGTTGGGAATCAGCGGGAACACGGCACGCGTCCTCGACGTATCCTGGCGACGAGCCCCCAATCGTAGCCGGGCGGGGTGTAGGCGGCGAAGGTCATGGCCATTGCCGCGCAACTGGCGGTCTTGCCGACGACGAAGCCCTATCCGGTAAGAAAGCCCCACCAATGCCCGAGCCGTTCCCGGCGTAGATGTAGGTGCCACCCGATGTCGGGTATACGGCCGCCAGCTGGGCCGAACTCGCCGCGTTGCAGTAGGCCACTATCCCCGCCAGAACGAGGGCGATCATCAGGCCGCTGCCGGCGGCGGCTGCGGCGGGTGCGAACGCGGCGAACACGCCCGCGCCGAGCATCGAGCCCTGGCCGATCGTGGTGGCATCTAGGGTGCCCAAGGACCGAGATAACCGGCACGGGGCATCAGAATCTGTCGAAGAGCTCACGGTGCGGCTCGTTCCTTACATCATTCAGGAGTTCGCGTTATTCAAGTGTTCGCGTTGTTGGGCGGAGTCAGTGGGGGTTCGGTGTCGGGCTGCATGTGCGGATGTGGTGGAACCGAAAGCCGCGCGTCCAACGACCAGGCCCCGGCACCGACGATGAGAAGGAACAGCGATCCGAACAACTGACCGAGTTCGGTGCGGGCTTCGTGGGCGTACTCCCAGAACCCGTCCTGGACCAGGATGGGAACCTTGGTGAACACCTCTGCCCCGATCATGTTGATGATCATCGGGATCGCCGCCAGCCGAGTAAGGAGCCCGATGATCAGCAGGACCCCGCAACCGATTTCGAAAACCCCATCGAGATAGGCGAAGAACCCCGGTGCTGGCAGTGGAGTCTCCTTGGCGAAGCGTCCGGGGCCGAGCTCACCGGGGAACAGGAACTTCTGGATCCCTTCGGATAGGAATATCCCGCCGACGACCAACCGGATGAGGATTACCGCCGCCGGTGCCTGTGTTCCCAGCAGTCGCATCCGCACCGGGGGTCTCGCGATGTCAGTAGTCATGTCAGATCCTCGTTTTCTGCGGGCTGTATCTCGACCCGGGTACCCAGGACTTCGGTCGCCAGTTCCCGCAGCGCTGCTCGGCCCGCCGCGAGCTCTTCACGTCCCGCGGCGGTTGCGCGGTAGACGCGTCGCTGACGGCCGTCGACGACCTCCTGCTCGGAGATCAGCAAGCCCTCGGCCTCTAGCCGGGTACAGGGCGCCCGGACTGATCTGGTAGCCGTGGTTGGCCAACTCACGCGCCATCCACGCACCGTGAAGCAGCTCCTCGGCAGCCTGATGCAGGATGTGCAGACGAATCGCACCGCGGAAGAACTCGCGCATCACGCCCCCACCCATCTACCCCTCGGCAGTCACCGCGGCCCCGACGTTGACGACCGCTGACACCAGGGCAACCAGCCGCGATGATCGCGTCCGGCCGACAACGAAGGGCCTCCATGCTCGCCCGGCTATGTTGCGCCCTGTTCATCTTTCTGGCCACCGATCAGGCTCTCGACCGGTGCATTGACACCCTTGCCGCGCCCGCTTTCCCCGCCTGCACCGGGACACGATCGCGCGGTGCGTGCAGGGCGCCTACAACGAACTGCGCGCGACGGCGACGATCATCGATCACCTCGTCCCGCTCGCCCAACGCCACGCCGCGGAACAACTCGCCACCCTGCCGCCGGACCGCCTCGACGTCTGAACCCGAGCAGGCCGGCCACCCGAGGCGGCAGGTGCTTGTGGCCAACCACGAGTACACCGACGAGATGCTGATTTTCGCGGGCTACTCCTCGGAGAACCCGACCCGGGAACAGGTCGAGATTCTCTGGTCGGCGCATGGCATGACCGTTGTTGTGCTGGCCGACAACGACAACCGTCTGTCCCCTGTGGGCACTCACCGGTTGAACCGCAGGATCACCGCGACCACGCCGTTCGATGTCACCGGCCCGGCGGCGGGCAGTAACCTGCTGAAGACCTCCGCGGACCCCACCGGGCACATGGTGCTGGGCACGCTCAACAACTGCGGTGGCGGTGTCACGCCGTGGGGCACGGTGCTTTCCGGCGAGGAGAACTTCAACCAGAACTTCGGGACACCTGGCAGAGCAGCGACACGATCATCTGGACGTGATCTCAACGACTGACGCGCAGCGTCCTAACCAGCCGCGATGGCTTTTCGAGCGGCACAAGTTCGGCATGGACGGCGGTTGAGGTCTGGAGGTGGGTTCAAGCTTCGACCGGTTGCCCACTCGAAGTAGCCCCGCGGGATCGCGTCCAGGGCCACGTGATCAGTGCCCATACCGCGAGTCCGAGAACGACTTCGACGCCGAGGTACCAGGGCCAGTCGCCCATGAGGTCGAGCGGGGAAGGAGCGTTCGGCTTGGCGTTCACGAAGCCGTAGTTGGTGCCGGCCATCGTGTTGAATCCCAGGGCGGCGACACCCCAAGCCAGGGTGGTCGAGACCGCGATCGCATAGCTCCGCCAGTCGGGTCGCATCCCCAGTCCCCACGTCAGGTAGATCACTGCCCATACCACCATGGCGTGCTCCGCCCAGAAGTCGACGAAGTCGATGTGCGGGAAGTCCGGTACCTCGATCGCCGGTGTGATCATCGCGATGGTGCTCAGAGTGAGTCCCCAGTAGTACGTCAGCGCGTAGGACCACTGGTGACGGGTCCACAACGTGTAAGCAGCGGCCATCCAGGCAAGATCGGACAGGTGGAAGGGAAGCGCGACCCCGATGTCCCATCCGGAGGCCAGCGTCCCGTACACCAGCACGGTCGCTGCGAACAGCACGATCACGACGGCGAACGTCCGGGCGAACACCTGGCCCGACCTGGCTTCCCGATGCCTGCGCCCCAGCCAGACCAGCACGACGGCGCCCGCTGCG
>NZ_SMKW01000145.1 GCF_004348985.1 Saccharopolyspora elongata | reverse complement strand
CCGTGCAGCGAACTCCACCAGCCGCGGACGCATCCGATCGATCTCATCCGGAGTCACCACCGAAGTCAACCACAATCCACAGTAGATGATCACAACGACACGCCAAAACCTAACAAAGCACTACTAGTGTTCTGAGTCGTTAATGGTTTTATTGATTCTGGTGCAGTAGTGGGCGAGGCTGCCCAGGATCTCGTCAGCGGTCTTGGTCCGCACGAAGGGTTTCGGGTCCTCGTTCCACGCGGCGATCCAGGCGTTGACGTCGTCTTCGAGCGCTTTGACGCTGCGGTGGGACGAGCGGCGGAGTTTGCGGTTGGTCAACTCGGCGAACCAGCGCTCCACGAGATTGAGCCAACTGCCCGATGTGGGGGTGAAGTGCAGATGAAACCGCGGATGGCTGGCCAGCCATTTCTTGATCGCTGGGGTCTTGTGCGTTGCGTAGTTGTCACACACCAGGTGCAGGTCCAGCTCGGCAGGCGTGTTGGCGTCGATGGTTTTGAGGAAACGCAGGAACTCCTGGTGCCGGTGGCGACGCTGGTGCTGGCCGATGACCTTGCCGGTGGCGACATCCAATGCAGCGAACAGACTCGTGGTGCCGTAGCGGATGTAGTCGTGCGTCTTACGTTCAGGCGTACCCGGCATCATCGGCAGCATGGGCGCGGTGCGATCCAGCGCCTGCATCTGCGATTTCTCGTCCACCGCCAGCACCATCGCCTTGTCGGGAGGATCCAGGTACAAACCCCACAACGTCGCGGACCTTGTCGATGAACATCGGATCGGTCGACAGCTTCCACGTGTCCACCAGGTGCGGCTTGAGGCCAAAAGCCCTCCAGATCCGAGAAATCGCGGTCTGGGACATCCTGGTCGCCGCCGCCATCGACCGGGTCGACCAGTGACTGTCGTGGTTGACCGGCTGCTCCTCCAGAGTTTTGGTAATCACCCGCTCAACCTGGACAGCACGGTGGTGGATTCGGACTTCGTCTCCACGAACGCGTAAAGCTGTAACGCGCGGTTGATCGTGTCGGTCTTGCTGTCGCCGGTGATCTCGGCGGCTTCGCCCAATGCCTCCGAGGGCCCGTGGGGTCAAGTTCACCGCGACTTTTGCCAACGAGCCGTACCCGCGACCGACAGTCCCCAGCGCGGATCGTTCGACCAGCGGCAGAGGTAGGCGTCATAGGAGCTTGGTTTGGCGCTGAGTGCGGCGCACTGAGCGCCGGTCCTTGCGCGTGTCTAGGGTGCGTTGGGCGTCGATGCTCTCGTCGAACGGCACCCATATGCCGCGCGGATCAAGCAGGGCGACGAGGTCGTCGAGGGCTTTCGTGATCGCGGTGAGCCGTGGCTTCGCCTGGGTGGGGTTCTGCAGGTAGGTCGCGATGTCCTGCTTCAGGGACTGAAACCAGCGGGCGAACCGGGGGTCGTCGAGCCGGTCGGCGAATCTGACGTAGCTGATGCAGCGGGGATCGTCGGCCGGACGGTCCGGGTCGACCATCAGCTCGCCCAAGGCCCACTGCTCGCCGCCGAGCAACATGAACGTGAGGTCGCCGTCCCTGCTGGAGGTCGCGTGCTGCACGGCGCCGAGCCGGAGGACCAGCTCACGGTTCCGTTCCTCGTTGCCCAGATCAAGGACCCGGATCTCCCGCGAGATGATGTGCACCCAGCACAGGTACCGGCCAATGCGATACAGCGTCTCGTTGACCGCGTAGTCCAGGTACCGCTGGCTGTGCTGGTCGTCCGCCGAGGTGAACTCGTCGATCTGGTCGGTATCCATGACATTCCGCAGCCGGCTCGCCAGGGACGAGGCAGCGGCCAGGAGCGGCCCGCTGTACCGGTCGGTGTGGTCCTGGCGTTCCTGCTGTCGCTGCTCGAGGTGTCTGCGACGCTCGAACCGGGCGCCCAGCAATGCCGTGACAATGGCGCCGGCGACCGACGTGAGCGCAGCGATGACGGTGAGCGCGTTCCCCATCCGGTGAAGTGTAGTTCGCGGCGATCAAGACGGGTGCTGGTTCGACGATCCCTCCGGCATCAGCACTATGGGGGTAGAAAATTGGTGGCCTCGCGGCTCGCTTGCCGGGGCAGGGTCTTCAGCTCACTCGCCACGGCATCACTGTCACTCCGCCGCAGGACTCCCGCTCCCGCCATGGCCTGGACGGGCCCCAAGCGGGGGAAGACAGCGTTGAGCGGGCCCTGCGCGACATCCACCACGTGATGGTGATGTCCGAACTCGACGTCGTAGCTGAGCACCTGCAGTTGCGTGGAGAACCCGTGTTCACGGCCGACGGCAACGCTTTCGCCGCACGATTGGCCTACGATGGGTAAGTCGGTAATCATCGAGAACCGGTGTTGCTGGCGCGCGCGGAATTCTGAGTGTCACCGCGGGAAACTACCCTGAGGGGCGGTACGTGTGTGATCGAGTCGTTGACCACTGGTCATCCCACCGTAGGCAATGATCGATACCGTCCACGCCGTGGATCTGCGCGCAACAGATACAACGCTGGCATGGCGGACAGCAGAACGACGACTCCACGTGGAACTACCGCCGAAGCCGACTGTGCGCAATCGCCGTGCTGTTGGCGCACCCACCAATGTCGGAACATGGGTGTGGTTATCCACGCAACCGTTGAGCGAATCAGGCACGCACAGTGGTCTTGACGTCACTGCAGCATTGATCGATGTGGCGCGAGTTCGTGTCGCAGGATCAGCATCTCGATGTTCTTCGCCGTCGAGTCCTGCACGGCAAGGCGCGCCCACGCGAAGATCCGGGTCATCACGAGGTAGATCAGTTTCAACGCCATGATCAAGCATCGCGCCAGTTTGCTGGGGTGTTCGGCACGCTCAACCCTCGGAGCGTGCAGCTGACCGGCGGCCGGGGTGGGTGAGGTTGACGGGCGGGAGATGTCAGTTCGGCAGGTGGTCCTCAGCGCCGCCGGTGCCGCCAAGGGCATGGTTTCATCGGTTTCATCTATGCTGTGGAGAGGCGGGTTCAAGTCCCCCAGGCGCTCATCGCCTTGGCGATGCTCGCCCTCGGCGGTCACCGCCCCGCCCTACCGGGCCGTCATGACTCACCGGATACGACAGGAGAGCCGACAATTTGGAAACGCCCAGCCCAGATCACCGTTTGGGCGACCGTCGACAAGGTGCTGGCTCGGCTCCTGCCGGCGACAACCCGGATGCGACCAACAAGCCACGTCCCTCCCGGAGGCGTTCACGCAATCGACGCGGTGAGGGTGCCCTCCTGCGTGGCGAGCTGCTGGAAGCGGCGCATCGGGTTCTGGAGCGTGACGGGCATCGGGCGCTTTCTCTTCGCGCTGTAGCAAGGGAGGCCTCGGTAACTACCCCCGCGATCTACCCACATTTCGAAGATCGCCAAGCTCTAGTCAGCCAGTTGGTAGTTGACATCTGGAAAGAGCTCGCTGCGACGATGAGCGTCGCGGAGGAACGAGCGGAGGCCGAAGGTCCGTTGGCCCAGCTCGAGGCCCAACTGGCCGCATATGTGGAGTTCGCGTACTCCAGCCCGACGCGCTACGAGCTTTTGTTCTTGACGTCGGCTGACGTTGAACGCATTCGCGGAATGGGACTTGAATCCACCACCGAACCGGTCTACGAGGCGCTTGAGCGAGCGGTGCTTCGATGCAAGGAGCACGGCTACCAGTTTCCGGTCTCATTCGTGGACGCCGGGGCGGAGGGGAACACGGTGCTCTTCTTCGTTGTCGCGCACGGGCGAGTAGCGCTCGCGACGGCCGCGCTGCACGACGCGTTCAGCGTGCCACAGGCCATTCACGCATTCGTGCGCACCGTCGTTCGTTCTCTGGTCCACCCACCGGCCGATTGAAGTTTCAACCGCCGCAGTATGACGGCCGTACTTCTTGATCTTTGACGTGGCCGCGGGCCACAGTCTAAACCCCTGCTCGGTGCCGGGCGCACCTCGACGAGCTCATGTCGCGGATCGTGGGCCGGTTTCGCGGGTCGCGCCGCGTCGACGCGGCGCGACTTGCTGCTCGGGTTGCTGTCGGACCTGTCGTCAGTCGGATCGAGAACTCCCAGGTCTCGGTGTATCTGCCCTACGCCACCGACCGAGGGCGCGCGCTGATCGACCGGGGCCCTGTGTCTGTCGAGAGCATGGGACGAAGATGCCGGAGCGTAAGTTTTCAGCTGTTTACTTACACGTGTTTAGCAGTTATGGTGGTTGCGCTTGGCGGGGAGACTCGGGCGACGGGAGAACGCGTGAAGTGGAAAGTCGCGACCCTTAGCGCGGCAGCGATCAACGCATTGTTGGCGACCGGAGCAGCGGCGTCGGCGGCTGAGCAGGACGACCCGGGTCCGGTGCTCGCGTCGGCGCATGGAGTCCAAGTGGTGGTGGTCAGTGGCAGCGACAATCTGTTGTTGCAGGCGCCGACGGGTGCGGCGATGACGACTCGCGCAGAGCTGTGTGGATTACGGTCTCGCGGATTCGTCGGGGTTCGCCGGCTATCCGTACCCGGGGGAGACGGTGCTCTCGGTGCCGGCGATCGTGCGTGGGGCGAGCGGGTGGCCGGTGCGTCCAGCCAATCAAGCGGGTTTCCGGCGCTGGTCGGGGCCCGCGATGGCAACGAGCTGCTCGCCGCGCGGAAGGCCTAACTCCCGGAAAGACTGATCCGAGCTTTCTGGTCGCGAGATGCCCTGGCATTTCCAGAACAGGGGACAGTCATGCAGGGCAGAACAATGGAGAAAATCCGCGTGGCCATCCACGCACAGGATTACTTTACGCGCATGGGACTGGCGAACTGCTTGGGTGGAGACACCCAGCTCGTCGAGGCCAGGGGCGACAACGCCGATGTTGTCGTGATCGCCATCGAAACCGCCGAAGCGTCCACCATGAAGGAGCTGCAGATGTTCAGGCCCGACACTGCCACGCCCCTGGTCCTCATCGTGGGCGATCGATGGCACGCCGATATCTCCGCAGCGGCGGAGTGGGGTGTCCGCGCGGTCCTGTGGCGCCGGCATTTCTCCGCTACGACTTTCATGCAGGCCATTCGTGCGGTCGGCAGCGGTGGCGGATACTTCCCCACCTCACTGCAGGGCGCACTCATCGAGCAAATCGTGCGCACCTACCGCGAAGTACTCGCACCGCAAGGCTTGAACCCTTCCGGGTTCACCAACCGCGAGATCGATGTCCTCCGTCTCGTCTCCGAAGGATTCGATCTCCAACAAATAGCTGACAAACTGCACTACTCAGAACGCACGGTCAAGAACATCCTCTACCAGTTCATGAAGCGGTTCGGCCTCCATAACCGCGCTCACGCCGTCTCCTACGCAATCCGCTCCGGTCTCATCTAATTCCAGCCGAATATTTCCGTTCAGTGGGTTGTCCACGCCGGCGGCGAAGGAGTTCGCCGCGGCGTGGGGTAAGTACGGCGGGGGTCGCAAGCCCAACGGCGCCGCAGCACTGGGCTGGGTGGGGCCAAGATCTTCGAGAAGGTCGTCCGCGCCGCTGGCAAGGACGTCAGCCGGTCCAGTCTGGTGGCGCAGCTGCGCAAGATCAAAGGCGATCACACGAAGGGAGAGATGACATGACCGCAACTGTGCCTGCTCGTCCGTATCACGACGTGGATATCTCGAGCGCCGCGTTCTGGAGGCTTCCGTTCGAGCAACGCGACTCGTCGTTCGCTCAGCTGCGACGCGAGGCGCCGGTGAGCTGGCACCCACCGATGGAGGTCCCCGGCTTACCGCCAGAGGTCCACGGTGAGCCTGGTTTCTGGGCGCTCGTGCGCGCCCGTGAGATCGCGTTCGCGAGCGAAAACCACGAGCTGTTCAGCTCCGACTCGCATCGCTACTGGGGCGTTTCGTTTCGGCCCAGGGATCCGAAGCCGGCGCCGACGTTCCTGGAGATGGATCCCCCGGAGCACACGCGATACCGGCGCATCATGAGCGGCGCGTTCACGCCTCGGGCAGTCCGTCGACTCTCCGAGAAGATCGAGCAGCGTGCTGAGGAGATCGTCGAGCGCGTGATCGGCGCCGGTGAGATCGACTTCGTCCGCGAAGTCGCGTCGAAGCTCCCCATGCTCACCGTTGCTGACATGATCGGTGTGCCCGGCAGTCTCGCGGAGGAGTTCGCCGAAGCGGGGGACAAGGCGATGGGTGCGAACGATCCAGCCATCGCGGGAGACGCAGATCCGCAGCAGTTCTTCCAGGACCAACTCGTCATTCTGCGCGAGATCGGACTTGAGCTCATCCGCGAGCGTCGGTCCAACCCTCGGGATGACCTCGCAACAGCGCTCGCTCTCGCCGATTTCGATGGCAGGCACCTCACTGATGACGAGATCGAGTCAGTCATGCTTCTGCTGAGTGTCGCGGGCAATGACACGACAAAGCAGACAACCTCGCACACCGTCGTTCAGCTGTGGCGGAACCCCGACCAGAAGGCGTGGCTGACCGAGGACTTTGAGGGGCGCATCGACAGGTCGATCGAAGAGTTCGTCCGTCATGCATCGCCTGTCATTCAGTTCGCGCGGACCGCGACACAGGATGTGGAGATCGCCGGCCAGGTGATTCCCGCCGGCGACAAGGTCGTGCTCTTCTACGCCTCGGCGAACCGCGATGACGCTGAGTTCGAGGACCCGGACCGGTTCGATCTCACCCGTCCACCTCACCCGCACACCGGGTTCGGGGGCGGTGGCGTGCACTACTGCCTCGGTAGTCACCTTGGCCGAGCGCAGCTCAAGGCCCTGTTCCGGCAGCTGCTCACCAAGCTTCCGAACATGGAGGTCGGCGAGCCCGAGCCGCTGGTGAGCGAGTTCATCCATGGCATCCGACGGCTCCCCGTCCGGATCCCCTGAACATCCGTACGGAGAGCCGCCGTGACCAAGAGGATCCATGTCGATCGGGGCCGCTGCACGGGCATCGGCATGTGCGAAGCCGTTGCCCCCAACCACTTCGAGGTCGATGACGAGGCCGAGGTCACCCTTCTCGTGGAGGAGGTCACCGAGAAAGACCGGGCGCTCATCGAGGAAGCTGTACGGGCCTGCCCCGCCCTGGCCCTGAGGTTGGAGGAGGCGTGAGCGCGCCGATGCCGCTACGGCTGGTCATCGTCGGGTGCTCGCTCGCCGGGCTGCGGGCCGCCCGAGCAGCACGCCGCGAGGGCTTCGAGGGCTCGGTCGTGCTGGTCGGCCGTGAAGAACACCTGCCCTACGACCGTCCTCCGCTCTCGAAGGGCTTCCTCGTGGATGACCATGCCGAGGCCACGTTCTTCGTCGGGGCCGACGACCTTAACGGCTCTCGACGTCGACGTGCGACTGGGCGCGGCCGCCACTGGTCTTGATGCGGCAGCCAAGTCGGTGATCACCGGGCAGAAGCGCATCGGCTACGACAAGCTCATCATCGCTACCGGTGGTGACGCCAGGCTGCTGGCCCCCGGACAACTGTGGACCTCCGGGTCTGGCGATGACCGGCCGCTCGTCGAGGTGTTGCGCACGCTCGACAATCGTCGAGGTCTCCCACCCAGATCGAGTGGGTCGGGCACACCACTACGCACGCCGGCTCCAAGCCCTCGTCGACCCGGTGGGCGCAGAAGTTGCACTTGGCGGCAGTGCGGGTGTCGTCGTCGATGAGCGATCGGGGTGGGGCGAACTGCCGGATTCGCCCCGCCTGAACAGGCCGTAGATCGGTTCGCCTGCGTCGACATCAAAGGCAGCTGTAGAGGGGTATCAAGTGATCTTTGGAGTGCCGCAGTGTGCTGAACTTGGAGCGCTCGAGAGCGTCGCATCGTGCCCAGTTGCGGATAGACGATGTGCACGCTTGGTGTTGTCCACGAGGCTGATCTGCGACAACAGGAGAACAAGCGTGAAGGGTCGACCAGTGATCTAGGTCGGGATCTACGCGGGCAAGACCGTCCATCACGCGTGCGCGGTGGACGGCGACGGCAAGGTCGTGTTCTCGCGGAAGGTGACCACTGACCGGTCGCGGGAGCTGTGGACGGGCGTCGAAACCAGCATCGGCAGCGAGATCCGCAATGCGCGCGGTCCGCCTGCCCTTTCCTGCAATGGAGCGCTGCTTCTCCAGTGGTTTCGGGCGCCAGCGGTCGATCGGTTCGGGAATGGGCTCGGCTTCTCCAGGCGCGGCGGCTCACCGCGTTGTCGAAGTCGAACACCGGCACCAGGTCGCCAGCGGCCGTGCGGCGCCAGCCACTGATGTCCGGCTCCTTGATCCCGGTCCAGCGCTCCAGGAACCGCGGCACCGAAGTCTCATTCCTTCGCGCGGTGGGGCTCGTTGTCGAGTTCGTCGGGAGCGTGGTTCGAGGTGCCGTGGCCGCGGCTTGTGCGGCGGGTCGCGAGCAGCGCCCAGCCGAGCCCAGCAAGCAGCAGCAGTACGACTCCGGCCACCACCAACTGGTCGGAGATGAGCGCCGATACGTGTTGCACCCATGCCTGGGCAGCGAACTGGGCGTCGATGCTGATGATTCCGCCGAGGGATCCGGTGCCGTCGGTGGCGAGGAACACCGCGCCGAGGGTGATGAAGACCAGTCCGGAGAGCAGTGTGGTGCTGTGCACGCGGAGCGGGCCGAGCTTCAGCTCCCGGCCGCGCAGCCACCGGCGTCGGCCGAGGTCGAAGCGGTCCCACAGGGCGGCGATCAGGAACAACGGCACCGCCATGCCCAGTGCGTAGATGGCCAGCAGCAGGCCTCCGTAGGCGGGGTTGGCTCCGGTCATGGCGATCGTCAGCACGCTGCCAAGCAGGGGGCCGGCGCAGAATCCGGCCAGCCCGTATACGGTGCCCAGCAGGTATACCGAAAGCGCCGAGGAGATCTTGATCCGCCCGCTGAGCCGCTGCGCTGCCGTGGAGCCGAAGCCGAGGCCGAAGATCTGCCCCGCGCCGAGCACGATCATGATCGATCCGCCGATCAGCACGACGAGGTCGCGGTGCTCGTTGAGCACCGCACCGATCGAGCCCGCGGCCATGCCCATCGGCACCAGGGTGGTGGCCAGGCCGAGGTAGAAGATGCCGGTGCGCAGCAGTAGTCGCACCCGGTCGGCGAATGCGTAGGCGAAGAACGCCGGCACGAGAAGTGCGGAGCACGGGCTCAGCAGTGACAGCACGCCGCCGAGGAACGCGCCGAAGTAGCCGATGGTCATGCCTTGGCCCGTTCCGCTTCGATCACCGCGACGAACTGCTCCAGTGGCTGGGCGCCGAGCACCGCCTGCTCGTTGATGATGAAGGACGGGGTGCTGGACGCCCCGAGCGCCTGTCCTTCGGCCAGGTCGGTCTGGATCGCCTGCATGATCGCCGGGTCGTTGCGGTCGGCGTTGAACTTCGCGAGGTCTGGTACGCCCGCTTCGCGGGCCACCTGCTGGATGGCTTCTTCCGGGAACGACGGCTTGTGACCGTTGTTGCCCCGCGCGTAGGCGGCGTTGTGGAACTCCCAGAACCGGCCCTGGCGGGCGGCGGCCCGGGCGGCCTTGGCGACCTCTACGGACTCCGTGCCGAAGATCGGGAAGTCGCGCCATTCGATGCGCAGCACCCCGGGGTCGACGTACCGCTTGATCAGCTCCGGCTCGACGTCGGCGGTGAACTTCGAGCAGAAGGGGCAGCGGAAGTCCTCGTACTTGATCAGCACCACCGGCGCGTCGGTGCGCCCCATCGCGAACGAGTCACCGGGCTGGCGCCGCTGCAGGGTTTTCAACACCGCGGCGATGTCGTCCTCCTGAGTCGGGGCGGGTTGTTGCGCCGATTCCGGGGACGGCCTGCCGCCGAACGCGCCCCATGCCAGCGCCGCCACGGCGACCACGACCAGCGCCGCGAACCCCCACCGGAACGCCGGCGAGCCCTTCGAATCCATCAGAACACCTAGCTTCTATCAAAGTTAGTAGAATTCTTATTGTGCATAGTAGAATCACGGTGCCGGCACGTTCCTGGTGCCCCGGGCAAGATCAACCGAGGTCTTGGTGCACGGTTGGACAGCGCGGCACTGGCTTGGCTGCCTGCGGCAGACGCCTGACCTATCCTGCCGACCGGAGGGGGATTTGTGATGCGTAGCCTGGGGCCACTCGAGTCGGCCGTGATGAACCTGCTGTGGGAAGCGGCGGATCCGATGAGCGTGCGGGAGGTGCTGGACGGCCTCCACGACCGCGGTCTCGCCTACACGACGGTGGCCACGGTGCTGGAGAACCTCCACCGCAAGCAGTGGGTCGACCGCGATCGGCTCGGCCGGGTCTGGTTCTACCGCCCCCGTCTGCAGGCGAGCGAGCATGCCGCGTTGCTGATGCGGGAAGCGCTCGCGGCCAGCAACAGCCCGCGCGCGACGTTCCTCAAGTTCGTCGACGAGATCAGCGACGAGGAAGCCGCGATGCTGCGGGAACTGCTCGCCGAGACGCCGGAGGGCCGATGACACCGCTGCTCATCGGGCTGTTCGCCTACACCGCAGCGCTGGCCGCATTGGGGCCCCGTCTGATGCGGGCCTGTCGGCGCTGGCAATCCGCTGCGCCCCGACTCGGGCTCATCCTGTGGGCCACGCTGGCCACCTCGTGGGTCGTATCGGTGATCAGCGCCGGTCTCGCTGCGATGGCACAACTCTCCGGCGGCCTCGGTCTCGCCGGTCTGCTGCACGCCTGCCTGCGTGCGCTGCTGGCGATCATCGGGGTGCACGACCTTGCCGACGCGCCCGCTGCCATCGCACTGCTCGGCTCCGTCCTGGTGATGGTGCGGTTGTTGGCCGTTGCCGCACACCATGCCCGGCAGACCCGGCGGCACCGCAAGATGCACCGGCATGCCCTGCGCTCGTGCTCGGACACGCTTGTCCACAATGGAATTCGAATTGATGTCGTGGAAACCGAGCAGCTGGCTGCGTACTGCGTTCCCGGGCGAGGCTCTACCGTCGTACTCACCACAGGCGCACTGCGACGGCTCGTGCCGGCCGAACGAGACGCTGTCATCGCGCACGAGATCGCGCACCTGCGCGGGAAGCACCATCTCGTGCTGGGCTGGGCGGCGATCCTCGCGCGGGCCTTTCCCTTCGTGCCGCTGCTGAAGGCGGTTTCGCAGGAGATCGCCCGCCTCGTCGAGTGGATCGCCGACGATCGGGCGGGCCGCCGACATGGGAATCGGGCGGTAGCCCGAGCCCTGACCGTGATGGCCACGAGCAACCGGAAATCGGCCACCCCCGTACCGAAAACAGCTCTCGCGGCGGTGGGCTCCGGCGTTCCGGAACGGGTCAGGCGCCTCGTTCAGCCCCGGGCGGCAGTGCGCTCGGCGTGCTGGCGGATCGTCGCTGCGCTCACCTTGCCGTTGCTTGCGCTCGTCGCGGCGGCGGCTGTGCTCGTCCCATGTGCCACCGCTGACCCGACACCCATCTGCACCGGAATCCCGAGCGTCACGGACTCCGCGTACTGATGTCCGCGTTGCGCTCACGACGGCGAACCGCGCCGGAGCGCACCAGATCATCGACCAATCCGGCTGCACGACCAGTACGAGTCAGGCGACGCCGCGCACGCGGGTGACGAGCACGTCCCAGGAGAAGGCGCGCTTCGCATCTGAATGACGCCACGGCCCAAGTAGTCTTAGACACAACGCCCTCCGCGAAGAGGCTGCTCGCGCAAGGTGGCTCTTTGGGCGTGGCAACAGAAACCTTTGCGTGGGCCAGCCCGCGCAGACCAGACTCCACGCACCAACCGTCACACCAGCGCCTTGAAAGTTGGGTGGGTGAGTTCCCTGAAGGAGGGCGGGCCGGTGCGGGAGTTCGAAATGCCATGGCCGGCGCCACCTCAGCATCTGACGCTGTCGCGCACCGTGTCCGTTCAACCTGTGCGCGCGACGGCGGAAGACGGGTTTTGAGTTCGACGTTTCTTGGCTGCGAGCCACATGCCCGTCATGAGGACGGCTACGAACAGCGTGCAGAGGACGAGTGAGACGGGGCGGGTTACGAAGATCGTGGGGTCTCCATCGGACATCGTCTCGCCGTGGTCGCCGGCCTCCTCGGCTACGCCATGCGCAAGACCGGGTTCGAACCCGGCCCTCTCGTGCTGTCCGCGATCCTCGGCAGCACCCTGGAATCCAACCTGCGAGCATCGCTTAAACGGGCTGATGAGTCGAATGCTGCGGCTCGGGTAGTCCTGCGGATTCCCGGTGGACTCTTGCGCACATGCGGCCAACAGCATCGCAGCTGCACTGACCGCCAGCACCGTTGCTGGCTTGCTCATGACGTCCTCTCGAAGACTGGAGATCCTGACCGCGGATCGCTCATCCGGGATTCGTTTGCCGAGAGTGCGCGAGCAGTGTTGTCAGGAGAACCGGAGGAGGTCAACTATCGCCGCGATACCGCGCCGATCCTCGCGTCGCAGTACCTGCTGTGGCTGCTGGTGTCCGCCGCGGTGGCCTGGGTGGTGCTGGATGGCTGACCGGCGGAGATCACCGGAACCGTTGGCGTGGCTGCTTTTCAGCGTCGGCGGCACGGTCGCCGCACTGCTGGTACCAGTGCACCGCTTCCGCTGCACCCTCTATGACGGTCTCCAGCTCAAGGATTTCAGCACACCCATCATCGCGTTCTGCTACGGCGCAGCCGTTCTGGCTCCGCAGCCGCCGCGTATCTGCTGCTGCGCTCCTATTGACCCGGCGCCGACTGGATCGACACGCTCACCCAGGCCAACACCGCAGACACGGACAGCAGCAGTCGGGACACCTGGTAGAGCAGCGACAGGATCATCTGGACATGATCTCAACGAGCGGCACAAGTTAGGCATGGAAGTGGGTTCAAGCTTCGACCGGTTGCCCACTCGAAGCGGCCCCGCGGGATCGCGTCCAGGGCCACGTGATCAGTGCCCATACCGCGAGTCCGAGAACGACTTCGACGCCGAGGTACCAGGGCCAGTCGCCCATGAGGTCGAGCGGGGAAGGAGCGTTCGGCTTGGCGTTCACGAAACCGTAGTTGGTGCCGGCCACCGTGTTGAACCCCAGGGCCGCGACACCCCAAGCCAGGGTGGTCGAGACCGCGATCGCATAGCTCCGCCAGTCGGGTCGCATCCCCAGTCCCCACGTCAGGTAGATCACTGCCCACACCACCATGGCGTGCTCCGCCCAGAAGTCGACGAAGTCGATGTGCGGGAAGTCCGGTACCTCGATCGCCGGGGTGATCATCGCGATGGTGCTCAGAGTGAGTCCCCAGTAGTACGTCAGCGCGTAGGACCACTGGTGACGGGTCCACAACGTGTAAGCAGCCGCCATCCAGGCAAGATCGGACAGGTGGAAGGGAAGCGCGACCCCGATGTCCCACCCGGAGGCCAGCGCCCCGTACACCAGCACGGTCGCTGCGAACAGCACGATCACGACGGCGAACGTCCGGGCGAACACCTGGCCCGACCTGGCTTCCCGATGCCTGCGCCCCAGCCAGACCAGCACGACGGCGCCCGCTGCG
>NZ_SMKW01000144.1 GCF_004348985.1 Saccharopolyspora elongata | reverse complement strand
GCATGAGGCGGTTTGGTATCTCCCCCCGCAGGGCGACACCGAAGGGCCACACCTTCATCACCTGCACAGCACCACATCAAGAAGCCCTACCTACATCGAACTCCCTTCCGCGCTCGTGGCGCACCCACTTTCCTCCCACGGCCAGCGTGGTCAAAACCGTTCCACCTGCGGAGAGCGGAGCCGGTTGCGGGTGTCCAGCACGCGGTCGGCGTAGCGCTCCAGCAGCGCCCAGTCGAGCATGTCGTGGTCGGTCAGCACGATGATCAGGTCGGACTGGGAGATCTGGTCGGCATCGAACCCCACCAGCCGCACGTGTGGCGGAACTTCGTCCGGGTCGATGAGGGGGTCGACCGCGCGAAGGTCGGCGCCGAGCCGGACGAGGCGCTCGGCCACGGCCATCGACGGGGAGTTGCGTGCGTCGCCGGAGTTCGCCTTGTAGGTCAGCCCGATCAGCAGGACGTCGCTGCTGTTCACGGATTTGCGGCGCCGGTTCAGGTGTTCCGTGGCGCGTGCGACGACATAGTCCGGCATGTGCTTGTTGACGTCGTTGGCGACGTCGACCAATCGGAACTCCTGTCCGAGGGAACGTCGCACCTGCCAAGACAGGTAGGAGGCGTCGATCGGCAGGCAGTGCCCGCCGACTCCGGGGCCGGGTGAGAAGCGCATGAACCCGAACGGCTTGCTGGCCGCTGCATCGAGGACCGACCACACGTCCACCCCGAGTCCGTGCGAGAAAACCGCGAGTTCGTTGACCAACGCGATGTTGATGTGCCGGAAGGTGTTCTCCAGAAGTTTTGCCAGTTCCGCCTCTCGAGTTCCTAGCACCGGAACGGTCACTTCCACCAGCTGGTCGTAGAAGTCGCGGACGACGCGCAGCGATTCAGGGTCCACACCGGACACGATCTTGGGCGTGTTGTGGAACTTCCAGGTCGGGTTGCTCGGGTCGATGCGTTCTGGGCTGTAACCGACGTAGAAGTCGGCTCCTGCGCGCAGTCCTGAACCGGACTCCAGGATCGGTACGAAAATCTCCTCCGTGGTCCCGGGATAGGTGGTGGACTCGAGCACTACGCAGCAGCCGGGCGAGATGTGCGTGGACAACGCGCGGGCGGCATCTTCTATGTAACTCAGGTCCGGTGCACCGTCGTGCAGCGGGGTAGGAACGCAGACCGAAGCGAAGTCGAAACCGAGCAGTTCCGCGTGCTCGGTGGTCGGTAGGTACCGGCCCGTTGCCAGAGCGGCAGCGAGTCGCTCGTCGTCCACGTCGTCGATGAAGGACTTGCCGCTCTGGAGCAGATCGATGCGGTCCTCGTCGACGTCAAGACCGACGACGTCGAATCCGGCCTCGCAGGCGCGCATGGCGACGGGGAGACCCACATAGCCCTGGCCCACGATGACAACTCGTGCACCGGACATTCCGATCACCTCGTCCTGGCTTTTCCCGGCTGCGTTCGTCCGTGGAGGTGTAACGGCACGCTTCGTGTTCACGGCTGATCGGTCATCGCGCTGCATGAATCCTCCTAGCAGAAGTACCGGTAGAGCAGGGAGCCGGCTTTCCTGGTGATGTCATCGGAGACGGATTCGTCGGTGAGCAGACCGGTGATTTCGCCGAGCAGATCGTCCACTTCGGAACGTGCAGTCGATGATCCGCGTGGTGAGCGCAAGGTCACGACCTGCTTCTCGTCGTCGGCGTACTTCCGCTTGAAGCGCAGCAGCCCTGGCTGGTCGAGGTCGCTAACACCCCAGTCGACCAGCCGCAGCCCGCGATCCGCAGCCCAGCGGATCGCGGCCCAGTAGATCGCGTCGTTGGGGCGCAGTTGCAGCCGGTCCTGCAATGACGAACCGAACTTGAAGTGCAGCACGCCGTTCCACTGCAGGAACACCGCGGCGGCGACGGGTTCGTCGCCCACGCGCGCTGTCATGGTCACGACCGAGTCGTCGGAGTGGAACTGCTCCCAGATGTTCTCGAAGAACTCCATCGGCTGGGCCAGCATTCGGTACTTGTGCTTGCGCAGCCGGACCTGCATCCGGTGAAAGTTTTGCAGCGCTTCCACCCCGGTGTCGGCGGTGATCCGGACGCCGTTCCGCTCGGCTGCGGCTATGTTGCGGCGGGCGGTGGCGGAGATCCTTTGGTGGAGTTCGGACAGAGGAGCGTCCAGCCGCGTCGCGTGCCAGGCGAGCCGGCCCGCTTCACGCAGACGCGGATCCCGCACGGGGGCTTCGGAGTGCAAGCACCGCAACGCAATTGGGAGGTCCTGGTCGAAGATCCCGCTGGTAAGCCGGTGCCAGACGGCCTCGTCGGGAGCGAAGGGGTCCGCCCAGTCCGAGAACGGCAGGCTGCACAGCCGTTCGCCGCGGATGTCGTGGATGCGGACCCAGGCGAAGCCGCCGACTACCGCTCCCGATGCGTCCACCGCGATGCGAGCTTCAGGGGTGAACCCGTACGTCCGGCACAGTGCTTCCAGCCACGGCTGCGAGGTGAACACACTGCCCTGCGGACCAGCGGCGAGTTCGGCCCATCGCGAGTCCTTCCGCGGGTCGACGGTGACGATTTCGGTTGTCGCGCTGCGCATCAGGGTCTTCGCAGGAGTCCGGGAGAGCTGGAACGGCGGTGGCTCCCGCAGCGTTCCCACCGCCGTGGACCGAGCTGCCAGCAGGTCATCGGCGGTGATATCGCCGAGTTCCCGGTGCAGTACCAGGCCGCGGCGACCGAGTTCGGTCGCGAGCTGGCGCTGGTGGTCGTCGATCGCCTCGCCGAACCGGCGCTCCCTGGTGACCACCACCGGAGCCTTCCCCGCATCGAACGCCAGCAGCACGGACCCGGTACCGGAGTGGCTGATCACCACGTCGGCCGACGAAAGCGCCTCCGCGAGCTGGGTGATCGGCAGGTACGGCTTGGTTTGGATCGGCAGGTCGTCCACCGGCGCCGGACCGGTCTGCCAAAGAACTTCGACCGGTAGACCGGTCGCCTGGTGCAGCGCACCGTCCGGCTCGAGCAACGGCACCAGAGATTCGATCATTCGGCGGAACGGGAAGGTCGATGCGCCGACCGTGACCACCACGCGCAACCGGTCTCCCCGCGGGCGGTCTGCGGTGGTTGACCGGTAGACGTCGAACTGGCTGCCGCCGTAGCGCCAGCCGCGGGCGGCAGCGTGCGGGTACTGGGTGTACACCCGGACCCGGGGAACCCAGCGGAGCAGTTTTCCGGTCAGTGACGGGCTGTTCACCCGTGCGGCGCTTTCGATGTAGTGGCCCTCCACGCCGCGCGCGGCCAGGTAGGGCAGGAAACCGAGTGCGATGCCGGAACCGGTGGAGATGGCCCGGGTGATGCCCCGGGCACGCCACAGCCGGTGCGCGATCGGCAGGCACCGCAGAACTCCCCGCACGCTGCGGCATCCGACCGGCGGAACGTATACGACGTTCCGGTCTGCCAGCATCGACGTGCTCTGCTCGTTGCGGCTGGTCACCCACACCGCCGGACCGTCCGCGGGAATCCGCTCGGACAGGCTGTGCAGCTGGGCCAGGTGACCGCCCGTGGTCGCCACGAAGAGCGTCGTCATCGGGCACCGTCCCCGCGCAGCATCGACGGCAGGGTCCGGGCCAGAATACCGAGGTCGGTCTGCAGGCTGCGGGACCGCACGTAGACCATGTCCAGACGGAGCATGTCCAAGGTGCCCATGGTGCTGCGACCGCTGACCTGCCACAGCCCGGTCAGCCCGGGTTTCACCGCGCTCCGCTCGGCGAACTCCGGTGGGAACATCGCGGCCTCCCACTCGAGGCACGGACGGGGGCCAACCAGCGCCATGTCACCGCGCAGCACGTTGAGCAGCTGCGGCAACTCGTCGAGGCTGGTGCGCCGCAGCCAAGATCCAACCGCGGTGATGCGCGGATCGCGGTCCAGCTTGAAGCTGCCGCCGGCGGAAGTGTCCTCGCCGCGCAACTCGCGTGCGATCATGTCGCGCAGTGGTTCGTCGCTGCCCCCCGGGCGCATGGTGCGGAACTTGTAGAGCGTGAACGGCTTTCCGCCCTGCCCGACCCGGCGTTGCCGGAACAACGCCGGGCCCCGACTGGCGAGGCGGATGATGCCGGCGACGATGAGCATCGGCGGCGCAAGAACGGCCAACCCGACGGCTGCACCGACTACGTCGATCCCGCGCACCACGGACCGCTCCCACCGAGGTCGCCGACCGCACGGCGTCAACGGTTCCGGGGTGCGCTCCGCCCGCACCGTCGGTGTCGGTCTCCTATGTTGTGCGAGACCGATCGAGAGCAGGATCTTGAGTGCCGTGCTCGTCATCACCAAGCCTCCCAGACATGATCGCCAGCAGAACGAACAGCAGATCGCCGAACCCGCGGACCACCAGGTGGATGTCGATCAGCGACAGGACCAGGACCATCCACCAAGCGACCTCGAGCGTTGCCGCGCACGCCCCTACCGAGCCGGGACGCGCGGCCAGCCGCCTGGTCCCGCACAGCACCGCGACCGACAGCCAGACGAACCCGATCAGCAGTGGAATCCCGCCGACCCAAAGGAAATACAGGTATCCGGATTCGAGGTAGATGTAGTCCCGCCAGGTCTCCGGGGCGGTGAGCACCGAGTCGGGCGAGATCCCGAGGACGAAGTGCCCGTCCGCCAGCTGCGGCAGGTAGAAGGTGGTGAGGTTGTCCCACCGGCCGAGCCAGCTGCGGGGCACGGTGTAGCCCTGCGTGAAGTCCGCCATGCGGCCGAGGAACGCGGGCGCGCCGACGAGTGCGGCGATCCCCGCGATCGGCAGGAACCTGGCCACCTGCTGCCGGACCTGCGGGTAGCGGCGCAGGATCAGCACCCCGGCCACGAGTGCGGAGATCCAGGTCGAGAACTGCCCGCTTGCTAGGACGCCGGCACCGAGCAGGACACCGAGCCCGATCCGCTCCCACTTGCCGAGGATTCCGCGAGTGCCGCAGTACAGCAGGAGTACCAGCCCGACGGTGATGTAATCGCCGGTCGCGATCGAGGACCCCAGTGTCGCCGTGCCGCGGTCGCTGGCCTCGCTCGTGCTCGCATGCCAGAACGCGCTCAGCAACGTCAGCACCGGTTCGACACCCAGCGTCTGCAAGATCGCCACTATCGACAACCCAGCGGTCGGCCAGATCACCAGGCGGATGCAGCGGAGCCGCTGTTGCTCGGTGTGCACGGTCAACCGGACGAGCAGGAACAGCGCCACGAGTTTGCACATCGGCAGCAGCGCCACTAGATCGGAGCCATGTGGTTCGGCGCCGCGCAGCATCATCGACGCGATCGGCCACACCGTGCTGAGCACCACGAAACCAGCTAGCGGAACGTCCAGCGGCCGGAGGCGCAGCGGGATCGGGTCACCACGTAGCAGCCGCAACCAGCCACCGAGACACGCCCCGGCCACCAGCACGGCGAACAACGCCTCGTTCGGCCGCGCTCCGGGCACCAGCGTGCCCCTGTCGATACCCGCGAGAAACGGCAAGGTCAGCAGGTAGGCATAGGTCGCGAACACGGGGCGGTACGCGGCCGCGGCGAAGAGCGCTGCGGCCACCAGCAGTCCGGCGACCAGCGGTCCGGCCACGGCGATGGCCAGTCCCGCCAGCGATGCGCACAAGGCGGTCTGGGCTATCAGCAGGCTTTCCGCGCGGTCCGGAATCCTGCTGGAAATCCCGTCGCGTCGGGGCAGCAGAACGCTCATGGGCATCGTCCGATCCAGCTGATGCGCACCGCCCCGGCGTAGACCGCGATCGCCACCAGCCCGCACGCGCCGAGGGCGATCACACCTCCAGCCCGGCTGATCTCGCCGGTGCTCAGAAACCAGCGGCCGAAAGCGACGATCGGCACCATCGAGACGCAAGCGAGAAGAGCCCGCGCGATCTGTGCGTGGTCGATCCAGCGTTCGGGCCGCAACGCGGCTCGTAGACCGAAGAGCACGGTCACCGCTCCGGCCAGCTCACCCGCCAGCAGGCCCGCACACAGCACCACCAAGCGGGATTGGTCGTCCGGCACGAGCAGTGCGGCGAAGGTGACGGTGAGCGACGCGGCCAGGAGCGCGTAGCTGGCCACCCGCGGACAGCGGGTGTTCAGCTGCGCGAACAGCGCATCGAGGCCGACCATGTGCACGCTGGCCGCGAACTGGGCGACTGCGATCACCGCGAGGCAGGCCGCGAGCTGGTCGATCAGCTTGTCCGAGTGCAACTGCCCGTTCGCCAGCATGCTGGCAATTGGGTGTGCGAGCGCGGTGAGCAGGAGCAGCGGAGGCAGGCTGGTGATCGACGCGAGTGTCAAGGCTTGTCGCCACGACGCGGCGAAACCGCTGTGGTCGTCGCGTGCGACTGCGGCTGACATCCCGGGCAGGACGACGGTCGACACTGCCCGTGCCCCCAACGCGGTCGGGACCTGCATGACCGTGTAGGCGCTCTGCACCACGATGACTCCGCCAGGCACAGTCGACGCGGCGGCCAGGAGCACGTACAGCGCGACCGATCGCGTGAGGGGCAGGCTGATCGAATTGCGCAGCCGTCGCAGGACGGACGCCACCTCCGGGTCCGGTCGCCAGCGCAACGACGGGCGCAGCGGCAGCCCCGCCCTGGACGCCCCGAACAACTGGAGGCAAGCGTGCACCGCCACGGCAAGGGTGCTGCCCAGCCCGAGAACGACCAACGGGCCAGCGGTAATCTCCGCGACATCGAGGCCCGGCCCCCAGTGCACACCTACCACGACTACGGCGGCGATGAGCACAACGTTCTCCGCTGCGGGAGCCACGGCCGCCAGCGTGAAGCGTTCGCGGGCCTGCTGAGCAGCGGCTCCCAGCGCTGCCGCTGTGTAGAGCACGACCTGTGGGGCGACCAGCAGGACGAGCACTGTTGCCGTCTGCTCGGCTTGTTCTCGGAGCGAGGGCTGCGGGATGCCGAGGCTCAGGCACCATCCGAGCACTGGCGCGGAGAGCGCCACGATGCCGGCCAGCACTGCTGAAGCGATCAGCAGGAATCCGCTGACCCGGCCGAGCAGCCTGATCGCCGCGTCTGGTCCGCCGCGCGCAAGCACCTGCACCACGGTCGGGACGATCACGAGAGCGAGCGCAGGCCCCGCGATCACGCTGTAGGTCAGGTTGGGGACCATGTTCGTGGCGACGAACGCGTTCGCGAAGTAGGTCGGGCCGAGCACCGCGCCAACCACGACGACCCGGACCAGCCCGGTCAGTCGGCTGATGAGGATTCCGCCGGAGACGACGGCAGAACGCCGCACCGTTCTCCTGGCGGCTGGTCGGGACAGGTCGGCGCGCAGCACGGAGCGAGCACTCACCGAGTGCTCCACCGGCGGACCAGGAGCACAGCGGTGACGGCTGCGACCAGGAGTCCGGTGAGCGCTCCGGCTGCAGTGGCGAACATGGGGCGGGGGCTGACGGGGTCGGTCACCGAGTAGGCCGGCACGACGACCTTGGGTTCGGACCGCGCGAGTTCGGTCATGCCGAGCTGGTCGAGCTGCGACTGCAACTGCTGCTCACGTTGCTGCAGGCCTTGCGCCATAGCTTCGGCGGCGGCCAGCGAGGGCGAGCCGGGTACTGCTCGCTCTCGCGAGACCTGCGCGTTCGCCTCGGCGAGCTGCGCCCGGACATCGGCGAGGTTCCCTAGCACGTAACCGTCCACTCCGGACTCGCTGTTGGTTCTCGCCACGTCCCGGTAGCGGTCGACGATCTCCCGGGTCCGGCGCAGGGCGACGTCGGGGGCACCAGCCCTGGCCTCCACCTGCAGGACCTCGCTGCTGTCCAGCAGCGACATCGTCACCGCCTTCTCCAATTCCTCCACCGGAAGCCGCTCCTGGTCTGCGACTGGCCCCAGCACCTGCCTGCTGCGCAGCAGCACCAGTTGGGTAGTCAGACTCCGGTCCTCGCGCAGGAATCCGGTCGACTTCTCCTCGCCGATCTCGAAGAGGATCTGCGCGCGCGCCGCGTACACCGGCGGCCACACCAGGGCCCCGATGAATGCGGTGCCGGCGCCGAGCAGCACGATCAGCAGAGATACGCCCAGCAGTCGCCGCTTGTTGGCCAGCAGTGCGGACCACGCCCGGCTTTCCGGCGCGGGCGGCGGGGTCCGCCGGTCTTCCGGAGCGCCGAGGAGCGGACTGATGGACGCGGCACCGGTCGTCACCGGTGCGGCGTCCGAGCGCTGAACGTTGACCGGCTCGCCGTTGGAGTGGTGGGTTTCGGTCAAGGTCAGACACCTCGCAATGCGTCGCAAACCCGTACGACGTCGCCGTCGTCGAGCGTCGGGGAGATGGGCAGGGACAAGATCTGCGTGGCCGCCTCCTCGGCGACGGGAAGCCGTTCGCCGCATCCGGCGAAAGCCGGTTGCAGGTGGCAGGGAACCGGGTAGTGCACGCCCCACCCCACACCGGCCGCGGAAAGCGCCGCCCCCGCCTGTTCCCGCCGCAACGTCCGCACCACCGCGAGGTGGTGCACATGCTCGGCTGCGGGGTCCACGGCGACCGGCGCGAAGGACACCGGCAGCGATTCCCAGTACCGGCGCATGAGTTCGCGCCGACGCGCGTTGTCCGAGTCCAGCCGCGGGAGTTTCAAGGACAGCGCTGCGGCCTGGATGCTGTCGAGCCTGCTGTTCCGGCCTGGCAGCTCGTGGCGGTGCCGGTCGTGCGCGGCTCGACCGTGGTTCGCGAGGCGCCGCACCCGGTCGGCCAACTCGAAGTCGCTGGTGACGACGGCGCCGCCGTCGCCCAGTGCGCCGAGGTTCTTCCCAGGGTAGAAGCTGAAAGCAGCGGCGCGGCCGACACTTCCGGCGGCGTGCCCGCTGTAGCGCGCTCCATGCGCCTGTGCCGCGTCCTCGATGAACGCGAGACCGCAGCGATCAGCGAGCGAGCTCAGCGCCGGCACAGCGACCATTTGGCCGAACAGGTGAACCCCGATGATCGCAGCAGTACGTCGGTTCACCGCTGCGGCTGCCGCCGCGGGATCGATCAGCAGCGTGTCGGGGCGGACATCGACGAATACCGGTCGCGCCCCGGCCGCACGCACCGCTTCCGCGGTGGCGACGAAGGTGTTCGCCGGAACGATGACCTCGTCGCCGCCTCCGATGCCCAGCGCGGTCAAGATCAGTTCGATGGCGTCGGTGCCGTTGGCGACACCGACGCAACTGCGCGACTCGCAGTACGCGGCGAACTGCGTCTCGAACCGCTCGACTTCCGGCCCGCCGACGAACCGGCCGTGTTGGAGGACCGCCTTCCACGCCACTTCCAGATCCGTCTGCAGGTCGGCGTTGATGTCCACGAGGTCCAGAAAGGGGACCGCCCCGGTGTTCCCGTTCATTGCACGATCTCTCCGCAAGCCGGCTCCGCGAACAGCTGCGGGGCTTCCACGTCATCGGCGGAGCGCTGTGCCGGAACGTCCAGAACCCGTACCGGCCGACCGGTGACCTGTGCCAGGTCCGACGCGCTGAGCACCCGGACGATCTCCAGACCACGCCGACCGGAGGTGTTGGGAACTCGGCCGGTGCGTGCGCAGTCGATGAAGTGGGTGTCCTGCACGAGCAGCGGCTCGCGGAACGCCACGTGCGGCGAGACGATGTCGCCGGAGCGGTAGGTGATCGGCATCGCGTACGCGTCCGCCGGATCATCGAGGCCGTGCGAGTCGACGCCGATGTCGTAGACGCGGATCCGGTCCTCATCGGAAGTGTCGTCGTAGACCGCCATCTTCTGGTCGCCGACGACCGTCACGCGGCGGACCTTCTGCGGATTGAGCCAGCTGACGTGGACGAAGGCGTAGGTCCCGGACTTCTCCAGCTCCAGGCGCACGTGCGCCACGTCCGCGTGTCGCCCGTCGACGTGATGGTGGGCCCACGTGGTGACCGACGCCGGAGTTTCGTCCATCAGGAACGAGATGATCGAGAGGTCGTGCGGTGCGAGGTCCCAGATGACGTTCACGTCCCGCTGGTAAAGACCGAGGTTCAGCCGCGCGGTGTCGATGTAGAGGACCCGCCCCAGCTCGCCGGAATCGATGATCTCCTTGAGCTTCCACACGGCGGCGTTGTATTCGAAGGTGTGGCCGGTCATGAGCACCACGCCACGTTCATCGGCGACATCGACGAGTCTTCGGGCGTCCTCGATCGAGGTCGCCAGCGGCTTCTCGACGAGGGTGTGCTTTCCTGAGAGCACGGAGCGCAGCGCGATCTGCGCGTGCGAGCACGGTGGAGTTGCCACCACCACCGCGTGCACGTCGGCGAGAACCTCGTCCAGCTCGACCGCTGTGCCCGCCGCCGGGAAGTTGCGGTGGGCCTCGGCCAACCGCCCGAGATCTCGGTCGACGACCACCACCTTCACGCCGGGCACCGTGCTGAGAACGCGTACGTGCTTGGAACCCCAGTAGCCGTAACCCACTACTGCAACGCTCATGCTGTCCGTTCGATCCATGCAAGCCTCCAGAAACCGGTTGGGACGCAACAGGGATCCGGTGAGCCATCGTTGAACGTCATGCGGAGATCTGCTTGGCCGGCAATACCAAAGTGGATGCTCCGCCGATCTGTCGCACAGCGTCAGCGCGGTTCCGTCCACCCACGAGCGGGCGAACCTCTGATTGGGACGCGGCGCCGTCACCTGCACGCCTGACTGCGGGCGCACAAAGTGACCACGACGACGGAAGACGAGCCATACTCGCGGAATCGGTGCACGCATCCTGCGTGGGCGAAATAGATCCACTTACTAGAAACCGAAAATCGCAGCCTGATCGAGTTACATCGAGCTGCCGCCGGCAGAACAAGGATCTTGGCCGACCCGCCAGAGCTTCACATCCGGCTCGCGCAGAAGGTCCGGTTGGCGGAACCACCGAATGAGTACCCCCGATTACCGGACCGTCCATGTGGTGACGCGGCAGGCGGCCCTCATGACGACAGGCGAGAATCGAATCATGCCGAAGATGCGCGCGCTTTTCATGACCATCGTGATCGGTTGGGCGTTCATCTCGTGCGGAACGCACAGCAACAACGTTCCCCGAACCACGGCCACGGTGACTTCATCACCATATCTTTTCTTCGGGTGGGGCAACCCTCCTGATCCGGTTGTGGTGATGAAGGAAACCGGCGTCAAGGCGTTCACTCTTGCTTTCATCCTCTCCGGTAATGGCTGCGATCCCGCATGGGACGGCGAACGGCCGCTGGACGGCGACGATGCCACTCAGATCAAGAGAATCCGCGACGCGGGTGGTGACGTCGTCGTCTCCATGGGGGGCAGCGCCCAGGAGGGGCGAAAGCTGGGCGAGGTGTGCCCGAACGAGCAGTCCCTGGCGAACGCCTACCAGAAGGTCATCGACGCCTACCAGCTCAAAGCGGTCGACGTCGACATCGAGAAGGGCGAGTTCAAATCCCATGAAGCGCAAGACCGCGAACTCGGCGCACTGAAGATCCTCAAGCAGCGGAACCCCGGACTGAAGACGACCCTGGTGTTCCCCACTGAACGCACCGGCCCGAGCGACCTCGGCAAGCGGCTCATCCGACGAGCGCACGAGCTCGGCGCCAACGTCGACGTCTTCACGATCATGCCGTTCAATTTCGGGGGCACCGACATGACCCGCGATACGATCTCGGCCACCGAAGGGCTCGTGTCGGAGATCGCCGACGCCTTCGCAATACCGATCGAAGAGGCGTACCAAAAGGCCGGCATATCGTCCAAGAACGGTGGGCTTGAGGAAACCGTGCGGCTGGCGGACTTCCACAATTTCCTGGACTACGCCAACGACCGACGCCTCGGCCGATTCACCTTCTGGGCGGTCAACCGCGACCGTCCCGGCGACCCGAGTCATGACGCGGGGAGCGGGATCCCCCAGCGCGACTGGGACTTCACCAGGGTCGTAGCGCGCTACCGATCCACGGAGCCCTGATCGGTCCGGTCCGAGAACCAGAGAGCTGAATCTGCCCGTGTCACAAAGACTTGCTGATCGAACAGCCCGGAAGGCCGGATGATGTCCCTGCTCCGTCTGCGCACCGCCTTGCGCCCGCGAGTTGTCTCTGCCGTTACACGCAGCGTTGTGGAGCCCGTTGTGCGGGCGCCTTATCTGAGCACCGCCCGATGGTTGCCGGAGTTCTTCACGTGGCCCGAGCAAAAGCGGCGATCTTGGCAACAGGACCGGTTGCGCGCTGTCTTGCGGCACGCCCAGGAAGAGGTGCCGTACTACGGTGACGCGCTGGCCGGGCGGGACGTGGATGGGGTGGACCTCGCCGAGCTCCCCGTGGTCGACAAGGCGATGATGCGGTCATGCATGGACAATTTCTTGAGCCGGGGCTGGCGAGACATTCCGCACATCGCCAAGAAGACCGGTGGTAGTACCGGCGACCCGTTCCAGTACCCGCTCGACAAGCGCGCCTGGACGCAGATCTACGCGGCGAACCTGTACTTCTGGGAACGCACCGGATACCGCTACGGAGACCGCCTGGTAATGGTGGGTTCTCCACCCTCGTTGCAGTCCGCGAGCGAGGGTTTGAAGTCTCGCTTGCGCTCTCTCCTGGAGGGGCGCGTGGTCTCCGCAGCGGGATGCCATATCGACCCGGAGACGAGCCTGGAACGCGCGCTCACGGCGGGGCGTGCGCGGGGAGTGCTCTGGTACGGATACGCGAGCCATGTCGCAGCGATGGCCGACGCCGTGCTGGAAGCCGGTGTGCGCGTGTCGCCGCCGAAGGCGATCGTCACGACGGCCGAGCTGTTGTTCCCGACCTGGCGCGAGCGCATCGAGCAAGCCTTCGAGGCGCCACTGCACGACCAGTACGGGTGCAACGACGGCGGCATCATGTCGCAAGAATGCTCGCTCGGTCGGCTTCACCTAGCCGAGAACGTATCGATCGTCGAGATCCTCGACGACGCCGGCCGCCGGTGTCGACCGGGCGAGGAGGGTGACGTGGTCGTGACGAACCTGCACGCCCGGGCGCTGCCCTTCCTGCGATACCGGATCGGGGACCGGGCCGTACTCGGCGCGGCGACATGTCCATGCGGCACGGAAGGCACATTCCTGGAGCGGGTGGTCGGTCGGCAGGGCGACAGCTTGCATTTGCCGAACGGCAAGCACGTTTCCATGCACCCGCTCGGGAAATGCTTCTTCGATGCCCGTCACGTGCGTCGCTACCAGCTCGTCCAGCCGGAGCCCGGGCGCGTCTTGGTGCGTCTCGATGTCGAACCGGGTTTCGAGGCGGACGAGCGCTCGATGATACTCGGCGAAGTTCGACGCCTGGTGGGCAGCGCAGTCGACATCGACCTGACGACCGACGAGCCGATGGAACGCACTCGGGGCGGCAAACACCGCGTAGTCGTGCGCACTTTCGACCCGGCGTGACTTTCGTTGCGCACTGCGCCCCACTTCGTCATCTGCGGCGTCAGACTTCCGAGAGCAGTCGCACACCTCGGCGATGCAGCCCAAGATGAAAGGCGGTGGGCAGCGGCTCAGGACCGGCGGGACGGTCATTGCTCCACGAGCGCGGAGACACCAGTGACGGACCATGACGATTTCCCCGCACCACAGCAGGGGCTGGTTGTGACGCACTTCCTGACCGTGCGTGACGTCAGCGTCTCGCGAGAGTTCTACGTCGACATCTTCGGTGGGCAG
>NZ_SMKW01000143.1 GCF_004348985.1 Saccharopolyspora elongata | reverse complement strand
CGCCCGACGGCACGCCGATAAGCGTGGGACCAGCGGTGACCGGATCCACCGCGCCCGGTGTGGGCAGATGCATTCCCGGCGACGGGGTGCCCGCTGCCGTACCAGGAGTGGCGCCCGGCCCACCACCTTGACCGGGCACGCCACCAACCCCCACACCCTCGGCCGCTACGGTGGCCGTCATCGGGCCGATTCTGGTGGGACCATGGGCGAAAACACCGCTGCCGGCAGGCCCGGAGTCGCCATCGCTGCCGGAATCCGAGTCCGTGTCACCAAACTTGCTGCCGTAGCCCGAGTTCGCATCACCGGACTCGCTGCCGGTGTCACCAGACTCGCTGCCATAGCCGGAATCCGAGTCACCGAGACTGTGCCCGGGCTTGTCCCCCGTCTGCACAACCGGAACACCGACAGCATCCGGCATGTCGATCGCGGGGATGTCCGGGCCGCCCACCACGTCCACACCATTGACTAGTTCACCGATCTTCTCACCAGCATCGGCAGAGCCCTTGTCAACTGCCCCGGTGAACGCACCACCCACCGCACCGGTCCACAAATCATCCATACTGCCGCCCAGGATCCCCGCCGCACCCGCGCCGACCACCGTCTCCGCAGCCGCCTCGGTAAACCCGTGGAACAACATCGAGCCCGCAACCCGCGGCCCCAACTTCTTCATACCCATGAACATGGCGCCCATCAGGCCGCCCGCCGCGGCACCCGCGGTGAACTCGATGAGCGAGTTCTGCCCGTCCCACTCGTGACGGTTGCCCTCAACGAACTGGATGATCTGCGCCAACGCGCCCTGCGCGACTTCCTCGACACCCTCCTGGAGGGCTTCCACCAGCAGCCGCACCACCCAGTGCAGCTTCTCCAGGATGCGAGTGACAGCGATGCGGGCAGCGGTAATAAACGCGGGAACCAACGGCACCGTGAACGGGTCCGCCAACGCCCAGATGATCGACGCCGCGAAAAACGCGATCTCGATCATCATCGAATAAACGCCCAACTCCACGTTCAACGCAAGATCGAGCAAACCCGCCGACTGCTGCCTCGCCAAAGCCACCAGCTGCGGCACCGCAGCGGCCAGCTCATCAACACGATTACGGAACGCACGACCGGCACCACCACCGATACTCCGCTCCGCCACCGCCGCCAACGACCCCAGAGACCGCCCCAACTCCTCCAGCGTCACACCACTGTCATGCCAGCTCTCCGCCAACGCACGCGCCGCCGCCACATCAACCCGCGGAGCCTTCTGCCCCGCCACCAAAACCCACAACCAGTCAAACGCCGGATCAAACTCGATATCCACCACTCAACCCCGATCCACAACACAAACCACCCACAACCACACACCAATGCGATCACAGGTGCATGGTCCGCCTCGTGTTTTTCGGACAGCTTGCTTGCTGGGCTATTTCACGCTGCTTGCTGTCGTTTCAGGGACTCGTCGTGGACCTCGCGTGGTATCCGGTAGCCGAATCCCGAGTGGAGACGTTTCGTATTGCAGTGGATTTCGATATAGCGGACGATGTCGGCCCGTGCGCGTGCTCGTGTTTGGGTACTTGGTGCGGTGGACGCGCTCCACTTTGAGTGCTGCGAAAAACGATTCCGCTTGGGCATTGTCGAAGCAGATCCCGGTTCTGCCGGCCGATTGCCTGAGGTTGTGCTTCTTGAGGGTTTCCGCGAAGTCTCGCGAGGTGTAGTTGCTGCCGCGGTCGGAGTGGAAAATCGATTCCGGCTTGATGTTGTGGTTTGTCGTCGCCATACGGATGGCCTTGTGGATCAGTGGCGTCTTGTAAGCCGTGGGAGATCCGCGAGCTCACTCCGTCGGAGCCTGCGGTCGCTGTGACGCCGTGGTGCGCATAGATGAGCCGTCGACAGCAAGGCAGGTGCTCAGAGCGAGATCTCGCGCAGCCGACCGGTAGACAGCTCGTACTCAGCCACGCGGACTGCCAGGCGCCGCTGCTCGGTTGCTTCACGCCGGATCGTCGAGCGGTCGATGAGCTGGGCCGCACTTCGCCTGGCCTGCTCGCTCACGCACGCATCGAAGAACTGCTGCGGATCGACCTTCTTCGACACCGCTCGGATCGCGGTCTCGATGCCGCGCACCAGTAGCTGACGCCGTCGGTCACTTGGTCCCGGCCCGCTACGACGTCGATCGCCGCCTCGACCGCACCACACCCGGCGTGCCTCACTACCACGATCAGCGGCACGCGCAGTTGCTCGACGGCATATTCGCCGCTGCCGACGACGTCGCCGTCGAGCACCGCGCCCGCGCTGCGGATCACGAAAAGGTCGCCAAGTCTCTCGTCGGAGACCACCTCGGGCCCAACACACGAGTCGGCGCACGCGATGACACATGCGAACGGATGCTGCTCCGCTACCAGAGACTGCCGCCCTTCTGCCGTCTGGTGCGGATGAGTCGCCCTCCCCTCGTCGAAGCGCGCGTTGCCATCCAGCAGCTGCCGCCACGCGGTTTCGGCACCCGGCAACTCGACCGGCGCGGTCGACGTCACCGGCACCTGCCTTGGCGCACAAGCCGACATCCCGACCCCGGCGACCGTGGACGCACCACTCAAGCGCAACAGGTTCCGGCGGGAGAACGATGATCTACTCAGCTGCACGGAACCCTTAGTACTCTACGGACGAAGGGGTTTTCATCCCTGACCACGAAATCTGGCCGAGCGGTCAGTGTTGAGAGCACCATTGTGCCAACGAGAACGGAATAACGAGACAAATCACGCATTTCGAGCAAGTGGATACAGTGCCCATGCAGCTGCCCCCTCAGCCAAAGCAGACCTCGTATCCGACTCTCCGCGCGAGGTCCCCCAAGGCAGGCGCGTCCAACAGCCCAGCAGCGCCTCCACTCCGGAGATCGCCCGGTCGACGAGGCGCTCCAGGAGCTGGCACATGAAGTGCTGCCGCACTTCACCACCACTCCCGAACCCGCCCTCACCAGCCGAGGCACTTGACCTTGCCTACCGGGAAGTCACCGACCGCAGCTCCAACGTGCAGTTCGGCGAAATGCGCGGACGGGCGCGCGGTTGTCGAGCAGACACCGAAGCCCAGCTGTGGTATGGGAATCCGATTGTTCAGGCGATGCTCGAAGCAGGTGTCGTGCTTCCGGGGTGGCGGTCACCCGCGACCCCGGAGCGAGATCAAGGAATGAGGGTGGGAGCAACGCCACCGTCGACCCGCAGGGCCGCACCTGTCGTGGCTGACGCATGCTCGGAGGCAACATAGACAGCGAGGGCGGCTACCTCGTGGGGTCGGATGAGGCGGCCGAGCAGCGAGGTGGGCCGCTCCTGCCGAATGAACGCGGTCTCCGCCTCTTCGAAGGAGCCGCCCGGACCGACGCGGTCGGTGATGAATTCCTCCACGCCGGGCGTCAGGGTCGGGCCGGGCAGGATCGAGTTGACCGTCACGCCGGACCCCTTGAGCTCCTGGGCCATTCCGCGGGAGACCGCCAGCTGCGCGGTCTTGGTCATGCCGTAGTGCACCATCTCCGTCGGTGTCATCACCGCAGACTCGCTGCTGACGAACAGCACCCGCCCCCAGCCGCGCTTGGCCATGCGCGGTGCGTAGTGACGCGCCAGGCGCACGCCGCTGAGGACGTTGACGTCGAAGAAACGCCGCCATTCGCCGTCGGTGATCTCGAAGACCGGGGTGGCCGCGAAGATGCCGGCGTTGTTGACCAGGACATCGCAGTCGGGCACGGCGTCGATGAGCTTCTGTGCGCCCTCAGCGGTGGACACGTCCGCAGCCACGGACCGCACGGATTCCGCCGCGGCTCCGGCTTCCTCAGCCACTTGGCGGGCGGCTTCGACCGTGCGCGATTCTTCCCTGCCGTTGACCACCACAGTGGCGCCGGCGCGGGCCGCCGCCACCGCGATGGCCCGCCCGATACCTGCGGTTGAGCCCGTGACGACGGCGGTGCGGCTGGACAGGTCGATCTGCATGATTGCTCCTTCATCTACGGCCCCGGGACGCCCCGCGCGTTGCTCGTGCGCTCCTGCGGGGATCCCCGACATACTACTTGCAAACGCGTTATAATAACAAACGCTTTATATGGGCGCGAGCGGAGTAAGGTGCCTCATCCGTTGACTGAAGCTCGCGTGATTCCATTCACGATCTGACGTGCCAGCAAGATGAATACGACGATCACGGGCAACACGCCGAGCGTCGCACCGGTCAGCATCAACGAGTAGTCCAGGAAGTACCCGCTCGCCAGCCTCGACATGGCGACCTGAACGGTAGGGCTCTCGTTCGGGTCAAGCACGATCAGCGGCCAGAAAAAAATCGTTCCACGCCGCCATGAACGTCACCATGCCCAACACCGCCGCTTGCGGGCGGATCGCAGGGACCGCTACGTGCCAGAACGTTCCCCACAGTGAACAGCCTTCGACCCGTCGGCTCCGCGAACAGCTGCAAGCCGCCGATCGTCGACACCACCACAGTAAAAACGATGGTTGGTCGGATTCCCGGGACAGTGACCGACCAGAACGACCGCCACCTCGATGCTCCGTCCAGCGCTGCGGCTTCGTATAGCTCCCTCGGGATGTTGCGCATTGCCGCCAGATAAAGCAGGGCGTTGTAGCCGGTCCAGCGCCACATCACCATGACCGCGACGGCCAAGTGGGAGGACCGGCGCTGGTTCTCCCAGTCCACGGGTTCCAATCCGACCATCCCCAGGATCCAGTTGACCACGCCGGAATCACGTCTGAACAACTGGGCGAAGACCAACGTCACGGCTACCACGGAAACAACGTTCGGCAGCAGGACGCCGGCCCGCCATGCGGTTCCCGCGCGCAGTGGCCGGTTGAGCAAAGCCGCGATGCCGAGAGCTGCCAACAACTGCGGAACGGTGGATACCAGGAAGATGCTCGCTGTGTTGACCAGGGCGTTGTAAAAGTCGGGGTCGGCGAACAACGCGGAGTAGTTCGCTACCCCGACAAAACCCTGATCGCCGTCGATCAGGTGCCAGTCGTGCAGCGAGACCCACGCGGTGTACAGCAGCGGGAAGAAGCCGAACACCGCGAACAGCACGAAGAATGGCGTGATGATACGGCGTGACCCGACCGTCGATCCTGGCGAGCAGCTCGCTCGAGCGTGAACCCGAAACAGTTGACGGCAAGAGCGACGGGCGCGCTGGCATCATCCCTACTTGACTGCTTCGCGCGCCTGTTGGACGGCTTCGTTCCACGCCTCGTCGAGGGTTTGCTTCCCGTTTTCGACGCGGCCAAGCGCCAAACCGAACTTCGGGCGCACGACGCTGTCTTTGGGGCCGCGGTAGTGCGGTTGCAGGCTGTCCGCAGCGGCCGCGTAGATCTTGCCGACCGGCGCGTTGTTGAAGTAGGGATCGGTCTTGCTGACCACCTCGGGGGCCTGGTAGGCGGCTGGTGCGCTGGGCAGAATTCCACTCTGCAAGAAGATCTTCTTCTGCTGCTCTGGAGCTGTCAGCCACGTCACGACGTCATAAGCCTCCTTCTGGTGTGAGCTCTGCTTCGGCACGGTCAGGTAGGAACCGCCTTGGTTGCCGCTGTTGCCAGGGACCGTCGTGACGTCCCATACGCCCGTGTTCGCATTTCCGCCCGCTTCCTTGATCTGCTCCAACATCCAGGCCGGGCAGTTCATAACGGCGAACGACCCCTGTTTGACCGCGACATTCCAGGCCTGGGTGTAGGTGGTCACCTTCGCGGTCTGGCCCTTCGCCCCGATTTTCCCGGCGATCTCGAAGGCACGCCGGAGGTTCGGGTTCCGGTCAGCGATGAACGAATCGTCGGCCTTCGAGAAGAAGTTCTCCTCGGACTGGTTGAGGATCGCGGTGTAGATACTGCCGGCGGAATCGGCGAACTTGGCATCAGGCGCCGCCGCGCTGAACCGATCGGCAGCACGAGCGAACTCTTCCCAAGTGGGCCACAGCTTGGCCACCTCATCGCGGTCGGTTGGCAGGCCGGCCTTCCCGAACAGGTCGCGGCGGTAGCAGAGTGCGAGACCACCCATGTCCGTCCCGAGGCCGAGGACGAAGCTGCCGTCCTTGCTGACTCCCTGCTCCCATTTCCACGGGGCCCACTGGCCCTGCAGCTCCTTGGCCCCGGAGTCGGCCAGGTTGACGAACTTGTCCTTCGACTGCAGGAACTGCGGCATGTACTGCTCTTCGATCGCTACGACGTCGGCGACGCCGCTTCCGCCTGCGAGATGGGTGGCCAGCCCCTTGTGGTGGGCCTCGAAGTCGGAGACTTGAGGAGCGAGGTCGATGTTGGGGTGCTGTGCCTCGTACTCCTCAAACAGCGGTTCGTAGCCGAACTCGCCGAAGGTCGCGACCTTGATTTCGATCTTCCCGCTGCCGGCCCCACCTGCTCCCCCGCAACCTCCCAGAACCATGAGCAAGGCCGTGCTCAACACTAGGGCTGAGTAGAAGGAACGTCCTATAGTCATCGCATTTCCTCACCTGTCAGTCGCGGACCACCATGCCGCACACTGAACACTGAGTTCACCGGGCACTCGAAAAGCGTGTCCACCGAGGGAAGACAACTCTGTCCTCCGGTACATCCAACCGCGGCCACATGACCGCAGACGAGCGCGAGGGCTCACAAGAGCACGGCCTTCGCCTTGCTGCCTTGTTCCACATGCATCGATCAGCCACCTGCAGCACCTCCGGGGCCGCCCACGCGGGTGCGGTCGTCGTAACTGCCGGCGCGGTCTCGAGACAGACGAGCTTCACCCCGCGATGGGCCCGCAACCACGCGCTCAGCGTCTCGGCGGTACTCGATATCGATCAGGATCGTGCGCAATAGTGGCCACGACGCAGAGCGAAGTCGTCCACACCAGCACTCGAGGGACAAGTGTTTGGACGTGTAGCCGCTGGAAGTGATTTCGATGCTTCGCGCGAGCATCAGATGCGAGCGGCGGAGACGCTCGATTCCGGTAGGCAGAACCAGGGGCCTCGAACCGCACTGGGGCGCGATATCTCGGCCAGACAGACCTGGACGATCCTGTGCGAGCGCCAGGGCTGGAGCCGCCAGCGGCCGGCGCGACGAGCAGCCGAACGCAACGAGGTGTATCGAGGAATAGGGCTACAGATAGATCATTAACTGAACCCGCCCACCACGTGTGTATGCGTGCAACCTCTCAGGGATGCGAGGGCAACGCGCTAACCAGCACCTCAGCGAGGCGCTAAGGTTGCGATGCAGGATCGGGATCGACCACTCCCACCGAACCGTTTGGGATCGCGTCAATTGCCGTCCAAAGGCGGCCTGCATCCCTGCGGCAGAAAAGACCAACCGCGCCACTGACGCGGCCTTTCCTTCGACGCCCCAGGGGAGGATGAAATGTCCGTCACGGACCGGGACACTGCAGGGCCTGCATATTCCCGTCCGGCAACCGTTCTGCCATCGGCTGGATCGACTTCCGCGAGCCATCCAGCATCAACCCCCGCAGATAACAGTCCCCCTGCCGCCGCTGATCCTTCCGCGTCACCGAGGCGAACGCCTCCTCAACGAACTCCGTCAACTCGCCTCGAAGACGTTCCACCGCACCAAGATCCACACCGAGATCATGAAGCACGCCCACCCACAAGATCAAGACTTAACGAAGTACTACTAGGGCTCCTTTGCAGTTGGGCTGCTGGCCGAGCCAACGCGCCATTGGGCGCTGTGGAAACCTCGACGCCGTCGAGCTGAGCCCGATTTGATCGGGGTTCTCACATCAGGCGTCATGACGGCGATGATTACACCTCGGCCGGCTAATCGGAATCCACCCAACAGGGCCAGAAGGCCAGCCGGTCTGCCCTTTTCCACCCGACCGTCGCCGTAGACACGGCCTACTGAGATCATCTCAGTGCAGGTCAGTCTGCAATAATCGATTCAGTACCTCATCGACGCTCATCCATTTGTGCTCGTCTCCGGGGGCGACGACGTCGTATGTCTCGTCCAGGAAGTCCGCCAGTTTGGCAGCGGGTGCTTCGAAGGCGGCCTGCCCGGACGGCGAGCTCAACGCGATGACGACGAGCTCGGGCTTGTCAAGTTGGGGGATGATTTGCACGTCACCTTCACCACTCGCAACGACCAGCCCGGCCGCCAGCAGATCTCGGTCGATCACCCAGTCGACCTGGCCACTCGTCCCCGCGTGGAAGCTCATGTTCACCGCGTACGGCTCACGGCTCTCGTACGACAGTTCCACCTCAAGCGGCCTCCGCACGTCGGCCGGGGCCATCAGGCTGAAAAACCGCGGTAGAGTAGATCGTCTTGTGGTTGTGGCTCATCATGCCTGCGCTCCTCAGAGTCGGATCCTGCACGACACACAGCATGGCCGTCCTGGATCCACAACTTCTTCACGCCGTCTTCAGCTCGGCGCAAGCCATGCAGGTCAAGCCTGACGAACACGCGTGTGCAAAAGGGCAATCCTCCAGGTAAAGACGATCACGGGCACAAACGGATGCCCGAAAGGGCACTATCGTGCAAGAGATCCAACAATCCGTGGATGGAGCTTGCGTAACTAGGGGTGGCGATGTCCGCGAGCACGTGCGGCCCGCTTCAGGTCGAATTGCTGGGGCCTTCGCGTGCTTGGCTCGGGGACGAGGAGATCACACTCGGCCCGCCGCGCCAACGAGCAGTGTTCGCAGTGGTGGCACTGCAGGCCAACCACGTCGTCCCCCGACATGAACTCATCGACGCCCTGTGGGGGGAATGCCCTCCCACCAGCGCCGAAGGCAGCATCTACACCTACATTTCTGGCCTGCGCCGCAGTTTGGAACCGCAGCGCTCCCGCCGGTCCAACGACGGCATCCTGATCTCGCAACCAGCCGGTTACACACTTCGGCTTCCCCCGGAAACCCTGGACGTCAGCGTCTTCGAGCGGCTGCGCGAGCAGGGTCGGCAACGGCTTTCCTCAGGTGACTACGAGGCCGCGGTTGAATCCCTGGACGGTGCGTTGGGTCTGTGGCGCGGGGAAGCGCTGTCCGGCGTTCCGGGGCCATTCGCCCAGCGGCAACGCGAACGCCTGGCGGAATTACGCCTCGCGACCATCGAACACCGTTCGAACGCGGTTCTCGCGCTGGGCGGCCACGTGGATTTGGCTGCGGAACTTGCCGGACTCGTCCGCGACTTCCCGTTGCGCGAGTCCTTGCGCGTGTTGTTGATGACCGCCCTGTATCGCAGCGGACGATCTGCGGAGGCATTAGAGGTCTATAGGGACGCCCGCCGGATGCTGGTTGAAGAGCTCGGCGTCGAGCCGGCTCCCGAGCTGAGTCGAGTACACGAACAAATTCTGGCCAACGATCCCGTGCTGGACGGAGAACCGGCGAGGGCGCCGGTGACCAACAGCGCACCACGGTCGGCTGGCAGCGCGCCACTCTCGGTCGTTCCGGCCCACGTCACCCGTGCGCTGCAGCGAAGCGAGGAAAGCCGCTTCGTTGGACGCACTGCGGAGGTCGCGCGCCTGCAGAATTTGGTCGCCGACGTGCTGGCAGGCCGTGGCCGACCGGTGTGGATCGAAGGCGATCCAGGGATTGGAAAGTCCGAGCTGCTCACAGTTGCTCTCGCCGACGCCGGCCGCCGCGGCTGCCAACTCGCATGGGCGGTGGCCGACGAGCTGAGTCAGCGATTCCCGCTCCAGGTCATGACGGAGTGTCTCGGCATCGATGCGACAGCACCCGACCCGCGGCGAGCGCAACTTGCCGCCACCTTGCACGGCGAGCATGCCACGGATCCGGTCCACCGGTTGCTCGAACTCGTCGACGAGATCTGCGCGATCGCGCCGCTGATACTGGTCATCGACGATCTGCAGTGGGCGGACGAGGCCAGCGTCCTGGTGTGGCACCGGCTCTGCGCGGCGACGCGCCAGTTGCCACTGCTGCTGGTCGCGGCGTCGCGCCCGGCACCGGATCGGGCTGAGATGGGACAGCTGCGCCGCGCAGTCGAATCGCGGGATGGCGAGGTTTTTCTGTTGGGTCCGCTGTCCGAGACGGAGACCGACCAGTTACTCGCCGAGTTGGTCGGCGCCGAACCAGGTCCGGTGCTGCGGGAGATAGCCGCACGCGCTGCGGGAAATCCTATGTACGTGCAGGAAATGACCGACGCGTTGCTGCGGGCCGATGCCGTGGCGATCGGGAACGGCACTGCCGATGTCCCCGCGGCATCGATCTCGGAAGCCCCTCAATCCCTCGTTGCTGCTGTCGGTAGACGACTCGACTTCCTTTCCCCACCGAGCTGGGAAGTGCTCCGCTGGGGCGCGCTGTTTGGGCTGGAGTTCTCCGTCACCGACATTGCCGCGGCCGCGGGTCGACAAGCGTTCGAGCTTCTGCCAGCCTTCGAGGAGGCTATCGCTGCCGATGTTGTCGTCGATGCCGAGACCCAACTGGCGTTCCGGCACCCGCTACTGCGGCAGGCGCTCTACGAAGGGATCCCGAAGGCTGTGCGAGGCGCGCTGCACCGGCAGGCGGCGGAGGCGCTCGCCCGTGGCGACGCCCCGGTGCGGCAGGTCGCGGAACAGCTCCTGGCCGCACCGGCTGCCAACGAACGCTGGGTCCTGGAATGGCTGACTGATAACCACGTCGCGGTGTCCAACCGGGCGCCGCTGATCGCCATCGAGCTGTTCGAACGCGCGCTCGAAACCTGCCCGGCTGGTGACGTGAACCGAGAAGTGCTGCTCGCGGCACTTGTGAAGGTTCTGTTTCGAGCGGGGCGTGATCCCGAGGCGAAAGCGCGGCAGGCCCTCGCCATCGCGACCGCCCCGTACCGGTCGGCGGAGATGCGGCAGCTACTGGCCGCGATGTTGCACCGAAGAGGCGACACGCCTGCAGCGATCGAAACGCTGGGGGACGCGGCTGACGATCCGGCGGTCCCAGAGATATGGCGCGTCAGGCACAGATCGCTGCTGGCGAACTTCCGACGCGGTGACCTCAGCGATCTCGACGCGACCGAGAGGGCTGCCGATGACGCGTACGAGGAGGCGGTGACCGCGGGTGAGCCCTACCCCATCGCGCACGCGTTGCAGACCAGGTGGCTGGTTGACACGGTGCGCCGAGATCACGTATGCGCGCTGAAGCACATCGACAAGGCACTCGGCGTGGTCGGTGATGACCCCGAGCTTTCGGAGTTTCGCTTTGATCTGCTCGACAACCGCTCCTTCACGCTGCAGAACCTGGATCGTCTCGTCGAGGCCGAAAAGACCATGCGCTCCGCTCGCGTAGTCGCAGCACAACACCTCCCGTCCAGCGGTCTCCAAGTGACCGAGGCAGTGCACTACTACTGGGTGGGCCGCTGGGACGACGCCGTGCTCGAACTGCAGACCTTGACGGACGACGGTCCGGCGATCTCCTTCTACGGGTTGCGCGAGCCCGGACCAGCAGCGCTGCTTGCGCATGGCGTCGGCGCGTTGATCGCCGGGCATCGGGACGACAGCAAGGCCGCCGCACGTCATCTCTACGCTGCCGAACAATATGCGCCGGCCACCGGCGCGGAACGGGAGAGCTGTGACTTCCTCCTGGTCGCGCAGGCACTAGCAGCTGAGCAACGCGGTGAACCGGACAAGTCTCTGTCCATCCTGGACCCGATCCTAAGTCCGGGATTCGCACCCCTGATGCTGCGGCACCAGTGGCTGCCGGACCTCGTCCGGCTGGCGGTTGAAGTCGGCGATCTCGACCGGGCACATCGAGCGTTGGACGTGTGCCAGGAAGAAGCGGCAAAGGAAAGCCAGCCGGCCCGGGCGTTCACTGCGGCTGCCCGCTGCCAAGGACTGATCTCCGGCGACCCCGAACCGATCATGGCCGCGGTGCAGCACTACCGAGAGGTGGGGCGCGAGGTCGAACTCGCCTTAGCTCTAGAAGACGCGGCGCTGCTCCTGGCCCAACGGGATCTGCGGAACGACGCCCAAGACAAACTCGACGAGGCAGTCCAGCACTTCGCCCTACTGTCCGCCCGCTGGGACATTCGCCGAGCCGAGTCCAGGCTCCGCGCACATGGGATTATCCCGAGTCCGCACGCCCGACTCGTGCGCCCCTCCGGCGGCTGGGTGGCCCTATCCTCGGAAGAGGTCCGGATCGCAAGCCTAGTCGCGGAAGGGCGTTCCAACCCGGACATCGCAACCGAGCTGGCCGTACCGCGGCGGATTGTGCAAGGTCACGTAACCAGCATACTGGGCAAGCTGAACGCGCATTCTCGAATCGCTGTCGTCGACGAAGTTCGCAGACGCGTCCCGGACGGCAAGCTGGCCGAGATTCACAGGTAGTCGCTTGGGTCAACATCCAACAACAGATCTCGCAACGCCGCGCGCAACCGTTCGACCTGCAACGGCGTGAGGACCACATCAGTACTGTCTGGGGTGGTCAGAACCATCCGCCGTCCAGCGAACACAAGCGTCAGTTCGCGATCGCTGCCCTGGTCGTCGGAACACGGAAGCACGTGTCGTGCTGTTTTCGGGGGGATCTTACCGGCGGCGGGCATCGAGCTCCTCCGGTGCGCCGCGACCTCCGGCCATGCGCCGGCTGCGGGAGCAAGCACCGAGAACATAGTCGAGCGCCCACCTGTTTCCCGCAGTCTCAGACCCATGTCGCCCATCTCTTTCTGATCAGATCGCTCCGACTCTCATCGCGTAGGCCACCGCGTGCTGCCGGTTGCGCAGGCTTAGTCGCCTCGTCACCCCGTAGACGACGTTCTTGACCGTCCGCACGGAGTAGCACAACTGCTCCGCGATCTCTGCGCTGTCCAGCCCCTCGGCCATCAACCTCAGCACGTCGACTTCCCGGGAGGTCAACCCGGATGCGTTCAAGCCCTGTGGGCTCAACACTTCCCGCTGCAGGTATTCAACCTGCTTGAGCAACTCGCCCAGCAGGTCGGGCGGCATCATGCCGCCCCCCTTGGCCGCAGCGATCACGCTGTTGATCAGCCTTGGCTCAGTAGCCGCAGTGCGCGGCAGTACAGCCACCACGCGAGATTCGACCGCACCGAGCGCATCAGCCGGGTTGAGTTCGTTGGTAACCAGCACTCTGGGCATCGACCATTCTTGTGCGGAATGCCGCATATCGGCCAAAATCTGGGCGTTGACGCGGTCCGCAGCGAACACGATCACGTCGGATTTAGCAGGCTTGGCCACCACGCAGAGCTCCGCCTGAGTCTCCAGGAAACTCGTCAGTCCCGCCAGGATGATCGCATCATCTGCCTGCACAGCCACTCGCACTGGGTTCATCGGGGCTCCCTACACGCTCTGTGCGTTGTGATCTGAGTGTGGGAAGGCCGTCTTCACGTTTTCTCTACATCACCTCTACGGTCGTTTTACCTGATCAGTACCGTTGCACGGCCAGGCGATACCGGCTCCACTCGTCGAGCAGGAGATCGATCCAGACGACGTGCAGTTGGGCGGCCTGTTCGTTACCCGTCGACTCACGGGCGTCCGACATCTCAGTCTCAAGTTGCCGCAACACGAGCCCGGCATCCTCTGGCCGCTTTACCGTTTCCAACACGCTCCTCCTCCGTCATGTCTGCGGACAACCATGCCTGAGCTTGTTGTTTAACCTCGGGTGGTGGTGTTGCGGCCCCGGTTGATCATGGATGAAGCCCTTGGTTGATCCTTCCTCTTGCGACAGATGGAAGATCACAACCAAGGGCTTCGATGATCAGTGTG
>NZ_SMKW01000142.1 GCF_004348985.1 Saccharopolyspora elongata | reverse complement strand
GGCCCGGCTACCGGGAGGAGCGGCGCGCTGGGGTCGGGGAGGGCGCGCCGATCCGGTCAGGGGTCAGGCGGCTCTGGACGAGTCGCCTTCAGGTGGAGCGCGGAGGCGGTGGCGGCCGGTGTACTCGGCCTCGCGTTCGGCCTCGATGTCGTGGATGAGCTGCCAAACGCCGTAGGCGTCGTCGTCGGCATCGCCGTGCTGCGGATTCGACACCGGGATGAACAGCATCGCGAAGATGACGACGTTGAACGCGATGAGCGTGCCCAGCTGCAACCAGAACATGACGCCTCCCGGCCTGTCACCGTCCGATGTGGTCAGATCATCGTTCTCGCTTGATGCACTGCTGCTTCCGCAAGTGCCGTGCTGTTGCGCCGGATCGGGCTGGATTCGAGGCGTTCTTGCGCGCTCTAGCGAGCCGCACGCAAACCGCGCAGCGCGGCCGGGTCGTGGTCGGATGCCCGACGGCGGCCCACATCACCTCGGCCCCGCACGCACCGGTCCCGCCGGGCCGAAGCACGAGATGCGTGTCCAACGCCCGCAATCCAGGCGAAGGCAACCACCGAGGCCAAACCTCCAACACCAACGAAACCACCTCCACGTTGCCCGTCCGCCCGATGAACGGCTTGTTGTCAAATGATCTGACAACAGCGACAACTACTCAATGTGTTACCGTGATCGCAACGAGTGATGTTGGGCGGAAGGCTTGGAGCGCGGTGCGCGTTGCACGGCGCCGACCACATGGAGTCGAGACATGGCCAGAACTCCGAAAGGGCGGGCGCTCGGAGGTGCGCTCCGGCAGGCTCGCGAGGATCGAGGTCTGAAGCTGCGGGACTTCGCATCAACGCTAGGGCGTGATCCGGGAGTCCTCTCGCGTTGGGAAACAGGCGAGCGAACTCCGAAACCCGAGCAAGTGGCCCAGATTCTTACGGCGTTGGGTGTCGTTGGGGAGCAATACGAGGAGATCGTCAGCCTTGCCTACGGCACCGACGCTCCGCAGTGGGTGGCTACGCGGTTGCCGGACCAGAAGCAGCAACTCGCTGCGCTGGTCGATTACGAGCAGAACGCCTCGGAGATCATCGAGGTCGCGCCGCTGCTGATCCCGGGGTTGTTGCAGACCAGCGGCTACGTGCGGGCGATCATGTCGGGCGGTGGTGTTCCGGCTGGCGAGATCGCGACGCGAGCTGCGATCAGGATCGGTCGGAAGGACGTCATCCTCCGCAATGAACCGGCTCGTTTCCTTGCTCTGGTGGGAGAGGGAGCGCTACGGCAAGTAGTCGGCGACCGCGACACGATGGTCGAGCAGCTCCGGCACCTCGTCGACTTGAGCGAGCGGTCGAACATCGACTTGCGGGTCGTGCCCTACAGAAGCGGCTGGAACCCTTCTCTGGAGGGTGGCTTTCTGCTTATCAAGCAGGAGAAACTTGATCCCGTGGTGGCTTTGGAGAACAGGCGGTCCGGGTTGTTCCTGCACGAGTACGACGACGTAACCGTGTACGAGCAGGCCGTGGAGCAGATAGCCCGGGTCGCCTTGAGCTCGAAAGCCTCGATGATGCTGCTTCGCAAGGCGGTCAAGAGCGTGGAGGACCTCAATGACTGATCAGTATGTGTGGCGGAAGTCCAGTCGGAGCCAAAACCTGCAAACGTGCGTCGAGTTATCCAGCCCGCTCGGACTGATCCGGGATTCGAAGGATCCGGAGGGGCCGCGTCTGGACGTCGACGTCGCTGTGTTCCTGCGGGCTGTCAAGGCTGGGCGTTTCGAGCGGTGAGTGGGTGGTCGTGAGTGCTAAGCCGGGCTCTATCCCGCTTTTGCGCCCACGACCCCGTTCGGGGGCTCGTCCGCCGCAATTCCGTTTCGTCCTCGATGTGGTCCGAAAGTTGGAGGCAAGCGGATGATCAAGCAAGCTCAGTGGCGCAAGAGCAGTTACAGCGGCCAAGAAACGCACTGCGTGGAGTTATCCAGCCCGCCCGGTTTGATCCGGGACTCGAAGGATTGTGACGGGCCGGTGCTGCGTGCTGACGTCGCTGTCTTTGTAAGGGCTGTCAAGGCTGGCCGATTCGACCGATGACTGCGTGAAGTTCGCCCGAGCGAACGGGACGAGAGCGACGCGGGAAACCGCGGTCCAGGTGCTCGGCCGGCCCCGGGCTGCGGTGATCCGTGCCGCGTCAGGCCTTCGTCTCGGGCGGCAGCAGGCGTTTCGACGCCTCGTGGGCGCCGAGTGCGAGTTCCGCCCGGTTGGGGCCGCTGCGCTTCTCCGCCGCCTCGGCGTTGCCGCCCGCCACCCACACCGGCCCGTGCGGCAGCCGTTCTAGGCCTTCCCGGGCCACGTCGTCGGGTTCTGCGACGTTCAAGCCCGGAATGTCGAAGTTGAGCCCGGCGCGTTCCATCGCCGGTGTCCGGGTCACGCCGAGCACCAGCTCCAGGACGTCCACGCCGTGTTCCCGCAGTTCGAGCCACAGGCCCTCCGCGAACACCCGCGAGAACGCCTTCACCGCCGAGTAGACGCTGATCTGAGCCTGGCCCAGGTAGCCCGCCATCGAGCCGACCAGGACCACCCCGCCGCGGCCCCGCTCCTTCAGCAACGCTCCGAAGTGGTGGGTGAGCGCGAGCTGCGCGGTGATGTTCAGGTCGATCACGCCGCGCACGCGGTCGAGGTCGCCCGTGACGAACTCGTGGCCGTAGGTGTTGGCGCCCGCGTTGAAGATCAGCAGGCCGACGTCGAGGTCGTCGGTGGCCTCCCTGACGGACCGCAACGCGCCCGGGTCGAGCAGGTCGAGCTCGAGTGCGTGCACCTGCACGCCCTTGGCGCGCACCGCATCGGCGGTGGCCTTCAGCGGCCCCGGTTTCCGCGCGATCAGCACCAGGTTGATCCCGGCGTCGGCGAGCAGGTGGGCGAACGAGGCGCCCACGCCTTCGGATCCGCCGGCGATGACCGCCCATGGTCCGTACTTCGTGGTGTCGAGCACTCAGTCCTCCGCCTGGATCGCGATCTCGCCGCGGGCCGCCGCTGCGCGCACGGAATCCCGCAATGCCTTGCAGCCGCTGAAGAACCGGCCGTTCGGCCCGGAGCCCGGCTGCGCGTCGCGGCGCTCCGCGCAGGCCCGGACGGCGTCTTCGTGCCACTGGATGCTGGTCTGGTCCCAGCTGCTCTTGCGGACCTCGACGCGGCCGCCGCAGGCGCCGCACCGCACGGGCTGCATGGGCGAATCGACGAGCCGGCCGTCTGTGCGCACCGCCATCAGATCGCCTGCGCCTTGCGGGCCAGGTTCTCCTCGACCTCGCGGCGCCAGGCCTCGTTGGGCCTCGTGGTGTCGATCTCGAACTCGAACCGCTCCACCATCTCGGGCGTCACGTCCGCCGCGTCGACGTAGAACTGCTCGTACCACCGGCGAAGCTGGTAGACCGGGCCGTCCTCCTCGCACAGCAGCGGGTTGTCGATGCGGGTCTTGGTCTTCCAGATCTGCACGTCCTGCTCGAAGCCGATCTTGATGAAGTCGCCCATCTTGCGGGCCATCTCGTCCGCGTCCTCGCCCCGCATCCGGTCGGAGCGCTTGACGATGATCCCGTACTGCAGCACGAAGGAGTTCGCGGTGACCGGGTAGTGGCAGTTGATCAGCACCGACTCGACATCGCCGTCGCTGTAGTGGTACGTCAGGTCGTCGATCATGAACGACGGGCCGTGGTAGGCGGCCACCGACGTGTTGCCGAGCATGCGGGGCGCGCCGCTGCCGGACTCCTGCGGGCGGGCGTCCTCCCGCCCGACGCCGTTCTGGACCTGGGTCGCGGTGTGGCCCTCGAAGATGTTCTTGAAGTACGTCGGGAACGAGTAGTGGACGTAGAAGAAGTGCGCCATGTCCACCACGTTGTCCACGATCTCGCGGCAGTGCGCGTTCTCGATGGTGACCGAATACCACTGCCAGTCGGTCCACTCGTCGCTGGTGGCGCCTTCGATGCGCGGGATGGTCACGTCGGCGGGCGGCGGATTGCCCTCGGGGTCGTTCCACACGAAGAACAGGTCGTCCTGCTCCAGGGTCGGCCACGCCGCCGTCCGCGCGCGCAGCGGAACCCGGCGCGCGTAGGGGATGCTCTTGCACTTGCCGTCGCCGCCCCACCGCCAGTCGTGGAACGGGCAGGCGATCTCGTCGCCCTTGACCGAGCCCTGCGACAGGTCGCCGCCCATGTGCCGGCAGTACGCGTCGAGCACGTTCAGCTCGCCGTGGGAATCGGCCCAGACCACCAGCTTCTGGCCGAACGCCTGCACCGTGTGCGGCTTGCCGTCCTTGAAGTCCTTGGCGAGCCCGAGGCAGTGCCAGCCGCGAGCGAACCGGGTGGGAGCGTCGTCCACCTCGATCTGCCGGACCTCCTCCACAGCGGTCATGCTCGTCATCCCTTCCCGTGAGCAGTAGGTCACCGCGAAGGTAGGTGGCGGCGGCCGCCGGAACCGCCGGTGATCCCACTCACCGGTACCTTCCGGAGACCGCTGCCGATGGCAGGCCGCACGATGGGAAACCCGACGCCGCAACGGGAGGACGAGCATGACCGACGAGGTGCTGGAGCGGGTCCGCGACCTCCTGCCGGCGATCGCGGAGCGGACCCGGGCCGCGGAGGAGGACCGGCGGCTGCCGGCGGAGACGGTGGCCGACCTGGTGTCGGCCGGCGCGTTCCGGATGCTGCAGCCGAAGCGCTACGGCGGCCTGGAAAGCGATCCCGTGCGCTTCTACGAGGTGGTCCGGGAAGTGTCCACAGTGTGCGGTTCCAGCGGCTGGGTGCTCTCGATCCTCGGCGTGCATCCCTGGCACGTCGGCCTGTTTCCCGGCGAGGCCCAGGACGAGGTCTGGGCGCGCGGACCGGACGCGCTGATCTGCTCGTCGTACGCGCCCATCGGCCGCCTGACCGCGGTCGAGGGCGGCTACCTGCTCAGCGGCCGGTGGGGCTTCGCGTCCGGATGCGACCACGCGAGCTGGGCGCTGCTCGGCGGGCTGGTCGTCGGCGACGAGGGACGGCCGGTCGACTTCCTCAGCGTCCTGGTGCCGCGCGCGGACTTCCAGGTGCTGGACGTGTGGGATCCGGTGGGGCTGCGCGGCACCGGCAGCAACGACATCGTCGTGGACAAGGCGTTCGTGCCTGCGCACCGAATCGTCCGCAACTACGACGTGTCGCAGCTGCGCGCCCCCGGCCGGGAGGTGAACCCGGGCCCGCTGTTCGCGCTGCCGTTCGGCGCGGTGTTCACGACCGCCGTCGCCGCGCCCGTCGTGGGAGTCGTGTCGGGCTGCTACGAAACCTACGTGTCGGCCATGCGCGACCGGGTGCGGCTGAGCCTCGGTGGCGGCCGGTTCGTGGAGGATCAGGGCGCGCAGGTGGCCGTGGCGCGAGCGTCGTCCGAGATCGACGCGGCGGTGCTGCAGCTGGACCGCAACATGACCGACCTCTACGACCACGCGGTCCGGGACGCGGAGATCCCGATGGAGCTGCGGCTGCGCGCCCGCCGGGACCAGGTGCGCGCCACCGAGCGCGCGTTGGCGGCGATCGACCTGCTGTTCCAGAGCGCGGGCGGGAACTCGCTGCGCCGGGGGAACCCCATCGAACGGGCCTGGCGCGACGCGCACGCGGGCAGCACGCACGTCGCCAACGACCCGCAGCGCGCCCTGGTGCTGTACGGCATGGGCGCGTTCAGCCTCCCCGTCGAGGACACGCTGGTCTGACCGCCTGCCTCCGAGCCGCTCGCTCAGGACGAACGAGCGGCGAACTCGATGGTCTTCCTCCGGCAGGGAGACCAGCGCGGGAGCATGCGCCACGAACGCCTCCCGCCGCTCGGCGCTCGCCTCGGCGAGAGTGGTCGCGTCCTCCTCGCCGATCCGATCGCCGGCAGGCCCCGGGCAAGGCGGAAGCCCGTGGCACGGGGCCTGCCCGTCCCGGTGAGCGGTACGTTGGCGGAGACGGCCACGAGGCGAACCCGCACAATCAGATGTCGATGCGGATCAACCGAGGGGGGACACGTGCCGAGAATCGCCGAGGCCCGGCCGGCCGCGGAGCCGAGCTCGCAGGAGCAGAAGGCGCGCCAGCGCCGGATCCTGCGCGCCGCCGCAGGCCTCGCGGCCGAGCGAGGGCTCGACCGCGTGCAGATGCACGACGTGGCCAAGGAAGCAGGCGTCGCGATCGCCACGCTCTACCGCTACTTCCCCTCGAAGACGCACCTGTTCACCGCCGTCATGGCGGAGCAGGTGGAGCAGCTGGACAAGCTGGCGCGGCCGCCGCGCTCGGATCAGGACCCGGTGGACGCGGTGCGCGAACTGCTGCTGCGGTCCACCCGTCAGCTGCTGAGCAAGCCGTTGCTGGCCAGCGCGATGATGCAGTCCAACGTCCAGGCCAACGCGGCGACGGTGAACGAAGCGATCCGCATCGACAAGATGATGAACGAGGCGGTGTTCCGGATGCTCGGCCTCGAGAGCCCGACGGCCCGCGACGTCCGCCTCGTGAGCCTCGTCATCGAGTGCTGGTACGGAATGCTGAGCTCGGCGCTCAACGGCCGGATCTCCATGGCGGACGTCGAGGTGGAGATCCGGCTCGCCTGCGGCCTCCTCCTGGCGGCCCGCTCGAACGCACCGGAACCCACCGCCCTGGACGACTGACCCCTCCCGCTCGTCCCTCCCCGCACCTCGCCCGGCCGATGCCGAGGTCCCGACCTCGTTTTCCGCAATTTCCATTGAAATCGAACCTTCGATTTCAATGGAAATTGCGGAACCCCCAACCCGGTTGGGAGCCTGGTGGGGTTGGGGGTTCCTCAGTGCGGTGGCGGTTACTTCTTCTGGGGTGCGATGTTCTGCACTCCCGTGGTGTCCAGCTCCGCGACGCTGTAGGCCGCGTAGGTCTGGTACGGGCTCCGGCCCGCGAAGTACGGCGTGAGCTGGTCGTCGAGCTCCGCGACGCTGAAGGCGCCCGCCGCCGCCGTGAACTTCCGCTCCACCGTGGGCGCGGCCAGCAGCGCGACCATGTCGCCGTAGACCACGAAGACCTGGCCGTTGATCTCGTCCGCCGCCGGCGAGGCCAGGTAGGCCACGAACGCGCCCACCCGCTCCGGCGCCAGGATGTCCAGGCGGCCCCCGGTCGGGTCGTCGCTGAACACGTGGGCCGTCATCCCGGTCCGCGCCCGCGGGCAGATCGCGTTGGTGCGAACCCCGTACCGCGACAACCCCTGCGCGCTCGACAGGGTCAGCGCGGTGATGCCGGCCTTCGCCGCCGAGTAGTTCGGCTGACCCGCGGCGCCGAACAGGAACGCCTCCGACGTGGTGTTCACGATGCGGCCGTAGACGGGCCCGTCCGCCGCCTTGCTGGCGTTTCGCCAGTGCACCGCCGCGGCGCGCGAGACGGCCGCGTGGCCCTTGAGGTGGACGTGGATGACGTCGTCCCAGTCGCGCTCGGTGAGGTTGAAGATCATCGTGTCCCGCAGGACGCCCGCGTTGTTCACCACGACGTCCAGGCCGCCGAAGGTGTCCACGGCCGCCTCGACCAGCCGGTCACCGGTGCACCAGTCGCCCACGTCGCCGGTCACCGCCACCGCGTCGCCGCCCGCGGACTTGATCTCGTTCACGACGTCCTCGGCGGCCGGGCCCATGTCGTTCACGACCACGTTGGCCCCCTGGGCCGCGAGCGCGAGCGCTTCCGCGCGCCCGAGCCCTGCGCCGGCGCCGGTCACGACCGCGGTGCGGCCCTCCAGCGTGCTGTCGCTCATTGCGTGCTCCTCGTCCTGCATCCGACGGTCCCGGCACGTCCGTGCCCGGTCTCGGGCCGAAAACTAGTATTCATTCTTCTATCGGGCGCGACCCAGTCCCACTGAGCGAACCTGAAGCAGCTCTCACTCGTTGTGTGGGTGTTTCAATGCGGGTAGATAACGAATTCTAGTGATGTGGGGCGCGTCGTCCCGCATGCGGATGGAGAAGCCAGATGCCCGAGGCCGTCATCGTCGAGGCCGGTCGCACGCCGGTCGGCAAGCGCTACGGAGCCCTGTCCGGGCTGCATCCCGCCGAACTCCTCGGCCTCGCCCAGCGGGGCGTGCTCGACCGGGCCGGCCTGGACCCGGCGAAGGTCGGCCAGGTCGTCGGCGGCTGCGTGACGCAGGTGGGGGAGCAGTCCAACAACGTCACCCGGAACGCCTGGCTGCACGCCGGCCTGCCCCACACCACCGCGTGCACCAGCATCGACTGCGCCTGCGGCTCGTCCCAGCAGGCCTTGCACCTGGTCGCCGGGCTGATCACCGGCGGCGCCGTCGACATCGGGATCGCCTGCGGCGTCGAGGCGATGAGCCGTGTCTTCCTCGGCGCGGCCCTGGCGCCGGGCACCGGCATCCCGGTGCCGGACTCCTGGTCGATCGACATGCCCGACCAGTTCACCGCCGCCGAGCGGATCGCCCGCAACCGCGGCATCACCCGCGCCGACGCCGACGCGCTCGGCGCGGCCTCCCAGCAGAAGGCGGCGGTCGCCTGGTCCGAGGGGCGCTTCGACGGCCAGATCATCCCCGTCGACGCGCCGGTCCTGACCGAGGACGGCCCCACCGGCGAAACCGCCCTGGTGACCCGGGACCAGGGGCTGCGCGAGACCACGGCCGAGGGCCTCGCCAAGCTCAAGCCGGTGATCACCGACGGCATCCACACCGCGGGCAACTCCTCGCAGATCAGCGACGGGGCGGCGGCCGTGCTGCTGATGAGCCGGGAGCGGGCCGAGGCGGAGGGCCTGCGGCCGCGGGCCCGGATCGTCGCCTCCGGGATGGTGGGCTCCGACCCGTACTACCACCTCGACGGCCCCGTGCACGCCACGGCGCACGTGCTGGAGAAGGCGGGCATGGCGCTCGGTGACATCGACCTGGTGGAGATCAACGAGGCCTTCGCGTCCGTCGTGCTGTCGTGGGCGCAGGTGCACCGGGCCGACATGGACAAGGTCAACGTCAACGGCGGCGCGATCGCGCTCGGGCACGCCGTCGGCTCCACGGGCGCCCGGCTGATCACCCAGGCCGTCCACGAACTCGAACGCAGCGACCGCTCCACGGCGCTGATCACCATGTGCGCCGGCGGCGCGCACGCCACGGCCACCATCGTCGAACGGATCTGAGATGACACGAGGAACTCTGGGGTTGAGCGAGGAGCACCGAGACCTGCGGGACTCCGTGCGGGCCTTCGCCGGCCGCCACATCACCGAGACCGAGGTGCGCGCGGCGGTCGATGCCGACGCGGAGCAGCTGCCGCCCTTCTGGAAGCAGCTGGCCGAGCAGGGCCTGCTCGGGCTGCACCTGCCGGAGGCCGTCGGCGGCGCCGGTTACGGGCTGCTCGAACTCGCGGTCGTCCTCGAAGAACTCGGCCGCTGCATGGCGCCCGGTCCCTTCCTGCCGACCGTGCTCACCAGCGCGGTGCTGCGCGAGGCGGGGCACCAAGCGCACCTCTCGGGGCTCGTGGACGGAACGGCGACCGGCGCGCTCGCCCTCTGCGACGGGTTCACCGCCGAGCGCACCGCGGACGGCGGCCTCCTCGTCTCCGGGACCGCCAAGCCGGTGCTCGGCGCGCACCTCGCGGAGGTGCTCGTCCTCCGCGTCGCGCTGGAGGGGGAGCAGGCGTGGGTGGTGCTGCCCGGCTCCGCGGCCGAGGTCGCCGAGGTGCCCAGCCACGACCTCACCAGGCGGCTCGCCGAGGTCGCGGTCTCCCGCGTGCAGGTGCCCGCCGGGGACGTCCTCGACGTCGCGTCGCACCGGCCGCACGACCTCGCCGCCACGCTCTTCGCGGCGGAGGCGTGCGGCATCGCCGACTGGTGCACCACGACCGCCGCCGAGTACGCCCGGGTGCGGGAGCAGTTCGGCCGGCCGATCGGGCAGTTCCAGGGCGTCAAGCACCGCTGCGCCCGCATGCTCGCCCGCACCGAGGCCGCCCGGGCCTGCGCCTGGGACGCCGCCCGCGCGCAAGACGCGCAGGACGCCGCCGACGAGCTGGAGCTGGCCGTCGCCGTCGCGGGAGCCACCGGCATCGAGGCCGGGTTCAGCACCGCGAAGGACTGCATCCAGGTGCTCGGCGGCATCGGGTTCACCTGGGAGCACGACGCGGGTCTCTACCTGCGACGCGCGCAGACGTCGCGGCTGCTCCTGGGAGCGACCGGCCACTGGCACCAGCGGGTGGCGCGACTGGCGCTGGACGGCACCCGCCGCGCGGTTTCGGTGGACCTGCCGCCGGAGGCGGAGGAGATCCGGGCGGTGGTGCGCGCGGAGCTCGCCGAGGCGGCCGCCCTGCAGGGCGAGGAGCGCATCGCCTACCTCGCCGAGCACGGCTACACCGCGCCGCACCTGCCGAAGCCGTGGGGCCGGGGCGCCGACGCCGTCGAACAGCTCACCATCGCGGAGGAGATGCGGGCCGCGCAGGTGCGCGCCCACGACATGGTGATCGGGAACTGGGTGGTGCCGACCCTGATCCAGCACGGCGACGAGGAGCAGCAGCGCCGGTTCCTCCCGGCGACGCTCCGCGGGGACATCACCTGGTGCCAGCTGTTCTCCGAGCCGGGCGCGGGATCCGACCTGGCCGGCCTGTCCACCAGGGCGGAGAAGGTCGAGGGCGGCTGGAAGATCAACGGCCAGAAGGTGTGGACCTCGATGGCCTGCGAGGCGCACTACGGCATCCTCCTCGCCCGGACCGACCCGGACGCGGCCAAGCACAAGGGACTGTCGTACTTCCTGCTGAACATGGACGCCCCGGGCATCACCATCAGGCCGCTGCGCGAGCTGACCGGCGATGCCCTGTTCAACGAGGTGTTCCTGGACGACGTCTTCGTGCCCGACGACATGCTGGTCGCCGAACCAGGCGACGGCTGGAAGCTGGCCCGCACCACCCTGGCCAACGAGCGCGTCGCGCTCTCGCACGACTCGTCGCTGGGCTCGGGCGGCGAAGCGCTGCTCGAACTGGCGGCCGCGCAAGCCGACGACCACCGCCTCGCGGTGCTGGGGCAGATCCTCTCCGACGCCCAGGCGGGCGCGTTGCTCGGTCTCCGCCAGACGATCCGCTCGCTGAGCGGGCAGCAGCCGGGATCGGAGTCGTCCATCGCCAAGCTCCTCGGCGTGGAGCACATCCAGCAGGTGTGGGAAACCGCGATGGAGTGGCAGGGGCCCGCGGCGCTGCTCAACGGCCAGCGGCCGTCCGCGGATTCCCCCGGCGCGACCTGGAAGTTCCTCAACACCCGGTGCCTGTCGATCGCGGGCGGCACCACCGAGGTCCAGCTCAACATCGTCGGCGAGCGGCTGCTGGGGCTCCCGCGCGACCCAGAACCCCGCCCCAAGTCCTGACCTGACTGCCTGTCTCCGAACTCGTTCTGCTTGGCGGTGCAGGTGGCGGAACCTCAGACGCCTTCTCGCTGTGGGATCCCCGACTTACGTATGACCAAATACGCGGCATCGGGGCTGTCCTCGCGAGAAGACGTCTGAGAACCCGCGGCGGTGCGAGTTGCGAGGGTGGGCTAAGCGGCTGGCGCCGCTTCAAGGACAAAGACCGAAAACTGGGATCAAGACAGGCATTGACGCACACAGGAGAAACGCAAGAATGGCCATCGACCTCGACGAGGCGCTGAACGCCCGGCCCGCGACCCGCGAGATCTCGTGGACGCGGCGGGACGTGCTGCTCTACCACCTCTCGCTCGGCGCCGGCGCCCGCGCCGACACCGAGCCGGAGCTGCCCTACACCTACGAGGGCGGCCTCCAGGTGCTGCCGACCTTCGCGATGGTGGCGGGGCAGGGAATCTCCGCGGGCGACCGCGCCACGCCGGGCCTGGCGCTGCCCGGGATCGACATCGACCTCCGCAAGATCCTGCACGCGGGCCAGGCGCTCCGCGTGCACCGGCCGCCGCCCGCGTCCGGCACGGCAACCGTCACCAGCCGCGTCGCGGACGTGTGGGACAAGGGAAAGGCGGCGGTGATCGTGCTCGAATCGACCGCCGCAGACGGCGACGGCACGGCGCTGTGGACGACGACCATGCAGATCTGGGCGCGCGGCGAGGGCGGATTCGGTGGGGAACCGGGGCCGGACGTCGCGGCCGCACTGCCGGAGCGCGAACCGGATGTCGTGCTGGAATCGCCCACGACGCCCGCCCAGGCGCTGATCTACCGGCTCAACGGCGACATGAATCCGCTCCACGCCGACCCGGGCTTCGCCCGGGCGGCCGGTTTCGACCGGCCCATCCTGCACGGCCTGGCCTCCTACGGGCTGGTCGCCAAGGCGATCGTCGACGGGCTGCTCGACGGCGACGCCGCCCGGCTGCGCGCGTTCGAGGTGCGATTCGCCGGCACGCTGCTGCCGGGGGAGACCATCCGGACCGCGGTGTGGCGCGACGGCGGGCGGCTGGTGCTGCGCTCGACGTGCCCCGAGCGCGACGACGCGCCGGTGCTGACCCACGCCACCGCGGAGGTGGCGTCGTGACCGCCGCCCGGGAACAGCCGCTGGAGCTGACCGCCACGCCCCACAACGAGGGCGTCGACGCCGCGGTGTCGGCGGCCCGCCGGGTGATCGCGTCGCTGCTGCACGCCGGGGACGGGTCGGCGGCGGAGATGAAGGAGGTCGCGGACCGGCTCAACGCCGTGGCGGACCACCTCGACGAGCACGCGCCCGCGATGGACCAGCGGATGGTGGACATGTGGTCGGGGGAGGGCATTACCCGCCACGACCCCGTGACCGGCCCCGAGAACGCGATCGCGCCGCCGCTGCACCTGACCGGGAAGGACGACGGCTCGGTGGAGGGGGAGGTGGCGCTGGGCCTGCCGTACCAGGGGCCGCCCGGGCACGTGCACGGCGGGATTTCGGCGCTCTTGCTCGACCACACCCTCGGCGTGGCGAACCACTGGGCGGGGCAGTCGGGGATGACGGCCGAGCTCACGCTGCGCTACCACCGACCGACCCCGTTGTTCGAGCCGCTGACCGTCACCGGCGAGCAGGTCGCGGTCGACGGGCGCAAGATCCGCACGACGGGCGCGATCACGGCCCGAGGCGAGGTCTGCGTGTCGGCCGAAGGCCTGTTCATCGCGAAGCACCTGCCGCGACCGCGCTGACCCGAACCGGAGGGGCTCCCGACCGGTGCGGGCACGTGCGAGATGTGGCCGCTTGGAGCACGGGGAGCGCCGGTTTCGCGCGAAACCGTCACTGGCCCTCACGCGGAACGCCGGTTTCGCGCGAAACCGCCACTGGCGGCGGTGCGGGAGGTATTCGTCCCTAGTGGACTTTTCTCGAAGCGGTGCGGCGGGTTGCCCAGGGCTCGTGAAGTGGCTCCAACGCGAAGTCCTTCGATGGTCGGGCTGGTGTGCCGGTCACGACGGCCGGTAGTTTTCGGGGAGTTGGTCGGCGGGCGTCGGTCTGCCGATGTAGAAGCCTTGGGCTTGGTCGCATCCGAGGCGGCTCGGCGCGAGCGATGACGGTGGTCCGCAATTTCCATTGAGCCTTTTCCATCCTGATCTGCGACATCAGGCCAGGTCCCGAACGCACAGGGGTCGTGAGTGGCTGTGGCCGTCATAGCAGCCTGTCCTGTCTCAGGACCTCACGGACAGATCTGTCTCACGACGTCGTGGACAGTTTGTTGGTTGTGAGTCGTTGGTAGCGGACGCTGCGGTCCAGTGTCAGCGTCCGCACGACCGTGTCGTTGATC
>NZ_SMKW01000141.1 GCF_004348985.1 Saccharopolyspora elongata | reverse complement strand
GCCGCCCGCCCTCCCCCTGGTCGCCGACCCTCGCGACGTGCGGCCGGAGCTCATGGGCACCCGCCAGACCACTGTGGACGCCGAGACCTGGGCCGCGTTCCGGAAGCAGTGCACCGCGCACGGCGTGACGCCGTCGGCGGCGATGTTCACCGCCTACGCCATCGTGCTGGCCCGCCAGGCCGGCCACCGCCGCATGCTGCTGAACTCCTTGCAGCTCAACCGCTTGCCGCTGCACCCCGACGTGCACCGCATCGTCGGCGCGTTCGCCTCGACGATGCTGATCCCGGTGGAGCCGGCCGAAGGCGGCACCTTCGCCGAATTGGCCGCCGACAACCAGCGCCGGTTCAGCGAATCGGCGGCGCACAACCTGATCAGCGGCGTCGAGGTCTCCCGCGAACTGGGCCGCCGGCGCGGCACGCACCGCCCCGTCGCTCCCATCGTCTTCCAGAGCACCCTCGGCATGGACGCGGCCATGGGCGAACGCGTGCCGGACACCGCTGGCCCGTTGGGGCGCATCGACATGGCCGACCACCACCAGCAGCTGCGCACACCGCAGGTCGCCCTGGAAGTGCGGATGTTCGAGCTGCGCGACGAGATGTACCTGGTGTTCTCCCTGGTCGACGAACTCTTCGACACCGCGGCCGTGGACGCGATGTTCCGCGAGCTGACCGGTATCGCCCGCACGCTCGCCGAGCCCGGCAGTTGGAACGACCCCGTGGCACTCCCCGCGGCGGCGGACGCACCGGAATCCGAGGAGCTGCGCGTCGGCCGGTATGCACGCCAGGACCGAACCGAAGAAGGTGGTGCACCGCGAACCGAGGTAGAACGCACCATCGCCGAGGTGTGGGAGGAGATGCTGGCCATCAGCGGGGTCGACCGCGCGGCCGACTTCTTCGCCCTGGGCGGCGATTCGCTGCTCGCGGTCCGAGTGCTCGGAAAGCTCGCCCGGGAAAAGGGAATCGCGGTGGCGGTCCGGGACTTCCTCGAAGCTCCGACGATCTCCGGCCTTGCCGCGCTGGCCTCGCCCGAACGCTGACGGCGGTTGTGGGTGCGCAAGCGGGCTGGAGCCCGCTTGCGCACTCACGACGTCAGCACGTCAGGAGTCCGCCAGAGTGGCGCGGAAAAGGCCCTGCTCCAACCAGACTGCCGCTCGGACACCGTCCGCAGCGGCTTGGCTGACCAGGGTCAGCGCGTCCGGAACCGCAGGAACGCGGGCCATGTCCCCGGCCGAGAACACACCTGGAACCGTGGTCGCCTGCAACTCGTCGACCTGGACGCAGCCATCCTCCAGGATCGCGCAACCGAGATCCGCGGCGAACGGCGCGCGTTGCCTGGTCGGTGCACGGTGGAACATCGCCTGCCGCTCCAGCACCGATCCGTCGGCGAAGTGCAACTGCAGCCCGTCCAATTCACCGGTCACCTTCACCAGCGGCTCGGTGCGCACCTGCACTCCCCGCGCCAAGAGCTTGGCGATCACCTCGTCCGGCAGCTCGTGCGCACCGTGGGTCACCACGACCACGTCCTCGCTGTAGCGATCGGCCAGGTACAGCCCGAGCATCACCTGCGGGACGTCGCGGCCGAGCACCGCCAGCGTCTTGCCGCTGGCCTCCCAGCCGTGGCAGAAGGGACAGTGGAAGATGCTGCGGCCGAAGCGCTCCGGCACGCCCGGGATGTCGTAGGGCTCATCCATCTGACCGGTCGCCAGGATCAGCCGACGCGCCCGTTCCCTGCTACCGTCGGCGAATTCCACGGTGAAGTCGTCGATGCCACCGGAAACCGAGGAAACCTGACCCTGCCGCACCTCGACACCGGGGTAGGCGGCCAGCTCGGCGCGCCCCAACGCCAACAGCTCGTGCGGCGAGAACCCGTCGCGGCTCAGGTACATGTGCATCTCGTCCGCAGGCGCGTTGCGGACCTGGCCGCTGTCGGCGACCAGCACCCGGCGGCGCTGCCGGCCCAGCACGAGCGCGGCGCTGAGCCCCGCGGGCCCACCGCCGATCACGATCACGTCTAACACGGTTGCTCCCTCTAGCCGAAACCTAATGGAAACGATTATCGTTGCAGAGACCATGCTACGGAAGGGGCGCAATGGCCGATCAGCTCATCGCCGTACTCGGCGGCTACGGCGAAGTCGGCGCCACAGCGGTCCGCCGGCTCTCCGAGTACGACTACGGCCGAATCCGCGTCGGCGGACGCAATCCGTCGCGCGGCAGGGGCCTGCTCGGCGACCTGCCCGGAATCGAGTTGTCCTATGTGGACATCGAAGACGCGGGAAGCCTCCAGGACTTCTGCACCGGCGCGCACCTCGTCCTGAACTGCGCCGGCCCCTCGTACCGCATCCTCGACACCGTGGCCCGAGCGGCCTTGAAAGCGGGCGCGCACTACGTCGACGTCGCCGGGGACGTCCCCGCGCACCGCGCACTCGGCTCGACAACCGGCGACCGTGTAGCGGTGTTCTCCGCCGGATTGATGCCAGGCCTGACCGGGCTGCTCCCCCGGCTCATCGCCGACTCCGGAGATCGGCTGGACATCCATGTCGGCGGCGCCGTGCGCATGACACCGGCATCGGCCGCAGACATCCTCCTCGCCCAGGGTCCCGACTTCGGGGAGTCGCTGGCCCGCTGGCGAGGTGGGGCCGTGGTCTCGCGATCCCTGACCCCACTGCGCAAGGTGCGGCCGGCCGGCTTTCCCGAGCCCGTCGACGCGATGCCCTTCCTGCCGACCGAAGGCATCCGCCTCGCCGAAGAACTCGACGTAGCGGAGCTGCGCTTCTACACCGCCTACGCCTCCGAGGCCATTCCGACCACCTTGGCGATGGCATGGGCGGACGACCCCGAGTTCCGGGACGACTACGTCGAACTGCTGACGCAGGCGGCGAAAACGGACCTGCGCGAGCGCGACCCGTACTACGTGCTCACCGCCTGCGTCCCGGCCATCACCGGAGCGTCATCGTCGCTGACGCTGCGAACCGATGACCCGTACCGGCTCAGCGGCGTGGTGGCGGCGTTGACGGCCAGCGCCGTCGTCCAGGAGAAGATCGGCTGCGGAGCGCACTTCGCGGACAGCGTGCTGGATCCCGACGACATCGCCGCAGCGCTCCGCCGCGACCCCCTCGTCCAGTCACTTACCATCCAGAAACCAGCCGGCAGTGCCGCTGGCCACACCTCAGCGCCGCAGAATTGAGAATGACAATCGTTGTGGATAGTCTCCGGTGACTCGGGGGCGACGAGAGGCGGTGGGATGTCCGGCGACCGGGTAGCAGTGCTGGACGGCCCAGGCATCCGGGAACATCAGTGGACAGGCGCGACAGCCGGACGGGTCCGTGTGTGCGCTTCGGCCGGCGGCCGGGTCCGGCTGTCGGTGCCCTGGCTCGTCCGGCAACCCGACCTCGCGGACCCGGTGACTGAGAAGCTCGCACGGCTCGAAGGGATTCGCTCCACGCGCGTCTTCACGCGAACCGGCAATGTCGTGGTATGGACCGACGGCAGCGGCGAGCTCGACGAGCTGATCAAGGCCCTCCAGACTCCGCCCACCGCCCCGGCCCGCCACTGGGCGGCGTCCCGACGAGCACCGGCGGGAATGGGTGGTGGCCGCCTGGTCGCCGGGCTGCTCGTGCTCGCTGGTGCGGCAGTGACCAGGTTCTTCCTTCGCCGCGCGCCCGCCGGACGGGGCGCTTCGGGCATGTTCGGCCTTGCCGCGGCGTTCATCGGGCTTCCCTTCCTCCGGCGGGCAGGCCGCGGCCTGGCCAGGCGGAACGCGCCCGGCACCGATGCTCTGGTCGCCGCAGCGACGATCGTTTCACTGGTGCTGCGCCAGAACATCGTCGCCGTAGGCGTGTTGACCGTGCTCAACCTCGGTGAACTCGTCCAAGCACTGCTGCTGCGCAACAGCCGGCGACACGCCGCACGGCATGCCGCGACCGAACAGCGGACGTGGCTGGTCTGCGACGGGGTCGAGGTGGAGGTCGCCGCATCGCAGGTCGAGTGCGGGGACGTCGTCGCCGTGCACGCAGACCAGCGGATCCCGGTGGATGGTGTGGTGGTCGAGGGCTCGGCCATGGTCGACCAGTCCGCGATCATCGCGAACCTCCTGCCTGTTCAGGTGCGTCCAGGCGACGAGGTGTTCGCCGGAACAACGGTGCGTTCCGGTGCGCTCCGGATACGCGCGAGCGCAGTTGGTTCGAACACTGCTACCTCGAAGCTCCTCGCCAGGGCCGGCAGCGTGCGCGATGCGCGGGAACCGTTGCCGACGATCGCAGCCGGGTTCGCCCAGCGGTTCACCCCGGCCGCGTTCGCCGCGGCGGGGCTGACGTTCCTGGTCACCGGTGATGCGCGGCGCGCCATGTCGATGCTGCTGATCGCGTGCCCCTGCGCCGTTGGCCTCTCGACTCCCACCGCTGTCTCCGCCGGAGTCGCAGCCGCCGCCCGCCGCGATGTCCACGCCACCAGCGAGCGGGTCTTGGAAGGCATCGGGCTGGCGACCGCCATCGTGCTCGGCAGCGGCGCGCTCTCGGGATGCCCAGCCACCGATGCCACTGCCGTGCGCCGCCTGCGCAGGCTCGGAGTCACGCGGATCGCCGCGTTCGCGGACGACGATGAACGAGCAGCAGCGCTCGCCCGCGGACTCGATGCCGCGGAATTGCACATCGGCGATCGCCCGGAGACCCGGGCAGCACTGGTCCACGACCTGCAAACCGAGGGGCACGTGGTGGCCGTCCTCGGCAGAGCGATGGTTGACGCCTTGGCGCTCGCGCAAGCCGACATCGGGATCACTGCGGATACGACGCTTGCCCCGCTGGCCGACCTGGTGATCCTGGGCGGTGACCTGACGAAGGTCGGCACGGCTGTCGAGCTGGGGCAACGCACCCGGCGGATCGTGCGGCAGAACTACGGGCTGTCGGTCGGCGTCAACGTCGCCGGGATGCTGGCAGGCGCCGCCGGGGCCGTCCACCCCGTTTTGGCCGCCGTGCTGCACAACGCAGGTAGCGCCGCGGTCATAACCAACTCGGCACGCGTCCGCCGCTCGGGCCGTCGAGTCAACGATATCCGCCGGTAGGCATGACCATGCCGTAGGTTCGCTCTTGAACCTCCGCTGTGAAAGGCACAAACTGAGTCAGTGCTGTCCGTTGTAGACGTTCATCGGCTACCGACAGCGCCGGGCGGGGTCGGACTTCTCCACGGCCAGGCGTCAGGCGCGGTGCCCGCTTGAGAGCAGGAGGGATCATGCACTTCTTGCTGGGATCGCTCGCCGGGAAGCTCGTGCACTACGCGGTGTCGGGAACGGTCGGTGTCGCCGTGGTCAAGGCGGCGCAGCGCGCCGCTCCGCAGGTCAAACCCAAGGCCCGGGAGTTCGCGGTGGCGACCATGGCGCGCGGCATCGTGGTCGGCCGCACGCTCAGCGACTTCGCGGAGGAGGCCCGCCTGAAGGCCGGTGATCTCATCGCCGAGGCGCACGAGTCGCTGGGCAAGCAGGCGCCCGCCCCGACCGCGGTCAAGGTCCCGGAAGACGAGCACGGCGAGCACTGACCATGTCCGGTGTGCTCGTGCGCGCCGTCGCCGGCGGTCGCGTTCGGTTGGTCGTGCCGTGGCTGCGGGCGCAGCCCGACGGCGCCGGCCTGGTGGACCAGCGCATCGCCGACCTCGAAGGCATGCGCGCGCTGCGGATCTTCTCCCGCACCGGGAACGTGGTCGTCTGGATCGACCCCGGACGGCTCGACCTCGATCGACTGGTCTCCCTGCTCGAGGCACCCGCCGAGGGCGCGCTGCCGCACCGGCCCACCCGCTGGGCCCCGGATTCCTCCACCGGTGAGATCACCCGCCTGGTCATCGGCGGCGCGGTCCTCGCGTTCATCGCGCTGCGGCGGCTGTTCCGGCTACCGCGCTTCGGCGGCGGCTCCTCGGGGCTGCTGCGTGCCGCCGCCGTCTTCACCGGACTGCCTTTCTTCCGGGGTTTCCTGCAGGGGCTGACCGGGCGAGGGCACACCGGCACCGACGCCCTGGTGACCGCCGCGACGATCGTCGCCCTGCTGCTGCGGGAGAACGTCGTCGCGCTGACCGTGTTGTGGCTGCTCAACATCGGCGAGTTCCTCCAGGCCCTGACGCTGCGCCGCACCCGCCGGGCGATCGAGGAACTGCTCACCGTCGGCGAGGAACGCGTCTGGCTGGTCCTCGACGAGGTGGAGGTCGAAGTGCCGCTCGAAAAGGTCGAGCCGCAGGACGTGGTCGCCGTCTACGAGCACCACAAGATCCCCGTCGACGGCATCGCGACGGCCGGCACCGCGCTGGTGGACCAGGCGGCGATCACCGGCGAGGCCCTGCCGGTCTACGTGCGCGAAGGCTCCGAGGTCTACGCCGGAACCGTGATCACCTCGGGGTCGTTGCGGGTCCGCGCGACCTTGGTCGGTCAGGACACCACCGTCGGGCGGATCATCAAACGCGTCGAGGAGGCCCAGGCCGACCAGGCACCGGCGCAGACGGTCGCCACCCGGTTCACCCGCCGGTTCGTCCCGGTGTCCTTCGCTCTCGCAGGCCTGACCTACCTGCTCACCCGCGACGCGCGCCGGGCGATGACGATGCTGCTCATCGCATGCCCGTGCGCCGCAGGGCTGGCCACCCCGACCGCGATCAGCGCGGCGATCGGCAACGGCGCTCGCCGCGGCACGCTGATCAAGGGCGGCACCCACCTGGAAAGCGCCGGCGGCGTGACGGCCGTCGTGTTCGACAAGACAGGCACCCTCACCCTCGGTCGCCCCCTGGTGACCAGCGTGGTGGCGCTCAACGGCGACTTCAGCGCAGACGAGGTGCTCGCGCTGGCCGCGTCCGGCGAGATCCACGCCCGCCACCCGCTGGCCCAGGCGATCGTGCGCCGCACCCACGAGGAACACCTCGAAATCCCGGTGCACCAGGCCTGCGAGGTGGTGCTCGGGATGGGCATGCGGGCCGAGCTCGACGGTGCCCGGCTGCTGGTCGGCAGCCCCGCCCTGCTGCGGCACTACGGCCTCGAACTCCCCGAACGCGCGCACGGCTGGACCCAGCAGTTGCGCAGCCAGCGGGAGAGCGTCATCTGCCTGGCCCGCAACGACGACATGATCGGCCTGCTGGGCATCTCCGACGCGATCCGGGACGACAGCGCCGCAGTCATCGCGCAACTGCGCGGCCTCGGCGTCGAGCGCATCATCCTGCTCACCGGTGACGCGCCCGAGGCTGCCCAGGCCGTCGCCGACAAGCTCGGCATCACCGAGGTGCACGCCCACGCGCTCCCCGAGGCGAAGCTCCAACTGATCCGCGACCTGCAGGCCGACGGCCACACCGTGGCCATGGTCGGCGACGGCACCAACGACGCCCCAGCGCTTGCGTCGGCCGACATCGGCATCGCCATGGGCACGCAGTCCTCGCACGTGACGCTCGAAACCGCCGACATCGCCCTGGCCAGCAACGACCTCCGCCAGGTCCCGGCCGTGGTCGAACTGAGCCAGCACACCCTGCGCGTCGTCCGGCAGAACTACGCGCTCGCGCTGGGTGTCAACGTCCTCGGGCTCCTCGCCGGCGCGGGCGGCTCCATCAACCCGGTCCTGGCGGCCTTGCTGCACAACGCCAGCAGCATCACCGTCGTCGCCAACTCTGCGCGCCTCGTCAACCACACCCCCGCGCTGCCACCGGGCCCGCTTCCTGAGGACAGGCGCTGATCGTCCTGCTGGGGTTCTCACTTTAAACGAAAATGGTTATCATTACGTTCCGATGTTCGTTCGCGTTCCGCTCGCTTCGGGACCCGCTGAAACCCGGGCACGACCAGCCGAACCCCAGTGCGATCCGAGGGAATGGATGGCCCCACGACCACACCGAAGGACCGAGAGCAATCCCCGAACCGGCTTCACCGTCATCCTCTGCGACAGCTGCGACGACGACGGACAACTGCCGATCCTCGCCGCCCTGCGAGACACGATCCGCCGCTGCCCCAACGCAGTTCTCGTACGCGCGAACTGCCCACTCGGGCATTTGTGGTGCCACACCAGGAAAACCGCCACACCGCGAGCAGCCGGGCACCTCGTACTGGTACAGCGATGCACCACTGCCCGCCAACCGCTTGGCGCCGTCATGCTCGCGGGGCCGGTGCGCACGCCCGAAGACCTCACCGCACTGACGCGTTGGCTGGAAGCGACACCGGAGACCATCGACGAACTTCCCCAACGCCTGCACTGGAACCAGCACCACCGGCGGCAGGCCACCCAGAACTAGCACCGAGAAAAGGCCGAGCCAGACCATCGGCCGCCGACTTCCGCCGCGCTGCGCGGATCAGCACCTTCATCGCACCTGAGGAGTCTCGTGACCGACGAATACGCCGAGTCAGCGGAGTACATCGACATCCTGATCAGCCCGTTCTGGGACGACTTCGGCCCCGTACTGGCCGACGCGATCAAGGCCATCGACCCCGCCGGACCGGTCATCGACATCGGCGCCGGCAGCGGCTGCGGAACCCTAGCGATCGGGGATGCGCTGCCAATGGCGGAGATCTTCGCCGTGGAACCGTCCGCCGGACTGCGCTCAGCACTACTGGCCAAGGTCAACGCCCACGAGTCCCTGCGCGACCGCGTGACGGTCCTGCCGGAGGGATTCCTGGAGGCCGAACTCCCCGACCGGCTGGGCCTGGTCGTCGCCATGAACGTCATCGGCCACTTCTCCTCGGCCGAACGCCGCGACATCTGGAAGTTGCTCGCCGAACGGCTCGCACCGGGCGGACGGGCGGTGCTCAACCTGCAACCACCGTCCGAGGCCGTGGACATCCCAGAAGCATTGGCGTCGACCGGAAGCATCGGACGCAGGCGGTACGAGTGCCGGGCGCGGGCCGAACCCACCGGCGACGGGACGCTCACCTGGCACATGACGTACCGCACCTACCAAGGCGACGACGTCGTCGACCAGCGCGAGGTGAGCTACTCCTGGCACCTGGTCGCCGAGCCCCAGCTGCGCGACGAGCTCGCCCAGGCGGGCCTTCGGCTCCACCCCCTGGAACCGACCGACCTCGGCATGTACGCCATCACCCGGACATAGGCGCGGGCCTGACGGCCGGGGGTGGGCATCCCCACCCCCGGCCCTTCACCGCAGACCCTCCGCCGCGCCGAGCGAGAGGACCTGGGCTCCCATCCACTGCAGGTAATCCTGGCCTGCGGGCGGGGTTTCGGTCATCAAGACCACCGGGATGCCCACCTGCTCAGCGCGGGACCGCAGTTGTGCGGTCACCGCGGATTCCGTCTGCGGGTTGAACACCAGAGCCGTGACTCGCCGCGCATCGAGCGCGTCCTGGATCTCCGCGACGGCTGCGGCAGGCGGGTCGTTGCCGTCTTCCACCGCGTCCACGAAGCTGTCCGACGTGATATCGCCGAGACCGGGTTCTTCGAGCAGGTAGAACGCGACCAGAACGCTCTTGTAGGCGTGTGGGTTGACGATCGGCTCGCCGATCAGCGGCAACGTCGACGGCTCCGCCACCAATCGCCTGGACGACGCTGCCCCAGACATCGGCAGAGGTCACGACCTTGATCTCGGCCGGACTGGGTTCAGACCGTACCGCGCCTCATCCGGCCAACACCAGGACTGCCGCGCTGAGACTCGCGCTGGTCACGACCGCTCTGGGCCGACGTCCTTCGCGGAATGTCATCAAGTTGCTCTTCTGAAAATCGCCGGATCAATTTATGACACCTGCGAGAGCAAACGAAAATGATTGTCGTTATCATCTACAGCGAGAGGACAACGAAAGCTGCGAGGTGAGATGAACGAAGCGCTGAGCCGCCTGCTCGGCCGGTCGAACCGGCCGGATCCCGCTCGCGCCGACCGCGCGGGCGAGATCGCAGACCTGGTGCGCACCACCCTCGGGCTGACCGCTCAAACGGCGGTGACGGTGCAGGAACTCGCCTGCGCCGAGCCCGGATGCGCACCGATCGAGACCAAGATCGCCGTGCTGGACGAAGCCCCGAGGCGCTGGACACTCCACGCGCCGGTGTCCGAAGTGGACGACGAAGTCGTCCGGAAGATCCTGACCACCCGACCTGAAGGGGAGAACGAGCCACGATGAGCGAAACCGACAACCGGGTGCCGGTCACGGTCCTGACCGGGTTCCTCGGTGCCGGCAAGACGACGCTGCTCAACCGGATCCTCACCGAGAACCACGGCATGCGCATCGCCGTGATCGAGAACGAGTTCGGCGAGGTCGGCATCGACGACGGCCTGGTCCTGAACGCCGAAGAAGAAGTCTTCGAGATGAACAACGGCTGCATCTGCTGCACCGTGCGCGGCGACCTGATCCGCATCCTCGGCGCGCTGCTCAAGCGCAAGGACCGCTTCGACGCCATCCTCATCGAGACCACCGGCCTCGCTGATCCCGCCCCGGTGGCCCAGACGTTCTTCGTCGACGACACGCTGCGCACGCAGCTGCGCCTGGACGCGATCGTGACGGTCGTCGACGCCAAGCACATCGTCCAGCACCTCGACGACGAAAAGCCCGAAGGCGCCGAGAACGAGGCGGTCGAACAGCTCGCCTTCGCCGACCGCGTGGTGCTCAACAAGATCGACCTGGTCGGCGCGGCCGAGATCGACGAGGTCGAGCGGCGCATCCGCGGCATCAACGCCGGCGTGCGCATCCTGCCCGCCCGGCACGGCGACGTCGAGCTCCGGGAGGTGCTCGGCGTGCACGCGTTCGACCTGGACAAGATCCTCGCCGACGAACCGGAGTTCCTGCAGGACTCCGACCACCAGCACGACCTGACGGTGAGCAGCGTGGGCATCGAGGCCGACGGCGCGGTCGACGTCGAGAAGCTCAACGAATGGCTGGGCGTGCTGCTGGGCGAACGCGGCACGGATCTGTTCCGCAGCAAGGGAATCCTCAACCTCGCCGGATCGGACCAGCGGTACGTCTTCCAGGGCGTGCACATGCTCCACGACGGCGACCTCGGCGCGCCCTGGCGCGAGGGCGAAGCACGCCGGAACCGGATGGTGTTCATCGGCCGCAACCTCGACCGCGACCAGCTGGAGCGGGAGTTCCGCGCCTGCCTGCAACCAGTGGGCGCGGAGGCCACGGCATGACCGCGCTGACGAACAGCGCGCAGCTGCGGACGCGCTGGCAAGCCGAAACCAGCGAACCCGTCATGGCCCTCGACGCGCTGCCCGGCGGGCGCAACGCGCCCGATGCCCTGGTGGCCGGAGGCTCCGAAGGCGCGCTGCGGGTCTTCGACCCCGACGGCTCCCTACGCTACGAGCGGGATCTCGACGACGCGCTGCTCGCGATCGCCGCCAGCCCGGACGGCACCCGGATCGCCGCGCTGGGCATGGGGAGCCGGCGGCTGTGGAGCGCCACCGACGGCGCGGTCCTGCACAGCGAGGGCGCGGGATGGTCGGCATCGGCCGCCTGGGACAAGAAATCGCAGTCCCTCGCGGTCGCCGACGGCAGACGGGTGCGGGTCCTGGACCGGTCCGGGAAAACCCGCTGGACCTCCGTCCCCTTGACCAGCACCGTGACCAACGTGCTGTGGCCACGCGGGCAGCTCCGCGTCGCGGCGTCGTCCTACCAGGGCGTGACGATCTTCGAACCCGACACCGATCGCATCACCAACACGCTGGAGGCACCGGGCGCGATCTCCGGGCTCACGGCCGCACCCAACGGCCGCTGGGTCGTCGGCGGCAGCCAGGACGCGACCCTGCACGGCTGGAAGGTCACCGACGGCTCGGACTTCCAGATGACCGGCTTCCCCGCCACGGTCTCCCACCTGGCCTTCGAAGGCGGCGGCCGCTGGATGGCCTGCGAATCCGCGGAGGTCCTCACCTGCTGGGACTTCTCCGGCGCCGGGCCGACCGGCCGCGCCGGGATCGTGCTCACCGGCCACCAGGCAGCGGTGACCGCGTTCTCCTGGGTGCCCGGACACCGCCAGACGCTCATCAGCGGCGACCAGGACGGCAACGTGCTCGTCTGGCGAATCGCCCCCACCGCCAAGCCGGGCGATGAACTCCACCCGGCCGGCGGGCTGCGCGACGACGACCCGGTCACCGCGATCACCATCGGCAGCAGCGGAGCCACCACTCCGATCGTCTACATCGGACGTCGAAGCGGGCGCATCGACGCACTGGCCGTGGCCTGACTCGCGGGCCAAAGCCCCCGAGGCTGTGCGGTGGCGAGAGCGTTGCACCCCTGCGCCCTCGCCACCCACGGCATCCGCCAACTACGGACAGGAGCTAGCGCCGAAGCGCGCTCGGTGATTGCGAGACCAGCAGCATGAACCCATCACATGACCGCACCAGCAGCTGGAGCCGCCAGCAGCGAGCCGTGTTCGAAGCCCTCCTGCGAACACCCGGCTTCGTGAGCGCACAAGCACTGCACCTCACCATGCGCACGAACGGCGAAAACATCGGACTGGCCACTGTGTACAGATCGTTGCACGCATTGGCGGCATCCGGCCGCGCGGAAACCATCCAGAACGCCGCCGGAACCCAGCTGTTCGGCGCCGCAGCCGAGGGACGGCAACATCGCCTGGCGTGCCGCGATTGCCGCCGACGAGTCCCGATCACGGCCACGTTCGTCGACGACTGGGCCACCGCGATCGCGGCCGAACACGGCTTCACGGACGTGCACCTCGTCGTGGAAATCACGGGAAACTGCGGGACATGCTCGGCTCCGCCAAGACCACGCGCCACCGGCGAATGCTGCACGCGGTCAGCATGCCGCTGCTGATCGCGACATTCCACACCCCAGCCGGCTCTGCCGAAACGCCGCTTCTAGCTCGCCCCGAACCGTCCTAGAAGGCAACGAAAAGCTGCTCGGCGCCGGGATGCGGTCAGCCTGCTGGGACGTGCCAGGTCTTCGACCGGCGCTGGGCAGCCCGCATTCGTGCGTACCGCCGTCTGGCTCTGCGAGCAGTTCCGCGTGCGTCCCCCGCTGCACAATCGTGCCGCCGCCGAGAACGACGATCTGGTCCGCAGCCACGATCGTGGACAGCCGGCGCGCGATGACGACGATGGTCTTGCCTCCGACCAGGGATCGGGCGCCAGCGGCGACAACTTCGTCGAGTTGCCTGGCCGCGACCACGACAGGGTCTATGGGAATGTACTGCGCCCCTTCAAGGTCTCCGCAGTCGAGGCGATCCGCACCGCCGACGACATGATCTACCAGCTGCCCGTGATGATCGCCGCGCAGGTAAGACCGACCACGCCGCGGTCGCCGAGGTACTGCGCCACCGTGTTGCGACAAGTACTAGAGCCCAGGCGCCCACACAGGGTCAGGATTCACCCGTCGGCGACAGGCAGGGAACCTCGTAGGGGCGGTTCGGGATGAATCGCGACCATTCGTCCGCGCGGTCGCCGCAGATCACGTTGCCCTGGCAGGGCAGCTGTTCAAAGGCCGTTACTCGCTGCACCGAGTAACCCCGGTGCAAGGCGAAACGGCTGGCCATACGGCGATCTTCGCCTTCAGCGAGCATCCTGGGGCCATCGGCAGCGTGTCGCGGACGCGGCAGATCTTCGGCCGGGTGCCGCCCGCACACCTGGCCGCTGGGAGACGCGCGGCGCGGAGCGACCAGCTGCTGGATTGAGCGCCAGACCAGTCGGCGACTGCCAGAAGCGAGGAGGACGGTCCGTGCAGTTCGACGTCACCGGAAAGATCTTGCTCGACCAGATCTACACACAGCCCGATCCACGCGCCTACT
>NZ_SMKW01000140.1 GCF_004348985.1 Saccharopolyspora elongata | reverse complement strand
GGGCCAGCACGCCGACGGCGGCCCGATCGGCCACGCTGACACCCGCGCCCGCACCTGCCTCAAGATCCACAAGCACGCAGGCTACCGGCCACGCGACAACCTAAACGACCGGCATTGCGGCTAGGCGAGCTTTTCGGCCACCGCGCGGATCCACTCCTCCGACCACGTGAGCTCACCGGACCGGAGCGCCGCCAGAACGCCCTCGACCCACTTCAACTCCGCCTCGCGGACCGCGATCGAGTATTCCTCGTCCAGGAGGAACAGCCGCGGCAGCTCCGGCGCGGCCCGGAGGGCCTCGCGGTCGGCCGCCAGCGAGGTGGCCAGGTCGGCCGCCCGCTTCGCCAGCCCGGCCGTCACGTCCTCCGGAGTCAGGACCATGAGGGTGGCGAGCGCGGCCGGGAACTCCGGGAACTCGCGGGCCGGGCTCGCGAGCATCTCGGCGGTCCAGGTGCGCAGTGCGTCCCGGCCGGCATCGGTGATCTCGTAAACCGTGCGTTCCGGCCTGCGCTCGTCGCGGGCGGTCTCCCGGACGGCGATGAGCTCGGCGCGCAGCAGGCGGTCGATCGTCTGATAGACGCTGTTGCGTTGCGCCACGTTCGCGATCCGGTCCTTGCCGCGCTCCTTGATCATCTCGCGCATCCGGTACGGGTGCATCGGCTCCTCCGCCAGCAGGGAAAGCAGCACGAGTGCCAGCACGGACCGCCGATGGATGCTCCTCACCATGGGACAGACCTTAGTACCCCTTGCCCGAAGAGTCATTCTATGTATAGTCATAATATGACTAAAACGAAGGCATTGATCATCGGCGGCGGTGTGGCAGGGCCGGTCACGGCGATGGCGCTCCAGAAGGCCGGCATCGACGCGACCGTCTACGAGGCGTACGACCGCGGCGCGGATGGCGTCGGCGCGTTCCTGACCCTGGCGGTCAACGGCATCGCCGCGCTCGGCACGCTCGACCTGCACACGATCGTGCGCGACAAGGGGTTCGCGACCACGAAGATGTCCATCGGCATGGGCGGGAAGAGATCGATGGCGGAGTTCGGCTTCGGCGCAGCGCTACCCGACGGGACCGGCACGCAGACCATCACGCGCGCCGCTCTCTACAGCTCGTTGCGCGACGAGGCCGTGCGGCGCGGCATGCCGATCGAGTACGGCAAGCGGCTGGTGGCCGCGACGCCGGGAAGGGATGGCGTGACCGCCACCTTCGCCGACGGCAGCACCGCGCACGCCGACCTGCTCATCGGCGCCGACGGCCTGCGCTCGACCGTCCGCGCGATCATCGACCCGAACGCGCCGGCACCGAGGTACGTACCGCTGCTCAACACCGGCGGCTATGCCAAGGGACTGCGGCTCGACGCCGAGCCTGGCGAGATGCACATGGTCTTCGGGCGTGGCTGCTTCTACTGCTACCTCGTCCACCCCAACGGCGACGTGTGGTGGTTCGCCAACCCGCGCCAGCCAAAGGAGCTGCAGAAGGAAGAGCTGGCCGTCGTCGGCGAGGACCAGTGGCGTGCCAAACTGCTCGACCTGTTCACCGAGGACGACGGCCCCGCCCGCGACCTCGTCGCCGCGAGCGACGAGCTCTTCGCGGGCTGGAACACCTACGACTTCCCGAAGGTGCCGACCTGGCACCGCGACCGGATGATCATCATCGGCGACGCGGCACACGCCACCTCGCCGGCATCGGGCCAGGGCGCATCGATGGCGATCGAAGACGCGGTCACGCTCGCGAAGTGCCTGCGCGACGCGGACGGCGTGCCCGCCGCCTTCACCGCGTACGAGTCACTGCGCCGTACCCGGGTGGAACGTGTTGTAGCGCAAGGGAAGCGCAACGGCGACGGCAAGACGCTCGGCCCCGTGATGCGGCACGTGCTGCCGCTGATCTTCAAACTGCACAAGCCGAACCCGGAGTCCATGGACTGGATGTACGGTCACCGCATCGACTGGGACTCATCGGCGACGGCCGCGCGGTGATACCGGCAGTGCCAGAGTCGGCAATGGCCGACCGATCGTCTGGTGTCGACGGCGTGCCGGGGACGGCGCTCGACTGATCCTTGACGCGAATCCGCAAGTATGTGTGGATAAAGCGCCGTCGAGCGGAACCTGGGAGGAGAAGCATGGAGATCGGGCTGAAACGGCTGATCGACGAGGATCTGGCCGCGCACGTCGAGGAAAGCAGGAAGTTCAACGCCGCCTCACGGGCCGCCGCCGCCGACCAGCCGATGCCCGACCCGGCCACCCCCGAAGGTCTGCGGCAGATCCGCGAGCGGCTGGCTTCCACCGCCCAGGCCGGCGGCAAGGCCGTCGACCGCCTCGCCGAGGCCGGCGGGCGCCAGGTCCCGGTGCGCATCACCGTCCCCGAGGGAGGCGAGATCCGGGGCGTCTTCCTCGACATCCACGGCGGGGGCTTCTACCTCGGATCGGCGGCCTGGGGCGATGACCGCAATGCCCGCCTGGCCGAGGCCCTCGGGGTGGCCGTCGTGAGCGTCGACTACCGGCTGGCGCCCGAGCATCCGTGGCCCGCGGCTCCCGACGACTGCGAAACCGCCGCCCGATGGCTCGTGGAGCACGCCGAATCCCTGTTCGGCACGGGGAAACTGGCGATCGGCGGAGCGTCGGCGGGAGCCAACCTGACCGTGGCCACCCTGCTCCGCCTGCGGGGCCTGGGTCTGGCCGAGCGGTTCACCGGTGCGGCCCTGCTGTACGGGGCCTACGACCTGAGCGGGCGATCTCCGGGCGGGCGGCTGATCGCCGACGAGTTCTTCGTCCAGGCGTACGCGGGTCACGTCGCCGACCGGACCGACCCCGACATCTCACCGCTGTACGGCGATCTCACCGGCCTGCCACCGGCCCTGCTGGTCGTGGGCGGGCTGGACAAGGCCCTTGAGGACAATCTGGCGATGGCGGCCCGGCTCTCCGCCGCGGGCGGCGACGTGGACGTCCGGGTGTACCCCGAGTCCGTGCAAGGCTTCATCTCCTTCCCGACCGCGATGGCCGCTGCCGCCGTTCGGGATGTCGAGTCGTGGCTCGGTGACCGGCTGGCCGAGGAGTAGGCCGTCCCTCAGGAAGAGGGCCTGGATTCGTCGAGCAAGCCCAGGTAGCGGCTGAGGTGGGTGGCCGCATCGAGCATGGCGCGGCCCTGCGCCGTGAGCTTCCGCTGCCAGTCGGCCAGGGCGCGGGACAGCGCCTCGGTGCCGCCGGCGGTCCGGATCTGCTGGACCACGGTGGAGATGTGCTCCAGCGGGTAGCCACCGCGCCGGAGCATGTGGGCGAGCTCGGCGTCGCGGATGTCGCTCGCGCGGTAGCGGCGGTATCCGGTGGCCGGGTCTCGCGCGGGGACGAGGATGCCGGCGTCCTCCCAGTTGCGCAGGGTCGCGGGCGTGACGCGGAGCCGGTGCGCGAGTTCGCCGATGTTCAGCGGCACGGCGGCTTCCGGCCGGTCTGGGGCGGCATCGGGCTCCGCCGTCAGGTGATCCACCGCTTTCCGTACCGCATCGAGGGTTTCGCGGTCGCGGAGCAGCTGGCCGTGGCCGCGATCGATGATCAGCAGGGCGTGGTCGAGCGCGTCGTCGTGGAGCGCGTTCATGATCCGCCCGCCGGCCGCGTGGCCGTACGCCGAGACGAGGGCGAGGTAGGCGCGCAGGGCCGCCGCGTGCAGCTGGGTGTAGACCCGGTAGCCGCTGTGCGTGCGCTCGGCGGGCGGGAGGCACCCGTCCCGCTCGTAGTTGCGCACCGCCTGTGTCGAGATGCCGTGCTCGCGCGCGAGGTCGGCTGGTCGCAAGTTTCTCACCGGTTTGAGACTTTACTGCATCACTCCCTGGCCAGTGCTTCGGAACTATCAAAAGAGCTTTCAAAGATATGATTCAGACACATGAGTCAGGACATCAACGACTTCGTGACCCTGCCGTGCGACCTGCTGGCCTTCGGCGAGCCGACGCACCTGGAACAGGGATTCGGGCGGCTTCGCAACCAACTGTTCGCCCAGCTTGCCGACCGGGGCTTCCGGTCGATCGCCCTCGAGACCGATCGCGTGGCCGCGCTCGCCGTGAACGACTACGTCCAAGGGGGAGCGGGCACCCTCGACGCGGCGATGAGCGAGGGTTTCTCCCACGGCTTCGGGGAATTCGACGCCAACCGGCGGCTGGTCGCCTGGATGCGCGAGTACAACGAGAGCCGCCCCGCGGAACAACGACTGGTCTTCCACGGCTTCGACGCCGCCATGGAGATGATGAGCGCGCCCAGCCCGCGCAGCTACCTCGAATTCGCCCGCGACTACCTGGGAATCGACCTCGACCTCGCGGGCCTCGTCGGTGACGACGAGCGGTGGAGCCGCACGGAGGCGATCCTGGACCCGGCCATGTCGGTCGGCGCCACCGCCGAGGCGGAGAAGCTGCGATCGATCGCCGACGACATGCTCACCACGTTCTACGTGCGCGCACCGGAACTGATCGCGGCGACATCGCGCGCCGAGTGGTTCAGGGCCAAGACGCACCTCACCTCCGGTCTCGGCCTGCTGCGATACCACAGGCAGTCGGCGAAGCACCTAGAGCAGAGCGCGCGGGTCGCAGGCTTGTCCGCCATCCGGGATGCGCTCATGGCCCAGAACCTCCTGGAGATCCGGGACATCGAGGCCCGCCGCGGCGCGACGCTGGTCTTCGCGCACAACCTGCACCTGAAGCGGGGCCCGAGCTACATGCGCTTGGGAGACATGGACATCAACTGGTCCGGGGCCGGCGCCATCCTCGCATCGCTGCTCGGCGCGCAGTACACCTTCGTCGCGGGCAGCCTGGGCCGCAGCGCCGCCATCGGCCTCGGAGAGCCCGAGCAGGACACCTACGAGGGCGCCCTGCAGAGCCGCATCACCACCTGGGAGCTGACGAAGGCCGCCTCGGTCGCGGCGGCGCGCACGCGCACCGACACCACGCCGGAGCAGGGCTACTTCCCCCTCGACGGGGCGATCCTCGGCGCGGCTGACGCGATCTTGCACATCGCCGACGGCGCGATCCCGGAGTGACGTGACCGGAGCTGCGGGTGGCGGGCGGGGCTGCCGCCCGCAGTCCAGTGCTGCCGTTCGCGGGATTGCCGTGCGATGATCCGCGTCGCTACTATCCATCAAAACGGTTTTGATGGTTACGTCGAGGTGCGTTTGAGATGACCGACCGACTCGCCGAGCACGCGCCCCCGGAACCCCGCGATCGCAGTGCGCACAACACGCTGGTGCTGGTGGTGTTCACCGCGATCACCAACCTGGCCGACGGCGTGATCAAGATGGCGTTGCCGCTGATCGCGACGACGCTGACGGCCTCACCCGCCGCGGTGGCGGCGGTGTCGATGACGCTGACGCTCCCGTGGCTGCTGGCGGCGCTCCACGTGGGCGTGCTGGTCGACCGGTTCGACCGCCGGAAGCTGTTGTGGCTGGCCAACTCGCTGCGCCTGCTGACGCTCGCCGCGCTGCTGCTCGCCCAGTTCTCCGGCGCGATCAGCCTGCCGCTGCTGCTGGTCGGCGGGGCGGTTCTGGGCATCGCGGAAGTGGTCGCGCTGACCTCGGCGATGGCACTGACGCCGACGGCGGTCGGCCCGCGCTGGCGGGAACGGGCCAACGCCTGGATCGCCGGCGCGGAAACGGTCTGCAACGAGTTCTGCGGCCCGTTCGTCGGCGGCCTGCTGCTCGCCGCCGGAAGCGCCTTCGCGCTCGGCGCCACCGCCGCCGGGTACGTGCTGGGCACGGTCTTGCTGGTGTTCCTCGTCGGCCGGTTCCGCGTGCCGCCGACGGCCGGGCGGGAACCGGCGAGCGTGAGCCGCCAGATCGGCAGCGGCCTGCGGTACCTGTGGCGGCAGCGCCTGTTGCGACTGATGGCCCTGGTCCTGACCGTGCTGTGCTCCTGCTGGGGAGCGTGGCTGGCGCTGATGCCGCTGATGGCGACCACGGTGCTGCGCCTGGACGCCCGCGAGTACGGGGTGCTGCTGAGCGCGCTCGGCATCGGCGGCCTGGTCGGCGCGCTGACGGTCACCGCGGTGAACGGGCTCATCGGCCGCCGGTGGGCCCTGTTCGCCGACCTCGTCGGCACCCTGGCGATGGTGGCGGCGCCGGTGCTGACCACGGAGTTGTGGATCTTGGCCGCAGGCGCGTTCCTGGGCGGCATGGGCGGCACGCTGTGGGCGGTCAACGCGCGCACCATCGCGCAGTACCTGGTCGGCCCGGAGTTGATGGGCCGCTACAGCGCGGCGGCGCGGCTTTTCAGCTGGGGCGCGATGCCGGTCGGCGCCGGAGCGGGCGGGCTGCTCGCGGAGTTCGCCGGCATGCGCGCGGCCTTCGCCGTGTTCGCCCTGGCGGTCCTGATCGCCATGCCGGTGTTCCTGCGCACGGTGACCCCGCAGGTCCTGGCCGGCGTCGAGGAGGCCAAGCGGCGCCAGCTCGCGGAAGTCGTCGCCTGACAAGCAGAACGAGGCCCCCGCCGCAATTTCCATTGAAATCGAACCTTCGATTTCAATGGAAATTGCGGATCGCGCTGTGCTGCAGGAGGTTTGGTCAGATGGTGTAGGTGGTGCCCGCGTGGACGACCTCCACGGGGCCGTCGAAGGCGTCGCGGGCTTCCTGGGCCAGCGCGTCCTGGTCGGTCCACGGCGAGTAGTGGGTGAGCAGCAGCCGGCGGGCCCCGGCCGAGGCCGCCGCGGCGCCGGCCTGCTTGCCGGACAGGTGCATTCCGGTGGGCTGGTCGGGGAAGTCGAGCCAGGACGCCTCGGACAGCAGCACGTCGGCTCCCTCCGCGAGTTTGGTGATCCCGTCGCTGGGACCGGTGTCGCCGGTGAAGGCGAACACCCGGCCTTCGGCTTCGACGCGCAGGCCCCAGGTCGGGCACAGGTGGTCCACCGCGAACGCGCGTACCTCGAACGCCCCGATGCGGACCGGTTCGACCGGCGGTTCGAGGAACTCGACGACGTCCGACAGGTCGGTCGAGGCGAGTTGCTCCGCGTTCGGCGCGTACAGGGCGGCCAGCCTGCTCGGTGCTTCCGGCGGCGTAGACGGGCATGCGGTGCTGCTTCGGGTCGTAGGGCTGGTTCGGCCGGAACCGCAGGTACACCATCAGTGGGGCGAAGTCCGCGCAGTGGTCGGGATGCAGGTGCGTCAGGAACAGGGCGTTGATGTCGAACGGGTCGATCCACTTCTGCAGCGGCCCCAGCGTTCCGTTCCCCAGGTCGATCACGATCCGGCTGTCGCCGGAACTCAGCAGGTATCCGGACGACTGCGATTCCGGCGACGGTGCGCTGCCGGAACAGCCGACGACGGTCAACTCCACGGGATCACCTCACGAGCGGCTCCGCGCCGACGACCGGCGCATCGGTCGACTGGCCGCGGCACCGGGCGAAGTGGCCGGTGCGGCCAGGAATTCACGGCGCCGAGTATCGGATTCGGCGCGGTCCGCCGCCCGCCGAGAACCCGAACGGTCGACGCTCGCGCGCACCCCGGTCGTGGCGACCACGGGCCCTGTTCGGGTGCGGCGGTTGCCTGCGCGATGATCGGGAGGTGGATGCCAATGCCCCGGACGGCCGCGCCGGTATCGACGCCGCCCTCGTGGAACGCCTCATCGATGCGCAGTTCCCGCAGTGGAGCGGCCTGCCCGTGACGCCGGTGGAGGTCGACGGCTGGGACAACCGGACCTACCGGCTCGGCGCGGACATGACGGTGCGGCTGCCCACCGCCGCCGGTTACGTTCCCGCGATCGCCAAGGAAACCCGCTGGCTGCCGCGGCTGGCGCCGTCGCTGCCGGTCGCCGTGCCGCCGATCCTGGCCGAAGGCGCCCCGGGCGAGGGCTACCCGTTCCCGTGGTCGGTGCGCGGGTGGTTGCCCGGTGAAACAGCCGATCGGGGCCGCATCGACGACATGTCGCAGTTCGCCGCTTCGCTGGCGGAGTTCATCAAGGCCCTCCAGCGCTGCGACGCCACCGGAGGCCCGCTCGCCGGAGCCCACAGCTTCTACCGGGGTGCTCCGGTGCGCCACTACGACGAGGAAACCCGCCGCTGCCTGGCGATCCTCGGCGAGCGCGTCGACTCGGCCCGGGCCGCCGCCGTCTGGGACGCCGCCCTGGCGACCGAATGGCGCGACGAGCCCGTCTGGTTCCACGGCGACATCGCCCACGGGAACCTGCTGGTGGACAACGGGAATCTCGCGGCCGTGATCGACTTCGGGACCTCGGGTGTCGGCGACCCGGCCAGCGACCTGGTGATCGCGTGGACGTTCTTCTCCGGCGAGAGCCGCCGGACGTTCCGCGACGCGGTCGGCCACGACGAGGCGACCTGGGCGCGCGCCAGGGGCTGGGCCCTGTGGAAGGCCCTGCTGACGCTCACGGGGTGCATCGACGAGGACCCGGTAGAAGCCGCCGCCCAACGGCTCGTGATCGACGAAGTCCTCGCCGACCACGACCTCTTCGGCGGCAGACAGTCCCTTGTGGACTGAGGTGGGGAGCGTGCGAACCAGCCTCGCCGGTTCCGCGGCAGCTGTTGGACGAGCTGCACACCGGCTACCTGCTGGACGCCGCCCTGCTGCGCCCGGAAAGCCTGGCCGAGGCATGGGAATGGGCGATCGAGCAGCGGCTCGGGGTCGCCAGCCTGCTCGTGCCGGGCGACGTCGAGCAGACAACGTGGCGGGCCTTCGACTACCTCGCCGATGCCGCGGACGCGAACGTCGCCGACGTGCCCGACGCCGTGTGGCGCGGTGCCCTCGACCACGCTTCCGACGACGAGCGGTGGATGATCGGGCGCGCGGCCTACGACGCGAATCGTTGGGACGTGGCCGAATTCGCGTGGTGGCCGCTGGCGGAGCGGGGCGAGAGCCGAGCGATGAACAACCTCGGCATCCTGCTCGAGAACCGCGGCGACCACGAGGCCGCGGCGAAGTGGATCGACCGGGCGGCCGACGCCGAGAGCGACGTGGCGATGTTCAAGGTGGCGATGCGGCTGCGGCGGGAGAGCCGGGGGCGGTTCAGCCTCGTCAGCGCCGAGTACTGGCTGCGCCGGGCGGCCGAGGCCGGGCACGTGCCCGCCATGTACGAGCTGGCGCACGTCCTCGATTCCGGCGCCTCCATGTCGAAAGCCTTCTCCATGCTCTCGCCGAGATGGGCAGAGGAGCGGCTGGCCGAGACCGAGATGTGGTTCCGGCGGGCGGCCGAGGCGGGTGACGCCCGGGCCGTCACGGGCCTAGCGGAACTGCTGCTCGACGCGGGTCGACTGGACGAGGCCGAGACGTGGTTCCAGCGGTTCGCGGACACGGGAAACCCGGACGGCTTGTACCGGCTCGCGGTCGTGGCCATGCGCCGCGGCGATTCGCACGCGGTGGAATCGGCGCTGCGCGATGCCGCCGGAGCGGGGCACGCGCGGGCTGGTTACGAACTCGCCGGGCTGCTCCGGCGACGCGGCGAGTTCGACGAAGCGGACCGTCTGGCCACCCGGGCGATCCGCCACGAAACCCGCGCGATGAGCGACTCGATCTCCGCGCACATCCGAAACCGCTGAACCCTGGGGTGGTGCTGGTGCTGTTCGAGGTGTTGGGACCGGTGCGGCTGGCGCGTGACGGCGGTGCGGCGGTCGCGGTCCCGGGGGAGTTGCGCCGTCGCTTGCTGGCGATGCTGTTGGCGCGAGCCAACGAGCCGGTCTCTGCGGACGCGCTGGTCCGGGCGTTGTGGCCCGACAGGGCCGCCGCCGACCGGCGCGCCCGGCTCCAGCTCCAGGTCCACCGGCTGCGGGGCCTGCTCGACGATCCGGGGCGGTTGGGGTTCGGCCCGGACGGCTACTGGCTGCGGGTGCTTCCCGGTGAGCTGGACGCCGACCGGTTCGGCGCGCTGCTGGACGAAGCGGAACGCTCCGACGACCCGCGGCACGGCGCGGCGCTGATCCGCGAATCGTTGGCGCTGTGGCGCGGCGAGCCGTACCAGGGCGTGGACGTCGCGGATCTGCGCGGCGAGGTGCAGCGGCTCGTCGAGCGCCGGCTGGCGGCGTTCGAGGAGCTGTACGCCGCCGAGATCCGTTGCGACCGGCATGCCGCGATCGTCGGTGAGCTCGCCGACTCGCCGGACGGCATCCGCTGCGGGAACGGCTGCACGCGCTGCTGATGACGGCCTTGTACCGGGGAGGGCGGCAGGCCGACGCCTTGGCGGTTTACCGGGACGCACGAAAGCTCCTGGTGTCGGAGCTCGGCATAGAGCCGGGGCCGCAGCTGCGATCGTTGGAAGCGACGATCCTGGCCGGACGGCCGCTGGAGCCGGACCCCGGGCCCGCCCGCGCCGACCCGGCGCCGGTGAGCGCGCACCAGCAACTTCCCGCTGATATCAGGGACTTCTGCGGTCGCCGGGACCAGCTGCGGGTTCTGCACGAGGAGTTGTCGTCGCCCGGAAGCCCGACGGCCGTGGTGATCCGGTCGATCGAGGGCATGGGCGGGGTGGGGAAGACGCGGCTGGCGCTGCACGCGGCGCACCGGTTGGTGGCCACCGGCCGGTACGCGGACGTCCAGCTGTACGTCGACCTGCACGGGCACGCCGATCGACTGCCCGCGTATCCGGCTGCGGTGCTGGCGTCATTCCTGCGGCTGCTGGGTGTGCCGGGAGACCAGATCCCGGACGGGCTGGACGAGCGGGCGGCGCTGTACCGCGACCGGCTTTTCGGCAGGAAAGCGCTGGTGTTGCTGGACAACGCGGCGAGCGAGGACCAGGTGCTCCCGCTGCTGCCCGCGAGCCCGGAAAGTCTGGTGCTGATCACGAGCCGACGAGCGTTGGCGGTGGATGGATCCCGAGCGCTGGTGCTAGATGCGTTCACCCGCGCCGAAGCGGAAGAGCTGCTCGTGCGGCTGGTCGGCGAAGACCGGGTGCTCGCCGAGCCGGCGGCGGTCGAGCGGGTCGTCGGGCTGTGCGGTCGGCTGCCGCTGGCGATCGCGCTGGTCGCCCGCCGCATGCAGTCCCGGCCGCGGTGGTCGTTCGCGGAGCTGGCCGGCAGGCTGGCCGAGCCCGGCAACCGGCTGGCGGAGATCGCGGCCGGAACCCGAAGGCTCCGGCCGGTGTTCGAGCTGTCCTACCGCGCCCTCGCGGCCGACGAGCAGCGGGTTTTCCGGTTCCTGGGACTGCATCCGGGCGAGGACTTCACCGCCCACTCCGTTGCGGCGCTGGCGGATGTGATGCCCACAGCCGCCCGCCGGATGCTCGATGGCCTGGCGGACGAGCACCTGGTGATCGCCACCGGCGGCGACCGCTACCGCCTGCACGACCTGATCGCCGACTACGCCCGCTCGGTCGTCGAGCAGGAGGACTCCGCCCACCAGCGGCGCGAGGCGACCGGGCGCCTCCTCGACTACTACCTCCACACCGCGGTCGCGGCGATCCAGACCATCCAGCCGCGAAAGGTGCGGTTCAGCCTCACCGGCAGCGAACCCGCGCACAGCCCCCTCCTGGAAACGCGCGAACAGGCCGAGACGTGGTTGCGAGCCGAACGTGCCTGCCTGATCGCCGCGGTCGCCTGCGCCGCGGACGGGGGCCGGTCAACGCATGCCTGGCAGCTCGCCAATGCGATGTGGGGCTTCTTCCTGCTCGACACCTACTACGAGGACTGGGCGGAGACCCATCGCATCGGCCTCGCCGCCGCCACCGCCGCCGGCGATCACGAAGGCCAGGCGGTGATGCTCACCTGGCTCGGCGGCGTGTACACGCTTCAGGGCGACTACGACGACGCGCGCGACCTGCTGGAGAAGTCGCTGGCCCTGCAGGAGGGCCACGACGACGATCTGCACATCATCGCCCACTTCTGGCTCGGCCTGCTCCACCACCGCGTCGGTCGGTATCCCGAAGCCGTGCACCACACGCAGCGATCGATGCGAATCGCCGACGCCTTGTTCCCGCACCGCGAGGTGCGGGCCGACCTCAGCGCCCAGTACGTGATCGACGCGAACCGCGACTTCGAACGGGCGGTGGCCGGTTACACGCAGGCCAGGCAGACCGGCGACCTCGCGGAGGAGGGCCGCTTCCTGGCCGATCTGTGCAACGCCTGCCGACGGCTCAACATGCTCACCGACGCGTTGGACTGGGGCGAGCGAGCCGTGGCGATAGCCGGGGAATGCGGATCGGCGACCCTCGAAGCCCACGCCAGGCGCATCCTCGGCGTCCTCTACGAGGACTTGGGACGCATCCGCGAGGCGCAGGCAGAACGAGCCCGCACGCTCGCCCTGGAACAGCAGTCGACCTGATCACGGCCGGGCCGACCGCGGTCTCGGGATTCGCTCCAACTCGCTGCTGTCGCCGCGAAAGCGCGAGGAAAGCGCGGCTTGCGACGATCTTCGGATGCGGGCGGCCGAATCGGAGGCAGGGGGCGCACGAGACGGCCGAACCGAGCTGACGAAGCGGGCAATGCCGTCGCGGGGCGTTGGCCGTGACGTGATCGGGGTTTCAGTCACGTCGGTTTCGCCGGATGCGCACCTGTTCGGAGAGGGGAACAAGGGGGGTTCAGGTTCGGATCCGGCCGTGCCGACGCAATTGGAGGCCCGCCGATCAGCATGCGAGTGCCGATCGGCGGGCCTTTCGCCGCCGCTCGTGTTCCGCCAAGCCGCTGCAACAGCTCGGGTTCAGGTGGCGAGCCTCGCTTTGCCACCACTCGACGGTCTTCGCGAGCGCTTCCCCTGCCGGGGTGGGCTCCGGCCACTCCGGGGAAGGGGTTTATAGGGCCATTCGGGTGACGCATCGGATGTTGTCCTAGATCAGCCGAACCCCTCCCCGGACTCGAGAACGTCCACTATGGTGTCGTGAAATGAGGCGCGGTAGAGGTGGTGACGCGCGTGGGGGTTCGGGTCCATGAGTTGGCCAGATCGCTGGGCATGTCGTCTCGTAGCGTTCTTGCGCGGTTGAACGAACTCGGTGTGCCGGTCCGCAGTGCCTCCAGTCTTGTCGATGGGGCGACGGCGACACGAGTCAAGGAGTCATTCGGCCAGTACGATGCTGCAACCGCGGCCGGGGCTACCACTCCGCGCCAGTCGACCTGGAACGCCGGAGCGGTTGAGCCATCGACGCACCCCGACACGTCGCGGAATCTGCAGCGGCTCATCCAGGCGTTTCCTGTGGTCGAGGATCACCAGGCGATTCTCGCCCGTTTCGGATCGCAATTCCTCTACTCGGTTACTGGCCGGGTGCCCAAGTTCGAGGACTGCGGGTACGCCCTGGTGCGGTTCAGTCAGGCCATCGAGAACGCATTCGGGCTCACCAGGGAAGTGTTCTTCTTCTACAGTCCGCACAAAGACCTGCAGATCAGGACCTTCCGTGCGGCGAAGAAAGCCCTGGTCGAGCAGCTGCAGCGTGAAGCGACTCCCGACATGATGTTTCTCTGGGCGCCCGACAAGCGTCTCCGGGAGAAGCTGGACGACTGGTCATCCGGCAACTTCTTGGCCATTCCGCTCGAGCTGTCCGACGACGGCGACCCCATCGCCTTCATCAAGCTCCTGCGCGACTACGTCTTCAAGCGCGACCTGTTCTACGAAACGACGCCGGTGCGGGGCGATCGGTTTTTCGGCCGACGACAGCTTCTGCAGAGCCTTCGCGACGACATCCGTAATCAGCGGGTCGCCGGGTTGTTCGGGCTCAGGAAGGCGGGGAAGACAAGCGTACTCTCGGAGTTGGCGCAGAACCTCTCTGGTCCTGAAACGATCTTCATTCTGCGTGACCTGGAGAGCCTGCCATCGCCTCCGGAGGACCCAGTCCCCATCCTGCTACAGGACCTGATCGATGATCTGCGTAGCGAGCTCCGGCAGCGCGGGCTGAGCACCCAGGACTTCAGCCAACTCACGGGTGACACGGGCATCTCGGATTTCAAGCGGGCGTTCCAGGCGGCCCTGCGCAGGCTGGCTCGGAGCGACATCAAGGTCGTGCTCATGCTTGACGAGATCGAGTACCTGACGCCGTCGGACCGAATCGACATCAGCGAGGGTGACATGACCTCGGTCGCCCAGCTCCTCGGGACCTTGCGCAGCCTGGTGCAGGAGAACGGTAACTTCACCTTCCTGCTGTCAGGGTTGACCAGTGCGATCATCGAGAGCGGTCGGCTATACGGTCGGCCTAACCCCAATACCGGTCGTTTAAGTGATCTTGGCTGGTCGAGGTCGGTGTCCGGTCTTGCTGGGTGCGGTGATGACGGCCGCTGAGGGGGATGGCCTGCTGTCCTGGCGCTGCTGGCGGTGGCGTGCCCGTTTGACCG
>NZ_SMKW01000013.1 GCF_004348985.1 Saccharopolyspora elongata | reverse complement strand
GGTTGGGGGTGGTTGAGTGGGGGTCGCGTTGGCCAGGTGGAAGCCCCATTCGCCGAAGCTGGGCATCGCGATCTGGTACGGGACCGTGTTCAGGCCCGCCGACCTCATCGTCGACTCGATGCACCAGAACGCCTTCGGCGCGAAGAACGGCGACCCCGCCTGCACCACCACTCGCGCGTTCTCCGACATCGCGTGCCGGACCAGGCCGTAGAACTCCGTCGAGTACAGCTTCGCCGTCGCCGTGGAGTCCGCATCGGGCATGTCCACGAGCACCACGTCGTAGCGTTCGCGGTTGTCCCGCAGCCAGCTGAAGGCGTCCGCCGCGATCGCCCGCACCCGCGGGTCCGCGAAGGCGTCCTTGTTCAAAGTGGACACTCGAGGATCGGTGCGCGCCAGCTCCAGCACCGCCGGGTCCAGGTCCACCAGGGTGGCCTCGCGAACATCCGGGTACCGCAGCACCTCTCGCAGCGCCAGGCCGTCGCCGCCGCCCAGCACGAGCACCCGCTCCCGCGGCCCGGCCATCGCCGGGTGCACCAGCGCCTCGTGGTACCGGTACTCGTCCATCGAGCTGAACTGCAGGTCTCCGTTGAGGTACAGCCGGGTATCGCTGTTCCCGTTCAGCGAAACCGACTCGGTCAGCACGACGTCCTGGTACGGCGTGCGCTCCGAATGCACCACGGGGTCCGCGTACAGCGCCTGGCGCGCGGTGACCTCGAAGTCGTCGGCGAACGCGTAAGCCCCAACGAGCACGCCGCCGACCAGCACGGTCGCCCCGGTCAGCAGCAACGTCGCGCGCTTGGAGAGCTCCCGGCGGAAGACGGTCAGCACCAGCCCGATGCCGGCGGCGGCGTTGACCACGCCGACCAGCAACGCGCCCTGCACCTGCCCGAACAGCGGCAGCAGCAGGAACGGGAACGCCAGCCCACCGACGAGACCGCCGACGTAGTCGGCCGCGAACAGGTCGGCGACCGCGGAACCCGCGTCCTGCCGCCGGATCCGCTGCAGCAGCACCATCAACAGCGGGATCTCCGCGCCGATCAGCACGCCGAGCACGAGCGCGGTGGCGATCAGCGCGGGCATGTACAGGCTCAGCCACGCGAACGCGGCGTACAGCCCGAGCACGCTGATCCCGCCGAGCAGCGCGAGCAGCAGCTCGATGCCCGCGAACGCCGGAGCCGCCCAGCGCTGCAGGGGTTTCGCGGCGAGCGCGCCGACGCCCATCGCGAACACCATCAGGGACAGCACGATCGACGCCTGGCCGACGGTGTCGCCGATCAGGTAGCTGCCGAGCGCGACCAGCGCCAGCTCGTAGACCAGACCGCAGGCGGCGCAGATGAAAACGGCCACCAGCACCGCGGTCCGGGCGACCCTGCCGCGCGGCTTGACCGGACCGGCGGGCTCAACCGCCGGCTCGGCACTCACCGACACGCGCTGATCACCAGATCGAGGCGGCGATGATCACCGCGATCACCACGTGCGTGGTCGCCGAGACCCAGGTCGCCGGGTGCACGTTCGGGGAGGAGAGCTCGTCGCCGAGCTTGCCGGGCGTGACCGCGTCGATCAGCAGGAACGACAGGCTCATCAGGATGAGCCCGAGGAGACCGAAGACAAGGGTGTCGATCAGCCCGGCGATCAGGTCGTCGGCGCTGCCCACGATCGCGGTGGTCAGGATGATCCCGACCCCGATCAGGCCGGAGACCAGCAGCAACGCCGCGTTCGGGTTGCGCTGGACCCAGATCAGATCGCGAAGCTTGCCCGGCGTGGCCAGGTCGACGAGCACGTAGCCGAGCGCCATCATCGCCACGCCGACCACCCCGTAGGCGACGGCGGCGATCAGGCCGGCGAGCATTTCCTGGAGCAAGGTGAGGCCCTTCTGGTGTCGTGTTCGGTGCGGTCAGCGACGGGGACCTGCCGGCGGCGGCCCCTGCGGCGGCGGTGGCCAGGACTGCCGCGGACCTCCGGGCGGCGGAGGCCACCCCTGCTGCCCCGGCGTCGAGGGTCCTCGCGGCGGGTGCGGTCCGCTCGGCGGCGGTCCCTGCAACGGCGGTGCAGGCGGCGGCCCTTGCGATCCACCCGGTGGCGGGCCCTGCGGGCCAGGCGGGCCGCCCTGCGTTGGCGGCGCGGGCGGAGTGTCCGATGTGGACTTCTGCTTCGCACGAGCCCGGAAGCCCAGCAGCAGGCCGAGCACCACGACGACGCCCAGCCCGCCGAGCCACGTCCAGGGTACCCAGTCCGAACCGGAGCCATCGCCCTTCGGCAGCGGCGGGACCGAGGCGGTGCCCGACGCGTCCTCGGTCGCCCGCGGCGCCGTCAGCACGCCGTTCTCCACCAGCAGCAAGGGCAATCCGAGCGCGGCCTGCCCGGTCGCGGTCACCGGTTCCGCGGCCAGCGAGTCGGCGGTGACGCCGAGGTTCACGAAGTCGTCCGCGTCCAGCTGCGCGTCGAGGTCGCCGGACGCCGCGACCTTGATGTCGGCCGCGTCGACGTCGTCGTCGGTGTCGCCGGCCGCGACGAACACCTGGGTCTCGGCCCAGCGCGGGCAGCTGTCGGCCGGGACGCCGGGGCCGCGGCTGGAGCCCTGGTCGAACTGCTCCGTCGAGCCGTCGACCAGCTTCCAGCCGAAGCACACCCCGTGCGCCCGCTCCGCCTCCGCGAGCCGCTGCGCGAGCTGCTGCGCATCGGCGGGGGTGAACCGCTCGATCGGCGGCCCCGAGTAGCTCGTGCCGTCCAGGTAGTAGGTGGTTTCCTCCGAGGTGAAGGTGTTCTGCGCGGACTCGCCGCCGATCGTCCCGGCGACCGCCAGACCGACGGCGATGACGGCGCCCGCGGTCACGACGAGCCCGATCTTCTTGCCGCTCATTTGCCCGCTCCCGGCCCGCGGCCGCGGAAGCTCTCGCCGTGCGGGCTGCTCCAGCCCCAGACGCCGCCGACGTGGCTGTGGTAGCGGCGGTAGGCGCGGTCGGAGTCCATCAGGTGGATCACCGAGCCGGGCGCCTGCGGCTGGATGATCACCGCGTCGCCGGAGTACCGCAGGTAGATGCCCGACGAGTCGGCGTACTGGGACTGCGGGCGCCACTTCGAGGTGATCTCGGCGGCGACGACGCTCGGCGGTTTCGGGCTGGTGTAGGCCCGGTTGTCGGAGTCGCCGGACAGGTCGAGGTGGGCGGCGCGGGTGTAGTTCTTCGCGACGTAGCCGTGCGGCCCGGTGCCGGTGGAGAAGATCGTCACCAGCCCGATGATCAGGGCCAATACCGCGGCGGCGCCGGCGATCGCGAACCAGAAGCGAGGTTTCACCGGTCAGTCCGCCGTCGGGTAGATGAGCACGTCGTAGCGGCTGAGCGCTTCGCCGCTGCTGGCTTCCCAGTCGGCGCCGCCGTAGGACTCGAAGCCCAGCATCGATCCGTCCGAGGCCTCGTAGTCGTGGTAGCGCACGGTGCCCTGCTCGGCCAGGCCGGTGGTGGCCTCGCTGCGGAACTCGGCGCTGCCGGCTTCCTCGGAGTGGTAGGTGCGGCCGCCGAAGTCGATCGTCTTCGGGCCGGGCTCGCCGGCGTCGGCGACGGGTGTCCACAGCGAGAGGATCAGGTCCGGGTCCTCTTCCACGGCCAGCCACACCTGCCCGCCCTTGGCGTCGTCGAGCAGGTGCTCCGCCCAGGTCCAGCCGCCTTCGGAGAGCCGGACGGTGCCGCGGACGGTGTAGGTGCCGCCGCGCACCTCGACGATGTCGCCGGCCTTCAGCGCCCGCGGGTCGCCGCGCAGCGAGTCCTGGTCACCGGTGTGGAACGGATCGCCTGCCCGGGTTTCCGGTTTCGCGGCGGAGCGCTTGGCCCGCACCCCCATGATCACGGCGACCACCGCGACGACGATCAGCACGATGATCACGACGATCAGCGTTGCGGTCAGTCCGTTCACCCGTCCGCCTTCCCCTCGTGCGAGCGTCCGGCACAGAGCGTATTAGCCCACCCCCGACGTGATGACATCAATCGCCCAAATCGTGACCAGTTGAACGTTGAACGGACCAATCGGCGCGCCGAACGTGGCGAACGGCCCGTTCGCCTCACCCACCAGGCCGAAGCGAACGGACCGTTCCCGCCGCACAACAAGACGAACGGCCCGTTCACCTCACCCACCAGGCCGAAGCGAACGGACCGTTCCCGCCGCACAACAAGGCGAACGGCCCGTTCGCCTCCAAGAGCGAACGGGCCGTTCAGGTCGCGGGACTAGGCGGACAGCAGCTGGGCGCAGCGGATCAGGCCCAGGTGGGAATACGCCTGCGGGTGGTTGCCCAGGGAGCGCTCCGCGATCGGGTCGTACTCCTCCGACAGCAGCCCCGTCGGACCGGCCGTGTCGACGATCTGCTGGAACAGCTCCTCCGCCTCGGTGCGGCGGCCGATCAGCAGGTACGCCTCGATCAGCCAGGCCGCGCACAGGTGGAAGCCGCCCTCGTCGCCGGGCAGCCCGTCGTCGCGGCGGTAGCGGTACACGGTGGACCCGCTGCGCAGCTCCGCCTCGATCGCCGTGACGGTGGCCTGGAACCGCTCGTCGGACGGGTCGATCAGCCCGGACAGCCCGACGTGCAGCGACGCCGCGTCCAGGTCCGAGCCCTCGTAGGCGGTGGTGAACGCCTGCACGTCCGGGTGCCAGCCGTTCTTGACCACGTCCTGGCCGATCTGGTCGCGCAGCGGCGCCCACGACGGGTCGGCCTCACGGCCGTACGCGGTCGCCAGCTTCACCGCGCGGTCCAGCGTCACCCAGCACATGACCTTGGAGTACACGTGGTGGCGCGGCACGTCGCGCTCTTCCCAGATGCCGTGGTCGGGCTCGAACCAGCGGTGCGAGACGGCCTCGGCCATCGCCTTCACCAGGTCCCAGTCCACGTCCCGGATCCGGCCGGTGGCCTGCGCGAGGTGCGCGATCAGCTCCACCACGGGCCCGAACACGTCCAGCTGCACCTGCTGGTCGGCGAGGTTGCCGACGCGGACCGGCCGCGATCCGGCGTAGCCGGGCAGGCTGTCGATCACGGCCTCCGGGCCGAGCCCGGTGCCCTGCAGCGTGTACAGCGGGTGCAGCCGCTCCGGGCCGGGCAGCGTCTCCAGCACCCGGTGCAGCCAGTTCAGGAACGCCTCGGCCTCGTCCGTGGAGCCGAGCGTGACCAGCGCCTGCGCGGTCATCGCGCCGTCGCGCAGCCAGCAGTACCGGTAGTCCCAGTTGCGGACGCCGCCGATCTCCTCCGGCAGCGAGGTGGTGGCGGCCGCCATGATCCCGCCGGTGTCGGTGTTGCACAGCCCGCGCAGCGTCAGCGCGGAGCGGGCGACCAGGTCGCGCTCCACGTCGGGCAGCGACAGCGTCTTCATCCACTCCGACCAGTACCGGTCGGCCACGTCGCGGCGCTCGACCTCGGTGTCCGCCGACGACAGGTCGTCGGTGCCGCAGCGCAGCTCCAGCACGACCGGGTTGTCCTCGCGCGGGTCGACGACCGCGTGCGCGGATTCGTGCATGCCGTCGGAGCTGATCTCCCACTGCACGCCCGGCGAGTACAGCACCATCGGCTCGGCGGTGCCCTGCACCCGCAGCCCGCCGGCCTCGGCGGTCAGCCGAACCGGCACCTGCCCGAACTCGGGGCGCGGCGCGAACTCCACCGCCGCCGGCACGCCGCCGCTGATCACCCGCACCAGGTCGGTGCGGTGGCTGTCGGTGCCGTGCGCGAGGTAGTCCGTGACCAGCAGCCGCGACCAGCGGGTTTCCACGATCATGGTGTTCGGCACGTACCGCTGGCCCAGCGGCAGCGGGCTGCGCTGGGCGCCGTTGCCGCCCTGCGGGCGGATCGTGAAGTGCCCGGCGCCGGGGCCGCCGAGCAGGTCGGCGAACACCGCGGCCGAGTCGGGGCCGGGGTGGCACATCCAGGTCATCCGCGCGTCGGGGGTGACCAGGGCGACGGTGCGCTCGTTGGACAGCATCGTCAGCCGCTCGATCGGCGGGGCCTGCTCGCCGTAGAGCCAGGTGCGCCGTTCCTCCATCAGGAACGCGAGCACGGTCGCGACCTCGGTGGTGCTGTCGATCCGGTAGGTCGCCAGCGTGTCCCCGTCGCCGACCTTGATGCCCAGGTCGGGGCCGTGCAGCCGGGCGAAGGCCTTCTCGTCGGTGACGTCGTCGCCGAGGAAGATGGCCGCGGTGGCGCCGACCTGGTGGCGCAGCGCGTCGAGCGCGTTGCCCTTGTCGGTCTGCACCACGGCCAGCTCGATGACCGCCTTGCCCTCGGTGACCTGCACGCCTTCCCAGGCCGCCGGGCCGGTGCGGACGGTGTCCAGCACCTCCTCGGCGACCTCGGCTTCGGCGCGCCGGACGTGCACCGCGACGCTGGCGGGTTTGTTCTCCAGCGTGACGCCGGGTTTGCCGCGCACGATGTCCTGCAGGGCGATCTGCAGCTCCGTGCGCAGCTGGGTGGCTTCGGGTTCGAGTTCGTGCACGAACCCGACGTCGAACTCCGAGCCGTGGCTGCCGACCAGGTAGACCTCGGCGGGCAGCCGGGACAGGGTGGCGAGGTCGCGCAGCGCGCGGCCGGAGATCACCGCCGTGGTGGTCGCCGGCAGCGCGGCCAGCGACCGCAGGGCGTGCACCGATTCGGGTAGCGGTTTGGCCTGGGTGGGGTCCGCCACGATGGGGGCGAGGGTGCCGTCGTAGTCGCAGGCGACCAGAAGTCGAGGCGTCCGCGCGAGCTGCACGATCACGCGGCGCAGCTCGGCAGGAAGGGCTTCGGCGGTCAACGCCATACTCCTCAGGGGGGCGCGGTCAAGTCGTTTGTGGATCGATCCCGTTCGCGTCACGGTGGTGACCGTCGACGGCGAGCGGTTCGAACAAGTATCGCTGAGGCCGGGCCGTCCGTGTTGCGGACCGGTTACTCGCGGCTACTCCACGAGCGGTGCGCCCAACGCTTCGAGGAACGACCGCGCCCAGCGGTCGACATCGTGCGTGAGCACCTGCCTACGCAGTGCGCGCATCCTACGGCGTCCTTCGGCCTCGTCGATGTCGAGGGCCGCGAGCAACGCGTCCTTGACCCCGTCCAGGTTATGCGGGTTCACCAGGAACGCGCTCGTGAGTTCTGCCGCAGCACCGGCGAATTCGCTCAGCACCAGCGCGCCGCCGAGGTCGTGGCGGCAGGCCACGTACTCCTTGCACACCAGGTTCATGCCGTCCCGCACCGGCGTCACGACCATGACGTCGGCGGCGCAGTAGAAGGTCACCAGGTCCTTGCGGTCCACCGAGGTGTGCAGGTAGTGCACGGCTGGGTGGCCGACGCGGCCGAACTCGCCGTTGATCCGCCCGACCTCGCGCTCGATGTCCTCGCGCATCTGCTTGTAGTGCTCGACGCGTTCCCGGCTGGGCGTGGCGATCTGGATCATCGTGACGTCCTCGGCCTTGATGTGGCCTTCGGACAGCAGCTCGTGCATCGCGTGCAGCCGCACGTCGATGCCCTTGGTGTAGTCGAGGCGGTCGACGCCGAGCATGATCTTCCGCGGGTTGCCGAGCTCCGCGCGCAGCGTCTTCACGCGCTGCTGGATCTCCTTGGTGCGCGCCAGCTTGTCGAGCCCGGCGGCGGCAATGGAGATCGGGAACGCGCCGACGCTCACGGTGCGGTCGCCGACCTGCACGACGCCGGGCCGGGAGCGGACGCCGACCTGGCCGCGGCTGGGTTCGAAGCCGGCCAGCCGGCGGGCCAGCCACAGGAAGTTCTGCGCGCCGCCGGGCCGGTGGAAGCCGACCAGGTCGGCGCCGAGCAGCCCGCGCACGATCTCGGTGCGCCACGGCAGCTGCATGAACAGCTCGACCGGCGGGAACGGGATGTGCAGGAAGAACCCGATGCGCAGGTCGGGCCGGAGCTCCCGGAGCATCGCCGGGACCAGCTGCAGCTGGTAGTCCTGCACCCACACCGTCGCGCCTTCGGCGCTGACCGCGGCGGCGGCCTCCGCGAACCGCTTGTTGACCCGACGGTAGGCGTTCCACCAGGCGCGGCTGTACACCGGCGGCACGACCACGTCGTGGTACAGCGGCCACAGCGTGGCGTTGGAGAATCCCTCGTAGTACTCGGCGAATTCGTCCGCCGACAGCGGCACCGGGTGCAGCTGCAGGCCGTCGTCGCTGAACGGTTCGACCTCGATGTCGGCGACGCCGGGCCAGCCGACCCACGCGCCGCGCCGGGCGCGCAGGAACGGCTCCAGCGCGGTGACCAGCCCGCCGGGGCTGTGCCGCCAGCGTTCCGTGCCGTCGTCGAGGCGTTCCAGATCCACCGGCAGCCGGTTCGCGACCACGACGAAGTCCGCTCGATCGGGCGTGCTGCCCATGCTCACCGGTATTCCTCCCGCCGTGTCGGCCACCTGTCGCGAGGCTAGCCAATCTAGCCTGCTGCTGCGTGCTGCGTGTGGTGCAAACCGGGTCGGTCGGCCCGTGGGTCGTCCGGCCCGTCGGAACGCCGCCGGAAGACCCGCAACCGATCAGTCGATCCGGCGGTTGGCGGGGCGCAGCGGGCCGGACATCCGCGGCCCGGCGAACCGGCGTTCCAACCTACCGAGCCGGGAGCGGACCGGCTGCGCGAGATATTCGCCGAGCACCACGCCGGCGCCGAGCGCGAGTCCGGTGGCGACGGCGAGCATCAGCGTGGCGACGCCGGTCGGGCTGCCGAGCACGGACAGCTCGTACAGGCCGCGGTAGGTCGCGAATCCGGGCAGCAGCGGCGCGACGCCGGAAACGGCGATCACCAGCGCGGGGATCCGCAGCCGCCGCGCGATGATCCCGCCGATGAATCCGACCACGGTCGTCGCCACGGCGCCGGCGAGCACGGTGTGCACGTCGATCAGCGTCAGCAGCGAGTGCACCGCCGCGGCCACGCCACCGCCGATCCCGGCCGCGAGCAGCGGCCGCGGCGGCGCGTAGCTGGCGAGCGCGAAGCATGCCGACGTGGACGCACCGGCGAGCATCTGCACGGGCAGGTGCAGGGCCGGTGCCAGCACTTCGGCACGCCCGAGGCTCTGCGCGTCCAGGCTGCCGACGGACTCGCCGCCGATGCGCAAGCCGATGTACAGCGAAAGCACGACGCCGGCGATCAGGCCGGCGGACATCAGGGCCAGCTCGGCGATCCGTCCGGCCGCGGTGACGTTGTAGCCGGTGATGGCGTCCTGCATGGAACCGACCACGGTCATACCGGACAACAACACGATGATGCTCGCCGCGATCGCCAACGCGGCGTTGTCGAGCATGCCGGTGGCGTAGCAGCCCAGCGCGACCGCGGTGGCGATCGCCCCGCCGACGGCCTGTTGGAAGAAGAACGGCAGCGCGCGCCTGTTCAGCAACCGCCCGACGCGGTCCACCAGCGCGGTCGATCCGGCGGCGACCAGCGGCAGCAGCGGGGTGGAGCCGCCACCGAGCAGCACGGCCAGCGAGGCGGCCATGCCGGCCCAGGACAGCGTGGCGACCCAGCGGGGGAACGGGTGCGGAGCAGTGGTGATCCGGTCCAGCTCGGCGTAGGCCTCGGCGGCGGTCAGCTCGTTGGCGGTGATCCGCCGCAGCAGCTCCTCGACGTCGGCGAGGCGCGTGTAGTCGAGGGAGCGGTTGCGGACCACGCGCAGTGAGGTGATCGGCGGCAGGTCGGTGCCTCGGTAGGTGGACACCGTGATCGACGTGTAGATGACGTCGACCTCGGTGTGCGGCAGACCGTAGGCGGTGACGACGGCGATGATCGTCGCGGTCACGTCCGAGGCGCCGGCCCCGCTGGCCATCTGCACCTCGCCGATGCGCAGCCCGAGGTCGAGCACGAGGTGGACGGTGGATTCGTCGGGCAGAGCCGGCCCGTAGACGACGTTGCGAGTCCCGGGCGGCATGGTCAGTTCCGGGTCGCGCCGCCGCAGCACACCGCGGGCGCGGTGCGTGATTCCCACTGCTGGTCTTCCTTCCTGCCGGGCCGTCTTGCGAACGGGCCGCCGTGCCTGATCTTCCCCTCGGGCATCGCCTGTCATGAGCCGACCGTTGCACTCCCAATCTGTGTCGTCCATCACTGATTTCCGGCCAGTCGTCGACCGCACCGGGAGTCACCACCCGGCGCCGATCGCGCGGCCGCTTTCCACCCCGGGCGGATGGACGCATACGATGTCCCCGCACGACGGAAGTGCATGCCGCTGTAGCTCAGTTGGTAGAGCGCCCGCCTTGTAAGCGGACGGTCAGGGGTTCGAGTCCCCTCAGCGGCTCCGACGGTACCTGACCTGCGCTTTTGACGAAATCAGACGATCTGTCGATTGCAGCACAACAACGCCCCGCCCGGCATCGGCCGAGCGGGGCGCATTCGTTCCAACGGCCGGACCTGAAGTTCCGGCAGCTCATGCCTCGTGAGTGGTTTGGATCGCTATGACGATCCAAACCACTCACGACCACCTACCGGCGGAACCCACCAGCCTTGACCTTGCCGAGGAAGCCGTCGAACGAACGCGCGTCGAAGACCAGCGCGGGGCCACTCGGGTCCTTGGAGTCGCGAACCGCAGTCGCGCCGGAAACGAAAGCAACCTCGACACAGACGCCGCCGCTACCGTTGCTCCGGCTGCTCTTGCGCCACACAGCGTTGGAGTCGCGAAGCCCGGCGACCTCGACGCAGTTGTCGTTCCCGCTGCTGTAGCTGGACTTCCGCCAGGTCACCGGTCCCAGGTCAGGGGCACGCATGGCACTGCTCCCTCACTCAAGCTCGTTGGCTCGTTGTTCGAGTAGCCGCGCTGACTCCCTGTCATCGAGCGCCGCAACTCTGAGCCTATCGAAAGCTTGAACGTACACGTTGGTGTGACTTGGACGATCCAGGTAATCGGCATCGGTCAAGCCTTCGAGGCACGCGTAGGTCGCGACCGGGTCAGCAAGGTGGAGCACCGTGAACGGAGTACCGATGGCGACGTGCTCGCCTCGGCTGTACGGCAAGATCTGAACAGTGACGTGCCGAAGGTCGGCCAGCTCGCGAATGCGCCGCAATTGCGCGCGTAGGACGTCCCGGCCGCCGACCTCGCAACACAAGACGCCTTCACCAAGAACAACCGAGATCTCGCGGGCATCGTTGCGCACGATCATCTCGCCGCGCTGGGTGCGTTCGGCTGCTCGCTCATCGATCTCCGACGATGGCGTGAGCAGGGACGTCGAAAGAACTGCACGCGCGTAGTCCTCGGTCTGCATGATCCCTGGCACTAGATCGACCTTGTACGCCTTGACTTCTGCAGCGGCGGCTTCCAGCGCCGTGTAGGTCCTCGCCCAGTCAGGAACGCGGCTTGGACGGTCCCGTTTGCGGGCATCCGACGCCAGCCGACGGAGTTTCTCAGCTTCATCCGCATCCACCACGCCGAACAGGTCGATCAGGACATCCATCTCGGCCGCGGCGATCGTCAGCTCGCCCTTCTCAACACGAGTGAGCTTGCCGGAGTACCAGTCGAGCCGGTCCGCGATCACCTTGGGCTTGATCTCGTTCCGTTCGCGGAGTTCGCGAAGCAGCAGGCCCAGCTGGACACGCCGAACCGCCGGGTTGTTCTCCGGAGTAACCATCGCTCCCTCTCGTCGTCTGTCCGCGTCGCATCTTGCCCTGCCCGATCTCGGGCATCCACAAGATCGCCCGTCCAGGTAATATCAAACCTGCAATTGCAAGTTGTAGTTTGGCGTCACTGTTGGTTCAGCTGAGTCCGCCGAGGTAACTGGGGCAGATGCGACGGCGGGCGGATCGCGAGGGGAGACAGTGTTGGTAGCGAACGACATGAGGCCCGATCCCTGGCTGGTTCCGCATCTGGATGCGTTGCGGGCGAGCGTTCTGGCCGGGTTCCGGTTCTTGCACCTTCCTCGGTTCGACGATGTCCTTGTCCTGCAAGGACTTCGGATCGCACACGGGGCGATGGACATGTTCCGGGCGAGTTCGGCCGACGATGCGCTCGCGGCGCGGTTCCGCGTCGAGGACCTGGAAAGCAGCTCCCCGCAAGCGGTTTGGCACCGGTACGGGCCGGTCGCCGAAGCCGTCCGCGCGTTGCTTGAGCTGCCGCCGCACGGTTCGCCCGGCGCGCCGAGCCTGGCACGGTCGCGGTCGCTGTGGCTTCCCGGCGATGACCTGCTTCGGAACGGAGGACTGGGATGACCTGGCTGCTGTGGTTCTTCGCGGGATACGTGCCCGGCCTCGCCGTGCTGGTCATCGCACTGTGCCGGCTGCACGGACGCGAGCCGACCGGTCAGCACTCCGGCTCCGGCGACGGTGCGCTGACCGTCGAGCGCCTCATCGCGCGCGTCGAAAACGACCAGGTGTCAACGGATTGCTACGGCAGGCACGCGCTGCGCGATCCGGGTCTGTTCCGGGTGGCGGTGTAGCCATGGCCGCGAATTCCAAGCCACCGCGCGTGGTCCGGGTGAAGCACACCAAGCCGAATCGGTTCCTGCCGATGGCCTGGCGCGTCGAACGACTCTCGCCCACCGAGGCCTACACCATCCGCTGGGGACGCGGCGCGGGCTACTTCACCGTCCATCGCGGCGACATCGGCAGCTCCCCCGACGACGCCCACCCGATCGACACCGTCCACATAGGTCACGACTGGGCGGACGAGACCGACGTGGCCGCCCAGCTCCGGACCTGGTTGCGCCACAAGGCGAATCCCCGTCGCCGAACGGCGTGACCGAGACTCCGCCCGATGCCGCCTCCCCCCGACCCCGAGGCATCGAGCGGACGGCCGGTCGGCGCAGGCCCCGCGCCGACCGGCCACCCAGCACCGCCATTCGCCGGGAGACCGGTCAGAGCTGGAATTGCTCGAGGTGGCGTGGGTCGAGGACCCGGCCCCGGTCTCCGAGGATGTTCTGCAGGGTGGCGACGACCTCGCGGTTGACGCTGTCGTGCACTTCCGGCTTGTCCAGGGCCGTCACCAGGTCGTCGTGGTGGCAGGGGACGACGATCCGGGGCCAGCCCAGCGCCTCGAGCACGCGTTCGAAGTAGTCGTGCACCGCCGCGTTGCCGCTGGAGCCGAGGACGAGCACATCCGGCCTGGCCCCGGCGACCTCCCGCTCGACGAAGTTCGCGGTGCCGCTGAGGAACATCACGCGCAGCCGGTCTCCCACGGTGACTTGGTAGCCCAGCGAGCCGCCCTCGACCAGTTCCCCGACCGTCGTCGGTTTCTTCGGTGGCGCGGTCAGGGTCCCGGCGGGAGCGAAGCCGTAGCCGCCCAACTGGCTGTGCAGGCTGCGGAACACCTCGATGGTGTACGCGGGGCGCGGCTGTTCGGGGCTGCGCAGCGGGAAGCGCAGGTGCTCGCCGCCGGTGACCAGCACCAGGTCGGCCTCGCGCGCCACCGGGATTCCCATCGCGCGCACCAGGTTCAGGTGCGTTTCGCCGCCGAGGACCCGGATGCGCTGGCCGGTCCACTTCGGATGGTTCAGCAGCGACGGGACGTCGGCGAGGTGGTCCCAGTGCCCATGCGTGAGCAGGATGAACTCCGGCGCACCACCCAGGTGATCGTCGATGACCCAGTCGATGATCCGCGAGTTGACCTCCAGCGGGTACCGCATGTCCATCCGGCCGTCGGGGCCCGCGTACTTCTGGCGCGTGAGGTACGGGTCGATGAGCAGCCGGTGCCCGTCGAAGGACATCTCCCAGCCCGCTATGCCCAGCCACCGCAGGTGCACCCCGCTGCGGCCGCTCGGTCCCGACACCGCCGCCAGTGCGGCGTTCGGCGCCGGCCCCGAGCACGCGGCGGTGAGCGCGGCCGTACCGGCCAATCCGGCGGCCACTGTCGTCCGCAGCACGTTCCTCCGGCTCACGCCGTTGGCGGGCGCGGCACACGATGTGCACATGGTCGGTCCTCCCCATTGCGGGCGGCGGCTTCTGCGGCCCGCCTTGATCAAATTGAGCGGGAGCGTACCAAACGAACTGGTTCGTTCGATACGACTTTGGCAGACTGCCCATGCCATGCCTCGAGACGCCACGCCCACCAAGAAGCGGATCCTCGCCGCCGCCGTCGCCGAGTTCGCCGAGCACGGCATCAGCGGCGCGCGCATCGACCGCATCGCGACGCGGGCCGAAGCCAACAAGCGCGCGATCTACGACCACTTCGGCGACAAGCGGGAGCTGTTCGGCATCGTGCTCGCCGACCAACTCGACCGGCTGGCCGGGGAGGTCGAGCTGCACGCCGACCGCATTCCCGAATTCGTGGGCGAACTGTTCGACTACTGCGCCGCCCACCCGGAACTCGTTCGCCTCGTGCAGTGGGAGGCCCTGTCGCTACCGGCGAACCAGGCGCCCAACCACGCCAGGCGCTCGGCCAGCTACCAGGTCAAGGTGGACGCCATCGCCGAAGCCCAACGGCGGGGCCACGTCGACCCGGGGCTCGACCCCCGCCGGATCCTGCTGCTCCTGATCGGCATGGCCGAGTGGACGCTGTACGTCCCCCAGCTCGCCACCATGATCGCCGGTGAGCCCACGAACACCCCGGAACAACGCGCCGACCACCGGGCCTTCCTCGTCGCCCTCGCCCAGCAGCTGCTCCAGCCCCGGGACCACCCCGAGTCGTGAGTGATCGTTCCGGTAAGAACCGGAATTCCCACTCACGACTCGGAGGACCGCTCAGCTCGGGTGCTTGATGCTCTCGATGATGCGGGCGAAGCCCTCCTTGCCGTGCCCGGCGTCGATCTGGCGCTGGATCAGGTTCTGCACCATGCCGATCACCTCGGTGCTGATGCCCTGGGCGGCGCTGGCGTCGATGATGTCGCCGAGACTGGAGAACTCCAGGCTCTGCTGCCCTTCCACGGTGTAGTCACCGCCATCGATCACGGCGGCGAACCCGGCGAACCCACCGGTCATGGCCGACAACCAGGCCGCCGACCGCTCGGCGAAGTCACCCGCCGACACCCCAGCCGGTGCCACCATGGCCGCACCGTGCACGAATCCGGCGAACATCACGTACATCCCCGACAGCAGCGCGAGGTCGTAGAGCGACGCCGCCCCGGCGTCCTCGCCGAAGTAGGCGCTCTCGCCCCACAGGTCCAGCAGCGACCGGTGCTGTTCGAAGGCGGCCACCGACCCGCTGTAGAGGATCGACGACCCCGGCCGGCCGATCATCGACGGGACGGCCATGACGCCGCCGTCCAGGTACACCACGCCGTGCCCGGCGGCCCAGGCCGCGAACTCCCGGGACTGCTCCGGCGTGGTCGTGGTGACGTTGACCAGCGTCCGGCCGGCGAGCTCGTCGACCACCGGGTCGAGGACCTCGTGGACCGAAGCCGCGTCGTACAGGCAGGCCACCACCACGTCCGCGGCGGCCACCGCCTCGCGAACCGATCCGGCGGCGACCGCGCCCCGGTCGACCAGCGCGTCGGCCTTGCCCGCCGACCGGTTCCAGACCGTGGTCGGATACCCGGCCTCGACGACCGCGGCGGCCAGCGCGCCGCCCATGGCGCCCAGACCGAGAAGGCTTACTCGGGAATTCTTTTCGTTGCTCAACTTCGACACTCCTCGGTGCTTCTTCCGATGCCGGAATCGTTTCCGCAACCGATGAGGCCCACAAGTACCGACTAATTAGTGGGGTACTTACTTTCTGGGAAGTGATGAGCGAGCGGGTGGCCGGTCGGCGCATGCCCCGCGCCGACCGGCCATCCGGGTAGGACCTGCGTCCAGGTCCCGCAGGCGCCGGTTTCGCGCGAAAACGCCATTCCCACGCGTGCCAGATGACGGTTTCGCGCGAAAACGGCGCCCCGCCCGAGCCCAACCGTCAGCGGCCCTGCAGGGACTTGACGTTGTTGCCGAAGGTCCAGGACTTCGAGCCGTCCCAGTTGATCGACCAGGTCATCAGGCCCTTCAGGCCGCCGTTGTAGTTGTTCCACGCCTGGGCCACCAGGCCCGGCGACATGTAGCCGCCGCCCGCGCCCGGCTGGGCGGGCAGGCCGGGAACCTGCTTGTCGTAGGGCACCTTGATCGTGGTGCCCTGGATGACCAGGCCGTTGTTCAGGCAGTCCGTCTGCACCACGAAGCCCTCGACCGTGCCCGCCTGGTACGAATCGCCGGAGCAGCCGTACATGCTGCCGTTGTAGTACTGCATGTTCAGCCACCACAGCCGGCCGTTGTCCGCGTACTTCTTCACGATCGGCAGGTACGCGCCCCAGATCGATCCGTAGGTCACGCTGCCGCCGGTGACGTACGCGGTCTCCGGCGCCATCGTCAGGCCGAAGTTGGCGGGCATCTTGGCGAGCACGCCGTCGATGATGCGGATCAGGTTGGCCTGCGACGGCGAGAGCTCGTTGATGTTGCCGCTGCCGCTGAGGCCGGTCTCGATGTCGATGTCGATGCCGTCGAAGTTGTACTTCTGCAGGATCGGGACCACCGTCTCGACGAACCGGTCGGCGACGGCGCTGGACGACAGGTCGATGCCCGCCGTGGCGCCGCCGATCGACATCAGGATCGTCAGCCCGTTCGCTTTGGCCTCGCACATCTCGGCAGGCGTGGCCACCTTCACCGTGCTGTCCATCCCGTCTTCCCACAGGACGGTGCCGTCCGAGCGGATGACCGGGAACGCCGCGTTGATCACGTTGTAGCCGTGCTCGCGGATGGCCGGGTCGGTGATCGGCGTCCAGCCGAACGGCGGGTGCACGCCGTTGGCCGCGCCGTCCCAGTTCTCCCAGTAGCCGTGCAGCACCTTGCCCGCGGGCTTCGACTTCACCGGGCACGTCTCGGCCGCAGGAACCGGGTTCGCGGCGTTCGCCACCGGCTGTGCCTCGGTCCCTGCCGCGACCTGCGGGATCGACAACGCGGCGACGAACGCCGCCACCAGCCCGGTTCTCAGCAGACGTTTCGTCCGACCGCTCATTCCCGAATCCCTTCGCGACAGGACCAATTCCGCAATTGGTCCGGTGTTCATCCGTTCGCCATCAAGAACTTTTATGACAAATTTCGCGGCCGGAAACAAGATTGCAGGAAAAGTGGTATTTACCAATTTGACCGAAAGTCGCGCGAGATCGCCGGGCCCGGCCCGGGGCCGCATGATGGCGCCATGGGCACCCGAACCACGTTGACCGACAAGCTCTTCCGCGTCGCCGTGCTGCTCAAGGGCCTGGACGGCGCCGTGCAGCTGATCGCCGGGGTGCTGCTGATCTTCTTGTCCCCCAACACCATCACGCGGCTCGCCCACGCCGTCGTCACGCGGGACCTGCTGGGCCCGCCGACCGGGCCGCTGGCCGGGCACTTCGAGGAGGCCCTGCAGCACTTCGCCGGCGGCAACCGGACGTTCGTGATCACCTACCTGATCGCCCACGGCGTCATCAAGATCGGCCTGGTGATCGGCCTGCTCGGCAAGATCATGCCGCTGTACCCGGTGGCGATGGTGGCGCTGGGCCTGTTCGTCGTCTTCGAGGTGCTGCGGGCGGTGCAGACGAAGTCGGTGGTGCTGCCGCTGTTCGCGGCGCTGGACGTGGCGATCATCGTGCTCGTGCTCCGCGAATACCTCGAATTGCGCCGCCGGAACCAGTGACCGGGCCGTCGAACTGCGCCACGCTGGAAGCACCGGGAACTCCGCAGTTTCAATTGAAACTGCGGAGCCGGCTCCGGAGGTGGGCCATGCGACGACGGCGCGACGAGGCCGTGCTGATCACCGATGCGGCACCGTCCCTCGACGACGAGCAGCGGCACCGCAAGCGGGTCTACGCCGTGCTGATGGTGGTGCACCTGGTCGGCTTCACCGCCGCCGGGCTGCTGGCGCACTTCTGGTTGCTGGCGATCGGCATCGTGGTCGTCACGGGCGCGCTGCCGTGGATCGCCGTCGTCCTCGCCAACGACCGCGCGTCCCGGCGCGACAGGCCGCGCGCAAAGCGTGGTGGCAGCCCCGAAATCGAGGACCGCCACCACGACCAGATCGATATTTGACGTCGTCGTCAGGACTCGTCGCCGACCCGGCGCTTGCGCAGCACCAGGAGCAGTAGGATCCCGGCCAGCAGCAGCGCAGCGCCGACGATCGTCAGCGGACCTGCCGGTGAACCGGTGGTCGCCAGGTGGTGCGGGTTCGACGTCGATCCGCCGTCACCGCCGCAGATACCGTCACCGCCGCCGGGCAGCGGCTGCCGCCCGTGCAACGTTCCTGATCACGCGGGGCAGCGTAGATGTCCTAATAGGACATTGCTGACCAGCTGACATACCCCATTGCGGGGGCAATCACTTCAGCTCGCAAGCCCGTCAGCCGGATGCGATCACGCGCGGTTCGGCAGCGCCCGCCCGACGCCGGGCCCCGCGAGCCCGACCCGCTCCGGCGAAAAGGGAATCGATCCCGATCGCGTTTCGCGGATCCGCGAAATACGGGAATTCGCGACGGCGGCCCGACTTCCGCGACCTCCGGACATCTTGATCAATTTCGATCTTTCACCAGCAATTGGCGAATTGTGCTCAAGCGATGGACATCTTCACTCGATCGAGTGAAGAGTCTCCTCTCGGTTCGAACCAGCTGTGCCCTCGTGAACCGAAGGAGATCAGCGTGTCGCTCGCCCGAAACCTCGCCGGACTCGCCGGAGCAGTGTTGGCCGTCGCCGCCTTCGCCGCCCCGGCCCAAGCGGAGACGCCGTCGCCGGACGTCTCCACCAAGATCATCGACGGCCGGGAGGTGGACAGCGCACCCTGGGCGGCGCGGCTGTTCGCCAACGGCCAGGAGAACTGCAGCGCCACCATCATCGCCCCGGAGTGGGTGCTCACCGCCGAGCACTGCGTCGCCGGCGGCGGTTCCCTCAGCTTCAACATCGGCAACGTCGACCAGACGCAGGGCGAGCGCGCCAACGCCAAGCCCGGCGGAGTCCACACCCACGACTCCGCCGACCTCGCGCTGGTGAACATCGACCACGCGGTCCAGACCGAGTACGCCCCGCTGGGCTCGGTCGGCGACGTCCAGGTCGGCCAGACCGTGCAGACCTACGGCTGGGGCGCGACCTGCACCGACCAGCCCGAGATCCAGTGCCAGTCGCGGATCCTGAAGGTCGCCGACGTGAACGTGACCGACATCGCGTGCAGCGACTACCGCGGCGGCACCGCGGTGTGCGCCACCCGCGGCGACGGCATCCCGGCCGGCGGCGACTCCGGCGGCCCGATGTTCTCCGGGAACGTGCAGGTGGGCGTGGCTTCGACCAGCGACCGCCAGTCGAACACGGCCTACACCAACATCACCGAGTACCGCGACTGGATCCAGTCGATCGCGGGCGTGTAGATCAAGATCGCGTAGCGGTCCGTCCGGGTGCCTCCAGGCCCCGGGCGGACCGCTTGTGCATTGATGTTCACCCGATCCGAGCAGTTTTTCGGACTATCTGAGAACTTCTTCTTGATGCATCCCGACGGCGCCGCGGAATTCAGCGTTTGCGCAGGTCAAAGCCGCACTGAATGGATTGATCTAGCAATCCGAAGACGATCGGTAGCATCGCGCCGAAGCGCATTGCAACGTTTGTGTAGTGCTTCTCACGTGTAAAATCGTGTCTCTCCTGGTAGACGGATAGTTATCGCGTCGGGAGCCTGACGCGTTACGGATGTTCTGTTAAGTTGGCAAAGCATGACCGGCGACAAACCGAGCCATAACATCGACAAACGGAATGGCGACAGCGGTTCAGCCGGACGGTTGGAGATCGATACTCCGGTCGTCGCGGACGGCCCTGAGCTCTACCGAATCACCCGTGATTCGGCAGTGCTCGATGTGAACTCGTCCTACGCATATTTGTTGTGGTGCCGGGACTTCGCGCAGACCTCCGCGGTGGCACGCACCGACGGTGCGGTCGTGGGATTCGTGACCGGTTACATCCGGCCGGACGCCCCCGACACGCTCGTCGTGTGGCAGATCGCCGTCGATGCATCCCAGCGCGGTGGTGGCGTGGCGGGCCGACTCCTCGGCCACCTGGTGGACCGCGTGCTGCCGCGCGGTGTGCGGTACCTGGAGACGACGATCACGGCTGACAACGCTGCATCGATCAACCTGTTCACGGCGCTGGCGCGCAAGCGCTCGGCCGGCCTGGAACGCAGCGAGCTGTTCACCGCCGACCTGTTCCCTGATGCGCACCTGGGGGAGGACCTGTACCGCATCGGGCCTTTCGAGCCCGTTCCGGCGGCCGCCGCCGGAGCCTGACGGCCGCCGTCCTGGCACGAAATCTTGTTCTTGAAGTGCCGGGCGCGCGCACAACGCGCTGCCTGGCCGAACGGAGGATCGTGAACGACATCTTCGCAACCCTGGAATCGGAAGTACGCAGCTACAGCCGCACCTGGCCGACGGTCTTCGACCGCGCCGGTGGCAGCTACCTCTACGACGAGGACGGCACCGGGTACCTGGACTTCTTCGCCGGTGCCGGCGCGCTCAACTACGGGCACAACAACCCGCTGCTGAAACGAAAACTCATCGAGTACATCGAGCGCGACGGCGTCACGCACGGCCTGGACCAGTCCACTGTGGCCAAGCGCGCGTTCCTGGAAACCTTCCGGGACAACGTGCTCGAACCGCGCGGGCTGAACTACAAGGTCCAGTTCCCCGGCCCGACCGGCACCAACTCGGTGGAGTCGGCGCTGAAGCTGGTTCGCAAGATCACCGGCCGGGAATCGATCATCAGCTTCACCAACGCCTTCCACGGCATGACGCTGGGTTCGCTGTCGGTGACCGGCAACTCGATGAAGCGCGGCGGCGCCGGCATCCCGCTGGTGCACGCCACGCCGATGCCCTACGACGACTACTTCGACGGCCAGGTCCCGGACTTCCTGTACTTCGAGAAGATGCTGGAGGACAGCGGCAGCGGCCTCAACGAGCCCGCCGCGGTGATCGTCGAGACGCTGCAGGGCGAAGGCGGCATCAACTCGTCGCGGCCGGCGTGGCTGCGCGGGCTCTACGAGCTCTGCCAGAAGCACGGCATGCTGATGATCGTCGACGACGTGCAGATGGGCTGCGGCCGCACCGGTCCGTTCTTCAGCTTCGAAGAGGCCGGCATCCAGCCGGACATCGTCTGCCTGTCCAAGTCCATCGGCGGCTACGGGCTGCCGCTGGCGCTGACCCTCATCAAGCCGGAGCACGACGTCTGGGAGCCGGGCGAGCACAACGGCACGTTCCGCGGCAACAACCCGGCGTTCGTCACCGCCACCGAGGCCCTGAAGCAGTACTGGGCCGACGACTCGCTGGAGAAGTCCACCATCGCCAAGGGCGAGCGGGTCGGCGAGGTGCTCGAGGAGCTCGCCGCCAAGTACGGCGCGGTGGCCAAGGGCCGCGGGCTGGCGCGCGGGCTCGGCTTCGAGGACACCGACGTGGCGGGCAAGGTCTCCAAGGCGGCCTTCGACCGCAAGCTGCTGGTGGAGACCTCGGGCCCGAGCAGCGAGGTCATCAAGATCATGCCGCCGTTGACCGTTTCGGATGACGAACTGGAGCAGGGTCTTCAGATCATCCGCGACTCGGTCCACTCTGTGCTGGCCTGATCCGGCACTCCGCGTCGTGGAGCGAACGGACCGTTCGCCTCGCCAAGAGGCGTGAACGGACCGTTCGCTCCGCTGCGGCAGAACTGCAAGTTGATCCACTGGAGGAACTGTGATCGTCCGGCACCTGTCGGAAATCGACGACACCGACGCCGACATCAAGACGGAGAACTGGCGCAGCAAGCGCATCGTGCTGGCCAAGGAGAAGGTCGGCTTCTCGGTGCACGAGACCACCCTCTACGCCGGCACGGTGAACGACTTCTGGTACGCCAACCACATCGAGGCGGTCTTCATCACCGAAGGTGAGGGCGAGATCGAGGACAAGGCGACCGGCGAGGTCCACCAGCTCAAGCCGGGCTCGCTGTACCTGCTGAACAACCACGACAAGCACCAGGTCCGGCCGCGGACGACCATGCGCACGGTGTGCGTGTTCAACCCGCCGGTGACCGGGCGCGAGGTGCACGACGAGAACGGCGTGTACCCGCTGGTCGTGGAGGACGACGAGACGCCGGTCGCCGGCTGAATTCGCTGTTCGAGCTTGTGAACCGCCCGTGGCGGGTAACCGGAAGTGGTTGCCCGCCACGTGCGTTGACGGGTCTTCCCACGCGATGACGTGGGAAGTTGCGGGCGCATACGTGCGCCGCTTCTAACCGAGGAACCGAGAACTGGCGGCGGTGCCACCTGCACCGACCGCTCCGGCGGGAATTCGCGAAGGAGGCGCAAACCATGACCGTCGCTGATCTGAGCACCCAGGATCGTTATCCGACCCGGGTGAGCGCCGAGCCGGCGTTGATCCGGCGAGAGGACCCCACCGTCTGGCCCGGCGTGACGGCCGGCCCGGCGACCGCGGAAGAGCTCGCGGCCTACCAGGCCAAGGGCTTCCACGTCGTCGAGGGCCTGCTGTCGCCAGCCGAGGTCCAGACCTACTGGCAGGAGCTGGAACGGCTCACCAGGGACCCGGCGGTGCGGGCCGATGAGCGGACCATCGTGGAGCACAGCTCCGACGAGGTCCGTTCGATCTTCGAGGTGCACCGGATGAGCGAGCTGATCGCGGAGCTGGTGCGCGATCCGCGAGTGCTGGACCGGGCCAGGCAGATCCTCGGCTCGGACGTGTACGTGCACCAGAGCCGGATCAACTACATGCCCGGCTACCGGGGCACGGGCTTCTACTGGCACTCCGATTTCGAGACCTGGCACGCCGAGGACGGCATGCCGGCGATGCGCGCGGTGAGCATCTCGATCGCGCTAACCGACAACTACCCGTACAACGGCGGGCTGATGATCATGCCGGGCTCGCACCGGACGTTCGTGTCCTGCGTGGGCGAAACGCCGGACGACAACTACAAGTCGTCGCTGAAGCAGCAGCGCATCGGGGTGCCGACGGAGGACGACATCACGAAGCTGGCCTACGAGCACGGCATCGAGCAGTTCACGGGCCAAGCGGGGTCGGCGCTGTGGTTCGACTCGAACTGCATGCACGGCTCGGGGAACAACATCACGCCGTTCCCGCGCTCGAACATCTTCGTGGTGTTCAACAGCGTGGAGAACGAGCTGGTGGAGCCGTTCGCGGCGAGCAACCCCCGCCCGGACTTCGTCGCCTCCAGAAGAACGATCCCGATCCAACGCTGACCGGCGGAAGTGCGGGGCACCTGCGACCCCGGGTGCCCCGCACCACAGCCTCGGGTGGGCTCAGTGCGCCACGCGGCCTCTCTGCGGGCTCCGGTGGGTTTCCGATTTTGCCTAAAATTGGGAGCCCGACTCACCCACGGCGTGTCGGGACGGTTCCCAATTTTAGGCAAAATCGGGATTCTGGAAGCGCACGTCCGCATTGCGGAAGGTCAGCGGATGGGGTGGGCTGCGAGGATCGCGCCGACCTGGTCGGCCACCTCCGGGTCGAGCATCGGGTAGCGGCCTCCCGCCACGAAGCGCTCCGAGAGCTCGAAGGTGACCACTTCGCCTTCCGCCAGCAACTGGCCCGCCGCCACCGGGTCCAGCGCGACGTTGTCCGGGTGCGTGACCGTGATGTCGGCGAATGTCGCCGCCAGGTACGGGCTCGCGAACTGGGTGAACGAGTCGCCGACCATCCGCACCGGCCGGTCGATCACGCCCGGCAGCGCCGGCGACTCCAGGTGCAGCGGCTGGTGGAAGTCGCTGGGCTTGAACTGCGTGTTGTCCTCCGGCCCGCCGTCGGGCGCCAGCGAGTACGCCTGGATCGGCACGGTCCGGTCCTGCCCGAGCAGGTCCGGGATGTCGGCGCTGTGCGGGTACTGCCGGGACGGCCGGATCAGCCAGCTGCTCGTCACGCCCGGCCGCAGGCGTTCCGCGAGCTGGTAGGTCATGGCGATGCCGCCCTCGTGGGTCCAGTGCGTGTCGATGTCGTGGTAGATCGGCCGCTGGTTGCGCGCCGCGACCTCGCGCAGCTGGGCGCGCAGGTCCACCGCGCCGGTCGCGGCGGGCAGCCGGCGCCAGAACTCGTCGCGGACCTGCGTCGAGCAGTCCTTCCCGGCGTAGCCGTCCGGCATGTTCTCCGGGTAGACGGTGGACTTGTCCGGGGCGATGACCAGCTGGAACTCCCGGCCCGACGCCTCCACCACGGCGCGCCAGCGCCGCAGCCCGGCGATCACCTCGTCCAGGGTCCGCTTCGGCACGCACCGGTACGCCACGTCGTGGCCGAGGTACAGCCAGCCGTTCTTGCCCTCGATGACGGCGGGGAACACGTTCTCGTTGATCGGCGGTTTCTCGTCCACCTGCCCGGCACCTATCGGCGAGGTGTGCGAGCCGCCGGCCAGCCGCGCGGGCTCGCCGAACACGCCGCGGCTGAGCGCGTCGACCGACTGCACGGCGCCCTTGCGGAACGGCAGGTTGTCGGTGGCCCACGCGTTCAGCCCGGTGAAGAACCCCCAGCCTTCGGTGACGCTGGGGAAGGCCGCGAGCGGGCGGTTCTCCAGCTGCTCGGCACGCGCGCCGAAGACCCAGGTCACCACCGGCGCGGTGAAGAACAGCACCGCGCACACCAGCGCGGCCAGCTGGCGCCTGCCGTGCCGGGGCCGGTGCAGCGGGTGTTCCCGCGGCAACCACGCCTCGTGGACCGGGGGAAGATCGGAATGCTCCTGCCGCGACACGGCACCACGTTAACCGGGCACGCACCGCAACCGGCCCAGAACTCGCGGATTCCCGGCGCCTCGGTGCGCAGCGGTGGAATTTCCTGGTTCGGCGGTAGCGTCCGCGCATGTTCCGCGAAGCCTTCCCGATCTTGTCGACGCCCGACCTCGGCCGCGCGATGCGCTTCTACTGCGATGTGCTCGGATTCGAGTCGCAATACCGGTTCCCCACCGAAGGCGAACCCGAATTCGTCACGCTCCGCCTGGAATCCCTCAAGCTCGGCCTCGGCGCGAATCCCGAAGTGCGGCCGGGCCGCCATTTCGCCCTGTGGCTCTACACCGACGACGTCGATGAAGCGGTGGGCCGCCTCCGAGCCGCAGGCGTCCCGATCCTCCGGGAACCCCAGGACATGCCCTGGGGCGAACGCATCGCCACGGCCGCCGACCCGGACGACAACCAGATCCATCTCGGCGCAGCGATCACCTGATCGACACCGTTTTCCGCCGGCCTGGCCCGTGTGTGTTTTGTGTTGTCATAGCGACACAAACCACTCACGGGCCGCTACCTGCCGAAAGCGCATTCGCGGTGCCGTAGGGGAAGGCGGGGTGTCCTCTTCGGGCAGTTTGTGCTCCGGATTCTTGGGCGGGCGCTCCGCGCCCGGATAGCGTTTTGCACGAAAGCGGATCCGCGCAACATTCCTACTATCTCGGAGGAATCATCGTGCTTCGCAAGATCACCGTCGGGGTCGCGGCCGTCGCCGGACTCCTCGCCTTCAGCGCCCCGGCCATGGCCTCCGGTGGCCCGTACCCGGCAGGAGTTTACCCGTCGTACGAAGCGGCTGAGGCGGCGTGCGAGGCCGGGAAGGCCCAGGGCCGCTGGACCGGCTGCGCCATCGAGGCCGGCATGGGCGACCCGATCCTCCTGTGGGTCTGGACCGACTGAACGAACTGACTTCGAAGCGCCGTCCCACATCCGAAGAAGGCGGCGCACCAATACGCACACCCCCGGGGTGCAGGTTCAACAGGCGCACTGAACCTGCACCCCGGGGGTGCTTCTTTTCAGGAACGGGCTGCGCGTCAGCCGGCAGGGGCGAGCCGGCTCGCGACGGTCTCGCAGGCGAAGCGCACCACGGTGCGCAGCTCCCGATCCGACGCACCGGCACGGCTGAGCACCGCGAGGGATTGGTTGATCGCGACGACGTAGATGGCGAGGTCGTCGAGCGTCGCCGGGTCGACGTGCGGATCGTCGAGCGCGGCTCGGATGCGCGCCTGCTGCATGTCGAGCAAGCGGCGGACGTGCGCGGCACTTTCGGGCGTCAGCACGGCCGACTGGGCGGCAGCCTGGGCGATGAGGCAGCCCTCCGGCACAGCGGGGTCGTTGATCCTGGCCAGGATGACGCCGAAGAACGCCTCGACGGCACGGACCGGATCGCCCCGGTGCGCGCCGAGCGCGTCCTCGTAGCGGGCACCGTACGTCGCGGAGTACCGGTCCAACGCTCGGCGGAACAACTCGTCCTTGCCGCCGAACGCGCCGTAGAGCGATCCCCGGCCCAGCCCGGTGGCAGTGCCGAGCATGTCCAGGGATGCGTCTGCGTATCCCCGCTGCCAGAACACCGCCATGGCCTTGTCCAGGGCTTCGTCGACGTCGAACTGCTTGCGACCCGACATGCGCCTCCTTCCGCTCGGTGTGAGCCTACCTACTTCTTGGAACGAACGGTACAAGAATCATGGACTGATCGTTCCAAGATGGTTTAGGGTCGGAGCATGGGAGAAACAACCGAGCCCGCAGGCCGCGGCTCCGCAAGCGGCGCCCCCGGGCTGCCCGCCGGGTTCACCGACACGTTCCGCAGCCGCTGGGTGCAGGTCGGTGACCTGCGCCTGCACGCCGTGACCGGCGGCGATGGGCCGCCGTTGCTGCTGCTCGCCGGCTGGCCGCAGACCTGGTACGCATGGCGCGAGCTGATGCCGGCGCTGGCGCGAGACTTCACGGTCGTCGCCCCCGACCCCCGCGGCGTGGGCCTGTCCGGCAAGCCGGAAGACGGCTACGACACCGGCACCCTCGCCGCCGACATGGCGGGCCTGATGAGCTCGCTGGGACACGACCGCTTCGCGATGGTCGGCCACGACGTCGGCATGTGGACCGGATACGCGCTGGCCGCGGACCACCCCGAGCACGTGGAACGCCTGGCCCTCGCCGAAGCCGTGATCCCCGGTTTAGCGCCCTCCCCACCGCTGTTCGCGCCGCAGGAGGCCGTCGATCGGCTGTGGCACTTCGGGTTCAACCGGCTCGGCTCGCTGAACGAGGAACTCGTCGCAGGCCGGGAACGGCTCTTCTTCGGGTACCAGTTCGCGACCAAAGCGGCCCGCCAACTGCCGGAGCACGCCGTCGACCTCTACATCGAGGCCCTGGCCACCGATCGCGACGCCCTGCGCGCCAGCTTCGAGTTCTACCGCGCGATCGACACGACGATCGCGCAGAACGCCCGGCGCAAGGAGCGGAAGCTGACCATGCCCGTGCTGACCATCGCCGGCGCCCGCTCCGTCGGCGACCTGGTCGGCGAAACCCTGGCCCCGGCCGCCGAAGACGTCACGAGCGTCGTCCTGCCCGACTGCGGGCACTACCCGGCCGAAGAAGCCCCGCGGGAAATGCTCGCCGCCCTGACCGAATTCCTGGCCCCGTACCGCGCCGCGTTCGGCAGCCGAACAGGGCCTGGTGATCGTCAGAACCAGTAGTACTGGTGAATGAAGATCCGGAGCCGGCGGAGATCCCCACCGGACGGCCCCGACCTGCACCTTTCGCCATTGGGCGATGGTGGACGTTCGGTGTTGCTGGTTGACCCCGGACTGCCTGGGGACAGCCTGACGGCCCGCCAACCGCGCCGAGCGGGACGACAATCCGGCCGAACCCTCTGATCTCATTCGCCACTTTTATGTGCCCGGTGCGCTCAGCCGCCGCCGGTACCGGTGTCGCTACCGCCGGTGCCGCTGTGGCCGCTAGTGCCGGTATCGCTGCCAGTGCCGCCGGTTTCGCTGCCGGTGCCGCCCGTGCCGCTGCCGCTGCCGGTACCGGTACCGGTACTGCTGTCGCTGCCAGTGCCCGTGCCGGTGTCGCTGCCAGTGCCCGTGCCGGTGTCGCCGCCGGTGCCAGTGCCGCCGCCGGTGTCGCCGCCGGTGCCGGTGCCGCCGCCGGTATCGCCGGGGTTGCTGCCGTGCTGCCCAGGCTCGAACGGATTCACCGGTGCGGGTGCTGCCGGGGGCACCACTGGCTCGCTGTTCGTGCCCTTACCGGGATCGAACGGGTTCGGCGGCACCGGTTCCGGAACATGAGGCGGTACGTACGGGTTCGGGGGCGGGGATTCGGGCCCACCGAACGGGTTCGGCGGCACCGGTTCCGGAACATGAGGTGGCACGAACGGATTCGGCGGCGGCGGTTCCGGTGCCGCCGGTGTCGCCGGGGCCTGCACTCCGGGAGGTTCGGGAGGTCGTGACTCGGGAGTACCCCCGCTCGGCCAGAACGTGTAGATCAGGCCGCCGATGGCGACCACTGTGCCCACCACGGCGACGACCTTCTTGAAACGACCCTTGACGACCTCGAACCCGACTTGCGCCGCCTTGACGAGACCCGTGCCTGCCAGCCACTTCGCGATCTGGCTCACCACGCCCGGGCCTTCGGAAGGCTCCGCTCCACCCGGTCCCGGCGCCGGAGGCAGCTGATCACCCGGCTCACCGTCAGGTCCCACCGTCGACGGTGCGGAAGGTCCGGGGGTCGGCTGCGCCTGGCCCGGCTTCAGGGTCCAGTCCGGCTTCTTCTCACCGGTGCGGAACGTGGACGGCTTGCCAGCACCCGCATCCACCGCCGGCGGCTCGCCGGCACCCGGCATCGGCTCCGCGGACTCGGTGACCGGCAGCTCCGAAACGTCGTCGCCGGCCGGCTGCCCCGGTTCGTAACCCTCGATCGGCCCCAGACCGGAATCTTCAGGCGGCGTCACACCGAACTCGTCCAAAGCGGTTTGGTGCGCCCAGTCGTCCCCTTCGTGGCCGTTCAGGAAATCCTCGCTCGCGCGGGGCCCGTTGAGGCGAGCGACCCGCGCCTCCTCGATGCGTTGCCTGGTCGCCTCGATCTCCCTCTGACCGTCCCGGAGTTCGTCGCTGAGCCCGCGTGCTTCCTCGTCGAGGTACTCGACGTCCGACACCGGTTTGCCAAGGGCTGCGGCCTCCTGCACCTCCGGCCGATGCATCTTCTGGTGCATCGCCAGTGCCTTCTGGGCGACCTCCAGGCCCCTCTCCTGGTTTTCGATGTAGTTGTCGATCGCCTTCTGGACGACCTGCTGCTTCGTGGTGACCATTCGTCCCCGCCTCCGGATCCTCCACGCGCTCGTCCGAAGAGAGGGCTGCGCCAGCGGGCGCCGTCCGGCCGGACCACCATGTGGTGCAGCCGTCCCCGACAGTCCGGGAATCTCCACTTCCCAGTCCACGCCACATCGATTCGTGGACCGACAGAGCAGAAAGTCCCAACAAGCGAAACGCCTGGTCAGGACCACGGCGATGGTCAGAACTGGTAGTACAGGAACGGGCTGAAGGAACCGGTGGCGACGAGCAGGCCCGCGTAGCCGAGGCCGAGGGTCAAGACGCCGATCCGGAGCGCGTAGGCCTGCGGGGTCCGGACCGCCTCCAGGAACGGGCCCGTGCCCGAGTTCGCCGGCAGCGCCACGACCACCAGCGCCAGCAGCAGGAACACCAGGCGCTGGTTCGTCACCGACGCCGCGACGATGTCCGTCAGGCCCGCGAAGTCCGGCAGCAGCATGTGGCCCAGCATCACGAACGCGCTGCCCAGGTCCGGCGACCGGAAGAACACCCAGCCGATCACCACCAGCAGCATCGTCAGCGCGCGGCGGCCGAGCCGGGCCCGGGTGCTGCTCGGCGCGTGCGACCAGCCGAAGGCGCGCTCCACCACCAGCAGCGCGCCGTGGAACAGCCCCCACACCAGGTACGTCCACGCCGCGCCGTGCCAGAAACCGGTCAGCACGAAGATGATCGCCAGGTTCCGGTAGGTGCGCGCCGTGCCCCCGCGGTTGCCGCCCAGCGGGATGTAGACGTAGTCCCGGAACCAGCGGGACAGCGACATGTGCCAGCGGCGCCAGAACTCCGTGACGGTCACCGACGAGTACGGCCGGGCGAAGTTCTCCGGCAACCGGAACCCGAGCATCCGGCCCAGCCCGATGGCCATGTCCGAGTAGCCGGAGAAGTCGAAGTACAGCTGCATCGTGTACCCGATCGCGCCGAGCCAGGCGATCGCGAACGTCATGTCCTCGTTCGGGGTGGCGAAGCAGGCGTCCACCATCGGCGCCAGCGTGTCCGCGATGACGACCTTCTTCGTCAGGCCCCACGCGAACCGCGGGAAGCCCGCCGCGATGTCGTCGAGTCGGTGCGTCCGCTGCTGCGGGAGCTGGTCGGCGATCTCCCGGTAGCGCACGATCGGACCGGCCACCAGCTGCGGGAACATCGCGATGTAGGTGATGAACGAGACCGGATCGCGCAGCGCCGGGCGCTCGCCCCGGTAGATGTCCACCACGTAGGAGATGTGGTGGAACGTGTAGAACGAGATCCCGATCGGCAACGCCAGGTGCAGCACCGGCAAGTCGCCGCCGAACCACTGGCCGAGCACCGCGAGCTGTGCGGTGGCGAACCCGGCGTACTTCCAGATCGCCAGGATCGCGAGGTTGAACGAGATCGTGCCGATCAGCAGCCACTTCCGCCGGTTCTGCTCGAAACCCCAGTCGTCGGGTTCCAGCCGCCGGCCGGCGAAGTAGTTCACCACGATGCAGGCGAGCAGCAGCAGCGTCGTCCCGCCCGCACCGCTGACGTAGAACAACAGGCTCGCCACGGCGATCACGACATTGCGTCCGCTGCGCGGTGCGATCAGCACGGCCGCGAGCACGGCCGGCAGGAAGTACCAGAGGAACAGCGGACTTGCGAACGACATCGGGGCCTCGGGGTACGGGAGGCCCTCGCCTCCTCGCTGGTGCTGAATTGCTCCGTCGGACTCTAGCCGAGCCCGGACCGTCACCGGCCCTGAACGCGATGAGTGCAAACCCGGGACGGCCGCCGCGGCGATCGCCTAGCCTGAGGCCCATGAACGCTCCGCCGCCCGGCTGGTACCCGGACCAGGCAGATCCGCGTTACGTGCGCTGGTGGGACGGTCGGCAGTGGACCCCGCACGTCCAGCCCGCCCAGCCGGTTCAACAACAGCCCGCCCAGCAGCACCCGGCCGCGCAGCGCAACGACGCCTCGGCCATCGAGCTGGCGATGGGTGGCACCGGCGACGCCGCGTCCGTCCAGCAGCAGGTGCAGCAGCGCGCCGGTGTCGGCGGCACGGTCGCAGGCGGCGGTGGCACGCTGTTCACCGAGCCGGTGCTGGTGATCAACCAGAAGGCGAAGCTGATCGAGATGGCGAACGAGTACGCCGTCTACGACCAGCACGGCCGCCAGCTCGGCTCGGTCATGCAGGTCGGCCAGAGCGGCGCGCAGAAGGCGCTGCGGCTGTTCACCAAGCTCGACTCGCTGATGACCGTGACGCTGGAGATCCGCGACGCCACCGGCCGGCCGATGCTGGTGCTGACCCGCCCGGCGACCATGTGGAAGGGCACGGTGCACGTGCAGCGGCCGGACCAGTCGCCGGTCGGGGACATCAAGCTGGCGAACGTCTGGGGCAAGGCCAGGTTCGACTTCGAGGTCAACGGGCAGCGCATCGGCGGCATGCGCGCGGAGAACCTGCGCGCCTGGGACATCAAGGTCCTCGACCACGCCGACACCGAGATCGGGCAGATCACCAAGACCTGGCAGGGCCTGGCGAAGGCGGCCTTCACGACCGCCGACAACTACGTCCTGCAGATCCACCGACCGCTCCAGGACCCGCTGCTGAGCATGGTCGTCGCATCGGCCCTGACGGTCGACACCATCCTCAGCCAGAACCAGTCCTGACGTCCCCGCCCGAAGTTTCAATTGAAACTGACCCTCAAGTTCCCATTGAAACTGCACCCCTCCCGGTGTGTCGGGGTCACGACGCACCGGAGGGTGTGGACAACCTCGTACGGCTGTGGACAACTTCCGCAATTTCAATGGAAATCGGTCCTTCGATTTCCATTGAAATTGCGGACCAACGGACCGTTCCGGTCGGCCGGGGCGGCCCCCGAGGGGTGGTGCCCCGGCCGGGGGTCAGTTCCTGCGGCGGCGGGCGACCTCGGCGAGGACCACACCCGCGGCGACCGAGGCGTTGAGCGACTCCACTCCGCCCGTCATCGGGATCGACACCGTCTGGTCGCAGGTTTCCCGGACCAGGCGGGACAGTCCGCGCCCCTCCGAGCCCACGACGACCACCAGCGGTCCCGTCGCCAGCTCCAGCTCGTCCGAGGTGACGTCGGCATCGGCGTCCAGGCCGATGACCATCAGTCCGGCTTCCTTCAGGTCCTTGAGCGTGCGGGTGAGGTTGACCGCCTTGGCCACCGGCAGCTTCGCGGCCGTGCCCGCGCTGGTGCGCCAGGCGACGGCCGTGATCCCGGCGCTGCGCCGCTGCGGCACGATCACGCCGTGCGCGCCGAACGCCGCCGCGGAGCGGATCACCGCGCCCAGGTTGCGCGGGTCGGTCACGCCGTCGAGCGCGACGATCAGCGGCGGCATGCCGGAATCATGCGCCGCCGTGAGCACGTCCTCCGGGTGCGCGTAGGAGAACTGCGGCACCTGGAGCGCGAGCCCCTGGTGCATCGCGTTGTTCGTCATCCGGTCGAGCTCCATGCGCGGCACGTCCACCACGGAGATCCCGCGCGACTTCGCCTCCCGCACCGCCTCGGTGACCCGGTCGTCGATGTCGATGCCCTGCGCCACGTACAGCCCGGTCGCCGGCACGCCGGCCCGGATGCACTCCACCACCGGGTTGCGCCCGGCCACCAGCTCCGGCTGCGTGTCCTGCTGCGCCTTGCGCTTCGCGCGCTGCTGCTCCGCCTTGCTGCGCGCGTCGGCGCGCCGCTTCGCGGGGTGGCTGACCCGGTCCTCCGCCTTCGGCGTCGGCCCCTTGCCGATCAGCCCCCGGCGGCGCTGCCCGCCGGATCCGACGACCATGCCCTTCTTGTTGCTCTTGCGCATGCCGCCGCGGCGTTTGTCGTTGCCGGCCACGTGTTACCCGTCTTTCAATGTCCACATCGGACCGTCGGGGGTGTCCTCGACGGCAATCCCGCTGGCCTGCAACCGATCGCGCAGCAGGTCGGCGGTGGCGAAGTCGCGCTCCTTGCGGGCCTGCTGGCGCTGGTCGAGCATCGCCTGGACCAGGTCGGCGAGCGCGGTGTGCGCGGCATCGTCCGAACCGGCTTCCTCGGCCCACTTCTCTGACAGCGGATCCAACCCGAGCACGTCCATCATGGCCCGCACCGACGCCGCCGCGTCGCGAGCCGCCTCGTCGTCGCCGCGGTCCAGCGCCGCGTTGCCCTCCCGGACCACGTTGTGCACCGCCGCGATCGCCTGCGGCGTCGACAGGTCGTCGTCCATCGCCTCGGTGAACTCCGCGGCCGGTTCGCCGGGCTCGACGGTGCCGGCGCGCTGCCCGACGCGGCGCACGAACGACTCGATGCGCCGGTACGCGGCGACCGCCTCGGCCAGCCCGCCCTCGGAGAACTCGATCGTCGACCGGTAGTGCGGCGTGACCAGGTAGTAGCGCAGCTCGGCCGCGCGGGCGCGCTGGAGCACCGCCGGGATGGACAGCGTGTTGCCGAGCGACTTCGACATCTTCTCGCCGCTCATGGTCACCCAGGCGTTGTGCATCCAGTACTGCGCGAAGCCGTCCCCGGCCGCGTTCGACTGGGCCAGCTCGTTCTCGTGGTGCGGGAACACCAGGTCCAGGCCGCCGCCGTGGACGTCGAACTCGCTGCCGAGGTAGAAGGTGGCCATCGCGGAGCATTCCAGGTGCCAGCCCGGGCGGCCGTGGCCCCACGGCGTCGGCCAGCTCGGCTCGCCCGGCTTCGCGCCCTTCCACAGCGTGAAGTCGCGCGGGTCGCGCTTGCCGCTGGCCAGGGTCTCGCCCTGCTGCACCTCTTCGAGGCGCTGCCCGGACAGCTTGCCGTAGTGGTCGGCGTAGGAGGCCACCGCGAAGTAGACGTCGCCGCCCGCAGCGTAGGCGTGGCCCTTGTCGATCAGCCGCTGGATCAGGTCGACCATCTGCGTGACGTGCCCGGTCGCGCGCGGCAGCACCGACGGCGGCAGGCAGCCGAGCTGGTCGTAGGCCAGCTCGAAGGCGCGCTCGTGCGTCGCGGCCCACTCCCACCACGGCCGACCGGCTTCGCCGGCCTTGGTGAGGATCTTGTCGTCGATGTCGGTGACGTTGCGGACCAGGCGCACGTCGTAGCCGACCCGCTGCAGCCAGCGGCGCAGCACGTCGAAGTTCAGCCCGCTGCGGACGTGGCCGACGTGCGGAATGCCCTGCACGGTGGCACCACAGACGTAGATCGACGCCACTCCGTCGCAGCGCGGGTGGAATTCGCGCGTCGTGCGGGTCGCGGTGTCATGCAGGTGCAGGCTCACGCCCCTGATGGTACGGGGACAGGTCGGCGCGCAATCACGACAGGGGCTGGCGCGTCAAGGGGTAGTGATCGTCAGCGCAATACGTCGGCGACGGCGGTCAGCAATCCGTCCGGCCGCTCGGCGGTGGACACGGGGTCGACGATCGCCACCCGGCAGCCGACCGCCGCCGCGCCGCCGTCGGCCTCCTCGCTGTCGCCGACCATCAGCGCCTCCTCCGGCGCGACGCCGAGCCGCTCGCAGGCGCGCAGGAAGATCTTCGGGTCCGGCTTGATGACCCCTTCGAGGTAGGACAGCAGGAACTCGTCGACGTAGCCGGTGATGCCGATCCGCTCGAACGCGGGCCGGATGTCGAAGGCGATGTTGCTGATCACGCCGATCTTGGTGCCCGCCTCGTGCAGCCGGCGCATCACCTCGACGGTGTCCGGGTACGCCGTCCAGAAGTCGGGGTCGATCAGCCGCTCGTAGAGGCCCTCGGCCTGACCGTCCTGCACCCCGGAGCTGCGCAGCACCTCCAGGTAGACCTTGCGGTGCAGGGCCGGATCGAGGTCGCGGTTCTCCCACGCGTCCTGGAATTCCGGGCCGAGCTGCACGATCTGGCCGACCGGCGCCGTCATCCGGCGCATCACCTCGGCCTGCGCGTGCAGGTCGAACGGGGCACCGTCGGCGTCGGCGAGGTCGGTGAACCAGGACTCGTCTTCTTCGAGACGGAACAGCGTGCCGGAGAAATCGAAGAGCACCGCGCGCGAAGTCACGCCACCAACGGTAAGTGGACTGGACCGGGCCGGGCACCGACATGCGGCCAAGCTCACGACCCGGACCACCCCTCCGCCGCAGTCAGCAGCGCCGTGCCTGGTGGCTGCGCATCGGGACGACTATGCCCGCGATGCAGATGGCCGCACTCACCCACAACAGGACCACGGCCGCCGCCAGGCCGAGGCTGCTGCCCCCGGACCACAACACGAACGACACTGGCCACATCAACACCGGCTGCACTACGAGCAGCCGACGCACCCACCGGTTCCGCTCGATCACCATGCGTCGAGCATGGCGCGCACCGACCCCGGCATTCCAGACCGCGAGCCCTGAGTTTTCCCTGACTCCGCCTACCCGTTACGCCCAGCTATCCGCCCGTTACTCAACAGTCCGGGCGCAACCGCCGTGCGCACTTCGTGTCGCGATAGCAGCACGAAGTGCTCACGGCCCTGTGACCGGCCGGAACCGTCAGGTCGCCGGGAAGACCAGGGCGGTGGCCACAGCGGCGATTCCTTCGCCGCGGCCGGTGAGGCCCAGACCGTCGGAGGTCGTGCCGGACACCGACACCGGCGCGCCGACCGCCTCCGAGAGCACCTGCTGCGCCTCCTCGCGGCGCTTGCCGATGCGCGGCGCGTTGCCGATCACCTGCACGGTCGCGTTGCCGATCCGAAAACCCGCCGCAGCGACCCGGTTCCGCACCTCGACCAGGAAGTCCGCGCCGTGGGCGCCGGCCCAGCGGTCGTCGTCGGTGCCGAACACCGCGCCTAGATCGCCGAGGCCCGCCGCCGACAGCAGCGCGTCGCACAACGCGTGCGCCGCGACGTCGCCGTCGGAGTGCCCGGCGCAGCCGTCCACGCCCGGCCAGAGCAGGCCCGCCATCCAGCAGTCGCGCCCGGCTTCGACGGGGTGGACGTCGACGCCTTGGCCGACTTGGGGCAGCAGCTCGGTCACTCGGGTTCTCCAGCCACGGCCAGCACCGACTCGGCGATGGCCAGATCGAAGGCGGTGGTGATCTTCAGGGCGTGCGGATGCCCGGCGACGGTGTGCACCTTGCCACCGACCCGCTCCACGAGCCCGGCGTCGTCGGTGGCCACGTCACCGGCCGCGGCGTAGGCCGCCCGCAGCACGTCGATGGCGAAACCTTGGGGCGTCTGCACCGCCCGCAGCTGCGAGCGGTCCACGGTCGAGACGACGTCGCCCGCGTCGTCGACCTGCTTGATCGTGTCGGTCACCGGCAGCACCGGGATCACCGCGGGAGCGCCCTGCTCGACCGCGGACACGACATCCCGGATCATCGAAGCCGGGGTGAAAGCACGAGCGGCGTCGTGCACCAGCACGACCCGCGCATCCGGTGCGATCCGCTCGACCGCGCCGAGCGCGCGCCGCACGGAGTCGGTCCGCTCCGCGCCCCCGGCGACCACGTACGCGGACGGCAACGCGGCCAGCTCCGCGGTCACGACCTCGACCTGATCGGCCGGGGCCGCGACCACGACGTGCTGCACGCGGCCCGAGGCCAACAGGCCGCGGACCGCGCGCAACAACAACGATTCACCGATCACCGGTACCAGCGCCTTCGGCATCCCGACACCCAGGCGCACCCCGCGGCCGGCCGCGGGTACCAGCGCGACAACGCTCACGCTCGTCTATTCCCGATGATCACACTGCGGTGGCGAGGACTTCGTCCAGCAGGGTTTCCGCCTTGCCTTCGTCAGTACCTTCGGCCAATGCCAACTCGCTGACCAGGATCTGCCGCGCCTTCGCGAGCATTCGCTTCTCGCCTGCGGACAGGCCACGATCCTTCTCGCGTCGCCAGAGGTCGCGCACCACTTCGGCCACCTTGTTCACATCGCCGGAGGCGAGCTTCTCCAGGTTGGCCTTGTACCGTCGAGACCAGTTGGTGGGCTCTTCGGTGTGCGGGGCCCGCAGCACGTCGAAGACCCGATCGAGCCCCTCCTGGCCGACAACGTCCCGGACGCCGACGATCTCGGCGTTGTCCGCGGGAACGCGCACGGTCAGGTCGCCCTGCGCGACCTTGAGGACGAGGTACTGCTTTTCCTCGCCCTTGATCACACGAGTCTCGATTGCTTCGATGAGCGCGGCACCGTGATGCGGGTAGACGACGGTCTCTCCGACCTTGAAAACCATGTGTCCTCTGCCCCTTTCGCTATGCCCAGTTTAGCACGTCGGGCAACCGGGCCTCGACCACCTCGCCATCCGTATTCGCAGGTCAGGCGGCGGACAGGGGTTGACAAGGATGCCCCGAACGTGCAAGGAGGCACCTTTCGGCCCACTGAAATCGTCCACTATGGATAGTCTGGGCGGAGTGCCATCCGAGCCTCCGGGGACCCGGAAATAGGTAGTTCGGCTAGCCCCTGGAACGGCCGCGCGCGGCGGGGATTAAGCTTCCAGCGGTTGTCCGGCAATCAGGAAGGACGCTGCATCCGTGAGCCGCCCTCAGCACCTCAAGGCCGTTCGCCTGCGGTTGATCCCGGCCGTCATCGGGCTCGGCGCCGTCGTCGCCCTCGCCGGGTGCAGTGCCGGTCAGGTGACCGAGACCGACACCCAGGTCGCCGCCGTCAACGGCGGCAACGGTGACCTCAAGCAGATCTCGATCCGCGACGCCTCCTTCACCTTCCCGACCACCGACGCGCGCTACCCGGCCGGTTCCTCCGCGCCGGTGCAGCTGGTGATCGCCAACGAGGGACCGAGCGACAAGCTGGTCCAGGTCTCCAGCCCGTACGCCGCGTCGGCGACCCTCGGTGGCATCACCGACCTGCCGAGCCGGACCGCGCTGCACGCCGTCGGCAAGTCCGCGCAGGTCCAGCAGGGCGAGACTGCCGCGGACCGCGTGGTGGAGATCACGCTGAACGGCTTCAAGCAGGACATCACGCCGGGCGTGACGGTCCCGGTGACCTTCGTCTTCGAGAAGGCCGGCTCGGTCACCGTGCAGGTGCCGGTGGGTGCCGACCACTCGCCGCGCCCCGAGCACGGCAGCCCGGTGTCGGGCGCCGAGCAGGGCGGCGGTCACTGACCGCAGGCTTCGCCGGAACGGGCCGTCCGCACGCGCGGGCGGCCCGTTCTCGCGTCTCGTGGTGCCGCAATTTCAATGGAAATCGAAGGTCCGATTTCCATTGAAATTGCGGCCCCACGGGCGGCGGGCCGGGCTGAGGGCAGGGCTGTTGACCGCCTGATCCACTCGATCGCGGGGAATCCGGGGCGGCTGCGTGCTCGGCGCGCGATGCCGGTGACCGGGCCTGTCGTCGCGGGCGGATAGCCTCGCCGCGTGCCCCCGAAGAACACCCGCACCGCCCGCCCCGGATACCGCTGCGCCGACTGCGGCCACGAGGTCGCCAAGTGGGTCGGCCGCTGCCCGAGCTGCCAGGCGTGGGGCACCATCGACGAGACCGCCGCCGCCCGACCCGTGCTGACGAAGGTCGCGGCGGGCGCCCCGTCAACCCCCGCCCGGCCGATCGCCGAGGTCGACCTCGATTCCGCCCGAGCGGTGTCCACCGGCATCGCGGAGCTGGACCGGGTGCTGGGCGGCGGGATCGTGCCCGGCGCGGTCGTGCTGCTGGCCGGCGAGCCCGGAGTGGGAAAGTCCACACTTCTGCTGGAGGTCGCGCACCGCTGGGCCGCGGGCGCCTCGCCCGGCCCGTCGCTCTACGTCACGGGTGAGGAATCCGCAGGTCAGGTGCGGCTTCGCGCGGAGCGCACCGATTCGGTGCACCCGGAGCTCTACCTCGGCGCCGAGAGCAACCTGTCCGCCGTGCTCGGGCACGTCGACGCGGTGCAGCCGGGCCTGCTGATCGTCGACTCGGTGCAGACCGTGCAGTCGCCCGAGGCCGACGGCAGCCCCGGCGGCGTCACGCAGGTCCGCGCGTTGACCACGGCGCTGGTGTCGCTGGCCAAGGAGCGCGGCCTGCCGGTGGTGCTGGTGGGGCACGTCACGAAGGACGGCGCGGTGGCCGGTCCGCGCGTGCTGGAGCACCTGGTCGACGTGGTGCTGCACTTCGAGGGCGACCGGCACTCGGCGCTGCGGATGCTGCGCGGCGTGAAGAACCGGTTCGGGCCCGCCGACGAGGTCGGCTGCTTCGAGCAGCGCGACGACGGCATCGCCGAGGTCCCGGACCCGTCCGGGCTGTTCATCAACCGCAACGAGACCCAGGTCGACGGCACCGCGGTGACCGTGATGGTCGAGGGCAAGCGCCCGCTGCTGGTGGAGGTCCAGTCGCTGGTGATGAAGACCCAGATGGCCATGCCGCGGCGGTCGGTCAGCGGCCTGGACTCGGCCCGGGTATCGATGATGCTCGCGGTGCTGGGCAAGCACGGCAAGGTGCCCACCGGCGAGTACGACGTGTTCGCGGCAACGGTCGGCGGCACGAAGGTGCACGAGCCCGCCGCGGACCTCGCGATCGCGCTGGCCATCGCCTCGTCGCAGAAGGGCAAGCCGCTGCCGCCGAACCTGATCGCGGTCGGCGAGGTGGGGCTCGCCGGGGAGATCCGGCGGGTCAGCAGCGTCGGGCGGCGGCTGGCCGAAGCGGCCAGACTCGGGTTCGACCGGGCGCTGGTGCCGCCGGATGCGGGCCCGCTGCCGAAGGGCGTGCGCGCCACGGTGGTGTCGAACGTCAGCGAGGCGCTCAAGATCGTGGGTGTCAAATGAGCCACGAGCAGCTGCGCGGCACGCTCGCCCGGCTGGCTCCCGGAACCGCGCTGCGGGACGGGCTGGAGCGCATCCTGCGCGGCCGCACCGGCGGCTTGATCGTGCTCGGCTACGACCCGGCGGTGGAGGCGCTCTGCGACGGCGGGTTCCACCTGGACATCGAGTTCAGCGCGACCCGGCTGCGCGAGCTGTCCAAGATGGACGGCGCGGTGGTGCTGTCCACGGACGCGACGCGGATCATGCGGGCGAACGTGCACCTGGTGCCCGACGCGAGCACGCCCACCGAGGAGTCCGGCACCCGGCACCGCACGGCGGAGCGCACCGCGATCCAGACCGGTTACCCGGTCGTGTCGGTGAGCCAGTCGATGAGCATCATCAGCGTCTACACGCAGGGCCACCGGCACGTGCTGATCGGCTCGCCGGAGATCCTCTCCCGCGCCAACCAGGCGCTGGCGACCCTGGAGCGCTACACCGCGCGGCTGGCCGAGGTCGCGCAAGCCTTGTCGGCGCTGGAGATCGAGGACTACGTGACGTTGCGCGACGCGATGACCGTCGTGCAGCGGATGGAGATGGTGCGGCGGATCGCCGACGAGATCGAGGGCGACGTCGTGGAGCTCGGCAAGGACGGCCGGCTGATCGAGCTGCAGCTGGACGAGCTGGTCGGTTCCTCGCGGGAGGCGAGCGGCGGTCGCGCCCGGGACGGCATCGACCTGGACCGCGAGCTGATCGTGCAGGAGTACCTGCCGACCAGCGGCGCGATGCCGACCTCGGAGCAGGTCGAGGCGGCGCTGCACGAGCTCGACGGCACGGAGCTGCTGGACCTGACGGCGATCGCCGGGGCGTTCGGCTACCCGGACAAGCCGGAGGCGCTGGACGAGCACCTGAGCCCGCGGCTACCGGCTGCTCGCGAGGGTGCCGCGCCTGCCGACGGCGGTGCGGCGGCAGCTGGTGGAGCACTTCGGCTCGCTGCAGCGGCTGCTCGCGGCGACGGTGGCCGAGCTGCGCGAGGTGGATTCGATCGGCGAGGCGAGGGCGAGCGCGATCCGGGAGGGCCTCTCCCGCCTGGCGGAATCCTCCATAGTGGACCGCTTCGCCTGACGAACGCCCGGCACGGGGACTCCCAATTTTGCCTAAAATTGGGAACCCCATCGCACCTCGGCACCTTGGCAGGGCTCTGATTTTGCCTAAAATTGGGAGGTTTTCGGGCCCCGGTCAGTTGGCCGCGGTCAGGCGGAACGGGGTCGGGGAACTGTTGAGCGCCGCCAGCCTGGCCACCACCTGGTAGTCGCCCGCCTGGGCCTTCGCCTGGCCGTCTTCGCAGTCCGATGTGGACGTCTGGCCCGACCACTGGACGTCGTTGCGCACCGACTGGCCCGGCTGCAGCAGCGGCTGCTCGTTCGTCGACTCCGAGTAGCAGTCGTTGCTCGACCACACGTGCTTCCCGCCCGGGGTCGACACCGTCAGCTCGCGCAGCAGGCGGTTGATGTCGCGCACGCAGGCGCGGTCGCTCGCGTTGGTCACCACGACGCTCATGCCGACCCGCTCGCCCACCTTGAACTCCGGGCGGGCCACCTCGGCCACGACGCGCATCGACTCGTCCGCGCACGGCTGCGGCGGCGCGTCGGCCGCCACCGCGACCGGCGGCCCCGGCGGCGGCGCCGGGACGGCTCGCGGCCCCGAGGCCCCGCCCAGCAGGGCGATCGCGCCCCAGCCGAGGAGGGCCACCACCAGCACGACCGCACCGATCGCCACCGCGCGGCGACGCCAGTACACCGTGGGCGGGAGCGGTCCGGTCGGATCAAGCACGGCAACGACAGTAACCCGGCGACTACTCCGAAGAGCGTTACCAACGATCACCCAATCGGGCGCATCACGGCCGATCAGGCCCCGGCGCCCGGGAACGTGCGCCCGCCGAACGCGCTCCTGACTCCCGCGTGGCGCGGGGCAATACCTCGCGAAGTCGACGTTCGCCCGGGTGACCGGTCGATTTCTCGGGAATTGCGCATCACGCCAGGATCCGAGGCCATATTCGCAGGTAAATGAGGCTGTTCCGGATCTAGTTAGGTAAGGTTCGCACGACGGCCGGGGTGACTCCGCGTGGTCCTTTCGGGCGTGTTCTCCCCCGCACCGAGGGCCTGGCAGGATCGGTGGTGCCATGAAGACCACCGCCGCGCATCCCGCCCCGCCCCTGGATCCGGTCGAGCTCATCGACTGGTTCGCCGCCACCGCCCGGCCGCTGCCGTGGCGCGCGCCCGGCACCACGGGCTGGGGCGTGCTGGTCAGCGAGACGATGCTGCAGCAGACGCCGGTCAACCGGGTGCAGCCGATCTGGGAGGAGTGGATGCGCCGCTGGCCGCGCCCCTCCGACCTGGCCGCCGAGCCGCAGGGCGAGGTGGTGCGGGCCTGGGGGAAGCTCGGCTACCCGCGCCGAGCCCTGCGGCTGCACGAGGCCGCCGCGACGATCGCCGCCGAGCACGGCGACGTCGTGCCGTCCGATGTCGACACGCTGCTGGCCCTGCCGGGCATCGGCGCCTACACCGCCCGAGCGGTGGCGGCCTTCGCCTACGGCAAGCGGGCTCCGGTCGTCGACACGAACGTCCGGCGGGTGGTGGCGCGCGCCGTGCACGGCGCGGGCGACGCCGGTCCGCCGTCGACCAAGCGCGACCTCAACGACGTCGACGCCCTGCTCCCGGCCGACGACGCGAGCGCCGCGAAGCTCTCGGCGGCGCTGATGGAGCTCGGCCAGATGGTGTGCACCGTGCGGTCGCCGCTGTGCGAGGCCTGCCCGATCGCGCACGACTGCGCCTGGCAGCACGCCGGCCGCCCGGCCTACGCCGGACCGCCGAAGAAGGTGCAGAAGTTCGCCGGCACCGATCGTCAGGTGCGCGGCAAGCTGCTGGACGTCCTGCGCGGCTCGACCGGTCCGGTGCGGCGGGAGCAGCTGGACGCGGTCTGGTCGGACGCCGGGCAGCGCGACCGCTGCCTGGATTCCCTGCTGGTGGACGGCCTGATCGAGCAGACCGACGACGGCCGCTTCGCACTCCCCGGCGAGCACTGATGGCGCAGGCGGTGGTGGCGTTCTTCGACGACGCCGCGGATTCCGCGATCCGGGCGCTGTGGCGGCGCCTGGACGCGGCCAGGGTGCCGAGAGTCGCCGCGCGCAAGCACCGCCCGCACGTCATCTTCGCCGCGGCCCGCGCCATGCCGACCGCGGCGCGCAAGGCGCTGCGCTCCGAGCTGGAGCTGCTGTCCATTCCGGACCTCTGGCTGCACACGCTGGGAACGTTCCCCGGTGAGGAACGGGTGCTGCTGCTGGGCGCGGTCGTGGACACCGAACTGCTGGCGGTGCACTCGGCGGTGCACGACGCGCTGGCCGGGCGGGTGCAGCACCCCTCCGCCTACTACTTCCCGGGCGCGTGGATCCCGCACTGCACGCTCGCCCAGGGCATCACCGACGACCAGCTGGCGGCGGGTTTCCGGGCACTGCAACCGCCGGAGCCGGTGCGCGCCGGGATCGGCGAGATCGCCATCGTCGACACCAAGACCGGCGAGGCCGAAACCGTCACCACCCGCTGACCCTCCGATCGTGAGTGGGATTGGCCGCCAGGGCGACCACTACCACTCACGACCCCACCGCCGATTCCGGCCGCGCGACCCGAACGCGCTCGACACGCCCCGGGTCCGCGACATTCGATCCACAGTGGACTACCGTCGATCACGAGTTGCCGACCTCCGCGCGAGCCGCCACTTTGGAGCAGCAAATCGCGCACTCAGGAGGGTGAATGGACGTCGACGGCGTGGCCATCCTCGCCCGCGGAATCGCCGCCAGGGGCCCGGAGGGCATCGTGTTCGCCAACCTCGACCTGCGCGTCGAACCGGGCGCGCTGGCCGTGATCTCCGGGCCTTCCGGCACGGGCCGCACCTCGCTGCTGCTCGCGCTGTCCGGCAGGCTCCCGCTCGTCACCGGGCACCTGGACGTCTCCGGGCACGTGCTGCCCGCGCAGGCCAAGGCGGTGCGGCAGCTGATCCGTCCCGCGCGGCTGCGCCCCGGCTACGAGCTGGAGGACAAGCACCGGGTCCGCGAGGCGATCGCGGAACGCCGCCTGATCAGCGGCGTCTCCGAGCGCGCCGTCGAAGCCGCGCTCGACCGGGTCCGGATCGCCCCGGACCGCACCGCGCTGGTCGACGAGCTGCACCCCGCCGAGCGGCTGCTGTTGGCGGTGGCGCTGACGATCGCCGGCTCCCCCGCCGGGATCCTCGTCGACGACGTCGACGCGGGCCTCCCCCGGGCGGCCCGCGCGCAGGTGTGGGCCGGGCTGCGCGAGGTCACCCGTACCGGGATGACGGTGCTGGCCAGCGCGACCGATCCGCCGTCGGGCGACGTCGAGGTGATCCCGCTGCCCGTCCGCGAGCCGGAACGACCCACGAAGGTGCTCGACCGGCAGGAAGAAGAGGTCGCCCGGTGAAAGCGTTCAAGCTGGCCTGGCTGGAGATGCGGCGCTTCCGCGGGCCGCTGCGCCGCTTCGTGCCGCTCGTGCTGATCCTGGTCCCGCTGCTGTACGGGTCGCTGTACCTGTGGTCGAACTGGGATCCCTACGGCCAGTTGAACCGGGTGCCGGTCGCGGTGGTCAACTCCGACCTGCCGGTCGACGCGCGAGGCGAGCACATCAACGCCGGCGAGCAGTTCGTCCAGCAGCTCAAGGCGACCGACATCTTCGACTGGAACTTCGTGGATTCCGCCGAGGCCCGGCACGGCCTCGTGGAAGGCCGGTACTACTTCACGATCGAGGTCCCCTCGGACTTCAGCGCGAAGCTCGCGACCGCGGCCGACCGCAACCCGGAGCGCGCCGCGCTGCAGATCGTCAAGAACGACGCCAACGGCTACATCGCCGGGATCATGGCCGACACGGTGCAGACCGAGCTGCAGAACCAGATCAACGCCGCCGCGCACGCCACCTACGCCCGCGCGCTCTACGGCGAGCTGGACCAGGCGCGGGAGAAGCTGCAGCTGGCTTCGGAAGCGTCGAAGCAGCTCGTCGAGGGCACCGACCTGAGCAAGCAGGGCACCGCAGCGCTCTCCAAGGGCCTGAACGGAGTTCGCGACGGCACCGGCCAGGTCTCGCGCGGCGTGCAGGACATCTCGGACGCCACCGCGCAGCTGAGCAAGCAGCTGTCCGCGGTCAGCAACTTCACCGCCGAGCGGCTGCCCGGCGCGGTCAACGCCCTGGTCAACGCGAGCAACATCGCGGTCAACAGCCTGAGCACGATCAAGACCACCACCGGGTTCCTCAGCCAGCGCGCCGCCGAGGGCCGCTCGGCGATCGAGGAACTCGGCAAGCAGCACCCCGAGATCGCCCAGGACGCCGCCTACCAGCGCGCCCTGGACAACGCCCAGAAGCTGGCCGATTCCGCGAGCACCGCGGACAAGGACGCCCAGCAGGCCCTGGCCACGGCGCAGGACGCCAACTCGCAGGCGCTGACGCTGCAGAACAACATGGGCCCGCTGCAGAACCAGATCCGCGCGTTCACCGCCCCGGCGGACACGCTGCGCGCGGGTGTCGCGGAACTCTCCGGCGGCGCCAACGGCATCACCAACGGCCTGAACACGCTGGCGGCGAGCAGCGGGGTGCTGGAGACCGGCGCCGGGCAGCTCAACGACGGCGCGAAGAACCTGCAGGGCCTGGTCGACGACACGCTGGGCAAGATCCCGCCGACGAACCCCACCGAGGTCGCGCAGGCCGCCGACGTCCTCGGGTCGCCGACCGAGATCCAGACCGACAACCTCAACCCGGCGCACGTCTACGGGCGCGGGCTGGCGCCGTTCTTCTTCGCGATCGCCCTCTGGGTCTTCGGGCTGTTCGCGTACCTGCTGCTCAAGCCGGTGAACCTGCGCGCGCTCGCGGATCGCGTCGGGGCGTTCACCATCGCGTTCGCCGGTTTCCTGCCCGCGGCGGTGCTGGGCATCGTCGGCGGGCTGGTGCTGTACGCGGTGGTCGACTTCGGGCTCGGGCTCGACCCGGTGCACGTCTGGTGGACGATCGGGCTGGTCTCCCTCGCCGCGGTCGCGTTCGTGGCCATCGACCACTTCCTGCGCACCGCGCTCGGCGCGGTCGGCGACCTGCTGTCACTGGTGCTGCTGATCATCCAGCTCACCGCCTCCGGCGGGCTGTACCCGATGGAGACCGCCCCGGCGCCGTTCCAGGCCGTGCACCCGTTCCTGCCGATGACCTACCTGGTGGACGGGCTGCGCGTGACGATCTCCGGCGGCGTCACCGAGCACCTGCTGCGCGACGTGGCAGTGCTGGCAGGCTTCCTGGTCGTGTTCCTGGCGCTGACAACACTGGTCGTCCAGCGCCAACGGGTCTGGAACATCGGCCGCCTGCACCCGCAGATCGAGCTGTAGTGCCTGTTTCCAAACTCGTTCTGCGTTGCGGTGCCGGTAGCGGAACCTCAGGCGCCTTCTCGCTGTGGGATCCCCGACTCATGAATGCCAATTCACCACGTCGGGGCTGTCATCGCGAGAAACCACCTGAGAACCCGCGGCGGTGCAAGCTGCGAGGGCGGGCTAAGCGGCTGCGCCGCTTCAAAGACAAAACCCCGCGTCACCACACCTCAACACCACGACATCCAAAACAGCCCCTGTAGAGCCGATCTCGCGGTACCGGGTCGAATTGTCATCGGGCTTCGCTAGCGTTCGGCCACATGGCACAAACTTTTGCTGCGGTGGAAATCCCGGAGTGGTGCGGCTTCTTCGACGCCGAGCAGTTCGAGGCGTTCCGCAAAGAGGTCGACGACGCTTGCGACTGCTTCGGCGCCGGCGGGCAGTACCTCGAATCGGGCTTCGTCGAGTTGGTCGCTGGGGCCTACTCCGACGGCTACGAGTTCCGGCTCGAACAGCTCGCCAAGCGGTGTGCGGAAGCACCGCGGGAGGACTGGGAGGGCATTTGCTTCGGCCAGATCGACGCGTGGAGCATGGCCGAGGCCCAGTCGGAATGGCTCGAGCAGGCATCCTTCGAGCAGGTGCGGGATCTCCTGCGGATCCACCTGTTCGACGGAAGCCCGCGCTGCGAGGCGGATGAGACGGAGGAGCCCGACGAGTCCGAGGAGTGGTTCCGGCTGCCGCTGGCCGACGGGCTCTGGATCGGGCTGGTCGTAGCGGACGCGCCATCGACGGACGAGGACGAGCCCGAGATCGACACCCAGGTGCACAACGCGGCGGTGCAGGCCTGGGGCGTGGAGCCCGAGCAGCTGGTCGAGGCGGCTCTCGCGAACCTGCGCCGGGAGGAGGAGGCCCCGGCGTGGGGCGAGGTGTCCGTCGAGCTGTCCGATGAGGACGGCGAGCCGGTCGCGACGATCACGGTGCTGACCGCCGAGAACGCCCCGTGGGCGCTGCTGCTCGACGAGATCGAGCCGGAGTTGGCGGAGCACGGAGTGGTGCTGGCCGTTCCCGCGCAGGACGCCGTGCTCGTGGCGGAGGTGCCCGAGCCCGACATGCTGGACCTGGTCGTCACCGCGGTCTCCGCGGTGGCGCGCGATCACGTCGATGCGGCCGAAATCGGCTACGACATCGGCGACAGCACCTACTGGTACCAGAACGGCGAGTTCAGCAGGTTCGAGGAGTCCGAGTCGGACGACGAGGCAGAACCGGTCGGGTAGGGGACGGGCCGGCGGATGCCTCGGGCCGTGCGGTCGCCGGTGGTCGCGGCGGGCTCGTAGGCTGGCTGCATGGCTGTTGTGAAGATCAATGCGATCGAGATCCCTGAAGGTGCCGGCCCGGAGCTGGAGAAGCGGTTCGCTTCGCGGCACGGCTCGGTGGACAGCGCTCCCGGCTTCCTCGGGTTCGAGCTGCTGCGCCCGGTGAAGGGCGAGAACCGCTACTTCGTGTACACGAAGTGGGAGTCCGAGGAGGCGTTCCAGGCGTGGGCCAGCGGCCCGGCGAAGGAGGCGCACGCGGGCGAGGCCAAGAACCCGGTGGCCAGCGGGTCCAGCCTGCTGGAGTTCGAGCTCGTCCAGGAGTCCCACCCCGGCAAGTGACCGGCCGGGCAGCCGTTCCGGCTGTTCAGGACCCGTGAGTGTTTTGGGGCGCTACACCACCCCAAAACACTCACGGGCACTGACCTGCGGCGGCGCGATCAGCCGGTCAGGACGACCGTGGCGAGGATCGCGCGGTGGTCGGCGCCGGCCACGTCGATGGTGCGGAACGACTGGGGCGCGATACCGCCGCTGGTGAGCACGTGGTCGATCGTGACCGGCGGCGGGAACCAGGTGCCCGGGCCCGGCCAGGTCGGGTGCAGGCCGTCGCCGGTGGCCTCGGCGGCGTCGGTGTAGCCCTGGCCGATCAAGTACTTGAGCCGGGTGTGGTCGAGGGTGGCGTTGAAGTCGCCGACCAGCATCCGGGGCGTGCCGTCGGTGGCCGGCGCCGGCAGCTCGCGCATCTCGCGGTCCCAGACCTCGGCCGTGTTCCGGCCCACCGGGTACAGCGGGTGCACCGCGACGATCTCGAAAGCCGGCGAGCCCGGCCGCTGCACCCGCGCCGATGGCTGGGCCAGCGTCGAATCCGGCACCAGCGACAGTTCCTGCAGCGGGTAGCGCGACGCGATCCCGGAGCCGTCCGCCTTGGGCCCCGGCTGGAACACCCGGTGCGGCAGCGTCTCGGCGAGCCCGGCGTCGTCCAGCGCGGCCACCAGCTCGGGCGTGAGTTCCTGCAGGCTCAGGACGTCGACCTGGTTCTGCCGCACGATGTCCACGACCTGCGCGGCATCCGCCCCGCCGAAGAAGCCGTTCAGCGACATCACCCGCAGCGCAACGCCCTGCGCCGGAGTCGCGTCCGGAATGGCGCGCGGCGCGACGGAGAGCACCAGGATCGCGGTCGCCAGGCCGACGACGAGCGCGGTCAACCAGCGCCGCAGGATCACGGCGAGCAGCGCCAGCACGATGCCGGTCAGCGCCGCGTACTGGGTCAACGCCGCCAGCGCCACCAGGTACCGGCCGCTGTCCCAGCCCGACAGCGGCAGCGTCGCCCAGGCCAGCAGGCCGATCGCGGCCAGCACCAGCAGCACCGTGACCACGCGGCCACCGGGCTTGCGCCGCGGCGGGTCGTCCCGCTCCGGCTCGACGACCAACGTCCGATCCATCCTGGCTCCCCAATGTCGTCCGCGTCACCCAGCCTGTCAGCGAGCTGTGCGCGGGCTGTCAGCGTCCCCCCGGAAAGTGAAAGCATGTCATTCGCGATCCGGGCCGAGGGCCTGGTCAAACGATTCGGCTCCACCACCGCGCTGGCCGGGGTGGATCTCGCCGTGCCGGCGGGAACGATCCTCGGCGTGCTCGGCCCCAACGGTGCGGGCAAGACCACGGCGGTCCGGATCCTGGCCACGTTGCTGCGGCCGGATGCGGGCACCGCGACCGTCGCGGGCTACGACGTGCTCCGCCAGCCGGTCGCGGTGCGCAGCCGCATCGGGCTCACCGGCTAGTACGCCTCGGTCGACGAGGAGCTCACCGGCATCGAGAACCTGGTGCTCATCGGCCGGTTGCTGGAAATGCCGAAGCGCGACGCCAAGGCGCGGGCGGCCGAACTGCTGGAGCGGTTCGACCTCACCGACGCCGGCGGCCGCGCGATCAAGACCTACTCCGGCGGCATGCGGCGCCGCCTGGACCTCGCGGCGAGCCTGATCGGCCGCCCCGAGGTCCTCTACCTCGACGAGCCCACCACCGGGCTCGACCCGCGCAGCCGCAACCAGGTCTGGGACATGGTGCGCACGCTCTCCGCCGAGGGCGTGACGGTGCTGTTGACCACGCAGTACCTGGAGGAGGCCGATCAGCTGGCCGACCGGATCAGCGTGATCGACCACGGCCGGGTGGTCGCCGACGGCCGCGCCGACGAGCTCAAGCGCCGTGTCGGCGGCCAGACCCTGCAGGTGCGGCCGACCGATCTGGCGAACGTGCCCGCGGTGCGCCGGATCCTCGCCGAGCTGACCGGCGCCGAACCGGCCACGAACGACGACAGCGGGCTGCTGACCACGCCGGTCGACGACCCGGTGCTGCTGTCCACCCTGGTCCGCCGGCTCGACGACGCCGGGATCACCGCCGACGAGCTCGCGCTGCGCCTGCCCAGCCTGGACGAGGTGTTCCTGGCCATCACCGGCAAGGCCGCCGAGGAGGAGACCGCCGCATGACCGCCACGATCGAACGCCCGCCGGCCGCGCCGACGACCGCCTCGGAGCGCATCGGCCCGATCCGCGCGCTGCGGCACGGCCTGACCCTGGCCGGGCGCAGCATCCTCAAGATCCGCAAGTCGCCCGAGGGCCTGATCGACGTCACCATCCAGCCGATCCTGTTCCTGGTCATGTTCGTCTACCTCTTCGGCGGGGCGATCAACGATGGGGACACCTCGGGATACCTGCAGCTCACACTGCCCGGTGTGATGGCGATGAACATGGTCTTCGCCAGCCTCGGCACCGGCTGGGCGCTCAACACCGACATCTCCAAGGGAGTGTTCGACCGGTTCCGCAGTCTGCCGGTGGCGCGGTCGGCGCCGCTGATCGGCGCGGTGCTCGGCGACATCGTGCGGTACCTGGTGGCGCTGGCGGTGCTGCTGGTCTTCGCCACCATCATGGGCTTCCGCATCCAGACCGATCCGCTGTCCGCGCTGGTCGCGATCGTCGTGGTGATCGCCTTCGCGCTGGCGATGTGCTGGATCTCGGTGTTCCTCGGAATGCTGATCAAGAACCAGCAGGCGCTGCCCGGCGTGGCCATGGCGTTCATGTTCCCGTTGACCATGGGCAGCAACGTGTTCGTGCCGACCGAGACGATGCCGGGCTGGCTGCAGGTGTGGGTGAGCATCAACCCGGTCACCAAGCTCGCGGACACCGCTCGCGGCCTGATGATCGGCGGGCCGGTCGCCGGGCCGCTGACGGCGACGCTGATCTGGATGGTCGCGATCGTGGCGGTGTTCTTCCCGCTGGCGATGTGGGCGTACCGCCGCCGGATGTGACCGTCGGCGGCGCACTCCGAAGCGGCGTTTCCGCAGGCAGGTGGTCGTGAGTGGTTTGGGTCGCCATAGCAGCCCAAAACACTCACGACCGGTGACCAGCGGAAACCGGACCTCGAACGCCCTGCCCCGGAACGCGCGGATGGTCCCTGACCAGCGGTGATGACGGCGTTATCGGTGGTCGCCGGGAGGTGTCCCCGGCCGAAGCGGAATAATCCTCATGACCACCTGCGGTCGAGCCCTCCCGCGTCGGGGGCGGGAGGGACCGACCGCAGGTCCGGCAAAGCCTCCGCCCGATTCGGGGCTAACGCCCCTCAACCCCCAACGCGTCGCGGAGCTCCGCGAAGGCGTCGTCCCGCGAGAGCGCGGCTGCGCCGTCGCGCTCTTCGCGGTGCTCCCCGGCCAGCTCGCGCAGCAGCGCTCGCACTTCGGGGTCTCCTTCGTCGACCAGGCCGCGCAGCACGGTGGCGATGCCGATCAGGCGTGCCGCCCGCTGCGGCCGGCCGGCGGCGAACTCCACGCGTGCCGCTTGCTCCGCGATGGTCGCGTTCAGCGGCATGTCGCGGAGCTCCAGTCCCACGGCGAAGGCTTCGGCGAGCAGCGCCAGCGCCTCGCCGGGCTCGCCTTCGTCGAGGCGCAGCCGCGCTTCGCCGAGCAGTTCCATCTGCCGCAGCGGCTCCGGCTCCGTCGCCGCCTCCGCCAGCGCCGCGCGCGCCGCGGCCAGGTAGTCGCGGGCCTGGTCCCGGTCGCCGGCGTGCCGGGCGACCTCGGCGAGTCCGGTCAGCGCCGCGATCTGGTGGTAGAGGAACCTGTTCCGGCCGATGCGTTCGGCGCGCAGCAGGTCGGCACGCGCCCCGTCGAGGTCGCCGCCGCGCAGCCGCTCCATGCCGATCCGCGCCAGCGCGGGCACCAGGTCCTCGGTGGCGCGCAGTTCGCGGAACGTCTCGACGGATTCCTGGAACGCCTCGATCGCGCCCTCGTGGTCGCCGCGCCGCGACCGGAACTCGGCGATGCTCGTGGTGGTCTGCGCGCTGCCCCACCGGTCGCCGACGGCGCGGAACTCGGTGCGCGCGGCGAGCATGTCCTTCTCCCCGGCGATGGGATTTCCGTTGTGCTCCGCGCCGAATCCCCGGCAGAACAGGCCGGCGGCCCGCGCCCACGGGTGCGGGTGCTGCAGCGCCCGCTCGACGCATCTGTCCAATTCGGACTGTTCGTGGATCAGCATCCACCCGATCGGTTCCATCACCGTCGCGTACAGGTAGCGGAAGAGCGCGCCGGTGTCGCGGGCAGCGGTTACCGCGGTGCGCAGGCCCTCGGCCCAGTCCGGGGTGGAGTCGACGGCCATCACCAGCATCAGGTCGACGATCGCCCGGCTCTCCGGCGGCGCCGCGCCCGGCAGGGCGGCCACCTCTTCAAGCCGGCCCTTCAGCTCGTCGTGCTGCGCGGACATCGACCAGTACCAGCTCAGCGCCGCGCCCAACCGGAAGCCCCGGTCCGCGTCGCCGGACTCCGTCGCCCAGTGCAGTGCCGCGATGATGTTGTCGTGGTCGGCGTCCAGCCGGTTCAGCCAGTCGATCTGCTCCGCTTCGTGCAGCCGGGGCGCGGCGGATTCGGCGAACTCGACGAAGTACGTCGCGTGCGAGCTGCGCAGGGTGTCCTTCTCCCCGGCCGCGGCGAGCTTCTCGGCGCAGAACGCGCGCACCGTCTCCAGCATCCGGTACCGCATGCCGAGTTCCGAATCGACCGCCTCCACCAGGGACTTCTCCACCAGCGAGACGAGCACGTAGAACACGTCCGCGGCAGGCATCCCGACGTCGGCGCACACCGCGGAGATCGCATCGGCCGAGGCGTACCCGGCGAACACCGACATCCGCCCGGCCAGCACCTGCTCCCGCTCGGTCAGCAGGTCCCAGCTCCACTCCACCACCGCGCGCAGCGTCCGGTGCCGCGGCATGGCGGTGCGATTTCCGCTGGTGAGCAACCGGAATCGGTCGTCGAGCCGCTCGGCGACCTGCCGGACGCTCATCGCCCGCAGCCGGGCCGCCGCCAGCTCGATCGCCAGCGGCATGCCGTCCAGCCGACGGCAGATCTCCACCACGTCGCGGGTGTTGCCGTCGCCGAGCGCGAAACCGGGCCGGGCGGCCGTCGCCCGATCCACGAACAGCCGCACCGCCGCGGCCTCCGGCGCAGCGTCCTCGGCTTCCGGCAGCTCCAACGGCCCGACCGGCAGCAGCCGCTCGCCGGTGAGCGCCAACGGCTCCCGGCTGGTCGCCACGACCCGCAGCTGCGGGGCCCGGCTCAGCACCTCCTGCACGAACTCGGCGGCGACCTCGATCACCTGCTCGCAGTTGTCCAGCACCAGCAGCGCCGGCTCCGCCGAGAACAGGTCCGCCGCCCGGTTCAACGCGTGCTTCATCGGCGATTCCAGCAGCCGGGTCTCGCGTACCCCGAGCGCGGCGAGCGCCGCCGCCGTCACGTCCTGCCCGTCCCGCACCGGCGCGAGCTCGACGAACCACACCCGCCGATCCGACATCCCGGCGGCGGTCTCGACCGCCAGCCGCGTCTTCCCCGCGCCGCCGGGACCGAACAGGGTGACCAGCCGGGAATCCGCCAGCTCCCCGCGAACCCGCTCGATCTCCCGCTCCCGGCCGACGAAACTGCTCAACCGGGTCGGCAGCACCGGCCGGACCGGCTCCCACCGCAGCTCGTCGCGCGGATCCGGCTCCGGCCGCGGTGCCGGACGCGGCGCCAGGCCGGGCTCGCCGCGCAGCAGCGCGACCTGCAGATCCCGGAGCTCCTGCGACGGCGACACCCCGAGCTCCTGGTCCAAGCGGCGCCGCAATGCCTCATAAGCGGCAAGCGCATCGGCCTGCCTGCCGCTCGCGTAGAGCGCGCGAACGCGCAGCGCCGTGAGCCGCTCGCGCAGCGGAAAACGCGCGCAAAGCCCCTCCAGCTCGGGCACCAGATCGGCATGCCGACCGGCACCGAGATCGGCCTCCGCCCGATCCTCGACCGCGGCGATGCGCAGCTCCCCCAACCGCGCCGCCTGCGCCTCGGCGAACGGCGCGTCGACGAAGTCGACGAGCGCATCCCCTTGCCAGAGCTCCAGCGCCTCGCGGAGCGTGGCAGCGGCAGCATCGTGCCGGCCGCTGCGGAGCAGGCGGCGCCCCTCTGCCGCGAGCGCGGCGAAGCGGATGGCGTCGACGTCGTCGGGATCCACCAGGAGGGCGTAGCCCGACTGGTCGGAGCGCAAGGACAGCTCGCCCGCGAGCGCGCGGCGCGCGCGAGACACCAGCGACTGGAGCGCGTTCAGCGCGCCGGCCGGCTGGGCGGAGCCCCAGAGGTCGGCGATGAGGAGCTCGGTGGAGACGGTGCGGCCGGCGTCGAGCGCGAGTCGCGCGAGGAGCATCCGCACCCGGAGGCCGCCGACCGCTATCGCCCGACCGTCGGGTGCGTTCAGCCGAAAGGGCCCCAGCAACGCCACGCGCACCGCACCAGCTTCGCAGAAGGGACCGACCCGATGCCTGCCATTTCAGGCGTTGCGCACGCGGTCGCACGGCGAAAACCCGGAGATCACCGGCCGCCCAGCAGGGCGCCTCCTGCCGGCACCGGGGAAAGATCGAAGCCCGTTTTGCCTGGTTCGTCGCGTTCCGATTTCAGGCGAAACCAGGAAACCTCCCGGGCGGGCTCGGCCCGCGAATTATGGGGTAGATCACCTCCCGTCGGGCCGGAGTACCGCCGCGGGCTGGAATCATGGAAGAAACGGACATACCGCCGATCATGTTCCGCCGGCACGGCTCGCACGCCGACGTGCTCCACACCGTCCGGGCGGGGCGCTACCCGGAGCCGCTCGAATGGATCTGACGACCTTGGCCGCCACCTCCGCCGAACCGACCGGCTTCGCCGCCTGGGTGATCTCCGTGATGGAGGCCCTCGGCGGCCCGGGAGCGGGAATGATCGTCGCCCTGGAGAACCTCTTCCCGCCCATCCCGTCCGAGGTGATCCTGCCGCTGGCCGGATTCACCGCCAGCCAGGGCAACATGTCCGTGATCGGCGCGATCCTGTGGACGACGCTCGGCTCGCTGATCGGCGCGCTGGCGCTCTACGGCATCGGCGCGACTCTGGGCCGCGACCGCACCCGCGCCATCGCCGCCAAGATCCCGCTGGTGAAGATCTCCGACATCGACCGGACCGAGGCGTGGTTCGCCAAGCACGGCATCAAGGCGGTCTTCTTCGGCCGGATGATCCCGCTGTTCCGCAGCTTCATCTCGCTCCCGGCCGGCGTCGAACGCATGCGCCTGGCCACGTTCACGCTGTTCACCACGCTCGGCAGCCTGATCTGGAACACCGTCTTCGTGCTGGCGGGCTACCTGCTGGGCCAGAGCTGGTACCTCGTCGAGGAGTACGCGGGGCTGTTTTCTCGCGCGGTCCTGATCACGGCGATCCTGACGGTCGCGGCGTTCATCGCGATCCGCATCCGCAACAACCGCCGCGAACGCCAGCTCTCGGAAGCCCCCACGGTCCGCCTCGCCCGGGTGCCCGCCGAGGCCCCGACCGAAGAAATCCGCCGCATCCGCTGACCGACCCACAGGGGCCGTTCCGGCCGCTCAAGCCCCGTGAGCACTTTTAGTCGCTATGGCAACAAAAACCGCTCACGGCCCCTCACCAGCAGAAGCCCTGCTCCACCCTGCTCAAGAACCCACGCCACGCGGCATGGCTGACCACGATCTGCCCATCCCCAGGCGCCTTCGAATCCCGCACCGCCACAGCCCGGTCGGTTAATCGAACCTCGACGCAGGCGTTGCTGGATCCCGAGCTTCGTGTGCTCTTGTACCAGCCGGTGTCATAGCTCATCACGACATGTCCTTCAGTTTGGTCAGCAGGAGGTTGGCTGACTCCTTCGGCGTGAGCGCCAACTCTTGTGCCCGTTCGAAGGCACAGAACATGGGACCAGTGTCCTCTTCTTGATCGTGGTACGTCGCGGGTCCGTGTGATGCGGCAAACGCGGTTCACGGTGCTGCGTCGCCGAAATCGAGCGTGATGAGACCGCCACCGAGCAGCGGGTTGTCCGGAACATCGCGGCACATGATCTGCACAGTCGCGTTGTGGCGTTCGCCAAGCTGCAGGAGGTGAAGCAGCTGACTTCTCAGCACCTCTGCACTACCCACTACCTGGTCAAGAGCAGTTTCAGTCAGCACGAACGTCAGCTCTTTCGGCGGATCGGCTTGCAGGACCCGACGCTGCTGATCAATCCGGAACGAGAGGAGGTTCTCGACGTCCACCTCCGGCGACTTCCACCAGAACGCCGCGATCACGGCCTTCGCATAATCACGCGTCTGCGCCAAGCCGGGCACGATCCCGGTCTCGTAGAAGCCGATCGCCATGGCATTGGCTTGGAGGTCCGCAAGGCGCTCGAAGGAGCGCGGCAGCTGGTCGGTGTAAGTCCGGCCGCGCTGGCGTTTGCGGGCTTGGGCTCCAAGGGCTAGCGCCGTCGCGCGCATGTCTCCTTTTACGCCGTAAAAGTCGAGCAGCTGGGCGAGTTCTTCCGGCGCGAGGGAACCGACGCCGTTCTCGGCCCTGCTGATGCGGGTCTGCTTCCTGCCGATCTCGCGCGCCGCGTCGTTCTGCTCCGACGAGGTCAGCCTGATCTTCCGCGGCAACGACGAGCTCGTGCTCAGCTGCACCCGTCGCGGCTTCTCAAGGCTTCGCGACGCCGTCGCCGAGGCAGACCAGGACATGATCGCCCGATCGGTTTGAGCCCCAACGCAGAAGGCCCCGCGTCGTGGAGCGCGGGGCCTTCTGGGTCTTGCGTCAGGCGGACTCGGGGTCCGTGCCCTCGGACTTCTCCTCGGAGGCGGCCGAGACCGCGACCGGCGGGGCGTCCGGGACCAGCGACGGCTTCTGCTCGCCGCGGAAGGTGAAGTGCGCCTTGTCGTCGGCGCCTTCGCCGTCCCAGCCCTCGACGTCCACGATCACGATCTGACCCGGCTGGATCTCGCCGAACAGGATCTTCTCGGACAGCTTGTCCTCGATCTCCCGCTGGATCGTCCGGCGCAGCGGCCGCGCGCCCAGCACCGGGTCGAACCCGCGCTTGGCCAGCATCTTCTTCGCCTTGTCGGTCAGCTCCAGGGCCATGTCCTTGGCCTTGAGCGCCTTTTCCACCCGACCCGAGAGCAGGTCGACCATCTGGATGATCTCCTGCTCGGTGAGCTGGTGGAAGACGATCACGTCGTCGATGCGGTTGAGGAACTCCGGCCGGAAGTGCTTCTTCATCTCCTCGTTGACCTTGGACTTCATCCGCTCGTAGTTGGACTCAGCGCCCTGACCACTGGAGAAGCCCAGGCCGACGGCCTTGGAGATGTCCTGCGTGCCGAGGTTCGAGGTGAAGATCAGCACCGTGTTCTTGAAGTCGACCGTACGGCCCTGACCGTCGGTCAGGCGGCCGTCCTCCAACACCTGCAGCAGCGTGTTGTAGATCTCCTGGTGCGCCTTCTCGATCTCGTCGAAGAGCACCACCGAGAACGGCTTGCGCCGGACCTTCTCGGTGAGCTGGCCGCCCTCCTCGTAGCCGACGTAGCCCGGAGGGGCACCGAACAGCCGCGAGGCGGTGTAGCGGTCGTGGAACTCGCCCATGTCGATCTGCACCAGCGCGTCGTCGTCCCCGAACAGGAACTCCGCCAGCGCCTTCGACAGCTCGGTCTTGCCGACGCCCGACGGCCCGGCGAAGATGAACGACCCCGACGGCCGCTTCGGGTCCTTCAGTCCCGCGCGGGTACGGCGGATCGCCTGCGACACGGCCTTGACCGCGTCGTTCTGGCCGATGATCCGCTTGTGGAGCTCGTCCTCCATGCGCAGCAGGCGGGTCGTCTCCTCCTCGGTGAGCTTGAACACCGGGATGCCCGTCCAGTTCGCCAGCACCTCGGCGATCTGCTCGTCGTCGACCTCGGCGACCACGTCGAGGTCACCGGCCTTCCACTGCTTCTCCCGCTCCTCCTTCTGGCCGAGGAGCTGCTTCTCCTCGTCCCGCAGGCGGGCGGCCCGCTCGAAGTCCTGCGCGTCGATCGCGGACTCCTTCTCCCGGCGCACGTCGGCGATCTTCTCGTCGAACTCGCGCAGGTCCGGCGGCGCGGTCATGCGGCGGATGCGCATCCGGGCGCCGGCCTCGTCGATCAGGTCGATCGCCTTGTCCGGCAGGAAGCGGTCGTTGATGTAGCGGTCGGCCAGGCTCGCCGCGGCGACCAGCGCGGAGTCGGTGATCGACACCCGGTGGTGCGCCTCGTAGCGATCCCGCAGGCCCTTGAGGATCTCGACGGTGTGCTGCAGCGACGGCTCGCCGACCTGGATCGGCTGGAAGCGGCGCTCCAGGGCCGGGTCCTTCTCGACGTACTTCCGGTACTCCTCGAGCGTGGTGGCACCGATGGTCTGCAGCTCACCGCGGGCCAGCATCGGCTTGAGGATGCTCGCCGCGTCGATCGCACCCTCGGCGGCGCCCGCGCCGACCAGGGTGTGGATCTCGTCGATGAACAGGATGATGTCGCCGCGGGTCTTGATCTCCTTGAGCACCTTCTTCAGGCGCTCTTCGAAGTCACCGCGGTACCGGGAACCGGCGACCAGCGAACCCAGGTCCAGGGTGTAGAGCTGCTTGTCCTTCAGCGTCTCGGGCACCTCGCCCTTGACGACCTTCTGGGCCAGCCCCTCCACGACCGCCGTCTTGCCGACGCCGGCCTCGCCGATGAGCACCGGGTTGTTCTTGGTGCGCCGCGAGAGGACCTGCATGATCCGCTCGATTTCCTTCTCCCGGCCGATCACCGGGTCGAGCTTGCCCTCGCGGGCGCTCTGCGTGAGGTTGCGGCCGAACTGGTCCAGCACCAGCGACGACGACGGGGTGCCCTCGCCGCGGCCGCCGGCCTCCGCGGGCTCCTTGCCCTGGTAGCCCGAGAGCAGCTGCAGCACCTGCTGGCGCACCCGGTTGAGGTCCGCACCGAGCTTGACGAGCACCTGTGCGGCGACGCCCTCGCCCTCGCGGATCAGCCCGAGCAGGATGTGCTCGGTGCCGATGTAGTTGTGGCCGAGCTGCAGCGCCTCGCGCAACGACAGCTCCAGCACCTTCTTGGCCCGTGGGGTGAACGGGATGTGTCCGCTGGGGGCCTGCTGCCCCTGGCCGATGATCTCCTCGACCTGTTGGCGCACGCCCTCAAGCGCGATACCCAGCGACTCCAACGCCTTGGCGGCGACACCCTCACCCTCGTGGATCAAGCCCAGGAGAATGTGCTCGGTGCCGATGTAGTTGTGGTTGAGCATCCGGGCCTCTTCTTGGGCCAGGACGACCACCCGCCTCGCGCGGTCGGTGAACCTCTCGAACATTCGCACTCCCTGACTGCTGCGCCGGCGGTCTCGTTGGCTGGGCACGGCTCCTGCATCGCCGATGCCCACGACGGGTTCAGCACTCTTGAGGACCACTGTAGTAGCCCCACCCGGTCGCGGTCCGTGCCCGCTACGGCCTACTGCCCACATTCTTGTCCGGCACCCTGACCAACGGCACGCTGGCCTGCGAGATTCCGGATTTGGACCGATCGGATGGCCCTGTCCGCTCAGCGCGAACAGGTCTTACTGCTTGGACTGATCGGCGGACGCGCCGCGCCTCCCGCCGATCGGCACCACCATCGGGGTACCCGCGACGGGATCAGCAATCACCCGCGCCTTCAGCCCGAACACCTCGGCCAGCAACTCCTCGGTGAGCACCTCGCCCGGCGCGCCCTCGGCGACGATCGCGCCGGCCTTCATCGCCACCAGCCGGTCGGCGTAGCGGGCGGCCAGGTTCAGGTCGTGCAGCACCATCACGACGGTACGACCGCTCTCGTCGTGCAGCTGCCCGACCAGCTCCAGCACGTCCACCTGGTGCGAGAGGTCCAGGTAGGTGGTCGGCTCGTCGAGCAGCAGCAGGTCGGTGCCCTGCGCCAGCGCCATGGACAGCCAGGCGCGCTGCCGCTGGCCGCCGGAGAGCTCGTCCAGGGTGCGGTCGGCGAGGTCGGCGATGCCGGTCATGCCCAGCGCCTCGGCCACCGCCGACTCGTCGTCGGAGGACCACTGCCGGTACCAGGACTGGTGCGGGTGGCGGCCGCGGGCGACCAGGTCGGCGACGGTCAGGCCCTCCGGCGCCACCGGCGACTGCGGGAGCACCCCGAGGACCCTGGCGACTTCCTTGGTGGACATCTTGTGGATCTGCTTGCCGTCCAGCAGCACGCTGCCGCGCCGCGGGTTCAGCAGCCGGCCCAGCGCGCGCAGCAGCGTCGACTTGCCGCAGCCGTTCGGGCCGATCACCGCGGTGATGGTGCCGTCCACGACGTCGAAGTCCAGGCCGTCGACGATGACGCGGTCGCCGTAGGCCAGCTGCAGGTCGGTGGCGTGCAGCCGCTGCCGGTCGCCAGAGGGCACCGCGCGTCCGTCGTCGGTCGTCTTGGACGTGGCGGATGCGGTCATGCGCGGGCCTCCCGGTACCGACGAACGAGCAGGTAGATGAGGTACGGGGCGCCGAGGATGGCGGTGATGATGCCGACCGGCAGCTCGGTGCCGCCGAAGGCGGTCCGGGAGATCACGTCCGAACCGACGACGAGCGCGGCGCCGAGCACCGCTGAGGTGAGCAGCGGCGGCCGCGAGGTGCGCGCCACGCGCAGCGCGATCTGCGGGGTGGCCAGCGCGACGAACTGGATCGGCCCGGCCGCGGCAGTGGCGATCGACGCCAGCGCGACCGAGGCCAGCAGCAGCACGCCGCGCGAGAAGTCCATCCGGACGCCCAGGCCGCGCACCGTGTCGTCGTCGAACTGCAGCGCGCCGAGCACGTGCGCGCCGATCAGGGCCAGCGGGATCAGCACGACCAGGGCGATCCCCACCGGGATGACGTGCTCCCAGCCGCGCGCGTTGAGGCTGCCGGTCAGCCACACCATGGCCCGGCTCGCCTCGGTGACGTCGCCGACGGTGAGCAGCCAGTAGGTCGCGTTGCCCGCCAGCGCGCTGACGCCGACGCCGACGAGCACCAACCGGAAGGAGTCCACGCCGCGGCGGTAGGCCAGCCCGTAGACGGCGATGCCGGTGACCAGCCCGCCCGCCAGCGCCACCAGCGGCAGGCCGTAGTCGGCCAGCGCGCCCGCGAGGCTGCCCGCGGTGCCGCCGAGCACGATCACCAGCGTCGCGGCGGTGCCCGCGCCCCAGGTGATGCCGAGCATGTCCGGGCTGGCCAGCGGGTTGCGGGCGAGGGCCTGCATGATCGCGCCGGCGAGGCCGAGCGCGGCGCCGACCAGCAGGCCGGTCAGCGACCTCGGCAGCCGCAGCTCCCAGATGATGATCTGCTGCGCCCGGTCGCCGCCTCCGAACAGCGTGTTGAGCACCTCCAGCGGGCTGATCTGGTACTCGCCGAGGCCGACGTTGAGCACGAACACGGCCAGCAGCACGACCAGGCCGCCCAGCAGCGCCACCAGCGGCCGCATGCGCAGCACGCCGGAGAACGGGCCCACCCGGACCGGCCGGCGACCGGAGACGCCCGACTGCTCGTCTTCGAGGACCTGGGTCACAACCGCACCAACTTCCGGCGGCGCACGAGCGCGATGAAGAACGGTGCGCCGACCATCGCCAGCATCACCCCGACCTGCACTTCGGACGGCCGCGCCACGACCCGGCCGAGCACGTCGGCGAGCAGCACCAGCGACGCGCCCAGCAGCCCGGCGAACGGCAGCAGCCAGCGGTAGTCGGCGCCGGTGAAGTAGCGGGCCACGTGCGGCACGATCAGCCCGACGAACCCGATCGGCCCGCAGATCGCGACCGCGCCGCCGACCAGGATCGCGATCGCGGCGATGCCCGTCCGGCGGGCCCACTCGACGCGGTGGCCGAGCGAGCGGGCCACGTCGTCGCCGAGCGAGAGGGCGTTGAGGCTCGACGCGTTGGCCAGCGCCAGCACCACGCCCACCACCAGGAACGGCAGCACCTGGGGGATCACCGCGGTGTCGGTGATCGCGATGGACCCGACCTTCCAGAACCGGTAGGTGTCCATGGTCTGCTGGTCGGAGATCACCAGCGCCGAGGTGATGGCCTGCAGCAGGTGGCTGATCGCCGTGCCGGCCAGCGCCAGCGTCACCGGGGTCGGGCCGCCGCGGCCGAGGGAGCCGATCGCGAACACCGCGAGCGCGCCCAGCATCGCGCCAGCGAAGCCGAACCAGATGAAGCCGAGCAGCGTCGTGACGCCGAAGGTGTAGACCGCGAGCACGACGGCCAGCGCCGCGCCCTGCGTGATGCCGAGGATGCCCGGGTCGGCGATCGGGTTGCGGGTGTGGCCCTGCATCAGCGCGCCGGCCAGGCCCAGCGCCGCGCCCGCGAGGACGCCGACCACGGTGCGCGGCACCCGGAGCTCACGGATGATCAGGTCGTTCTCCGTGCCGGTCGGCGCGAACAGCCCGGCCCACACGTCCGCCAGCGGGATCGTCTTGGCGCCGATCATCACGCTGAGCACGCAGCTGACCGCGAGCACGACCAGCAGCACGACGATGCCCGTGACCCGGCGGCGCCGGCGTTGTCGCAGGCGTTCGCCGCCGGCAGCTGTGGACGCCGCGACCTGCTCGGACCCGGGAGGGCCGTCGACGGCCACGCTGCGACTCACGTCCCACTCCCTCTGTTCACCCGTCCGGACCGCACTTAGGTTAGGCCCACCTAAGGCTGAACCGACAGGGTGGGCCGGAATGTCCGATGTCACACGTCGGCGGGGGGCGGCGGTTACCGGCGCCGGGGCAACCGGGAAAAAGGGCAACACGGGCCACAATCGGACAAGATCTCGCGTTGATCAATCGCCACATTTCGGCCCGTTAAGCGGCGATTAGAGTTATCCGAACGCAACGAGGGGCGTTTGCGGGGCCCATCGGCCCGCAAACGCCCCTCGGCGTCGGTTACTTCAGTTCGCCTGGTGGTACTGCTCGACGATGTCGGCGGGGATACGGCCCCGGTCCGACACCTTCAGACCGCGCTTGCGAGCCCATTCCCGAATGGCCTGGTTCTGCTCGCGATCGGCACTCGTGGAACCGCCGGTGGAACGCGCCGCGGCGCCCGGGCGCGGGCCCGGCTTCTTCCGGCCGCCCGCCCGGCGCGCGTTCGAGACGTAGTTCGCGAGCGCATCCCGCAACTCACCGGCATTGTCGGCGGAAAGGTCGATCTGGTAGGCGACGCCGTCCAATCCGAACTCGACGGTTTCATCCGCCTGCCCGCCGTCGAGATCGTCGACAAGGGTGACTGTGACCTTCTGCGCCATCTTCGAAGTCCTCCCCGGAGCAAAAAATGTGCAATAGCGGGACAGCGACCTCGCCAGGAGCGCAACTCCCTTGCGAGTACGTCAATAAGCCGTCACCGGAACATTCTGAGCACAGGTTAGCGCAGTAACTGCGACAATGCACTCACCCGGGCCGGAAAATTCACCGCCTCCCGCCCTGATCGGGTCATTCCGGCCGGACCAGCGGGAACAGGATCGTCTCCCGGATACCGAGACCGGTCAACGCCATCAACAACCGGTCGATACCGATTCCGACCCCGCCGCTGGGCGGCATTCCGTACTCCAGGGCGCGGAGAAAGTCCTCGTCGATCGGCATGGCCTCGTCGTCTCCGGCGGCCGCGAGTGCGGCCTGTTCCTCGAGGCGAGCGCGTTCCACGACCGGGTCGACGAGTTCGGAGTATCCGGTCCCGAGCTCGAACCCGCGAACGTACAGATCCCATTTCTCCGCCACGCCCGGCTCGGTGCGGTGCTGCCGGGTCAGCGGGGAGGTCTCCAACGGGAAGTCGCGAACGAACGTCGGTGCGGTCAAATGATCGCCGACCAGGTGCTCCCACAGCTCCTCGACGAGCTTTCCGTGGCCGTGCTTGGGATCGGTCTGCAATCCGTAGGAGTCCGCGTGCTTGCGCAGCGCCTCCACCGGAGTTTCCGGGGTGATCTCCGAATCCAGCGCTTCCGACAAGGAGTCGTACATCCGCAGCGACGCCCACTCGCCGGACAAGTCGTACTCGGTCCCGTCGAACCAGGTGACCACCTGCGAACCCGCGACCGCCTCGGCCGCTTCCTGGATCAGCGACCTGGTGAGCTCGGCCATGTCGTTGTAATCGGCATACGCCTGGTAGAACTCCAACATCGCGAACTCCGGCGAGTGGGAAGAATCACTGCCCTCGTTGCGGAAGTTCCGGTTGATCTCGAAAACCTTCTCGATCCCGCCGACCACGCATCGCTTCAGATACAACTCCGGCGCGATCCGCAGGAACAGGTCGATGTCGAAGGCGTTGGAATGCGTCGTGAACGGGCGAGCCGCGGCACCGCCTTGCAGCGTCTGCAACATCGGGGTTTCCACCTCGACGAAACCGCGCCGGTCGAACGAATCCCGCAGCGATCGCTGAACCGCGGCGCGGGTGCGCACCGTGTCGGCGGCCTGCTTCCGCACGATCAGATCGACGTAGCGCTGCCGGACGCGGGTTTCCTCGCCGAGGTCCTTGTGCATCACGGGCAGCGGGCGCAGCGTCTTGGCCGCCATCCGCCATTCGTCGGCCATCACGGACAGCTCGCCGCGCCGGGAGGTGATCACCTCGCCGTGCACGAAGACGTGGTCGCCGAGGTCGACATCGGCCTTCCAGGCCGCCAGCGAGTCCTCACCGACCTGCTTGAGGCTGAGCATGGCCTGCAGCTCGGTCCCGTCGCCCGCGCGCAGTGTGGCGAAGCAGAGCTTTCCGGTGTTGCGCAAGAACATCACGCGGCCCGCGACGCCGACCTGGTCGCCGGTGGCGGTATCGGGCTCCAGGTCCGGGTACGCGGCGCGCACCTCGGCGAGGCCGTGCGTGATCGGCAGGTTCACCGGGTAGGGGTCGACACCGGCGGCGAGCAGGCGCTCCCGCTTCTCCCGCCGGATCCGCATCTGTTCCGGCAGATCGTCGACGCCGTCAGCGCTGGTTGCCGGAGGGTTGGGAAGGTCCTGGTCAGTCACGGCCTCCAAGGGTACGTTTCGCCCTCCGCGACGCCGCCACCAGGCGTCCTTTCAGCGGTTGACACCACCCGGCCCGTTTCGCGGGCGGTGTGGAGCGAACGGCCTGTTCGCCTCGATGGGCGAGGTGAACGGACCGTTCACTTCATCTCCCCGATCCGCTGGAATGAGGTGAACGGACCGTTCGTCCCGATAGGAGAGGCCAACAGGCCGTTCACACCACCCACCGAAAGACGAGCCGCACCCTGGGGGTCAGCGGAAGTTGCGGTCGAAGACGAGGCGGAGGCCCAGCAGCGTCAGGTCCGGGACGTGGTGGGTGATCGTCGTCGACTCGGTGACCACCAGCGGCGCCAGGCCGCCCGTGGCGAGGACCGTGGTGGGGCCGCCGTGGGTGGACTCCAGCTCGGCGACGATGCGGCGCACCAGCCCGTCCACCTGGCCCGCGAATCCGAAGAGGATGCCGGACTGCAGGCACTCCACGGTGTTCTTGCCGATCACCGAGCGCGGGCGGACCAGCTCGACCTTGCGCAGCTGCGCGGCCCGGGAGGCCAGCGCGTCCAGCGAGATCTCGATGCCCGGGGCGAACGCGCCGCCCAGGAACTCGCCCTTGGACGAGATCACGTCGATGTTCGTGGACGTGCCGAAGTCGACCACCACGCAGTTCGTCGCGTGCAGGTGGTGCGCCGCCAGCGTGTTGATCACCCGGTCGGCGCCGACCTCCTTCGGGTTGTCCACCAGCAGCGGCACCCCGGTGCGCACGCCCGGCTCCACGACCACGCGCGGCACGTCGCTCCAGTACCGGCCGAGCATCACGCGGAGCTCGCGCAGCAGTGCGGGCACTGTGGACAGCGCCGCGATGCCGGTGATCTCCTCCGCGTAGTCGCCGAGCAGCCCTCGCATGGTCAGCGCCATCTCGTCGGCGGTCATCCGCGGCTCGGTGCGCATCCGCCAGTCCCGCACCAGCGTCTTCGCGACGTCGACATCCGGGCGGTCGGCGTAGAGGCCGAGCACGATGTTGGTGTTTCCGACGTCGATGGCGAGCAGCACCGTCGTTCGTCCCTTCGGGAGATTCGTGCCAGGTCACGACAGCTGCTCAGTGCTCCGGCTGCTGCAGGAGGGCGTCGAGCTTCGCGGCGTCGTCGGTCTCGGCCGTGGGATCGGCCAGCACGGCGCCGCTGGTGAGCCCGGAGCCCTCCGGGGCGCGGGCCGGGTCCTCGCCGCGCTCCACGATGCGGTTGTCCGCGTCGACGAAGATCACCTTGGGCCGCACCGAACGCGCCTCCATCTCGTCCATCACCCCGTAGGAGATCAGGATGACGAGATCGCCGGGCTCGATCAGGTGCGCGGCCGCGCCGTTGATGCCGATCACCCCGGAGCCCCGCTCGCCGGTGATCACGTAGGTCTCCAGCCGGGCGCCGTTGGTGACGTCGACGATCGCGACCTGCTCGCCTTCCAGCAGGTCCGCGGCGTCCATCAGGTCCGCGTCCACCGTCACCGACCCGACGTAGTGCAGGTCGGCCTGGGTCACCGTCGCACGGTGGATCTTGGACTTCAGCATGGTGCGGAACATCGCAGACCTCCTACTGCCGATACCGCGGCTTGCCGACGCATCTTGCGCGACACCCGATCGGGTCCGACGGGCGCCTTCCCCGACTCACGACCGCTCCGGCACCCCGGGGCTGCCCAGCAGCACCAGCGCGTTGTCGAGCAGCCTGGTCGAGCCGACCTTGGCCGCCACCAGCAGCCGCGCCTCGCCCTCGGCCGGGACCGGGCCCAGCTCGGTGTCGCGCAGCTCCAGGTAGTCGACCGCCACCGACGGCTCGGTGGCCAGCACCGCACCGGCGGCTTCGAGCACCGCGTCCGCGCCGGCCGCACCCGCGTGCGCCCCGGCCGTCAGCGCCGCCGAGAGCACCAGCGCCGCTTCGCGCTGCTCGGCGGTGAGGTAGGCGTTGCGGGAGGACAGCGCCAGGCCGTCGGCTTCCCGCACGGTGGGGATGCCCTGGATCCGGGCGTCCAGGTTCAGCTCCCGCGCCATCCGCCGGATCAGCACGAGCTGCTGGTAGTCCTTCTCGCCGAAGAAGGCCAGGTCCGGGCGCACGATGTTGAGCAGCTTCAGCACCACGGTGAGCATCCCGTCGAAGTGCCCCTGGCGGGAGGCGCCCTCCAGCTGCTCGCCCAGCGGTCCGGAGTGGACGGTGATCTGCGGGTCGGTGCCGTACATCGCCTCGACCGACGGCGCGAAGACCAGCTCCGCCCCGGCCTCCCGGCACGCCGCCAGGTCGGTCTCGAAGCTGCGCGGGTAGCGGTCGAAGTCCTCGTTCGGCCCGAACTGCAGCGGGTTCACGAAGATCGACACCACGGTCACGGCGTTGATGTCCTGCCGGGCCCGGCGGATCAGCTCCAGGTGGCCGCGGTGCAGCGCGCCCATGGTCGGCACCAGGTGGATCTTGCGGCCGGTGGCCCGCAGGGCGCGGGTGACCCCGGCCAGCTCGGCGGGATCGCGGTGCACGGTCAGCTCGCCCCGCGCGAAACCCGGGCTTTCACTCATGACGACTCCAGTGCTCATGACGGCTCCTCGCCCAACGCCTCGCGGACCGCTTCGGCCCCGTCGGCGCGCAGGATTCCGGCGTCCTCGGCGCGCTCCGCGGTCCGCTTCGCCAGCTCGCGGTAGCTGGGCACGACCTCGGGGTTCGCGCCGGACAGCGCCGCGAGGTGGGCCCGGACCGTGCCGGCATCGCCGCGCATCACCGGGCCGGTGATGGCGCGGTCGCCGAGGCGCAGCGCGTTGTCCAGCGAAGCGGACAGGATCGGCGCCATGACCCGCTCCGGGACCTCGATGCCCGCGCCGCGCAGCAGCTCAGCGCACTCGTTGACCAGCGTGATCAGGTGGTTGGCGCCGTGCGAGAGCGCGGCGTGGTAGAGGCCGCGGGACTCCTCCGGGACCCGCACCGGCTCCATCCCGAGCTCCAGCGCCAGCGCCTCCGCGACGTGCCAGCCGGCATCGTCCGCAGTGGACGCGGTGACGGCCATGCACGCGGTGGCGAGGCGTTCGACGTCTTCCGCGCGGCCGGTGAAGGTCATCGCCGGGTGCAGCGCCAGGGGCAGCAAGCCGATGTCGGTGGCCGCGGCGAGGACGTCCACGCCGTGCGCGCCGGAGGTGTGCACGAGGATCTGCCCGCCGCGCAGCGAATCGGTGGCGACCAGGCCGCGGACCAGCCCGGCTATCGCGTCGTCCGGCACGGCCAGCAGCACCAGGTCGGCCTGCCTGGCGACCTCGTCGGGCGGCAGCACGGCGACCCCGGGAAGCAGCTCCTCCGCCCGGCGCAGCGAAGCCTCGGACACCGCGGAAACCGCGGAGACCTGATGACCCGCGCGCCGCAGCGCCGCACCCAGCACGGCGCCCACCCGACCGGCGGAGATGATTCCGACCCGCAGCCGAGGGCCCGTGCGACCAGCAGCAATCGCCACGTCGTCCTCCAATACCGTTCCAGTCCCAACCACCGGGTACCGGACAGCAGCGCGAGAGTAGCCCGCGAATCCCGCCGCCGTGCCCGTCAGGTGGCGAGGACCACGCAATCCGGTCCCGCCACCCGCCCCAGCCCGGCAGTCTCCAGGCCCGCAACCCCGACGAGCACCCGGGGCCCAGGTCTCGGCGTCCAGGGAACTCGAGGCCCGGCTTCCACGGAATCCGGGCCCAGTTTCAATTGAAACCGGACCCCGGTTTCCGTTGGAACCAGGCCGGGACCATCCACACCCCTCCGGTGTGTCGTGCCCCGACACACCGGAGATCCGCAATTTCAATGGAAATCGAAGGTCTGATTTCCATTGAAATTGCGGTCCGTCACCCGAGCCGCGGTCAGTCGCGGGAGCGCTGGATCGGGGGCTTGGGGCGGTTGCCGGGGTACGGCGGGCGCTTGAGGTTGTGCTGGGTGAGCTCGTTGAGCTTGATGCGCGCCGTCTGGATCGCCTGCTGGGTGCCCGCCGCCGACCGCCGGGCCTGCTTCAGGTCCGCGATCAGCTTCTCCCGCCGCGCCCGGCGCGCCGCGCTGGTGGTCCGGCCCTGCTCCGCCCGGTGCTGCAGGAACGCCAGCTCGGTCACCGCGATCTGGTAGTCCCGCACCGCCTTCGCCGCCTCGTGCCCGGCGCTGCGCCGCACCTTGCGCAGCCAGCCGCGACGACCCGCGAGCGTCGCGAGCATCTCCATCTCGCTGCGCACGATCAGCCCGGCCCGCTCCAGCACCGGCAGCTGCTGGATGACGATCCGCTGCTCCCGCTTGCGCTGCCACACCACCAGCCAGAAGGTGCCCAGGAAGATCGGCACCATGATCAGGAAGTAGACGTTCAGGAACTCCGCGCCGCCGAACAGCGTGGACGCGTTCCACACCGCGTGCAGCAGCACCGCGCCGGCGAAGCCGAGCACCAGGTACAGCACCCGGATCCGCTTCCGGTCGGTGCGCGAGGCCAACCCGATGCCGATGCCGAACATCGAGCTGAACAGCGGGTGCGAGAACGGTGCGAGCACGCCGCGCACGATGAACAGCGCCACGACACCGCCGCTGACGCCGCCGAGCCCACCGGCCACGAACGCCTTGCCGAAGTACAGGATGTTCTCGGTGAAGGCGAAGCCCGCCGCGGTCAGTGCCGCGTACACGATGCCGTCGACCAGCCCGTTGAACTCCGACCGGCGGCGGAACCACAGCGCCACCACGAACAGCGCCTTCGCCGCCTCCTCGACCAGCGGACCCATCACGGCCGTGGCGAAGAACCGGTCGCCGCCCGCGCCGAACAGGACGTTGCCGAGCCCCATCATCGCGTCGTTGAGCAGCAGCGAGCACGCGGTCGCCCCACCCGCACCCCACAGGAACGCGCCGAGCAGCAGCATCGGCGGCTCCGGCTCCCAGCGGTCGATCCAGATGATCGCGGCGAACACCACGCCCACCGGGAGCAGCGCGGCCACCGCTCCGACGAGCGCCGCCGCCACGCCGACCTTTGAGGTGGTGACGCCGACCATCACCAGCCCGCAGATTCCGAGCACGATCAGGCCGGCGACGGGCCATCCGACGGCGTGGTTCTTGCGGGTCTGCAGCCTGCGCGCGCCGGAAAGATCGGCGGGCTGCCTCCGAAGGTCAGGACTCGACACGGACAAAACCCTAGAGAACGGCCTCAGGGCATGCCCGGATAGTCACCTTCTCAGGCGCGTCGGCGGCGCCGGCGCTGCGTGTCGGAGGGCCCGCCGTACGCGGCGAGCAGGTCGTTCACCGAGGTCCCCTCGGCGTGGGCGCCCGCCGGGTCCGGCTCCGGCGGCGGTGCGGCGGCGGCCGGTTCTGGCTTGGGCTTGGGTGGCGGCTCCGGCCGCTCGTACTGCGCCCGGTCGGGCCGCCGGGCAGCGGCCTGGCGGGCCGGATGGGCCTGCGTCGGCTGCTGCTTCGGCCGCTGGCGCGGCTTGGGCCGCCGCTCTGGCTGCTCCCCGGCCAGCTTCGTGATCAGCTCGGTGTTGGGCTGGACGACGTTCTGCGGCTGCGGCGGCGGCGCGGCGGGCAGTTCGCGCCCGGCCGGAGGCTGCACGAGCTGGCCCTCGACGTTGCCGCGTTCGGGCAGCGAGCGAACCCGGGTGGACTCGGCGCGCAGGGCGACCCGCTCGAACAGCACGTCGCCGCCGAGCACCTGCTCCAGGCTCTCGCGCAGCCGGCGCAGCTCGGCCTGCAGCTCCCTGATCTCGCCCTCGGACTCCTCGGCCGCCTGCCGACGCGCTTCGGCCTCCGCCTCCAGCTCGAACTCGTGCCGGGCCGCGATCTCCCGCTCCAGTTCGAGTTCGTAAATCCGCTGCCGGTCCGCGACGAGCTCCTCGCCCTGCACCACCCGGTGCCGCAATTTGGCGACCGCGAACGCGCCGATCAGCGCCGACCACAGCGCGGCGACCAACCCGAGCCGCAGGTAGCGGACGTCGTTGCTGACCACCAGCACCGCCGTGGCGGCCGCGGCGAGCACCAGCGCTCCGACCCACAGGGCCGTCGATCGCCCCTTGCTGGATTCGGTCTCGGTGCCGCCGCGTTCGGACATGCCCACCACGGTACCGGGCGGTTATCAGTTCGAGATCTCAAGGCGAGCGACCCGGCTCCACTTTGGGCGGTGTGGCGCAGCCCACCGCCCGCCGAACGGCCGAGCGACGTCACTCGTCTTCGTAGGGTTCTTCCGGCTCATCGGGATTGCGCAAGCAGTTCTCCAACCAGAGCCCGGCGGCGATCAGCGCGCCGGCGCTGATCAACCCGACCACCGCGGAGGCCGTGTCGGCCCGGGCGGCCTCGACCCTGCCGTACAGCGGCAGCAGGTAGGCGATCAGCCCGATCCACACGCCGGCCATGATCGCGCCGGCCAGCGACGACGCCTTGGCCAGCGCGACGGCGCGCGCGGCGGTCAGCCCTTCGACCGGTTCGGTGCCGGGCTTGCGCTGCACCCGAGGCCGCATGTTCAGCGCCAGCAGCACGTCGATGAGCGCGATCAGCAGCAGCGTCGCCCCGGCCAGCACCGGCAGCTGCGGCAGCTCGCCGTACAGCAGCCGGGTGAGCAGGTAGACCACGACTGCCGCTGCCAGCCCGCCCGCGATGAGGTGCCGGGGCTTGGTGAAGGTCAAGTGCTCTGCCTGTCGCGGTGCCACGGTTCCAGCATGGCACCTCACGGCACCGGCACCATTCGCGGGCGAAAATCATCTTGCGTCTCCCCTGACTGGAGGGTCCAAGGTGAATCGCGTGGACGACACCGCGCTCTACACGATCGGCGAGCTGGCCCGGCGCACCGGGCTGAGCGTGAAGACGATCCGGTTCTACTCCGACAGCGGCGTGGTGCCGCCCACCGACCGAACCGCGGCGGGCTACCGGCTTTACGACGTGACGGCCATCAGCCGGCTGGAACTGGTGCGCACCCTGCGCGAACTGGGTGCCGGCTTGGACGAGGTGCAGCGGGTGCTCGCCCGCGAGACCACGCTCTCGCACCTGGCCCGGACGCACCTGGAGCTGCTGGAGGAGCAGATGCGCCTGCTGCAGACCCGGCGTGCGGTGCTGCGGGCGGTCGTGAAGCTGGACCGTTCGACCGAGGAGGTAAGACTCATGCACAAGCTGGCGCAGATGTCCGACGAGGAGCGCCACCGGCTGATCGACGAGTTCTGGGACGAGGTCAGCGCCGACCTCAACATGACGCCGGGGTTCACCGAGTGGATGCGCTCCGCCAAGCCGAACCTGCCGGAGGACCCGACCGCGGAGCAGCTGGAGGCCTGGATCGAGCTGGCGGAGCTGGTGCGGGACACCGACTTCCGGCGCGCGGTGCGGGCGCTCTCCCAGGAGCACTCGGACCGCCGCGACGCGGGCGAGTCGATGGCGGTGGCGAACCCCGAGGACGCGCGGAAGTGGTGGGCGATCACCGACGAGGCGCGGGTGTCGGTCGAGGCGGGCACGCCGCCGGAGAGCGCCGAAGCGCAGGCGCTGGTCGAGCGGATGGTGGCGATGGCCGCCGTGGAGTGGGACCGGCCCGACTCCGCCGAGTTCCGCCACGAGCTGGCGGAGCACTACGACAACGACACGGACGAGCGGATGTCGCGCTACTGGGAACTGCTGGCGATCATCAACGGCTGGCCGGCGCACCCGGTGACGGCGGCCAGCACCCGCTGGCTGGCCGCGGCCATCCGCGCGTCGATCAAGTAGCCGCCTCCCGTTGCGCCAGAGGCGTTCGGGACGCCGGTTTCGCGCGAAACCGGCGTTCTCCACGCCTGGCTGCGACGTTTTCGCGCGAAACCGGCGCAGCCACCGGGCAGAACTCGACCGTGGGGACTGATCGTCCTCAGTGGAGTTTCAGATCGGCGCGGAGGTGGACGTCGGCGATCTCGTTGGCGGGCAAGGCATCCAGCAGATCGGCGACGCGGCCGTGCCCGGGCAGCTCGGCGCCCGGATCGATCGCCAGCCACGGGATCAGCACCGTGGCCCGGCTCGGCGTGCCGGGGTGCGGCAGCAGCAGCTCCGGGTCGTCGCTGCGGACACCGTCCACTGTGACCACATCGACGTCCAGGGTCCGCGGGCCCCACCGCTGTTCGCGGCGGCGCTCCGCCTCCTGCTCCAGCGCCTGGCCCCGGCGCAACCAGCCCCACTCGTCGAGCTCGGAGGACTCCACGATGAGCACCGCGTTGAGGAAGTCCGGCTGGTCGGTGACGCCCCACGGCGCCGTCTCGTACACCGGGGACGCCGCGACCAGCACGTCCGACAGGCCGTCGACGGCGAGCCGGAGGTACGCCAACCGGTCGCCGAGGTTGGACCCCAGCGAAAGCACCGCCCTGCTCATCGCACCCTCCCGAACTCGCACGGCCCCGCGAGGGACGTCCGATTTTGCCTAAAATTGGAAACTTCCGATCGCAACCGCGCGGCATCCCGGCGGTAGGCGCTCCCGATTTTGCCTAAAATTGGGCGTCTCACGCCGGGACGACGCTGCCGCGGCCGCCTCGGCGGGAACGGCGGATCGTCACCGCCACGTCCCCGAAGGTCAGCGGGATCGGCGCGCTCGGCTTGTGGATCGTGACCTCGGCGGCGTGCACCCGCTCGTCGGTCATGACGTCGTCCGCGATCTCGCCCGCCACGCTCTCGATCAGGTCCCGCGATGGCCCGGCGACGATCGCCGCCGCCCGCTCGGCCAGCTCGCCGTAGTGCAGCGTCTTCTGCAGGTCGTCGCTGGCGGCGGCCTCGCCCAGATCGATCCACACCGTGATGTCTACGAAGAAGTCCTGGCCGTCGCGCTTCTCGTGGTCGAAGACGCCGTGGTTGCCGCGAACCTTCAGACCCGTCAACGTGATCCGGTCAGCCACCGAGTTCCCCTCCGCTGCGCCACGCCGCGGTCACTGCGACCGCGTCCAACGACTGCAAGACGTCGTGCACCCGCACACCCCAGGCGCCGCGATCCGCCGCCAGCGCCGACACCACGGCCGTCGCCGTCTCCCGCCCGGCGGGCGGTCGCGGCTTGCCGTCCGCGTCGGCGAGCAGCCGGCCGAGGAACCGCTTGCGCGAGGCCCCGACCAGCACCGGGAAACCGAGGCCGACGAAGACGTCGAGCCGCTGCAGCAACTGCCAGTCGTGCGCGCCGGTCTTGGCGAACCCGAGCCCCGGGTCCAGCACGATCGCGCCCTCGGCCACGCCTGCGGCCAACGCCACGTCGACCTGCCGCAGCAGCTCGCCGCGCACCTCCGCGACGACGTCCTCGTAGACCGCGAGGCTGTTCATGTCCTTGCTGTGGCCGCGCCAGTGCATCAGCACCCACGGGAGCCCGGTGTCCGCGGCGACGTGCGCCATTTCCGGGTCCGCCAGCCCGCCCGACACGTCGTTGATCATCGCCGCGCCGGCCTCCGCCGTCACCGCCGCGACCTTGGCGCGGGTCGTGTCCACGCTCACCGGAACCCCGGCCGCGACCAGCTCCCGCACCACCGGCAGCACGCGCTCGATCTCGGTGGCGGCATCGACGCGCTGCGAACCCGGCCGCGTCGACTCGCCGCCGACGTCGATGATGTCCGCGCCCAGCCGGTGCATCTCGATGCCGTGCGCGACGGCCGCCGCGCGGTCCAGGTAGCGCCCGCCATCGGAGAACGAATCCGGCGTCACGTTGAGCACGCCCATCACCGCGCAGCGCTGCGGGTGGGGCAGCAGCGAATGCATCAGCGTCCCCTGATCAGCGACAGCGCCTCGGAACGCGAGGACGCCGAGCTGCGGAAGATGCCGCGCACGGCGGACGTGGTGGTCGTCGAACCCGCCTTGCGGACGCCGCGCATGCCCATGCACAGGTGCTCGGCGTCGATCACCACGATCACCCCGCGCGGGTCCAGTCGGCGCACCAGGGCGTCCGCGACCTGCGAGGTGAGCCGCTCCTGCACCTGCGGGCGCTTGGCGTAGAGGTCGACCAGCCTGGCCAGCTTGGACAGCCCGGTGACCCGGCCCTGCTCGTTCGGGATGTAGCCGACGTGCGCGTTGCCGTGGAACGGCAGCAGGTGGTGCTCGCACTGCGAGTAGACCGGGATGTCGCGGACGAGGACCAGTTCCTCGTGCGCCTCGTCGAAGGTCCGGTCCAGGACCTCGTCGGGATTCGTGTACAGGCCCGCGAACAGCTCGCGATAGGCGCGGGCGACGCGGGCCGGGGTGTCCCGCAGGCCCTCCCGGTCCGGGTCTTCGCCCGCCGCGATCAGCAGTTCCCGGACGGCCGCTTCAGCGCGGGCCTGGTCGAACTGGGGGATGTGGAAAGAGCCGTCGGGACGGAAGTCGCCTTCCGCCCCGATCGGCTCGTCGACCGTGCTGGTCAATTGTCTTTCCTCCACCGGCTGAGGCGCCCGGAGGCGCCGAGTGCACCGGAGTGTTCAGCGGCTGGTGTTGCCGCTGCCGTTGTCCTGAGCCTGGTCCTGGCTCGGCTCGGGGTTGGACCGCTGGTCGTCCGCCTTCGGCTCGCCCGACTGCGGCGCCGGGTGCTCGGCCGGGGTCTGCTGCCCGCGCTCCCAGGACGGCGTCCAGTTGTACTGGCCGCCACCACCCGGGTAGCTCGAACCGGACGGCGTGGTCGCCGGGGTCCACCCGGGCGGCGCGCCGTAGTTCGGCGGCACCGCCTGCGGCACCTGCCCGTGCTGACCCTGCTGCTGCGGCTGGCCCTGGTTCGGGTTCTGGAACTGCACCGTGCCCTGGTGCGCACCGGCACCCGCACCGGCCGGGGTCGGCTGCTCGTGGTGCGGCGGGGTGCCGTTCTGACCGGCCGGCGAGGGCGCCGGAGCCGGCTCCGGCTCCTCCTTGACCGGGGGCCACGGCTCGCCGCGCTCCTTGGCCAGCTCGCCCCGGGTCTTGATCGGCGGCTTGTCCGACGGCGTCCGACCACCGAAGTCGTTGAACGCGGTGATGCGGGGCCGCTTCTCCACCCGGGCGAAGATCCGCTCCAGGTCCTTGCGGACCAGCGTCTCCTTGTCGATCAGCTCCAGCACCAGGTCGTCGAGGACGTCGCGGTAGGTGTTCAGGATCTCCCACGCCTCGGTGTGCGCGGCCTCGATCAGCCGGCGCACCTCCTCGTCGATCTCGTGCGCGACCTCCAGCGAGTAGTTCGGCTGCTGACCGGCGGTGCGGCCGAGGAAGGGGTCGCCCTCTTCCTTGCCGTACTTGACCGCGCCCAGCCGGGCCGTCATGCCGTACTCGGTGACCATCGCGCGGGCGATCTTGGTCGCCTGCTCGATGTCGCTGGACGCGCCGGTGGTCGGCTCGTGGAAAACGAGCTCCTCGGCGGAGCGGCCGCCGAGCGCGAACACCAGGCGGGCGATCATCTCCGAGCGGGTCATCATGTCCTTGTCGTCCTCGGGGACGACTAGGGCGTGCCCACCGGTGCGACCGCGCGGCAGGATCGTCAGCTTGTACACCGGCTCCAGGTCGGGCATCGCCCAGGCGGCCAGCGCGTGCCCGCCCTCGTGGTAGGCGGTGATCTTCTTGTCGCGCTCCGAGATGATCTTGCTCTTCCGGCGCGGGCCACCGATCACGCGGTCCACCGCTTCTTCCAGCGCGGCGGCGGTGATCAGCTGGCCGTTCTCGCGGGCGGTGAGCAGCGCGGCCTCGTTGACCACGTTCTCCAGGTCCGCGCCGGAGAACCCGACGGTGCGCTTGGCGAGGCTGTCCAGGTCGGCGTCCTGCGCCAGCGGCTTGCCCTTGGAGTGCACGCCCAGGATCGCGCGGCGGCCGCGCATGTCCGGCGCGGACACCGGGATCTGCCGGTCGAACCGGCCCGGGCGCAGCAGCGCCGGGTCCAGGATGTCCGGCCGGTTGGTCGCGGCGATCAGGATGATGCCACCGCGCGAGTCGAAGCCGTCCATCTCGACCAGCAGCTGGTTGAGGGTCTGCTCGCGCTCGTCGTGCCCACCGCCGAGGCCGGCGCCGCGCTGGCGGCCGACCGCGTCGATCTCGTCGACGAAGATGATGCACGGCGCGTTCTGCTTGGCCTGCTCGAACAGGTCGCGGACGCGGGAGGCACCGACACCGACGAACATCTCGACGAAGTCGGAACCGGAGATCGAGTAGAACGGCACGCCGGCCTCACCGGCGACGGCTCGCGCGAGCAGCGTCTTACCGGTGCCGGGCGGGCCGTAGAGCAGGACGCCCTTCGGGATCTTGGCGCCGAGGGCCTGGTAGCGGCCGGGGTTCTGCAGGAAGTCCTTGATCTCGTGCAGTTCCTCGACGGCTTCGTCGGCACCCGCGACGTCGTTGAACATCGTCTTGGGCATGTCCTTGGTGAGCTGCTTGGCCTTGGACTTGCCGAAGTTCAGGACACGGTTACCGCCGCCCTGGACGTTGTTCATCATCCACATCAGCAGCAGCACGAGCAGGCCGATCGGAACCAGGTAGAACAGCATCTGCACCCAGAGCGAGTCCTGGGTGACCTTGGTGTTCCAGACCGGCACGTGCGCGTTGCGGATCTCGGTGACCATCGTGTCGGTGGCACCGGCCGGGTACTGCGCGATCAGCTGGTTGCTGCCCTGGAAGTTCTGGCCGTCGTTAAGGGTCAGCCGGACCCGCTGCTCCTTGTCCTCGATGGTCGCTTCCTTGACCTTGCCCTGGGCGATCTGCTCCAGGGCCTGCGAGGTGGAGACTTCGCGGTAGGAGCGAGTCTCGTCGAAGAGCACGCTGAAGGCCCAGATCAGCAGAAACGCTGTCAGGATCCACAGCAGCGGGTTGCGGAGCAGGCGCTTTCGGTCCATTCACTTGCGGCCGGCGGGCGGCCTCGACCCTCCCTGACTGTCACTTCGGGCAAACGGCTGTCGACAGACACAATTCGCCATCGCCGTCAACCCCTTCAGACCAGCGTACCGGCCGATGCGAGGACACGACCATGTCGAGCTCGACGCAGGATGCCCAGCGTACTCGGCCACCCGACCGCAATGGGGCGGGAGGGCCGAACCGGACACGCCTGCCCGGCCACTCCCCAGGCTCACACCCCGGACGTGTAGACCTTCGGATCCAGCGTGCCGATGTAAGGCAGATCACGGTACCGCTCGGCGTAGTCCAGCCCGTACCCGACCACGAACTCGTTCGGGATGTCGAAGCCCACGTACTTCACCGGGACGTCCACCTGCACCGCGTCGGGCTTGCGCAGCAGGGTGCAGACCTCCAGCGACGCCGGGTTGCGCGAGCTCAGGTTCTTCAGCAGCCAGGACAGCGTCAGCCCGGAGTCGATGATGTCCTCGACGATCAGCACGTGCCGGCCCGCGATGTCCCGGTCGAGGTCCTTGAGGATGCGCACCACGCCGGACGACGAGGTGGACGAGCCGTACGAGCTGACCGCCATGAACTCCAGCTGAGCGGGCTGGGGCAGCGCTCTCGCGAAGTCGGTCATGAACATCACCGCGCCCTTGAGCACGCCGACCAGCAGCAGATCACCACCGACGTGCTGGTAGTCGTCGTCCACCTGCTTGGCGAGCTCGGTGACCTTGTCGTTGATCTGCTGCTCGGAGATGAGCACAGAAGCAATGTCGCCGTCGTACACGGCCCGGCTTCCCCTCTTGTCGAATCGACGCGAACACCGGTCCTACGGCGCCGGTATCCCACCGCCCGAGCCGAACGCCTCGGCATCCCGTCAACCATCCGGCGGCTTGCGGCCCGCCGCTTCCACCAGAAGCGTGCCATGCGCCCGGCGCAGCACAAAGTCACCCGGCAAGGCCGGTCCGCCCTGACCCCGCCAATCGGCCACCAACGCGTCCGCGGCGCGCAGGTGCTCGTCGGTGATCTCCGGAACCCCGCGCGCCAGCAGCCACGCGCGCAACACCCGGCGCCGCAGCGAACCCGGAACTTCCCGCAACGCCAAGGCATCCAGCGCCCCGCCCGACTCGACGCGCCCGCGCACCCCGGCGGCCAACTCGTCCAACGCGTCGGCGTCCTCGCGCAGCTGCCGCGCGGTGCGCGCGAGCGCCTCGCGCACCCCGCCCTGCAGCACATCTTCCAGCAGCGGAAGGACTTCTGTGCGCAACCGCACACGTGTGAAACGCGCATCCGAGTTGTGCGGGTCCTGCCACGGAACCAGCCCGAGCGCCGCGCAAGCGGCCTCCGTCGTCGCCCGGCGAACACCCAGGAACGGGCGCGCCCACGGCGGATCCAGCGGCCGCATCCCGGCGATCGACCGGGACCCCGAACCCCGCCCCAGCCCGAGCAGCACGGTTTCGGCCTGATCGTCGAGGGTGTGCCCGAGCAGCACGAGCGAACCCGGCGGGCGCTCCGCGCGCAGCGCCGCGTAGCGCGCGCGCCGGGCAGCGGCCTCCAAACCACCACCGCGGCCGACCTCCACCGCGATCACCCTGGCCGAACACCCCAGCTCGCGGAGCTGATCGGCGGCCCGGGCGGCGACGCCGGCGGAGCCGGCCTGGAGCCCGTGATCCACCACCAGGCCGTGCACCGCGACGCCCTCGCGGCGAGCGGCGTGCGACGCGGCAGCGGCGAGCGCCAGCGAGTCCGCGCCGCCGGAGCACGCGACCGCCAGCGGAGCGCCCCGGAACGGGGCCGCCTCGGCGGAGCCGAGGAGGCGCCGGACGGCGGAGCGGACGGCGCTGACGGCGGGATCGGGCGGCGGCACGGCGTCATTCTCCCGTTCCGCGCTCGTGAGCGGTCGTGCCGGTAAGAACCGGCGTACGCGCTCACGAGGGTCGGCGGCGGGTCAGCCGTGGACGCGGCGGATCCAGGCCTCCGGGTCGACGATCTCGGCGCGGGTCGGCAGGGTGTCCGGGGACGTCCAGATCGCGTTGAAGTCGGCCATCCCGATCGCGTCCACGACGCGCCGGGTGAACGCCGCGCCCTGCGCGTACTGGCGGATCTTCGCGTCCACCCCGAGCAGGCTGCGCAGCACGCGGTCCAGCAGGCCGCCGCCCTTGCGCCGCTCGGTGAAGCGCTGGCGGATCGTCGCCACGCTCGGCACCACCCGCGGACCCACCGCGTCCATCACGTGGTCGGCGTGGCCCTCCAACAGCGTGGAGATCGCGATGATCCGGTCCAGCGCGGCCCGCTGGCTCGGCGTCTGCAGCAGCTCGATCACCCCGAGCATGCCCGGGCTGGAGTCACCGCTGCTGGAGCGCGCCGAACGGGCTTCCCGCAGCACCGCGGGCAGCCGGCCCAGCAGCTCGCCGGTGGTGCCCTCCATCTCGGCCAGCAGCGTGCCCAGGCTCTCCGCGAAGTGCTCGCGCAGCCACGGCACCGCGTTGAACTGCAGCCGGTGCGTCGACTCGTGCAGGCACACCCACATCCGGAAGTCGTCGCCCGGCACGCCCAGCGACTTCTGCGCCGCGACGATGTTCGGCGCCACCAGCAGCAACCGGCCGCGCTGCCCGGCCACGCGGGATTCGCCGTACGGGTCGAACTGGCCGAGCACCTTGCCGCCGAGGTAGGCGAGCACGACTCCGGCCTGCACCCCCGCGCTGCGCGAGCTGATGCCTCCGAGGAGGTCGTTGCCCCGCAGGACCTGCGAGTCCGCTGTGGACAGTGCGGCGTCGGTGAGCTCGGCGAGGCCGTCCGCCGCGCCGCGCACCCAGGCCGGGCGGTCGACGACGTCGCCCTCGGCGATCGGCAGGTCCAGGCCGAGGCCGGTCTGCTCGCGGACGTGCGATTCGGCTTCGACGCTGAACCGCCGCAGCGAGCGCACCGCCTGCTCTGCCTCGGACCGCGGCACCTCGGGTCCCGGCTTCATCAACCGGACCGCGGTGGCGACGGCGACGTTCCAGTCCAGCGCCCGATGCTCCCCGGCGGCGCCCCGGTCCTGCGGCGTGGGCAGGGTGGAAGGTCGGGCGTTCACACGACCGACCGTACCCGCTCGTCACCCCGGCAGGTACCTCACTTTCGAGCGCCCACCGCCCGCGCTCCAGGCCGTCCCCGGCGCCGCATCCGAAGCTCCGCGATGCGGAACTCCGGTACCGCCACGCCCGATTTTGCCTAAAATTGGGAACTTCAGCTTGGCCGGAGCTTCCCGGTCTTGGCGGAAATCGGGAAGCCCTGACCGGCCTCGCTAGCAGCCGCAGGTGCGCAGGGTTCCGGCCAGCTTGTCCAGGGCCGGGCGGGCCGCCGCCGAACTCGTTCCGTTCGAGACCAGCGCGAACACCAGCAGGCGGCCGTCCTTCGTCACCACCGTCCCGGCCAGGCTGTTCGCGCCGTCCAGGGTGCCGGTCTTCGCCCGCACCCAGCCTTGGCCCGTACCGTCCTGGTAGCGGTTGGCCAGGCTGCCGCTGCCGCCCGCGATCGGCAGGCCGGGCAGTAGCGCCCGCAGCTTCGCGGCCTGCGGCGGCAGCCCGCCCTCCGGGCTCGCCGGGGCGGTCGCCGACGCCAAGAGCTCGGCGAGCAGTTTCGGCGTGACCCGGTCCTCCAGCGACAGCCCGCTGCCGTCGGCCATCGTCGATCCGCCCACGTCGAAGCCGTTCTGCCGGAGCACGTCGAGCACCGCCTTGGTGCCGCCCGCGAACGACGGCTCGTTCCCGGTGGCGATGGCGACCTCGCGGGTCAGCGCCTCGGCAAGCATGTTGTCCGAGCGCTGCAGCGTGGTTTCGACCATGTCCTGCACGGTCGCCGACTGCACCTGCCCGAGCACCTGCGCGTTCGGCGGCGCCGTGCCCTCCGACACGTACGCCAACCCGAGGCCCAGCCGGGTCGCCAGCTCCTGCGCGGTCTGCATCGCCGGGTTCTGCGAGCGCGGGCTGGTGTCCCGCGTCGGGTCGGCCCGGCCGCCGTCGAGCATCGCCGACTGCATCGGCGAGTAGAAGCCGGCCGCCACGTCCTGCGGCAGCCAGCCCTGGGCGACCTCCGGTCCGGTGTACCGACGGGTGTCGACCTGCACGGACGTCACGTTCCCGCCGGTCGCGGCCATGACCTGCGCCGCCAGGTCGTCGAGCCGCGGCGCGCCGTCGTACACCGACTCCTCGCCCGCCGGGAGCTTCGACAGCGTCGGGTCGCCTCCGCCGACCAGCACCACGCTGCCCGGCGCGCTGCCGCGAACGACCTTGGTGGTGAAGCGGTGCTGGTGGTCGAGCGCGAGCAGCGCCGCGCTGGTGGTCAGCAGCTTGCCGGTGGACGCGGGCATGAGCGCCTGGCCCTGGTTCTGCTGCCACAGCACCGAGCCGGTCTGGGCGTCGAGCACGACGCCGCCGAGCGTGCCCAGGGACTGGGTGTCGGAGAGCGGGCCCGCCAGCGCCGAGCGGATGCCGGACTGCTGCGGCTGCGGCGCGTTCCGGTCGAGCGGCTTGATCGACGGGTCGAGCCGCACCGGCGCGGGCGGCTCCGCGATCTGCGTCTTCATCAGGGCGTCGACCAGCTGCGGGCCGAAGGCGATGCCCGCCCCGAGCAGCACGACGACGGCCACGGCGACCGCGATCAGCGTCTTGCGCCGCCGCGGCGGCTCGGCCTTCGGCGGCTCCGCCCTCACCGGCGGCGTGGGCGGCACTGGCGGCGGGATCCGCTGCGGCTGCGCCCGCGAGCCGGTCAGGCCCGCGAAGTCATCGGGGGCTGCCGGTTGCGGCGCGGCGAGACCGGCGAAGTCCGCAGGCGTTGCGGGCTGCGGCTCGATGCGCTGCGGCTGCGCCCGGGGCGGGGCCAGGCCCGCGAAGTCATCGGGCGACGCGGTCGGCCCGGGCGGCGGGAGCGACCGGCCGGAGGGCTTGGCGTGCGGCGCGGTCAGGCCCGCGAAGTCCGCCGCCGACGCGGCGCGCGGCGGCGGGCCGTCGAAGTCGGGCCGGGCGAACTGCTGCGTCTGCTCGGCGGGAGCGACCGGCGGCACGGCCTTGAACTGCTGCGTCGCGGGCCCAGGGTCGGCGGCGCGCAGCGCTGCGAGGTCCTTGAGATCGATCCGGGTGGTCTTCTCGGACTCGGTCTCGGCCGGGATCCTCGCGATCTGCTGCGTCGAATCGATGGGCGCGGACTGCTTGGGCGCGTCGATCCGCGGGATCTGCTGCGTCTCGTGGACCTGCGGCTGCCCGGCGAGACCGGCGGCCTCGACCCGGCTGATCTGCTGCGTCTGCTCGACACCGCTGGGCGGCGGTGCCGCCGGGATGCCGCTCGGCGGCGGTGTCGCGTCGGTGATCGGCGAGAACTGCTGGGTCTGCTCGACCGGCGCGACCGGCGGCTCGGCGACCTGAGCTTCTTCTTCGGCGCCAGGCGCGCGCTCGGGTTCCGGCTCGGCGGCGTCTTCGCCGGGCGAAGCCGGCTCGGCGGCGGCACCGGTCTCCGCCTCGGGCGTCGTCGCGGTTCCGGCATCCGGTTCGGCCTCGGCGGTCGCCGTGGTCTCCGCGTCGTCCGTTCCGGCTTCGGCTGCATCGGTTGCCGTGTCAGCGGCGGCTTCGGCCTCGGCCGCGTCTGCTGCCTCGGTGTCCTGGGCAGCCTCTTCGGACTCGGCCGCCGAGGACGACTCGGTCTTGGTGCCGGCCTGCTCCGGGGCGGAGTCCGCAGTCGTCGCGGTAGCGGCCTCGGTGTCCGCAGGTTCCGCATCGGGCTCGGAGTCGCTCGGCTCGGCTTCCGCTTCTCCCTGGTCCGGAGCACCGGATTCGGCGGGCGAGCCGGATTCGGCAGCGGTTCCCGACTCCTCTTCGGCACCGGTCGTCCCGCCCTCGGCTTCCGCCGCGGCTTCGGTACCGGTCGTCCCGCCCTCGGCTTCCGATTCCGCAGCGGGTTCGGAATCAGCCTCGCCGGAATCAGCGTCGCCGGAATCAGCCTCGCCGGAATCAGCCTCGCCGGAATCAGCCTCGGCCTCGGCTTCGTCCTGACCAGCGGATTCAGCGCCGGATTCGGCTGCCTCGCCCGCATCCGCGGCCTCGTCGGATTCGGCAGCGGGTTCATCGCCCGCGGACTTCTCCGATTCGGCAACGGGTTCGGCTTCAGCCGCAGATTCGTCAGGTGCGGAGTCGGCTTCTGCTTCGGCGTCGGTGCTGGGGAAGACCGGTTCGGCTTCGTCGCCGGACTCGGCAGCACCGGATTCCGCACCAGCGGCATCTTCCTCGGCCGCAGACTCGGGCTTCGCTTCGGGCTCGGAGGCCGGATCCTCGTCGGCTTCCGCATCGTCGGTCTGCGCTGCCGCATCCGACGCGGGTTCTTCGCCGAGGCTTCCGGCGACGCGCTTGGTCGAGCTCGCAGCCTCTTTCGCCGCCCCGCCAGCGGTGATCGGCATGGTCTCCTGGACCGCGCCATCCTCGGCGGCCTGCGAAGACGCAGCGGCGGCGGCGGTCTTCAGCCGCGCGGTCTGCTGCACAGCGGCCTCGTCGTCGTCCGAAGCCTGGGCCTGCGAGTCGCTGCTCGGGTCTTCGCGACCGACGGTCTTCAGCCGCGCCGTCTCCGCCTCCTGAGGAGGCTGCTCCTCGCTCCCGGCGGCGGTCTTCAGCCGCGCGGTCTCCGGCTCTTCCGAAGGCTGCTCGTCGGCGACGGTCGACAGCTGCGCGGTCTCCGCCCCGGCGTCGTCCTCGTCAGGCTCTTCGAGGCTGCCCGCGACCCGCTTCGACGCGGTCGCCGACTGCTCGGCCGATGTGTCGTTGATCTCATCACCGGCGGATTCGCCGGAATGCTCGGAATCCGCGGCGTCCGACGAGGTCACGGCCTCGGTCGCCGGGTTCGGGTCGTTCCGGGGCGGGGTGCTCTTCGACGGCTCCGCGTCGTCGGCGGGCCGGTCCGGCGGCGTGCCGTCCTGGGACGACGCAGCGGTTCGGGTCGGGCTCTCGCTATCCGGTGTTGACGCGCGGACGTCGGTTTCGGCCACCTCACCCCCGGTGTTCTGGGGTTCGGGCACGTGCTCCTCCTCGACGGATCGCCAGCCTGCCAGATTGCGAGCTCCCACACTGCGGTGGGGCCTGGTGCGCCACCGTGGTCCACACTAGACGTGGTCGCGCGCGCGAGCGGGCGGCCGCATCCGACGCAAGACGAGTGAGGAACCGCGTGGACTTCGACGTCACGATCGAGATCCCCAAGGGGAACCGGAACAAGTACGAGGTGGACCACGAGACCGGACGCATCCGTCTCGACCGGACGCTGTTCACCGCCACCCAGTACCCGGCGGACTACGGGTTCGTCGAGGACACCCTGGGTGAGGACGGCGACCCGTTGGACGCGCTGGTCCTGGTGCAGGAGCCCACGTTCCCCGGCTGCCTGATCAAGTCCCGCGCCATCGGCATGTTCCGGATGCGCGACGAGAAGGGCGGCGACGACAAGGTCATCTGCGTGCCCTCGGATGACCCGCGGCAGGAGCACCTGCGCGACATCCACCACCTCGCCGAGTTCTACAGGCTGGAGATCCAGCACTTCTTCGAGGTGTACAAGGACCTGGAGCCGGGCAAGAGCGTGGAGGGCGCGACGTGGGTCGGCCGCACCGAGGCCGAAGCGGAGATCAAGCGCTCGTACGAGCGGGCCAAGGAACAGGGGCACTGAACCACCGCCCCGCAGGAGGGCCCCCACCGCGCTGGATGCGGTGAGGGCCCTTCGCTTTTTCGGGGTGAACGTTTCCGCAGGTGATCGCCCTTGCGCGTGTTGGGTCGCTACGGCACCCCACCTCACTCACAGGCCCTGACCAGCAGCTCGGCAAACTTATCCACAGGCTTGTGGATAACAGGGTCTTCTGTGGATAAGTCGCCATCCTGTGGATAACTTGCGCAATTTCAATGGAAATCGACGGTCTGATTTCCATTGAAATTGCGGCGCCGGTCAGTCCAGGCGGATGTCGCGCAGGAACCAGGTGAGCGCGAAGGCCACCAGCACCACGCAGCCGCCGACGAAGAACACCGTGTCCATCGAGCTGGCGAAGCCCTCCAGGACCGGCCGCGCCAGGCGCGGGTCCAGGCCGTACAGGAACGACGTGTCGTTGATGTCGATCCCGGCCGCGCCACCCGACTGCAGCGCCTCGGCGAACGTGCGGTTCACCGGGTTCGCCAGCACCTCCGGGTCGCGCAGCGCGGCGGTGAACTCCGGCGTGGCGAACGCCGCGCGCGTCGAGTCCGCGATCCGCCCACCGACCGTGCTGAACAGCACCGACAGGAACGCCGCCGCGCCCACGGTGCCGCCGGTCTGCCGGAACAGGTTCACCGACGCGGTCGCCACGCCCATGTCGCGCGAGGTGGCGCCGGTCTGCACGACGAGCGTCAGGGTCTGCATCAGCATGCCCAGTCCGCCGCCCATGGTCACCGCCGTCAGCCCCACCTGGACCAGCGAGGTGTCCACGCCGATCAGGCTGAACAGGAACAGCGCGGTGGCCATGAACGCGGCGCCGACGATCGGGAACACCTTCAGCCGGCCGGTCTTGGAGATCAGCTTGCCGACGACGCCGGTCGACACCATGATCCCGGCGGTCATCGGCAGCAGCATCATCCCGGCCTCGGTCGGGTTCAGGCCCTTGACGATCTGCAGGTACAGCGGCACGGAGCTCAGCCCGCCGAACATGCCGATGCCGACCAGGAAGTTCAGCAGGTTGCCCATCCGGAACGACGGCTGCCGGAACATCCGCAGCGGCAGCAGGGCCTCGGCGCCCATCCGGTTCTCGGCGAACACGAACAGCAGCAGCCCGACCGCGCCGATGCCGTACATGGTCAGCGAGGTCGACGACAGCCAGCCCCACTCGCGGCCCTGCTCGGCGACGGTCAGCAGCGGCACCAGCAGCACGACCAGCGCCACCGCGCCCAGGTAGTCGATGCGGTGCCGGACCCGCTCGGTGGCCACGTTGAGCACCTTGGCGACGACGGCCAGCGCCGCCAGCCCGACCGGCAGGTTCACCAGGAACACCCAGCGCCAGCCGTCGATGCCGAGGAAGCTGTCCAGGCCGGCGAACAGGCCGCCGATCACCGGGCCGATCACGCTGGCGGTGCCGAACACTGCCATGAAGTAGCCCTGGTAGCGGCTGCGCTGCCGGGCGGGGACCATGTCGGCGATGATCGTCAGCGCCAGCGACATCAGCCCACCGCCGCCGAGGCCCTGGATGGCGCGGAACGCGGCGAGCTCGTAGATCGAGTTCGCCATCCCGCACAGCAGCGAGCCGACCAAGAACAGCGAGATCGCCGTCAAGTAGAGAGGCTTGCGGCCGTAGATGTCGGAAAGCTTGCCGTACAGCGGCGTGGTGATCGTGGCCGTGACCAGGTAGGCCGTGGTCACCCAGGCCTGCGCGGTCTGCCCGTGCAGCTGGTCGGCGATGACCCGGATCGCCGAGCCGACGATGGTCTGGTCGAGCGCGCCCAGGCCCATGCCCAGCATCAGACCGGTGAGCACGGTCAGGATCTGGCGGTGGGTCAGTGCGGGTGCCGGGGCCTGCGCCGGGGGCACAGCCGTTTCCGACATGGCTTTCCCTTTCAGGGGTTGCTCCTCGGGATGGGCCGGCGTGCGAGGCCGGCAGGAGCGCTGCGGCACGAACATCCCCAGAAATTTGCTTGCAGCACTCAACTAGTTGGCGCGGTCAAGCATGACCTCGGATCAAATGCGAAGCAACTTCGTTTCCTGTGCCCTGGACCACGTCAGCGCCGTCGCGACGACCGAGCCATCCCCAGCGTCGTGCCGTCGGCCCGGCGGAGCACGACGACCGGAGCCGTCGCGGCGTGCTTGCCGCTGCCCGGCGTGAACCGCTCGCGCGGCGAACGCGGTTGGTAGAACCAGGCGAGTTCGGTCCGCGCCCGCGCCACCGCGCGCCGCCGGCGCAGCTGCCTGCAGATCGCCGGGGCGAGCACCACCAGGCCGGACATCGTCGCTACCGCCATCCACCAATGCATCCCCGCTCCCTTCCTCTGGAGGAGGAATGGCACGCGGCCCGGCTCGTGATGCGACGGCCATCGATACCCCCCGAATGGCCCAGCGAAAAATTCAACGCATGTTGATTTTTTCGCCATCGGCGAGCTACCTTGCTCCCAACGGCGAGGGAGGTATGTGATGAGCACCCTGGAGACCCGGACCCTGCTCGACCTCGGCGAGATCGGCGCCGGCGACGGCGAGCTCGTCGGCGGCAAGGCCGCGAACCTGGGTGAGCTGTCGGCGGCCGGCTTCCGGGTGCCACCCGGCTTCTGCATCAGCACGCGCGCCTACGACGAGGTCTGCCGGGAACCGGCCGAAGACCTGCTGGACCGGCTGCCCGGCTCGGCCGCCGAGATCCGCTCCCGCCTGGCCGGCGCCGAACTCCCGGCCGGGCTGGCCGCCGCGATCACCGCCGCCTACGCGGAACTCGGCCCGGACGCCCCGGTGGCGGTGCGCTCCTCCGCGACCGCCGAGGACCTGCCGCACGCCAGCTTCGCCGGTCAGCAGGACACCTACCTGAACGTCGTCGGCGAGGAGGCGCTGCTGGACGCGGTGCGGCGCTGCTGGAGTTCGCTGTGGACGGACCGGGCCGTGGCCTACCGCGCCGCCAACGGCATCGACCACCGCGCGGTGCGGCTGGCCGTCGTCGTGCAGCGCATGGTGGACGCGATCGCGGCCGGCGTGCTGTTCACCGCGAACCCGGTCACCGGGCGGCGGTCCGAGGCCGTGATCGACGCGAACACCGGACTCGGCGAATCGGTGGTGTCGGGCTCGGTCACCCCGGACCACTTCGTGGTGGAGTCCGGCCGGGTCACCGCGAAGCGGCTCGGCGACAAGCCCGCCAGCATCCGGCCGAGACCCGGCGGCGGCACGGAATCCGTTGCACAGCAGGCCGATCTGCCGTCGATCACGGACGACCAGGCCGCGGCGCTCGCCGCGCTGGGCGCGGAGGTGGCGCGGCACTACGGCGCGCCGCAGGACATCGAGTGGGCCATCGACGGCGACGGCACCGTCTGGCTGACCCAGTCGCGGCCGGTCACCACGCTGTTCCCGCTGCCCGCCGAGCCGCTCGGCGGCCTGCACGTCTACCTGTCGATCAACGTGGTGCAGGGCGTCTACCGGCCGATCACACCGCTGGGCGCGGCGACGCTGGCGCTGATGCTCACCAACCTGATGCGCAACATCGGCATCCCCGCCGAGGGCCACCGCCCGAAGCTGTGGCGGCAGGCCGACGGCTGGCTGTTCGCCGACATCACCGGCATGACCCGCAGCAGGATCGGCCGCGCCATCGGCCCCCGGGTGTTCGCGGTGGCCGAAGCTCGCACCGGCAAGGTCTTCGAGTCGCTGCTCGACGACCCGCGACTTCCCCTGGACCCGAAGATCCCGTGGCCGCTGCTGCGCCGGATCGGCGGAATCCTGTTGCACACCAAGGCGCCCATCCAGCTCGCGCGCACGCTGCGCGATCCCGCGCGCGCCCGCGAGCAGCTCTTCGGCATGGTGCCGGAGATCCGGGCGGCCCTGGCTGCTGATGAGCCGTCGTCCGCGCGCGAGCGGCTGGCCGCGGCGCGGCGGGGCATTGCGGAGGTCGCGGTCCCGCGCATCGCACAGATCCCGCCGCGGATGCTGCCCGTCCTCCTCCTCAGCCGGCTGCTGCCCATGCTGGTCGGCCGGGCCGCCACCGCCGAGGAAGTGCAGATCGTGCTGCGCGGCATCCCGCACAACGTCACCACCGAGATGGACCTGGAGCTGTGGGGCATCGCGCAGCTCGCCCGCCGGGATCCCGGAACCGCCCGGCTGTTCGGCGAATCCTCCCCAGACGAGCTCGCCGCGCACTACCGGGACCGGACGCTGCCCACTAGTGTCCAAAATGGACTCGATGACTTCCTGGCGCGCAACGGGCACCGGACGGTGGCAGAGATCGACGTCGGCGTGCCGCGCTGGTCGGAGGACCCGACGCACGTGCTCGGGCTCGTCGCGAACTACGTGCGGACGGGCGAGAGCGGGCACGACGCTGACGAGCAGTACCGGCGCGGCGTGGCCGAGGCGGAGCGGACGGCCGCCGAGATCGTGTCCCGGCTGCGGCGCCGGAACCCGCTGCGCGCACGGGTCGCCGGGTTCGTGGTGGACCGGGTGCGGCAGCTCGCCGGGCTCCGCGAACTGCCGAAGTACTGCATCGTGCTGGCGATCGCGAACGCCCGCCGCCACCTGCAGGCCGTGGGCGAAGAACTCGCCTCGAACGGCCTCCTGGAACGAGCGGACGACGTGTTCTTCCTGGAATACGAGGAGATCGACGCGGCTATCTCCGGCTCCGACCACCGGGATCTGGTGGCCCGGCGCCGCGAAACGCACGAGAGGGAGCAGCGGCGCCGGAACCCGCCGCGCGTCCTGCTCTCGGACGGCACCGAGCCCGAGGCGGCGCTGCCGGTGGCGACGGTCGACGGCCAGTTGGCCGGGACTTCGGCTTCGGCGGGCACCGTGACCGGGACGGCGCGCGTGGTGCACGATCCGGTCCGCGCGCAGCTCGCGCCCGGCGAGATCCTGGTCGCGCCGTCCACCGATCCGGGCTGGACGCCGCTGTTCCTGACCGCGGGCGGCCTGGTGATGGAGATGGGCGGGCCGAACTCGCACGGCGCGACGGTGGCCCGGGAGTACGGAATCCCCGCGGTGGTGGGCGTTCCCGACGCCACCACCCGCATCGCCGACGGCCAGCGGATCACCGTGCACGGCTCGGCCGGAACCGTCGAGCTCGCCTGACGACGATGGCCCCCACCGGTTCGGCGGGGGCCATCGAGTCGTCATCGGGGGCGCCGTCGGCGGAAGCGTCCGCCGGTGCAGCGGTGCAGTCGATCGCGTTCTTCGGTTGTCGACTTCCGGCGTGGCAGGCGCGATCAGGCGCCGAGCTGGTTGACGCCGCCGAGCGGGCCGTGGCTGACCACGTCGTTGACCTTGTCCAGCGCCGTGGTCGGGTCGGTCTTGCCGACCGGGAGGTTGCCGGTCAGGCTGCCCAGCGGGCCCTGCGGGCCGGCAATGCCGCCGAGCGCGTCGCCGCTGCGGGACAGCGGCAGCCGGCTACCGGCGAGCGGGGTGCTGGACGCCACGCCGTGGACCGCCTCGCCGACCATGTCGACGTCCTGCTGCGCGGGCGGCAGCTGTGCGGGCTGGGTCTGCGGCACGCCCGGCAGCGCCGAGTCCGCGGCGGTGGGCAGCAGGTCGTTGGTCGGGCCGCCGGTGCGGGCCACGGGCGAGGCCTGCACGGCCGGGACGACGTCGCCGACCGGCGTCGCGCCGAGCACGCTGCTCGGGTCGAGGCTCTTGCCGCCGGTCACGCCGCCGAGCAGGGAGCCGGCCGGGGCGCTGCCAAGCAGGTCGCCGCCGCTGCGGCCGGCGAGGTGCTCCTCGACCGGGACGACGTCGCCCACGGTCTGCTGCGCGGAGTGCAGCGTGCCCCCGAAGTGGTACGCCGTCTGCGCGAGGTTGTTGTCCGTGGGCAGCTCCGCGGGCAGCTGCGGGGTCTCGGCCGCGTTCGCGGTAGCTGCGAAGCCGACCGCGCCGGCGCCGCTGACCAACACAGCGGCCGCTGCGGTAAGGGTGCGCTTCATCGCAATGCTCCTCTCTGCACAGGCCGATTCCTGTGCGCCGGGCCGGAGATTACGGAAGGATCACCAACCACCATTCAGCGATCACATAAGTGGGAAATGTGGACAGCCAGTGATCGTTTCCCGCTAAATAACTTCACTTTCGTGTACATGGCGCGGAAGTGATTACTGGCCGATCCCCTCCGTCGATGCCGACGGCAACCGGCGCGCCTGCTCGGCCCGCAGCGACTCGACCGCGTCGGCGAACTCCGCGTAGGCCTCGCTCTCGCTGTCGAACCGCCGGTACCGGCCCACCCGCAGCTCCACCGACTCGTACTCGCGCTCCAGCGCGTCGCCGGTCTGCTGGCACGCGGCCGACCGGTCGCGGTACTTGGCATGCCCGGCGAACGCCGCCGCCACCGCCACCAGCAGGCACAACGCCACGGCGACCCACCGGAAGTCCACAGCGGACACCGATGCCGCCGTCGCGGTCGCGGCGACGATCGAGCCGCCGATGACCACCGTCTGCAGGACGTTGTCCTTCCAGCGGTCCCGCCGGGCCTCACCCCGGTAGCGCTCGATGAGCTCCGGCAGCTGCGCCCGGTAGCGCTTGTGCGCCCCCAGCAGATCCCCAGGCCCCAGTTCGTCCAGCAGGTGCTCGCGGTGCGCGTACTCCAGCGCGCGGAGTTCTGATTCCACCGCGCGAACCTTAAAGTGCTGCTGGTAGAGGAATTTCGCCGACACCGCCAGCGAGGCCAGTGCCAGCGCGAACACGATCGCGGCGGGCAGTGCGGACGTCCATAACCACAGCGCGGCCGCGGCCGCGCCGATCAGCAACAGGTTGCCCGGCACCGCCCAGACCAGCAGCAGCCGCTGCACCAGCCGCGCCCGGTAGTGCTCTTCGGACCGCTCGGCGATCCGGCGTTCCCAGTCCGCCGGCCGGCCGCCCCCGGCGAGCACTCCACCGCCGACGATCCCGGCCGCATCCACTCGCTCCATCACATCGATCCTTCCAGCGCGTTAGTGCGATCGAAGTAGCTCCCGGAGCACCACGACAATCGGCCAGGAGGGTGATGATCCATTCGGCCGATCGGTCCACTGCCGGATGTGCCGGGTGATCGTCGCTGAGCTAGCGCGGCGCTGCACGATCGATAACGCGCAGTGATAACAGCGAATGCTGCCGCGTCCGACGCCGTGGGCGGTTTCCGGGGCCTGCCACTCTGACAGCGGCCGCGGCGCGCCGGCCGGCCGGGGGGTGCGCTACCGGTCCGTCAGCTCGGCGTCCACGGCGCGGTAGAACTGCTCCGGATCCACCGGCTGCCCGGCCACCTCGATCTGGAAGTGCAGGTGCGGTCCGGTGGATTCGCCCCGATCGCCCATGGTCGCGATCTGCTCCCCGGCGCGCACCTGTTCCCCGACATCGACGAAATCCTCGTCGATGTGGCCGTAAATCGACACGACGTCGCCGCGGTGCGCAATTCTGATCCACATGCCGTATCCGGAGGCCGGGCCGGAATCGATGACGGTGCCCCGAGCTGCGGCGCGGATCGGCGTGCCGATGTCGTTGGCGATGTCCACGCCGTTGTGCATGGTGCCCCAGCGGCCGCCGAAGCCGCTGCTGATCTCGCCGTCCGCCGGCGACACCCACGCATCGTCCGACTCGTCCGCTGACGCGGTCTTGCCGGGCGAGCGCGCGGCGAAGTGCGCGGCCAGGTCGGGCCTGGGCTTCGGGGGCTGCCGGTGGGCATCGTGCACAACCGGGGCGGCAAGGGCTCCTGCGGTGCAAAAAGCGCCGCCGAGGAGCAGGCCGGTCAACACGGCGGCCGCGGTCTTCTCTCGCATTGCCATTGCGCTTTTCCACTCCTCCCGCCGCCGCGGTATTCACGCGGCGGCCGGGCCGAATTCCGCACCTGATCGCCGGTCATTCGAATCCGGCAGGCGAGCGGTTCCGGGCAAGATTGGAGCCGAACTGCGACGGAAATGCATTGGGAACTGGCTCAATGGCATGAAAGATGGGCTATTCGCGGTGTCCCGCACGCAGGTGTCGGCGAATCCACCACAAGGAATCGCCGCCGACACCGAGCGTCCACAGTGGTCGCAAGTCCCGGTGAACGGCGCGTGGCCCGGACCCGAAGCCCCTTCACCCGACCACGGAGGGTGCCGGGCGCGTCCGTTCCGCCCGGTCACCTCCCCGGTCGGCACACCACCCGACTGGCAGTCGCTCGATCGAGTTAGAAACGGGCCCGCGCGGCGGTGCGGGTAGCGGACCCTGCCGCCGGGTGCGCGACCGCGAGCCTCCCGGGCCGCCCGGAAGGCTCGCGCCCGGTCACTTCGGCTCGACGAACTGGACGTCGAGCTGGATCTTCACCACGTCGCCGAGCAGCGCCTCGCCGGGACCGAAGTTGATGCCGTAGTCGCGGCGGCGGATCTCGCCGTTGGCCTCGAACCCGGCGTGCCGGCTGCCGTCGGGGAGGTCCTGCACGCCGCCGAACTCGACGTCGAAGGCGATCGGCCTGGTCACCTCGCCGATGGTCAGTTCCCCTTCGAGGGTCCAGTCCTCGCCTTCGCCGCTCAGCCGGGTGGAGCGGAAGGCCAGCGTCGGGGGCTTCTCGACGTCGAGCAGGTCGGGGGCGAGGACGTGCGCGTCGCGGTCGGCGTTGCCGGTGTCGATGGACGCGACGGCGACAGTGGCGTTGATCGCGCTGCCGTCGAGCGTCCCGCCGACCACCAGCTCGGCGTCGACCTCGGCGAAGCGGCCCCGCACCTTCGAAACCCCGAGGTGGCGGATCGCGAAGCCGACCGAGGAGTGCAGCGGGTCCAGCGCCCAGCGGCCGGTCTTCAGGGGCAGTGCGGTCGTTTCAGTCGTCATGGCTCGAACCTGCCCGGCTCACCGTCGCGGAGGGAGACCGCGCTGAGACTGTCCCTCCCAGGGCCACCACCAGCGCGCCGCAGGCAGGTAGGTTCCGATCGTGCGCGACAACGAGTTCGGGGCCTTCCTGCGCGCCCGGCGGGAGGCCATCACCCCGGCCGAGGTGGGCCTGCCCACCGGACCCCGCCGGCGGACGCCCGGGCTGCGGCGCGCCGAACTGACCACGATCGCCGGGATCAGCGTCGAGTACCTCACCAGGCTGGAGCAGGGCCGGGACCGCCACCCGTCCCCCGAGGTGCTGGGCGCCATCGTCGACGCCCTGCTGCTGTCCACCGATGATCGCGAGCAGCTGTGGCTGATCCTCGGCCACGACAAGCCGACCGCGCTGTGCCCGCGGGTGGCCGAGCCGCCCGGCCAGGCCGTGCGCCCGAACGTGCAGGCGATCCTCGACCGGCTCGAACCCGGCCCGGCACTGGTGATCAACCGGGTCTGCGACGTGCTCGCGTGCACCGGTGGCTACCGGCGGCTGGCGGGGCCGCTCGGCGTCCTGGACGCCGATGCGCCGAACCTGCTGCGCTACGTGTTCACCGACGACCGCGCCCGCGTCGCGCATCCCGAGTGGGCGCGCATCGCCGACGGCCTCGCCAACGTCCTGAAGCTCGGGTTCCGCGTCGACGACCCGCACTCCGCGGACCTCGCCGCGGAGCTGACCGATGCCGCCGGCGCGTCCTTCACCAGCCGGTTCGAGACGCCCGCCGCCGTGCTCCAACGCACCGGCGCGGAGCGCTGGGTGCATCCCGAGGTCGGCGAGCTGGTGCTGGGCTTCGAGATCGTGGAACTGCCGGACGTCGACCAGCGGATGATCATCTACCTGCCGGCCGACGAAGCGACCTCCGCGGCGCTCGACCGCCTCGACGGCCGCCAGCCCGGCGCCCTCCGGGCGGTCTCCGGCTGACCCGCTCGTTCACGAGCGCCACTCGCCCGGCGACAGCGTGAGGACGCCCGGGATCGCGGCGAAGGCGCGCCGGGCGCAGTCGACCAGGTCGTCGCGGGTGTGCGAATCCTCCCGCGCCAGCCACATCTCCATCGCGCAGTGGAACGCGGCGACCAGCAGGTCCATCACCAGGCGGGCGCGCACGTCGGCCTGATCGGGCAGCCCGAACCGGCGGTGCAGGGTCTCCATCGCGGAACGGGTGGTCCGGCCGCAGAACTGCAGGCCGTGCGCGTCCATCGACGGCGTCGCGGCGGCCAGCCGCCTGCTGAGCAGCACCCGCTCCGCCCAGCCTTCGGCAGGCATCCGCTGCAGCGCCGCGAGCAACGCGTCCTGCGCGACCTCCAGCAGCGGGCGGTCGTCCGGCTCGCGGGTTCCGAGGTCGGCCAGGAACTCCGCCCAGAGGTCTTCGGTCGGTGCCAGCGCCACGTCTTCCTTGCAGCCGAAGTAGCGGAAGAACGTGGTCTTGGAGACCTCGACCGCCTCGCACAGCTCATCGACCGTCGTGGCGTCGAAGCCCTGCTCGGTGAACTTCGCCAGGGCGGTGTCGATCATCGCCTGCCGGGTGCGCAGCTTCTTGCGCTCGCGCAGCGAGACGGGGCGGGACGGGGCGCTCATCGCGGACAGATTACCCGAGCCCTAGTGTCACTCGGTAACTTATGGTACTCAGTTACATAAGTTACTGGATCACACTCATGCGAGGAACCATGCGCGCACTGCTCGTCGACCGCTCGGCACCCGGCGGCCTCCGCCTCGGCCAGGCCCCGGACCCCGTTCCCGCCCCGAACCAGGCGCTGGTGCGGGTCACGGCGACCTCCCTGAACTACGGCGAAGTGCGGCACATCCTGGAGGAATCCCCGGACGGCAGCGTTCTCGGCTGGGACGCGGCGGGAGTCGTCGAGCGCGCGGCGGCCGACGGCTCCGGCCCGGCCGAAGGCACGCCGGTCGTCACCCTGGCCCCGGACGGCGCGTGGGCCGAACTCCGAGCCGTCGACACCCACCTGATCGGCACCGTCCCGCAGGGCGCCGACCTCGGCGCGATCAGCACCGTTCCGGTGGCCGGCGCGAGCGCGTTGCGCGCGCTGCACCGGATCGGGCCGATCCTCGGCAAGCGGGTGCTGGTCACCGGTGCCACCGGCGGGACCGGGCGATATGCCGTGCAGCTGGCGCGGATGGGCGGCGCGCACGTCACCGCCTCCACCGGGAATCCGGCCGCGCACGGTGACGGGTTGCGCGCGCTCGGCGCGCACGAGGTGGTGTCCAACCCGGCCGAATCGGCCACAGTGGACGGTGTGGTCGACCTGGTCGGCGGCGAGCAGCTGGTGGCCGCCCACGACCGGCTCGCCGAGGGCGGCACGCTGGTGGCGGTCGGGCACATCACCGGCAAGGGCGAGGACTTCCCGTTCGGCGCGCTCTTCGGCGCTCCGGAGCGGCACGACCGCACGATCGCCACGTTCTTCCTCCTCCGCTGCACCGGCCTGGCACCCGACCTGACCTGGCTGGCCGAGCGCATCGCGACCGGCGACCTCGATCCGCAGGTGTCCTGGCGCGGCGCATGGGACCGCGCCCCGGAAGCGATCGAGGCGCTGCTCGGCCGGGCCCTGCACGGCAAGGCGGTCCTCGAAATCTCTTGAGGACCACGTAGGTTCGTCGCCATGGCAAGGAAGATCGTGGTCATCGGTGCGGGCATCGTCGGCGCATCGATCGCGGCTCAGCTGGCTCGCGGGCTGGTGGAGCTCATGTGCGACAAGCCGTCGAGCTTCCCCGGCCTGGACGGCCTCCGTCCGGACCGCTTCGCCCGGTCAGGACCCGGCGGACCTCGAAGCCCGGGCCCTGCGGCTGTACCGCGACATCTACGCCAGCCTGTGACCCGTGTGTGTTTTGTGCTGCTATGGCAGCACAAAACACACACGGACCCCGCACCAGCTCACGATGCAAGGCTTCAGCCCGCGGCCGCAATCACGGCGCGCAAGCTCGACGCGATGACCGAGACATCGATCCCGACCGCCCACGCAGTGCCCTCCGCCGTGCGGTACTCCAGGTACGTCGCGGCGCGCGCCGAGCGTCCCGCCTCGATCGACTGCTGGACGAGGTTCACGATGTCCACCGTCCGATCGTGCTCCTCCAGCACCTGCACCAGCGCGGACACGGCGCCTTCCGCGGTCACCTCGTGCGTCGTGGCCTCGCCGCCGACCGCCAGCGTCGCGGTCAGCCGGTCACCCGACGGCCCGTGGCTCACCGACCAGCCCGTCAACGCGATCGACGGGTCCGGATTCTCCAGATATGCCGCGGAGAACAGCTTCCACAGCGTGGCCGCGTCCGCCTCCGCGCCGGTCTCGTCGGTGTGCCGCTGGACCACCTGCGCGAATTCCGCCTGCAACCCGCGCGGCAGGTCCAGCCCGTGCTCGGTCTGCATGAGGTAGGCGATGCCGCCCTTGCCGGACTGGCTGTTCACCCGGATCACCGCCTCGTAGTCCCGGCCGACGTCGTGCGGATCGATCGGCAGGTACGGAACCTCCCAGCGCGCCTGGGACTCCGGGACTCCGCTCTCCCGCGCACCCAGCGCGTGCCGCTGGAACCCCTTCCGGATCGCGTCCTGGTGCGTCCCCGAGAACGCGGTGTAGACGTACTCGCCGACGTACGGGTGCCGCTCGTGGACGCCTATCCGGTTGCAGTGCACGACGGTGTCCCGGACAGAATCGATGTCCGACAGGTCGATCATCGGGTCGACGCCCTGCGAGTACAGGTTCAACGCGAGCGTGATCAGGTCGACGTTCCCGGTCCGCTCGCCGTTGCCGAACAGGCAGCCCTCGACGCGCTGCGCACCGGCGAGCACCGCCAGCTCCGCGCACGCGACCCCGGTGCCCCGGTCGTTGTGCGGGTGCACCGACAGGATCACGTCGTCGCGCCGGTCGAGGTTGCCGCTCAGGTGCTCGATCTGGTCGGCGTACACGTTCGGCGTCGCGGCCTCGACCGTCGCGGGCAGGTTGATGATCACCGGGCGGTCGGCGCTCGCGTCCCACAGGTCGATCATCATGTTGCAGATCTCGATCGCGAAGTCCGGTTCGGTCAGGTTGAAGACCTCCGGGGAGAACTCGTACCGGATCCCCGGCCGGTCCCCACCGCGGCGGAGCACGTCCTCGCCGGCCTTCCGGATCAGCTCGCGCAGGTCGTCCCGCCCGGTGCGCAGCACCGCGTCCCGCCACAGCGGCGCGGTCGGGGTGTACATGTGGACGACGACCCGGTCCAGACCGGCGATCGATTCGAAGGTGCGCTCGATCAGATCCCGGCGAGCCGGGGTGAACACCGCGACGGTGACGTCGTCGGGCACCAGGTCCGCTTCCGCCAGCAGCCGGACGAAATCGAAGTCGGTCTGGGATGCGGACGGATATCCGACCTCGATCTCCTTGTACCCGATCGAGAGCATCATCTCGTAGAAGCGCCGCTTGCGCGCCGGATCCATCGGTTCGGCCAGCGCCTGGTTGCCGTCGCGCAGGTCGACGGGAACCCACAGCGGCGCCTGCGTGATGCGGTTCCGCGGCCAGGTCCGGTCGACCTCGGGGACGGTGATGCGGTCGAACGCGCTCCGGTAGCGGTGGTGCGGCATTCCCGACGGCTGCTGCGGGTTCCAGCGCGCGGGGATGTGTTGGGAGGTCATGTCTGCCTTCCGGGTTCGGACGGTCTCCACCGGCGCGCGGCAACACCCCGCGACAGGGGGCGCCGGTCCGGTCAGCCCCTGCCGCGGCCGCTAAGGCCGCGAGCTCCCAACCACATGGCAGGCAACGTACAATACGTCAGGTCCTCAGACAACCTGATAATTCGGGAGGCTGTTCGTGTCGCTGCGTCGATACCCGCTGTCGGAGCAGGCCACCGAGGCGATGTTGCGGCGCATCGGTTCCGGCGACTGGCCGGTCGGCGAGAAGATCCCCAGCGAGACCTCCCTCGCCGCCGAGTTCGGAGTCGGCCGGTCGACGGTCCGGGAGGCGGTCCGCGAGCTCGCCGGCCGCGGGCTGCTCGAATCCCGCCACGGCTCCGGCGTCTACGTCATCCGGACCGATCCCGTCGAGGACTGGGCCACGACCGTCCGCAAGGCGGTGATCTCGGACGTGGCGGAGGGCCGCATCGCGGTGGAGGTGGAAGCCGCCCGCCTCGCGGCCGCGAAGCGCACCGACGAGGACCTCGCCGCGATCACGGCGGCGGCCACCCGGCGCGAGGCGCTCCAGAACGCCACGCCGGAGGAGTTCGTGGACGCCGACCTCGCGTTCCACCGCGCGATCGCCGAGGCGGCGCACAACACGATCATCACCGGCCTGTTCGATTCCCTGGCCGAGCGCGTCCGCGAGGCGATGCTCGACATGCTGGGCCTGATGCGGGAATCCGACGCGCAACGACCGGTGGACCAGCACGAGCACCAGGAGATCGCCGATGCGATCCGGGCCGGCGACCCCGAGGCCGCGGGCCGGGCCGCCCGGAACCACCTCGCGAAGATCCTCTCCTACGTCCGCCCGGAACCGTGAGCACCGGCTCGTGAGCACTTTGGAGCGTCATAGCGATCCGAAGTGCTCACGAGCGTTCGTCAGCCGACCGGATCGGCCTGCCGGACCGGGATCGGGGTGGTTTCCGGTTCGGTGCGGTGCACCAGGCGGGACGGCCACCAGGTCGCCCGGCCCAGGAGGGTCAGGGCGGCCGGGAGGATCAGGACGCGGATCACGAAGGCGTCCAGCAGGACCGCCACCGCCAGGCTGAAGCCGATCTGCTTCATCTCCGCCAGGTGCAGGAACATGAAGGTGGCGAACACCGTGACCATCACGATCGCCGCGCTGGTCACGACCTTCGCCGACTGCCCGACGCCCTGCAGGACCGCCTGCCGGGCCGGGACGCCGCACAGCGCGGCCTCCCTGATCCGGCTCACCACGAACATCTGGTAGTCCATCGACAGCCCGAAGAGAATGACGAACAGGAACAGCGGCACCCGCGAACCGATCGCGCTGGTGGCGCTGGGATCGAAGCCGAACAGCGTCGAGGCCAGCCCGTACTGGAAGAAGATCACCAGCAGGCCCATGGACGCCGCCGCGGACAGCAGGTTCAGCGCGACCCCGACCAGCCCGATCACCACCGAGCGGAAGACGACCACCGACACCGCGAACGTGAGCACCAGCAACGCGATGATCACCAGCGGCAGTTTGCCGTTCTGGTGGGCCAGGTAGTCGACGTCGTGCGCGACGTCCCCGCTGACCGCCACCTCGACCCCGGGCAGCGCGCGGAAGGCCGCGGGCACGTAGTCGGACCGGAGGTGCGTTAACGACCGGGCCGCCTCCGCCGAGCTCGTCTTGAACGGCACCGGGAGCTGCAACATGATCACCCGCCCGTCCCACGAAGTCTGCGGCGGCGCAGGAGCCATGAACAGCGGATCGCCCTGGACGCGCCGACCGAGATCCACCAGCGCGGCGCGGACCGCCTCGGCTTCGGCCGGTTCGGCGCGGACGACGACGTCGTGCCTGGTCCGCAGCTCGGGGAAGGCGGCCGTCATCCGGTCGAAGGTCCGCATCGCGGGGATCTCCCGGGAGTGGCTGTCCTGGTTGAGCACCCGCATCTGCATGCCGAGCACCGGTAGCGAGAGCAGCAGCAGGACCCCCGCCGAAACGCACAGCGTGAGCACCGGGCGCGTCGCCGCCGGTCGCAGCATCGCGTCCCAGATCCGTCCACTTCGGACCTTCTTGGGCTTCGCGGGCTTGGCGCGACGCTCGGCGCGCCGGCCGAGGACCACCAGCAGCGCGGGCAGCGCGGTGACCGAGCTGACCACCGAGACCAGCACGACGGTGATCGTGCCGGTGGCCAGCGACGAGAAGATCACGTCGGCGACCAGGTAGAGCGTCGCGGTGGAGACGATCACCGCGATGCCGGAGACGACCACCGTCCGACCGGCGGTCTCGGCCGCCAGCCCGACGATCGCGGCCGAGTCCAGCCGGCCGTCCGCCCGCTCCCGCTCCTCCCGCTCCCGCTTGAGGTAGAACAGCACGTAGTCGACGCCGACCGCCATGCCGATCAGCAGGATGATGTTGTTGCCCACGCCCACGTCCGGCACCACGTGCGACACCAGCATCGACAGCCCCATGGCCGCCGCGATCGACGAGAGGGCGAGCAGCAGCGGCACCCCGGCCATCAGGACCGAGCCGAAGACGACCAGCAGCGTGATCAGCGTGACCGGCAGGGTGATCGCCTCGGACAGCGCGAGGTCGTCGCCGCGCTGCTGATCGACTCCAGCGCTGGTGGAGACGTTGCCGGTCTCCGCCACCAGCAACGCCGGGTGGCGCTGCTGCACCTGCTCGGTCAGCGCGAGCAGCGAACCGATCTGCTTGTCGGCCTCCTCGTCGGGCCCCTTCATGGTCACTTCGACCCGGAGCATCGCGCCGTCCGCCGAACGCACCGGCGGCGCAACGGTTTCCACCGCGGGCAACGCCCGCATCAGGCTCGCCACCTCGGCGGCCGCCGCCTCGGCGCGGGCCTGGTCCAGCGGGCCGGAGCGGGCGGCGATGGTGATCTGCTCGATCGGTTTGCGCTGCAGGCCGCCGGATGCGGCCATCGCGTCGGCGCGCCCCGCCTCGCCGACCCAGTGGTCGGCCACCGTCGCGCTGTTAGTGCCGGCCAGCGCGCCCGCGCCGAGGCAGAGTCCGACGAATACGAACCAGCCGATCAGGGCGCGCACCGGATGCTCCGCGCTCCACCTCGCCACCCTGACGGTCCTCGACTTCCCCACTCGCCCCAGCTCCTCGAATCCTTACGCATGTAAGATCAGACTTACAGGTGGAAGATAGCGAGGTCAAGCGAGCCGATCCGAACCGGGGACAGCAAAAAGCGGGAGGACCGAAAACGGCCCTCCCGCCGGGAAAAGCTGCGCGTCAGCCGACGCTGCGCAGCAGCGACTCGACCTCCTTGAGCCGCCCGTGCATCTCGGCGATCTCCCGGCGCAGCTCCTCCTGCTCGGCGGTCGCCCGCGCCGCGAACTCGCGGTACTCGGCCATCGCCTCGGCGTCGGCCCGGTGCCGCAGCATCCGGAAGTAGGCGATGAAGCCGATCGTGATGCCGGCGACGATGATCAGGACGATCGCGATGCCGACCACGGCATTGGTCATTTCCGGGTCCCCTTCCCGTCGTTCGAGCCCGCTTCGTCGCCCGACTCCCGCACCGCCGCGCGGATGGTGGCCACGTCGAGGCGGAGTTCGAAGGGACGCAGTTCGAAGTACTTGAGCGCCTTGCCGTCGGCGGACAGCTCCAGGTGTCCCGCGACGAGATCGGCCTTCTCCAGGCGCTCCAGGTGCATGTAGAGCAGCGGCCGGGACATGCCGAGCCGACGCGCGAGCTCGCTCACGTACAGCCGCCCGTCGGCGAGCTCGGCGATGATCCGCAGGCGCTGCGCATGCCCCACGGCACCGAGGAACGCCAGCAGCTCCTCGCCGTCCATCAACCCACCCCGATCCGTCAGCCGATACTTTCGCATGACATGCCGGACTGTCATGCAACCAGGGCCGGGTCGATGCCGTCCTGCGGATCCGTGCGCCGTTTTCGCGCGAAAACGGCGTTCGCCACGCCTGCGGGGCGCCGATTTCGCGCGAAAACGGCGCCCCCGGCACCCTGAAGTGCTCCCGAACCCGGCCAGGCAGAACCGGTCACCGGGACGTGCGCCCGGCGGCGGCCACGAGCAGCGCGGCCAGGGCCAGGGCCGCGGCGAGGAAGAAGGCGCTGGACGGGGAGATCGCGTCGACCATCCGGCCGCCTAGCAGGGCGCCCAGGGCGATCGCGACGTTGAAGACCGCCACGAACAGCGACGATGCCGCTTCCCTGGCGTGCGGCGCCGCGGCGAGCAGCCAGTTCTGCGTGCTCACCGAGACACCGCCGTAGGCGACGCCCCAGACCAGCAGCGCCGCTGTCGCACCGACGACGCCGAGCGGCAGGCCGAGCGCGAGCACCGCCGCCGCGAGCACTGCCGAGATCAGCAACAGGGTGCGGCGCGGATCGCGGGCCGACGCCGCACCACCCGCGAAATTCCCCGCCACCCCGGCCAATCCGTACGCCAGCAGGAGCAAGCTGATCAATTCGGAGTCCACAGCGGACACTTGTTCCAGCACGGGCCGCACGTAGGTGTAGGCCGCGAAATGCCCGGACACCAGCAGCAAGATGACGAACAGCCCGACCCGCACCGCGCCGCTGCGCAACAACTGCGGCACGACGCTGAAGCGCATCGGCTCCTCGGCGGGCAACGGCGGCAGCAGCACCGCGAGCGCAACCGCCACCACCAGCGACACAACGCCCATGACGGCGAACGACGCGCGCCAGCCGCCGAGCTCGCCGATGAACGTCCCCGCCGGAACGCCGAGCACCGAGGCCACCGCGATCCCGCTGAAGATCAGCGACGTCGCAGCGCCCACCGACCGCTCCGGCACCAGCCGCATGGCCGAGCTCGCCGCGATCGCCCACACCCCGCCGATGGACACGCCGACGAGCACCCGCAGCGCGACGAGCAGCGGCAGGTTCGGCGTCACCGCCGAGAGTAGGTTCGCCGAGGCCAGCAAAGCCATCAGCGCGACCAGCACCCAGCGCCGGTCCAGCCGCCCGACGCCGACGGTGAGCAGCGGCGCGGCGAACGCCGCGATCAGGCCGGGCACCGTCATCGTCAGGCCCGCCACGCCTTCCGGCGCGCGGAGCTCCGCGGCGAGCGACGTGAGCAGGCCGACCGGCAGCATCTCGGTGGTGACCACGGAGAACGTCGCCGCGGCGACCGCCGCGACGGCGGGCCAGCCCCGCACCACGGGCGGGGTCGAGGTGTCGGTCGTTGTCATGGTCACAGCCTCGACGGCCCGCCTACCGGGAACAACGCCGAAGTCCTCATCCTTGGATCAGCTGTGCTCATCGAGCGGAGGAGGGACATGGGCGGCCTGGAGGTTCGGGAGCTGGAGTGCTTCCTGGTGCTCGCCGAGGAACTGCACTTCGGCCGCGCCGGCGAACGCCTCTACGTGTCGCAGAGCCGGGTCAGCCAGCTGCTGCGCTCGCTGGAGAGCCGGCTCGGCGCGCGGCTGATCGACCGCACCAACCGCAGGGTCCGCCTCACCGCGCTCGGCGAGCGCTTCCTCGCCGACCTCCGCCCGGCTTACGACGGCCTCAAGGACGTCGTCGAACGAACCCGAGCAGAGGCGCGAGGCGTGCGGGGCGTGCTGCGCCTCGGCTTCCAGGGGCAGGTCTCCGAGCCCGTGATGGCCCGGATCGACGCCTTCCAGTCGCGATTTCCCGACTGCGCCACCGAGATCTCCGAGATCCCGCTGAGCGATCCGTTCGGCGCGCTGCGCCGCGGCGAGGTCGACGCGGCGATCGTGCTGCTGCCGGTGCAGGAGCCGGACCTCGTGGTCGGGCCGACGTTCTCGCGCCAGCAGCCGAACATCGCGGTCTCGCTGCGGCATCGCTTCGCCGCCCTGGATTCGGTTTCCGCCGAAGAACTCGCCGACGCCGAACTGATCACGCCCGCCGAACCGGCGCCGCCCTACTGGCGCGACGCCCAAACACCGCCGCGCACGCCGAGCGGCCGCCCGATCCCGCGCGCGAGCACGATCACCACCCTGCAGGAAGGCATCACCCGCGCCGCCGCCAACCGCGGCGCGATGCTGCTCTGCCGCCCCTGCGCGATCTCCCACGCCCGCCGCGACATCGCGTTCGTCCCGGTCACCGGCCTACCGGACTCCATCCTCGGCCTGGTCTGGCCCCGCGCCGCGGCGACCACCCGCGTCCTGGCGTTCGCCGACGTCCTCGCCGACGCCTAGCGGCTCGCCAGGTCTCGCGCGACCGCGTTGGCGGTCCGGGCGAAGGCTTGCACCGCTCCGTTACTGTCGGCCGATCGCCAGACGAGGCCGTATCCGACCGGCTCGGCGTCCATGAACCGCACGTACGAGACGCCGGGCCTGGCGAAGTAGGTGGCGGTGTGCGCCGCGCACAGCAAGGCGCCCTTGCCCGCCGCGACGAGCATCAGCGCTTCCTGCATGTTGGTGACCGCCGGACCGCGGCCGATCGGTCGGCCGCTCGGCGTGTGCGTCGGCACGTGGTGTTCCAGCAGGTAGTCCGGCAGCGCGCCGTCGATGGCCAGCAGCGGCACCTCGACGAGGTCTTCCACCGACACGGCGTCCTTGTCGGCCAGCGGGTGGGCGGCCGCGATCGCCAGCGTGCGCGGCTCCGTGAACAGGCCCGGGCTCCCGCTGAGATCGTCCTCGCGCACCGGGAACTCCGTCAGCTGCACGTCGAACTCGCCCCGGCGCAGCTGGCCGTACGGGTCCGCCATCGGCACCTCGCAAATCTCCACGGCCAGCTCCGGGTGCTCGGTGTGCATCGCCTCCGCCGCCTTCAACACGATCTCGCCGGCCAGCGGGTTGGAGAAGCCGACGTGCAGCACGCCGTTGATGCTCCGCGCGTTCGACACGGCACGCGCCAGGGCGGCGTCGATCGCGCGGTGGTGCGGTTCGAGGTCGTCGCGGAGCTGGCGGCCGAGCGGGGTGAGCGCGACGCGGCGGCTCGTCCGGGCGAACAGCGGCGCGCCGACACGGCGTTCGAGGCGCTGCACGAGCTGGCTCACCCTGGCCCGCGACAGGCGCATCCGGTCGGCGGTCCGTCCGAAGTGCAGCTCTTCGGCGAGGATCAGGAAGCACTCCAGTTCATCGCGCTCCATGCGCCGCCCTCCCTATCGGTAAGCCTGGTTGAACAAACGTCGAGATCTTCGCCGTTGTTCCCGGCGAGCGGCGGATCGAGGCTGGTGTCATCAGAAATTCCCCACACCTTTGAGGAATCGCAGATGACTGCGCGCAATTGGGGCGTGCTGATGGTCCTGTGCGGGGCGATCTTCTTGGAAGGCATCGACGTGGCGATGCTCAACGTCGCGCTGCCCGCCATCCGCGCCGAACTCGGCATGTCCACCGGCGAACTGCAGTGGGTGATGAGCGCCTACGTCCTCGGCTACGGCGGGTTCATGCTGGTGGGAGGCCGGGCGGCGGACCTGTTCGGCCGCCGCCGGATGTTCATCGGGTGGCTGGCCGTCTTCCTGGTCTTCTCCGGCCTGGGTGGGCTCGCCTCCGATGGCTGGATGCTGATCGTCGCCCGGTTCGTGACCGGTGTCGCCGCCGCCTTCATGACGCCTGCCGGGCTGTCCATCATCACCACGAGCTTCGAAGAAGGCCCGAAGCGCAACAAGGCCCTGCTCGTCTACTCCGGCACGGCGGCGGGCGGTTTCTCGATCGGGCTGGTCGTCGGCGGCCTGCTCACCGCGATCGGCTGGCGGTGGGTGTTCTTCGCGCCGGTCGTCATGTCGTTCCTCATCCTGGTCGGCGCGCTCGCCCTGGTGCCCGAGTCACCGCAGCCGGAGCGTCGCGCCGGACGCGTCGACGTGGCCGGCGGCGTCGCCATCACCACCGCCATCGTGCTGATCGTCCTCGGAGTCGAACGCGCCACGCACACCAGCATCGAGTGGACGCTGATCACGTTCGCGGCAGGCGGTGCCCTGCTGGCCGCGTTCGTCGCCATCGAACGCCGTGCCACCGAGCCGCTGGTGCGGCTGGGCATCTTCCGCAGCGCACCACTGCTTCGCAACAACGCCATCGGGCTGCTGCTGTTCAGCGGTTTCTTCGGCTTCCAGTTCTTGGTGGTGCTGTACCTGCAGGAGCTGCGCGGCTGGTCGACGCTGCAGACCAGCTTCGCGCTGATCGCGCTCGGCCTCGACGTGGTGCTCGCGCCCACGCTCACGCCATGGCTGGTCCGGCGGTTCGGCAACGTCCGGCTGATCTTCGGCGGCATGCTCGTCTCCGCGCTCGGGTACGCGCTGTTCCTGCCGCTCGGCGCGGACTGGACGTACGCCGCGATGGCCCCGGGCCTGGTGATACTCGGCCTGGGGTTAGCGCTGGTGTACGGGCCGCTGACCATCGTCACCACCGACGGCGTCGAAGACTCCGAACAAGGCCTCGCCGGCGGCCTGCTCTACACGTCGTTCCAGTTCGGCGCGGCGCTCGGCCTCGCCGGCGCCGCCGCGGTCAACGTCGCCGCGCCCGGAACGCCGCTCGACGGCTTCCGCGCGGCGCTCGCCGTCCCCTTCGCCGCAGCCCTGATCGCCACCGCGATCAGCGCCTTCAGCCTCCGGACCGGCAAGCGACGGGAGCCGGTCCCGGCGTGACGAGCAGCGGCGCCCCGGTCGGCGGTATCCGACCGGGGCGCCCGCACCTTTCCCCCAGTGGCAGGTGGAGTCTTTCGCGGCGGAGGCCGTCCGCGGAAGGGATCTTCGATACGGCATCGCGGCGGATTGATAGCCTCGCGGCTATGGCGAAGCTGGGCGGTTCGGGGAACCCGAGCATCCAGCAGATCCGGTTGTTCCTGCTCCTGGCCGAAGAACTGCACTTCGGCCGCGCCGCGGCACGCGCGTTCATGGCCCAGCCCACGTTCTCCCGCCACATCAAGTCGCTGGAGCGCGACCTCGGGGTGGCCCTGGTCGACCGGACCTCCCGCCGAGTGGCGCTGAGCGCCGCCGGAGAGGCGCTGCAGGCGCGGATGCGGGCGGTGGTGCACGCGATGCAGGAGCTGCGCCGCGAGGCCGACGCGCAGGCCGGCTCCGGGCGGATCGTGATCGGCTCGTTCGAGGCGATCACCTCCCTGCCGCCGATTCCGGCGATCCTGGACGAACTCCGGCGCCGCCTGCCGCAGCTGGAAGTCCAGGTGTTGCGCACCGGATTCGATGCCACCGAAGCCGTTTCGCGCGGCGACGTGGACGCGGCGTTCCTGTTCCTGCCGGTCCCGAACGGCATCCGGGCGCTTCCGCTGGACAGCGGCCCGCGGTGCGCAGCGATGCCCGCCGACGACCCGCTGGCCGCCGAGGGCCCGCTGGCGCTGGCCGACCTCGCCGACCGGGAGCACATCGGCTGGTCGGACCGGGTTCCCAAGGTCTACCAGGACTTCTGGGCCGTCGACCCGCGCCCGGGCGGCCGTCCCGCCCGGTACAGCCCGCACGCGATGGGCGACTTCGAGAGCGGCCTGCAGTTGATCGCCATGGGCGGCGGGCTGCTCTTCCCGCCGACGGTCGGCCGGGAGCTGTACCCGCGACCGGGAGTGTCCTATGTGGACGTCACCGACCTGGAGCCGTGGACGTCCGCGCTGGCCTGGCTGCCCGCCAACCACGACAAGCCGTTCGTCGCCGCCCTGCGGAAGGCGGCGCGGGCGGTCCTGTCCCGCACGTGCGGTTGACGGTTCCCGGGCGCGCTCAGGCCCCGACGACCCCGTCGATGCCCTCCCGCAGGAAATCCGCGTGGCCGTTGTGCCGGGCGTACTCGTGGATGAGGTGCAGCATCACCAGCCGCAGCGACACGTCCTTGCCCCACCTCGGCTGGGGCGCGGTCACGTCGAGCGACTCGGCCGCGGCTTCGATCCGGCGCGAGTGCTCGACCTCCGCCTGCCAGGCGTCGAACGTCTCGGAGCGGGTTGCCGCGCTCGCGTCGTAGGCGACCTGGAAGTCGCCGTCGTCCGACCACACCAGCGGAATGTCCTCGCGGTCGATCACCCGCCGGAACCAGGTGCGCTCCACCTCGGCCATGTGCCGCACCAGGCCGAGCAGCGAGAGCGTCGAAGGCGGCATCGACTGCCGCCGCAGGTCGGCGTCGGACAGCCCCTCGCACTTCATGGCCAGGGTGGCCCGGTGGAAGTCGAGGTATGCCCGCAGCATCTCCCGCTCACCGCCGACCACCGGCGGATCGATCCGCTCAACCACAGCAATCCCCTTCGCTCGACGAACGCCCACAGCTTCCCCGCCCCGACGGGCGAAGTCGAACGAATAACCGGGCCCACGAACACTCGTGAGTACTTTGGACCGCTATAGCGCTCCAAACCACTCACGACCCCGTGCCTGCAGGAACGCTCCACCTGTCGCCTTCCGGACAGCTTCACATGCAGGCCGGACGATCACCCCGCCGGCACGTAGCGGACGACATGACGACGGAGCAGAGCGCGGTGCTGGCAGCGAAGGGGTCAGCGGCACGCAGGCCACCGTCGTGCTGGAGACCTTTTTCGAGCGCCCTGTCGTTCCGTAGCTCTTTGCGTGAGCGACTCAGTGCGGCCGGCCGAACTCCGCCCGCACCACGTCGGCAGCCGCTTCCGCCCGATCAGGAGCGTCCGACGCACATGCCGTCAGGAACCTGCGAAGGCGGCGTGACCCCCGATGGGAGACCGGTAAGCCTGGCTGAACGAACGTCGAGATCTTCGCCGTTGTTCGCCCGCACGCCTCGACAGATCGTGGTGATACCAGGTTTTCCCAACGAGAACAAGGAAATCAGATGCGTGCGCGTGACTGGGGAGTGCTCTTCGCCATGTGCGGGGCGATCTTCCTGGAAGGCATCGACGTGGCGATGCTCAACGTGGCCCTCCCCGCCATCAGGGCCGAACTCGGCATGTCCACCGGCGAACTGCAGTGGGTGATGAGCGCCTACGTCCTCGGCTACGGCGGGTTCATGCTGGTCGGCGGCCGGGCCGCCGACCTCTTCGGACGGCGTCGGATGTTCGTCTTCTGGCTGGCCGTCTTCCTCCTCTTCTCCGGCCTCGGCGGGCTCGCCTCCGAAGGCTGGATGCTGATCGTCGCCCGATTCGTCACCGGCGTCGCCGCCGCCTTCATGACCCCGGCCGGGCTGTCGATCATCACCACCAGCTTCGAAGAAGGCCCGAAGCGCAACAAGGCCCTGCTGATCTACTCCGGCACGGCGGCCGGTGGCTTCTCGATCGGCCTGGTCGTCGGCGGCCTGCTCACCTCCATCCACTGGCGGTGGGTGTTCTTCGCGCCGGTCGCGATGTCGTTCCTCATCCTGGTCGCCGCGCTCGCCCTGGCGCCCAAGTCACCGCGCCCCGAACGGACCGGCCAGCGCATCGACCTGGCCGGCGGCATCACCATCACCGCCGCCATCGTGCTGCTCGTCCTCGGCGTCGAACGCGCCACGCACACCGGAATCGGCTGGACGCTGGGCACGTTCGCCGCGGGGTTGGCCTTCCTCGCCGCCTTCATCGCCATAGAACGCCGCGTCACCGAGCCGCTCGTCCGGCTGGGCATCTTCCGCTCCGGGGCGGTGGTCCGCGCCAACGCCATCGGGGTGCTCTTCGTCGGCGCGTTCTTCGGATTCCAGTTCCTCGTGGTGCTGTACCTGCAGGAACTGCGCGGCTGGTCGACGCTGCAGACCAGCTTCGCGATGATCGTCATCGGCCTCGACGCCGTCCTCTCGCCCACGCTCACCCCCAAGCTGGTCGACCGGTTCGGCAATGCCCGGGTGATCTTCGGCGGGCTGCTGCTCTCCGCGCTGGCGTACGCGCTGTTCCTGCCGGTCGGCGCGGACTGGACGTACCTGATGATGCTCCCCAGCCTGATCCTCCTGAGCCTCGCGTTCTCGCTGGTGTACGGCCCGCTCACCATCGTCGCCACCGACGGCATCGACGAGGCCGACCAAGGCCTGGCGGGCGGTCTCCTCTACACGTCGTTCCAGTTCGGTGCCGCGCTCGGGCTGTCGATGGTCACGGCCGTCAACATCGCCGCCACGGCCTCCGAGACACCGGCCGCGATGCTCGACGGCTACCACGCGGCCCTCGTCGTTCCGCTCGCCGCCGCGCTGATCGCCGGCCTCATCAGCGCATTCGGGCTGCGGCCCCGCAAGAGCCCGGCGATCGAGCCGGGCGACGCCAAGATCCTCACCACGCACTGACCGCACAGGAGCCCGGCATGACCACCAGGACCACCGACTTCGCGGACGTCCAGGACACGTTCAACAGCTACATCCGCGACATCAAGTACGCCACGATGATCACCGTCGACAGTCGGCACCGCCCCCGGGCCAGGGTCCTGCTCCCGGTCTGGGAAGTCGTCGACGGACAACCGGTCGGCTGGCTCGCGGCCTACAAGACGCCGATCAAAACGGCGCACCTCGCCAACAACCCGCACACGACGTACTCGTACTGGAACCCGCGCCAGAACGCGGTCTTCGTGGACAGCACCTCGGCCTGGGCGGACGACGAGGAGTCCAAGCGCCACGCCTGGAACGTGTACGTCGAAGGAGGACCGCGAGGAGTGGGCTACGACCCGATCCACTACTGGCGAGGAGGCCCGGAAGACCCGGAGTACGCGGTGATCCGAATAACCCCCTGGCGAATCCAACTGGTCCGAGGAACAGACCTGCACACCACGATCTGGCAACCAGAAAGAACCGCCTGAACCAAGCGCCCAAGCACGGTCGGCTCGCCCGAACCCGGCGAGCCGACCACTCACGTCGGCTGTCCGGTCCGCCCGGCCAAAGAGATTCAGTGCGCTTCTTGACCGGAAACCGCCCTTAGGCGTCGTCCGCCGGACCGTTCGGAGGCACGAACTCGCTGCGATGGGACTGGGTCAGGGCTGGTACCGCGCGGCGATCTTGATGACCTGGCCGCTCTCATCGAACCAGATCTTGGCCGACTGGTTGTTCTGCTGGATGAAGTCGTCCAAGGTGATCGGCACTACCCCCAGCCCCTCCGAGTCGAGCTGGGGCTCGGCGGTCGGCGTGGCGCCTTCGAACGGGCTCAGCAACTCGACCTCCGGAGCGAGCGCGACCACCTGAGTCGGTCCGCCTGCGCTGACCGGGTGGGGAGCCGCCATGGAGGAGTCGTCCCACTTGCCTTCGACGTAGAAGACCATCCAGTCCCCGTCGTCCTTGGCGAACTCCAGATCGACGGCAATGTCGACGGTGTACCTGTTCGAGGCCATGACGTCTGCTCCGGCGCCCGTCTCCGAACTGGCCGTACCCCCGGCACTCGCGACGCCTGCCGCCGGTCCGGGCGGGGTCGATGCCGACTGCCCGGCCGGGGACGTGCACCCGCTCACGAACACCGCCGCGGCCAGCAAACCACCGGGGATCAGAACGGCCATACGACTGATCTTGCGCATCTGTCTCTCCTGCAACCGGGTTGTTTTCCGACTCTTCGATCAAACAGACGTGCCGGGACCACGGCGGTTGTCAGCAGTCGGAAAAACGATCACCCACTGCCCGAACGGGCATCGCGGGTGCATGGAGAGTCAGGATCGTGGGGAACGGCTGGCCAATGAGCCTCCCCGATCGCGCGGGGCGGCTTGGCGCGTCCCGCGCGCCGGCCTACACCCCGCCGGATTCGGCGGCCGAACCCGGCCTCGAAGACCGGTCGCCTTCCCGTTCACTGATTTCGCCCTAGGCTCGGCCTATGCCAAGAGATCTTTCGCCTCGTCTCGGCGAGATCGTGGACGCGCTGCCGCTTACGCCGCAGGCGCGAGTTCTGGAGATCGGGTGCGGACCAGGCGCCGCCGCGCGCGCCGTGGCGGCACGGTTGACTTCGGGGCACATCCTCGCGATCGACCGTTCTGCCAAGGCGATCGCTCAAGCCAAGACGGCCTCGGCCCAGGAGATCGCCTCGGGCCGCATGAGCGTCCGGCAGATCACGGCGGAAGATTTCGTGCTGGAACCCGGTGAGGCTCCCTTCGACATCGTCTTCGCGGTACGCGTGGGCGCACTCGATGGCCGCCATCCAGAAGCGGGGCGACGCGCGCTGGAGCGCATAGCCGCCGCATTGGTACCCGGTGGCCGGCTGTTCGTCGACGGCGGTCAACCGTTGCGCGAAATCCCGATGCCACCCCAGCGATAACCGACGACGAGATCAAACGCCGAGGCCGGCGTCACCCAAGCCGCATCGAAGGCTTCCGCACCGGGCCGATGCACTGCACGACGAACACGTGCCGGCCAGCTCGCCGAGCTGGTCGTGTTGCAGCGCTGCTGCTGGGTCTCAGAGGCCATCGGGAACAACACGCTGGATGTGCCCGCTCTGCATGAGACCCACGACCAGGTCCTTGCCTGGGCACAGTCCTGGACGACCCTCGTCGTGCGTCGAGGCGGACGTCTGGTCGCCGCCGTGCGTGGACGGATGGAAGGCGAGCATGACTGGCAGGTCGGCCGTCTCATGGTCGATATTCGTCTTGATCAGCGACAGGACGCACGATCCGTCTTCGGCTTCACGGTCGGCAGGGCACGCAGAGACCGTTCGCGGGGAAGCTGCGTCACGCCACCTCGCCCAGGGCAAAAGAAAAACCGCAGGTCACCTGAGTGATCCTGCGGTCTTCCGAGCGAGCCGCCTAAGGGAATCGAACCCTTGACCTACGCATTACGAGTGCGTCGCTCTAGCCGACTGAGCTAAGGCGGCGTTGCGTGGTCAAGTGTAGCTGGCCCGGGCCCGAGGTCGTTCTCGACCCCCACCGCTCCACAAGCTCCAGGTTTTCCCTGGTCAGGCACCTAGCAAGGCGACTCCGACGCTCCGGGTTCGGCGGAATCCCACCTCTTGCCAGGGGGCTCTCGTCAACTTCTTCCGTCACCTCCTGGGCCTGGGCTCGTTGGATCGGCAGTGATTCCTGTCACGCGATCGGGAGGTCGCCGGATGCGGGCTCTTCGCCGCTTCAGCACGTGTTCCGCCGTGGGGCTGGTCCTGGCCGGGTGGTCGTTGCCCGCGGCGTTCGCGCAGAGCACGCCGCCGACCACGCCCATCCCCGCGCCCGAGAACCCCGGGCAGCCTCCGGCGTCCGAGCCGACCTCGGCTCCCGGTCCGATCGTCGCCGATGCCGGCACCATGGTCGGGATCGTGCGCATCCTGCCGGACACCGTGCCGACCGACTCCGTCATCGACGATCCCGAGTTCGAGGAGCAGTTGCCCAAGCAGTCCGTGGCCGAGGCCGGGATGGGCCGGGCGATCGCGCAGGCGAACTCCACCGCATTCTTCGCCCACGAGCGGGCCATCGCCGAAGCCTCACCGTTCGGCGTGGCGCTGTTGGGCAAGACGCCGCAGATGCCGACCGGGTTGGCGCAGACCGCGCTGCCCGATCACGCCGCGCCGACCAGCGGCGGTCTCCCCATGCCCGCGTCGCCGGCCGATCAGCTGGTCAAGCTCAGCGGCTTGGACGGCAGCGTGCATGCGCGCTGGGACGAGCAGGTCGGGCCGTGCGTGTCGCCGATCGCCGATGCCCAGATGTCGCTGGGCAGCGCTTCGGCGGTCAACGCGCTGCCCGGCGGGCTGTCGCTGGACGGGCTCCTGAGCGGGGCACCTACCGCGGACGGCACCGGGTCCTTGCTGCACGTGCCGGATGCCGTCAACGCGCATTCCAACGTGCAGCTGGTTTCCGTCGCCGGGCAGGCCCGCAAGGCCGTGCAGTCGACCTCGACGCTGCAGGTTGCGAGCGTTCGGCTGTTCTCCGGGACCTCGCAGGAGATCCGCGTCGACGTCGTCGGCGAGCCACGGCTGGTCGCCACGGCCACCGGCGACCCCGCTACGTCCACTGTGGACTACAAGGCGCCGGTGCTGCGGGTCAGCCAGGGCGGCGAGGAACTCGGCGTGCTGGATGCGGCGCATCCGGACCTGGACCTGCCGCTGCCCGGGCTGGACCAGCGGATCGTGGACGCCGGTGTGCTGCGGATGAGCGTCGGGGAACTCCGGCACGACGTCGTCGGCACCGAGGTCCGGGCGGCTGCGAAGCTCTTCGACCTGCAGCTGCTGCGCGGCCACCCGGTGGGGCTCCCGACTTCGCTGGTGCAGATCACCTTCGGCGAGCAGATCGCCCGCGCCGGGGCTCCGGCGGGCGGCGTGGACTGCGACGGCTCGGCGGCGGCCACACCGCCGGCGGGGACCGGCCCGTCGGCCCACCTCCCGGACGTTCCGCCGCTCGCCCTGACCAGCAGCTCGTACTACGTGATCCCGCTGTTCTGGACCGGCACGGCGCTGCTGCTCCTGGGCTCGATCCTCATCGCCGCCCTCCCCCGCCGCAGCTGAATCTCCCGATTTCAGGCAAAACCGGAAACCCCCGGCCCACGCGCCCGAAGCTCCGTTTTAGACCCCCCGTCAGCCACCCAGCCCGGCCTGGCGAACGGTTCAGGTGGCGGCGGGGTGGTTCGTCCGGGTGGCGGGGTCGAGCCGGGCCGGAGTGGCGTGCTGGGCTCGGTAGGCGCGGCCGAGGTGGGCTTGGAGCCGGGCGTGCCGGAACTGGTAGACGGCACCGGCCTGGCGCAGCACTCCTCTGTCGTACGCGTCGTCCAGGAAAACGATCGCCTGCCAGGGAAGCCGACCCGTCAGCGGCAGCCAGACACGTGCCAGGAGGACCCACTGCCCCCAGGCGGTGAACGCCGCCGCGTAGGCGATCGCCCCACTCGTCCCGCCCACTGCGCCGATGATGAGCCCGTCGAACAGCGGCCAGTTGAGCGGGCCCAGCGAACCCTGGAAGAGATCGACGACGAGCCGCCCGCCGATGGCGATCAGGAGCATCGCCAGGGGCGCGAACAACGCGGTCTGGCGCACCACCGCCGATCGGTTCGCGGCCAGCATGCCGATCGGGGTGGCGGCGGAGTTGATGTCGAGGGGCGTCTCCAGCACGGACACGAGCGCGAGTCCCGTCCCGAGCGCGAGGCCGAAGATGAGCCCGAAAACCAGGAAGTTGACGAGCGTCAGCTCGATCGCCAAGTCATCCGGGATCGGGGTCTTGCTGAGCATCGTGCGCATGAACGTGCTCACCGGCGCGTACCCGAGCGCCACCACGAACCCGCCCAGCAGCCCGGCGCCGAACCTGGTGGCGGCGGTGCGGGCGCGGCGGCCGGTTCTCCTGCCCCTGCCCAGCAAGCGGACCCGCATGCTGGACAGCTCGAACCCGACGCCTCCGTACACGACCAGAAGCCCGTACAGCAGCCCGAAGGCCAGACCGAGCTCGGTCCCGGTCATCAAGCCGTCCAGCAGGGCCAACCCGATGCCGAACCCGATCCCGTGCTGGATCACGTAGAGGGGCAGGAAAACGAGCGCATCGACGACGGCGGTGACGAACGCGGACGCCAGCACGACGGCGAGGATGCGCGACGAGCGGCGCAGCGAGCCGCCGACCAACCACCACTTGAGATCGCTGGTGCCGAGCCGGTCCAGGTTGTCGGCGAGGTAGCCCAGCCAGCGCCGGGCCCGGTCCGGATCCCAGTTCCGTCGCCCGGCGGACGGCCGCGGGCGGTAGACGGCGGGCACGAAACTGCTCAGCAGGTGGTCTTCGAGGGCCGCCCGCGTCGGGAAGCGGTCGGTGTCCAGCAGGTCGGCCGGGTCCTCGCCGGTTTCGCCGTGGACGGTTCGGGCGAGGCCGACCATCAGCGGCGTGCTCAGCACCGCGGCGAGGTTGGCGCTCGCCTCGCTGTCCGGGCGTTCGCGCAGCTCGTCCAGGACGGAATCCCAGGCGGTGCCCCGGCGCGTGGTGCGCGGCAGGTAGTTGATCAGGTCGGCGCGGCCGAGTTCGACCAGCTCGACACCGGCGGCGCCGGCCAGGGCGGTCGCCTCGACGGCCGCGGCGTACTCGCCGGGTCGACTGGTCAGCAACAGCGGTAGCGACGTGGTGTTGAGCGCTTCCACCGCGCTGCGGTGCAGGCCGTGGGCGATCTCGTCGAACCCGTCGAGAACCGGCAGCACGCGGCCGGTTTCGACCAGCGCGGCGGCCAGCGTCGACCCGTTGGGGGCGCTCGCGACCAGGCCCGGGTAGTCGCGGGAGAGCTGGTCGATCAGCCAGTCCCGCAGCGCGGTGGCCGTCGGGTCCCACGATCCGACGCTGAAGATCACCGGCACCGGGTCGGTGGCGGTGCGGGTCCGCAGGTGGTCCAGGGTGAAGCGCAGCGCCAGGATCGTCTTCCCGGATCCGGGGCGCCCCAGCACCGCCAGCCGGCCGGACGGGATGCGCCGGTAGACGTCCGCGATCTCGGTGAGGTCGCCGGTCAGGTCCAGCGGATCCGCTGTGGATCCGGCCGGAACGCGGTGGATGTTGTCCGGGTGGTCGGTCAGGTCCGCGGACACCGGCTGCCACCGCACCGGCAGCGGGAACGGGTCGTGGATCCGGCGCTGTTCCTCCTCGCGCTGCCAGCGGGCGGCGACCGCTTGCGCGAGTTGATCCGCGGCTTCGGTCAGCGCATCCCGCGGCGCGAGGGGCGCGCTGGGCGGATCGACGTCCGGCGCTGCCGCGAGGGCCTCGACGGCGGCGTCCTCGGCCAGCAGTTCCCGGCGCTCGTCGGGCGAGAGGTCCAGTGCGTCCGCCAACAACTTCACCGTCCCGATCCGGGGATCGGTGGGCGAGTTGTTCTCCAGCCGGCGGATGGTGCGCACGCCGACCCCGGACCGTTCCGCCAGCTGCTCCTGCGTCATTCCCGCCCGACGTCGCAACTGACGCAGTAGCGGACCGAACCGGCTCGTCACTTCGGCGCCTCTCGATGCGGCGTGTCCTGGCTCGGGGACCTTAGCGCGAAGAACGCGAGGACCGGCCGTATTTGGCCGGTTCGTGCCCTGGTTCGCTGACCAGCGCAAACAACATCATCTCCGGTACCGGCCGGGACCTGGCGGCCGGCGCTCGCCGAGGCGGCGAGGTCAGCCTTCGACAGGGGAACCGCATGACCCGTTTCCGGAAATCACAGTGGCGGGCGGTCGCGATGGCGGCCGGCCTGACCGTTGCTTCGACTCTCGTCGCCACCGCCGCGACCGCCGAAACCGAGCCGCCGCGCCTCGACGACGGCTTCGGCCTGACCGTGGTCCGCCAGCCCGAGTGGGTCGATGACGCCCAGCGGACGTTCGTCTTCTCCGTGGCCTCCGAACAGGTTCCGAATCCCACGCTGCTGCCGGGCCAGACCGCGGGGCAGCACGACATTATGGTCACCCTGCCCGAGGGCTACACCGCCAACGCCGACCGCTACCCGGTGCTGTACTCGCTGCACGGCAATCCCGACCGCGCGAACACCCAGGTCAACCAGCAGATCACCGAGCAGGCGACCAAGGACGCGCCGCTGATCACGGTGCACCCCAACGGGGTTCGCAGCTGGTACTCGAACTGGGTGAACCCCGGCGGGCTGGGCCCGCAGAACTGGGAGAACTTCCACCTCGACCAGGTCATCCCGCTGATCGACGCGAACCTGCGGACCATCCCCACCAGGGAAGGCCGGGCCATCGTCGGCCATTCGATGGGCGGGTTCGGGGCGTTCCACTACGCCGAGCGCCGGCCGGAGCTGTTCAGCTACGTCGGCAGCTTCTCCGGCGGCCTCGACCTGCTCAACCAGGCGCAGCGGGCGGCGGTGATCGGCACCGAGCTGCTACCGGAGTCGGGCACGCCGACCGTCGCGGTCGATGCGATCTTCGGCTCGCCGGTCTGGCCCCTCGACGGGGTCTGGAACGCGCAGAGCCCCGCCCAGCACGTCGAATCGCTGCGCGGCATGGGCGTGGCCATGTACACCGGCAACGGCGGCGACCTGACCGTCAACCCGCCCCAGGCCGTCGTCGAGAGCGTGGCCAGGGACACCAACCTGGTGACCGCAGCGAACCTGAACGCCGCCGGAATCCCGCACTACTTCGCGGATTACGGCGACGGCAGCACGTGGGCGCCGGGCTGCACCGGGAAGCACGCCTCGGTGCCGTGCCTGCAGAAGGACATGGAGCACTACGTCTCGCTGATCATGCAGCGCCTCCAGCACCCCTGATCTGCCGCAACCAGGGGTCTGGTCGGTCGGGCGACGGGGAGGCGCCCGACCGACCGGAGCAGCACGCGCTGGGAGAGAACGGCATGGCCGACGAGAAGTACCGGTACTGGTGCGGGGAATGCGACTACCGGACGCCCTGGCGCACCGAGTCGGCGGGAGCCGAGGAACAGATCGAGCACTACGACCGCCGTCATCCGGGCACGCCGCCCGGCGGCCGCGTCGAGCTCCGCGCGAAGAAGACCGACGGTGTCGGATGCCTTGCGCTCCTGGGGGTTCTGTTCCTGCTCCTGCTGGCGGCGTTCACGTTCCGGTACTGGCCGTGACGGCCATGGAGCCGTGAGTGCTTTGTGCCGCTATTGCAACCCAAAACGCTCACGGCTCCGACGTACCCGCTGGGGGATTCACGTGACATCGATGGACGACGTGCTGTTCTCCGCGCTGTGCAGCTGAATTCCCGGTGTTCAGGGCCACCCCGGAGGCCTTGAACGTCCACTCTGGAGTCAGCCGGTGTAGAGGGTGGCGAGCATGGCCTCCACCGCGATGATGGGCTTCACGTTCTGGGTCAGCGCGAGCCGGCATTCCAGGACCGCGTCGAGGCGGCGCAGCGCCGACTCCGACGTCCACTCCCCGGCCGCCTTCGCCACCGAGCGCTCGAAATCCGGGTGGTTGAGCGGCGCCGTCGAACCCGTGCGCATCACCAGCACGTCGCGGTAGAAGCCCGCCAGGTCGACCAGCGCCAGGTCCAGCGCGTCGCGCTGGGAACGGGTGGCACGGGATTTCTGGCGCTTCTCAAGCTCTTTCAGCGCGGCGTTCGCGCCGCGGGTCGCCGACGCCGTGCCCTTGCCGGTGCCGCCCGCGCCCATCGCGGTCTTCAGCTCTTCTTTCTCGGCCTCGTTGCGGTCCTCGTTCGCGGTGACCGCTTCCGTCTCGGCCAGCTTCACCAGCCCGGTGGCCGCCGTGAACACGTCCGAGAACCTGCGCAGCCCCAACGGAATCCGCAGCACCGACTCGCGCCGCTCCCGCGCCTCCTCGTCGGTCGCCAGCCGCCGCGCCCGGCCGATGTGCCCGCCGCACACCGACGACGCCCAATGCGCGAGCTCCGCGTCCACGCCGTCGCGCTCGTGCAGCACTTCTGCGATCGCGCCGGCCAACGGCGTGCGCAGCTGCACCACGCGGCACCGGGAGCGGATCGTGACGGACACGTCCTCGGGGTGATCGGAGGGCGCGCACAACAGGAACACGGTCCTCGGCGGCGGCTCCTCCACCGCCTTGAGCAGTGCGTTCGCCGCGCCCTCGGTGAGGCGGTCGGAATCTTCGATCAGCACGATGCGCCACTGGCCGGTGGTCGGGCGCCGCGCCGCGGCCTGCACGAGAGCACGCATCTCCGCGACCGAAATCGACAGGCCTTCGGGCGCCACCAGGCGAACGTCGGCGTGCGTGCCGTGCAGCACCGTCCGGCACGCCGGGCAGTGCCCGCAGCCCGGCTGCTCCGCATCGGAGCACTCCAAAGCGGCGGCGAAGGCACGGGCCGCGATCGACCGGCCCGAACCGGGCGGCCCGGTGAACAGCCACGCGTGCGTCATCGAACCCGGCGGAACCGGCTCGCCCCGCACCTGGCGGTGAGCAGCGCGCACGGCGGTGTAGAGCGTCCGCACCGCGTCGGGCTGCCCGACGACCTCCGCCCACACCCCGGTGCTGGGCACGTCCGGAGCGTCGGTTTGCATCACGTCGCCTCCAGTACTTCGCGAACACCCAGACTGTACGGGGCGGCACCGACCGGCCTGCGGTCAACCGGAGAACGCTTCGAGCACCTGGCGCAGCACCGCCAGGGCGACGAGCACCGCGACGGCCAACGCGATCAGGAAGCCCACGACCGCCCCGGGCGTGCGGCGCCGCCTCTCGCCCGGCGGCTCAAGACGAGGTGTCTGGGGGCTGGCCGCCGGAGCGCGACGGCGCCGAATCGGCCTGCGCACGTCCTCCGCCGTACTAGGCGGCGTCCAGGGCTGCGGCGGCGCGGTCCGCTGCTGCGGCACCGCGGCCATGCCGAACAGGGCATCCGGACGAACCGGCAAGGGCGGCAACGGCTGCGTCCCGTCGAGACCGTGCAAGGCATCCCGCATGTCCGCCTCCCCGAGGCTTCCGATAGTCGGAAGTCTCCGCCTCGGGGCGGCGGAACACCAGGATCAGGACGACTTCGAAGTGGAACTCGTCCGCTTCTTCGCAGCCGTCGTCTTGGAGGCCGTCGACTTCGCAGCGGTCGTCTTCGTCGTCGACTTCGCGGTGGTCTTCTTGGCCGGGGCCTTCTTCGCCGGCGCCTTCTTCTTCGCCGGGGCCTTGGCCCGCCGCTCCGCGAGCAGCTCCACCGCGCGATCCATGGTCAACGACTCGACGTCATCGCCCTTGCGCAGCGAGGCGTTCGTCTCGCCGTCGGTGACGTACGGGCCGAAGCGGCCATCCTTGATCACCAGCGGCTTGCCGGTGTCCGGCTCCTCGCCGAGCTCCCGCAGCGGGGCCGCGGCCGCCCGCCGACCGCGCTGCTTCGGCTGCTCGTAGATCTTGAGCGCCTCTTCCAGCGTGATCGAGAAGATCTGGTCCTCGGTCTCCAGCGACCGCGAGTCCGTGCCCTTCTTCAGGTACGGGCCGTAGCGGCCGTTCTGCGCGGTGATCTCGTTGCCGGACTCCGGGTCCTTGCCCACGACCCGCGGCAGCGACAGCAGCTTCAGCGCGTCGTCGAGCGACACGGTGTCCAGCGACATGTGCTTGAACAGGCTGCCGGTGCGCGGCTTGTTCTTGTTGCCCTCGGGCAGGACCTCGGTGACGTACGGCCCGAACCGGCCTTCCTTCGCGACGACCTCGTGCCCGGACTCCGGGTCGGTGCCGAGGCTGCGGCCCTCCATCGGAGTGGCGAACAGCTTCTCCGCGATCTCCACCGTGAGCTCGTCCGGCGGCAGGTCGTCCGGCAGGTTCGCACGCTGCGACGAACTGTCGGCGAGCGTCCGCTCCAGGTACGGGCCGTAGCGGCCGACCCGCACGTAGACGGTGCGGTCCTCGTCGTCGTTGAACATCGGGATGGAGTTGATCTCCCGCGGGTCGATCTCCTCGACCCCGGAACCGACCAGCTTCTTCAGCCCGCCGGCGCGACCGATGGAGCCCTCCGGCCCCACGTCGCCGCCGAAGTAGAAACCGGACAGCCAGCTGGTCCGCTCCTCGCGCCCTTCGGCGATGCGGTCCAGCTCGTCCTCCAGCGCGGCCGTGAAGTCGTAGTCCACCAGCCGGCCGAAGTGCTTCTCCAGCAGCCCGACCACGGCGAAGGCGATCCACGACGGGACGAGGGCGGAGCCCTTCTTCCAGACGTAGCCGCGCTCCTGCACGGTGCTGATGATCGACGCGTAGGTCGACGGGCGCCCGATGCCCAGCTCTTCCATCGTCTTCACCAGGCTGGCCTCGGTGAAGCGCGGCGGCGGGTTGGTGGTGTGCCCGTCCGGCGACAGCTCCGGCGCGGTGATCGCCTGGTCCTGCACCAGCTGCGGCAGCCGCGACTCGGCGTCGTCGGCGACCCCGCCGGCCTCCGAGTCGACCGCCTCGACGTAGGCCTTCAGGAACCCGGCGAAGGTGATCGTGCGACCGGACGCGGCGAACGTGCACTCCTCGCCGCTGGTGGCGGTGCCGGTGATGCGCACCGACAGCGTGGTGCCCTTCGCGTCGGCCATCTGGGAGGCGATGGTGCGCTGCCAGATCAGCTCGTAGAGCTTGTAGCCGTCGACGTCGTTGCGCAGCTCGCCGGCGACCTCGCCCGGGGTGCGGAAGCTCTCGCCCGCCGGGCGGATCGCCTCGTGCGCCTCCTGGGCGTTCTTGACCTTGCGGTTGTACTGGCGCGGCTGCGGCGACAGGTACTGGTCGCCGTAGAGGTCCCGGGCCTGGTTGCGCGCCGCGTTGATCGCCGTCTCGGACAGCGTCGTCGAGTCGGTACGCATGTAGGTGATGTAACCGTTCTCGTACAACCGCTGCGCCGTGCGCATCGTGCGGTCGGCCGAGAACCGCAGCTTGCGGCTGGCTTCCTGCTGCAGCGTGGAGGTCATGAACGGCGCGTACGGCTTCCGCGTGTACGGCTTCTCCTCGACGCTGGACACGTGCAGCTGCGCGTCGGCGAGCGCCGCGGCGAGGCTGCGCGCCTCCTGCTCGGTCAGCACCCGCGTGTCGGCGTTCTTCAGCCGCCCGTCCGGGCCGAAGTCGCGACCGGTGGCCAGCTTCGCGCCGTCCACGTTGACCAGGCGGGCGCCGAAGCGCCGTGGCGAGGCGTCCGCGCCGGCGTCCATCGTCGCGGAGATGTCCCAGTACTCGGCCGGGACGAACCTGATCCGCTCGCGCTCCCGCTCGACCACGATCCGGGTCGCCACCGACTGCACGCGGCCCGCCGACAGCTTCGGCATGACCTTCTTCCACAGCACCGGGCTGACCTCGTAGCCGTACAGCCGGTCCAGGATGCGGCGGGTCTCCTGCGCGTCCACCAGGTCGTGGTCCAGGTCGCGCGGGTTCGCGGCGGCCGCCTGGATCGCCGACTCGGTGATCTCGTGGAACACCATGCGGCGCACCGGCACCTTCGGCTTCAGCGTCTCCAGCAGGTGCCAGGCGATCGCCTCGCCCTCGCGGTCACCGTCCGTCGCGAGGTAGAGCTCGTCGACCTGCTTGAGCGCGTCCTTGAGCTCGGTGACCGTCGCCTTCTTGTCCGAGCTCACCAGGTACAGCGGCTCGAAGTCGTTGTCGACGTCGACGCCCAGCCGGGCCCACGCCTGGCCCTTGTACTTCTCCGGCACGTCCTTGGCGTTCTTCGGCAGGTCCCGGATGTGGCCGCGAGAAGACTCGACGATGAAGTTCGAGCCCAGGTAGGAGGCGATCTTCTTGGCCTTCGCAGGCGACTCGACGATCACCAAGCGCCGACCCGCGGAGCCAGCCCCGTTGGAGGACCCCGAAGCCCGGCCGGTCCCGCCGGCCTTCTTCGTCCGTGTCGACCCAGCCACGCTTACCTGCTCTCTTCTTCCGGAGGCTTCCATTGCACCCGGTGCTACCCGACAAGTTCCTCAGTGTGCCCCTTATGCGCCGATTCGCAGCACGCCGGGAAGGCACAGGGTTGCACATAACACGCTGAGACTCGTCAACGTCTTCTTGTACGAACGTATCGGGTGACGGTGGTGTTCCGTTGCGTGACCTGGCGTGATGTGCGTCAAACCGGTCAGGACACCAACGGCCACGTTCGCTCGATCGCACCATCGGGCATTGGACCGACGAGCTCAGCGAGGCGGGCGAGCCCCCTTCGACCGGTCACGCGCAGCGCCGGTCCGCCGGCGCGCGGGCCGACCGGCTTCGCCGGGAGGCCGCAGCCGCGCAGCGCCGTGACCAGCGGCGCATGCGTGTCGGGCGCGTGCGGATCGAGCCCGAGGCGGTAGCCGGTGGGCTCGGCGGAGCCGGCGGTCAGCGCCCAGAGCCGGAGGGCGGCGCCGTCCGGGACGAAGTCCGGCGGGACCGACTTCACGGCGCCGCGCAGCCAGCGGGCGGCGAGGCCGGTGAGGTCCGCGCGGAACGCGGTGCGGATCAGCGGGCGGCCTTCTTCGGAGCGGCCGAGCTCTGCCTCCACGCCGCGTTCGGCGCAGGCCACGACCAGGGAGCGGGCGCGCCATTCGGCGTCGACCACCACGGACAGCCGGGCCGCGGTGCCGCGGCCGAAACCGACCGCCTGCCCCGGACCGCACAGCATGCCCGCGAGGTCGGCGACGTCTGGCTGCCGCGCCTCGGCCGAGTAGAAGGACAGCTGGTCCACGGCCCGCATGCTAGAACAGCAGTTCGACCTTGGCCAGCACATCCACCCGTTTGCGTCACCGGGACCGGAAATCTCCGCAGGTCCGGGGCCGTGCGTGTTTTGTGCTGCTATGGCGACACAAAGCACGCCCGGCCCGTGACCAGCGGAAACGCTCAGCGCGGGGGTTGCTGCTGGGGCGGAGCGAAGAACTGCTTGCACTCCGGGGCCTGCTGCGCGGCCGCCTTGAGTTCCTCGTTCCGGTCCAGCGCCGCCAGCTCGTCCTTGAGGTCCAGCTGCTGGCCCTTCTGCAGCTCCTGCTGCATCGCGGCCATGCCCTCCTGGAAGTTCTGCTCGTTGGTCGGATCGACCTGCTTCGCCTTCTCGGCCGCCGACGTCAGCAGGTCGCGGACCTGCGTGAAGCCCTGCTGGAAGCCGTCGTTGACCGAGTCCGCGCCCGCGATCGGCGCCGGCCCGAGGCCCCGCAGGCCGTTGATGGTGTCGTCGGCGGAGCGCACCGCCGAGTCGATGCGTTCGATCACCGTCTTCTTGACCGTGGCCGTGTTCGTCTTGTCCACTCCCGGCAACTGCTTCTGGGAGGTGGCGAAGTCACCCACCAGCCCGCACATCCGGCCCGACCACGCGACTCCCTCCGGACTCGGGGCGGCCGGCTTCGGCGGCGGGGCGGGAGCCGGGGCCTGGGCCGGGCCTGCCGCGCACCCGGCGAGCGCCAGCGGGACGGCGGCGAGCACCGCGATGGACGTCGAACGGATCTTCATGCGCACTCCTCGCAGAGATCGGAGTTGCCTTCGGCGTGCGCTCACAGACTCTCCCCCACCGCCCACCGCGCTCCGGAAGGCGGGGTCACCCATCCGGCGAAACCCCAGCGCACGAAAAGGGCGCCGCCCCCGCTCGGGGACAGCGCCCTTCCAGATCGCACCGCCGGCGCGATCGGAGCGAACGGACTGCCCGCCTCGGTAGTCGAGGTGAACGGTCCGTTCGCTTCACCACCGACGCGTCAGGCCGCGCCGTTGACCGCCTTGTCGTCCGAGGTGGATGACTCCGCGATCGCCGTGGAACGGCGCTTGGAGACCACCACCGCCGCGATGATCACCGCGACCGCGACGGCCGCGATGACGCGCCCGACCACCGGGTTCGCGTCCGCGCCCACGGAGAAGGTCACCACGGCCGGTGCGATCAGCAACGACACCAGGTTCATCACCTTCAGCAGCGGGTTGATCGCCGGACCGGCGGTGTCCTTGAACGGGTCGCCGACGGTGTCTCCGATGACCGTGGCGGCGTGCGCCTCGGACCCCTTGCCGCCGTGGTAGCCGTCCTCGACCAGCTTCTTCGCGTTGTCCCAGGCACCGCCGGAGTTGGCCAGGAAGATGGCCATCAGGGTGCCGGTGGCGATGGCGCCGGCGAGGTAGCCCGCCAGCGGGCCGACGCCCAGGCCGAAGCCGACCGCGATCGGCGCCAGCACCGCGAGCAGGCCGGGCGTGGCCAGCTCGCGCAGCGAGTCCCGGGTGCAGATGTCGACGACCCTGCCGTACTCGGGGCGCTCCGAGCCGTCCATGATCCCGGGCTTGTCCCGGAACTGCCGCCGCACCTCGTAGACCACGGCCCCGGCGGCGCGGGACACCGCGTTGATCGCCAGCCCGGTGAACAGGAACACCACGGCCGCCCCGATGATCAGGCCAACCAGCACGTTGGGTGCGTAGACGAAGAACTCGGAGACGTTCAGCTGCCCAGCCACATCGGCCAGCGCGACGCCGATCGCGTCCGTGTAGGACCCGAACAGCGCGGTCGCGGCCAGCACCGCCGTGGCGATCGCGATGCCCTTGGTGATCGCCTTGGTGGTGTTGCCGACGGCGTCCAGCTCGGTGAGGATCTTCGCGCCCTCGCCCTCGACGTCACCGGACATCTCGGCGATGCCCTGCGCGTTGTCGCTGACCGGGCCGAAGGTGTCCATCGCGACGATCACACCGACGGTGGTCAGCAGGCCGCAGCCGGCCAGTGCGATGGCGAACAGCGCCACCGGCAGCGAACCGGACAGCAGGAACGCGCCGAACACCGCCGCGCCGATGATCAGCGCGGTGTACACGGCGGACTCGAAGCCCACCGACAGACCCGAGAGGATCACGGTGGCCGCGCCGGTCAACGACGACTTGCCGACGTCGCGCACCGGGCGGTGCTCGGTGGCGGTGAAGTACCCGGTGAGCTTGAGGATCACCACCGCGAGCAGGATGCCGATGATCACCGCGACCAGCGCGATCACCGCCGGGTTGCCGCTGGTGGCGCGGATCTCCTCGGAGACGCCGGTGAGCTCGCCGAAGGAACTCGGCAGGTACAGCAGCGCGGCGATCACGCAGAGCACCGCGGAGATGCCCGCCGAGATGTAGAACGACCGGTTGATCGCCGTCAGCGCGCTTTCGCCGGCACGGGCCTTGGTGATGTAGACGCCGATCACCGCGGTGATCACGCCCAGCGCGGGCACGATCAGCGGGAACAGCAGGCCGTGCAGGCCGAACGCGGCGGTGCCCAGGATCAGCGAGGCGACCAGGGTGACCGCGTAGGACTCGAACAGGTCGGCCGCCATGCCGGCGCAGTCGCCGACGTTGTCGCCGACGTTGTCGGCGATCGTGGCGGCGTTGCGCGGGTCGTCCTCCGGGATGTTCTGCTCGACCTTTCCGACCAGGTCGGCGCCCACGTCGGCGGCCTTGGTGAAGATGCCGCCGCCGACCCGCATGAACATCGCCAGCAGGGCCGCACCGAAGCCGAAGCCCTCCAGCACGCGCGGGGCGCCGCCGGCGTAGACCAGCACCACCAGCGCGGCGCCGAACAGGCCGAGGCCGACGGTGATCATGCCGACCACGCCGCCGGTGCGGAACGCGACCCGCATCGCCTTCTCGCGCCCCTCACCTTCCTCGCGGGCGGCCGCCGCGACGCGCACGTTCGCGCGGGTGGACAGCCACATGCCGAGGTAGCCGATGGTGGCCGAGAACGCGGCGCCGAACAGGAAGAAGATCGATCGCCCGATCGTCTCGCCGGTGCTCTCCGAGGGCAGCGCGAACAGCACCAGGAACACGATCACGGCGAAGATCGCCAGGGTGCGGAACTGCCGGCTCAGGTAGGCCGAGGCGCCTTCCTGCACGCCCTTGGCGATGTCCTGCATCTTGGCCGTGCCTTGGCCGGCGGACAGCACCTCCTTGATCAGGACGTAGCCGAAGGCCAGGGCGGCCAGGGCGATCACCATCACGGCACCGACGACGACGTAGTCGGCGCCGCCGAGCTCGATACCGGTGGCTTGTTGGGCGAGGTCCATCCGGGTTTGCGAGCTCGGTGGTGCAGCGCCCTGGGCCCAGCCGTGCTGGACCGGGGTGAGCAGGGACATCCGTCCTCCTGGGTTGTGCTCGGTTCAGCACCGGGGCTCCGCAACGCTCGACGGGGCTCCGGTGCGCGGTAGGCGGCCCCGCCCGGTACGGCCGGTGATCGGTTGCTGGCCGTCCGTGGCGACGTCGTGGGTCGGGAGTCTATTCAGGCCACGAGTGGCTTACCTCACGGTGTGATACGCAACTCGTCACGACGTGGGGTTCTGTTACAAAAGAATCGATTCAGATGGGTACTTGATCACCCAATTGGGCAAAGGTTGATTTGGCCCAAACGGGTTACATGGGGTATGAGGCACGACTCCGACGGTCCACCGGGTCGCCGCCGGAGTCAGCGCCACCGCCCCGGCCCGCGGCAAGAATCAACCGATCGAGCGATACCGACACGGATGCGGGAACCGGGAACGCGTGCGCGGTGCGCGATCGGCGCTGTGCGAGGCTCGCTAGCGTGCGCGCAGCGGACCAGGACAAGGGGCGGCGGTTACTCGACCGCGCGGTAGCCGGCATTCCGGCCGACGAAACGCCGTTGCGGCACGTCGCGCACCTGCCCACCCGCCCGGCCCGCACCGCCGACTGGCCGGAGTGGGTCCCGCCGCGGCTGGTGGACGCGTTCCGCGAGCGCGGCGCGCGGGAGCCGTGGGTGCACCAGATCGAGGGAGCCGAGGCGGTCCGGGCCGGTGAGCACGTGGTCGTCGCGACCGGCACGGCCTCCGGGAAATCGCTGGTCTACCAGCTGCCGGTGCTTTCGCGGCTGCTCGAAGACGACCGGGCGACCGCGCTGTACCTCGCCCCCACGAAGGCGCTCGGCGCCGATCAGCTGCGCACCATCGGCGAGCTCGGCATGGCGGAGGTCCGGGCGGCGAGCTACGACGGCGACACGCCGCAGGTCGAGCGGGACTGGGTGCGCGCGCACGGCCGGTGGATCTTCACCAACCCGGACATGCTGCATTACGGCGTGCTGCCCGGGCATGGCCGCTGGGCGCGGTTCTTCCGGCGGCTCAGCCACATCGTGGTCGACGAGTGCCACACCTACCGCGGAGTGTTCGGCTCCCACGTCGCGCTGCTGCTGCGCCGCCTGCGCCGCGTCGCGCAGCACTACGGCGCGGACCCGGTCTTCGTGCTGGCCTCGGCCACCGTGTCCGACCCGGAATCGCTGGCCGAGCGCCTGACCGGCGTCTCGTGCCGCGCCGTGACCGACGACGGGTCGCCGCGCGGAGCCCGGACGGTCGCGTTCTGGGAGCCGCCGCTGCTCGACGAGATGATCGGCGAGAACGGCGCCCCGGTGCGCCGGGCGGTCGGCGCCGAGGCGGCGCGGATCATGACCGAGCTGGTCATCGAGGACGCCCGGACGCTGGCGTTCATCCGGTCCCGGCGTGGCGTGGAGTTGGCGGCGCTGTCCGCGCAGCGCGCGCTGTCCGATGTAGACGAATCGCTCGCCGCGAAGGTGGCCGCCTACCGCGGCGGTTACCTGCCCGAGGATCGCCGCGAGCTGGAGCGTTCCCTGCTCTCGGGTGAGCTCCGCGCGGTGGCCACCACCAACGCGCTGGAACTCGGCGTCGACATCTCCGGGCTCGACGCCGTCGTGGTCGCCGGTTATCCCGGCACCCTCGCGTCCTTCTGGCAGCAGGCCGGACGCGCCGGGCGGGACGGCGACGGCGCCCTGGTCGTCTTCGTCGCGCGGGACGATCCGCTGGACACCTACCTGGTGCACCACCCGTCCGCGGTGCTCGAGCGCCCGGTCGAGGCGACGGTGCTCGACCCGACCAATCCGTACGTGCTCGAACCGCACCTGGCCTGCGCCGCCGCCGAACTGCCGCTCGACGAGAACTCCTTCGACGTCTTCGGCGGCGAACCGGCGCGCCGGGCGGTAGCAGCGCTCACGGCGGACGGGGTGCTGCGCAAGCGCCCGCACGGCTGGTTCTGGACCTCCCGCGAGCGTCCACATCGGAACGTCGAGCTGCGGGGCGCCGGCGGGCATCCGATCGCCGTCGTGGAAGGCGAATCCGGGCGCATGCTCGGCACCGTGGACCCGGACTCGGCCTGCGGGACGGTGCACCCGGGAGCGGTCTACCTGCACCGCGGCGAATCGTTCGTGGTGGACGAGCTGGACCTGGAGACCGGGATCGCGCTGGTGCACGAGGAAAGCCCCGATTGGACGACCTCGCCCCGCAACGTGGTGGACATCTCGGTGCTGCGGACCATCGAGCGGCACGACACCGGACGCGGCGTCACGGTCTGCCTCGGCGAGGTGGAAGTCACCTCGCAGGTCGTCGGCTACCTGCGGAAACGGCCCTCCGGGGCGGTGCTGGACCAGGTGCCGCTGGACCTCCCCGCGCAGACCCTGACGACCCGGGCGGTCTGGTACACGGTCGGCGACGAGCTGCTGGTGGGCAGCGCGCCGGGGGGCGCCGGGCTGGATCCGGCGCGCATCCCCGGCGCGCTGCATGCCGCCGAGCACGCGGCGATCGGCCTGCTACCGCTGTTCGCGACCTGCGATCGATGGGACATCGGCGGGGTTTCCACCGCGCTGCACGCCGACACCGGGGAGGCAACGGTGTTCGTGCACGACGGTCATCCGGGAGGGGCCGGATTCGCCGATCGCGGTCATGCCGCATTGGTCCCATGGTTGGCCGCGACGCGGGAAGCGATCGCTTCCTGCGACTGCCCGGCGGGATGCCCGTCCTGCGTCCAGTCGCCGAAGTGCGGGAACGGCAACGAACCGCTGGACAAGGCGGGGGCGGTGGCTGTTCTCGATGCGGTGTCGGCCGCGCTCGGGGGCGGCGCCGGCGGATCGGCTGGGCTGCACGACCGTCCACAAGAGAGCTGAGCACGAAGGGCTGGTGCGTGCTCGGAGGAGACGCGTTCGGTCGTGTCGGGGAGCCCGGGGCGCGGATGCCAATCCGGTCGGCGTCGGTGCGGCCGGCAGGTGGTCACCTGCCCGCTGCGAGAAGTTCCGCCACGTTCTCCGGACTGCTGTTGTCAAGGAGTTCGAGACCCGTGCAGAGCGCGTCCTGCACGAAGTCCGGGGTGGGCAGCTGCCAGGCGCAGACCTCCGGCTTGACCCGCCAGTGCACCGCGCCGCCGGGGTAGGCCGACGGGGGCATCGGCACCCAGCTTCCGTTGCTGTGCAAGATGATTCCGCCCAGGTCGGCCAGCTCTGGGTAGAGCTCGCCGCCGCCGGACATCAGGAAGTACCAGCGGCCGTCCGGGGTGGCCACGATCGGCACCGGGAAGCCGAGTGCGCGCAGCACCAACGCGGCGCGGTGGCCGAGGTTCGAGTCGACCTCGATGGCGTCGACCGTGGTTCCGGTGGCGACCAGCAGGCCGTAGGGCCGCTCCATCCACCAGGACGTGACCTCGTCGGGGTTGGTGCCGAGGCGGTCCTGCCAGTCGCGGTACACCGGCCGCAGGCCGGTCTCCTGGCGTCCGCGGCGACCGATCCAGCCGTCTTCTTCGGGGTAGGTTCCGGGTAGCACCGGCCAACCGCGCGAGGCGAATCCGATTGCCTGCACGCGAAGTTCGATCCGGCTGCTGGTCAGCCCGGCCGGGTGGGCCGGGATGCCGCGGAAGGCGCTTTGCCACCTGTCCGCCGACCGTTGCATTTGCTCCGCCTCCTTGTTCCACAGTGGGCGCCGGACCGGCGGCTCGGGGGTGCCTCCGGTAGAACCTTCGGCAGCCGCCTGGTTCTCGACCTCGTTGTCGTGAACCTTGGGTCTTGCGCTCACACCACTAATCAACGTCATCCGAACCGGGTGAGTACACCCCCAGTCGACGACCGGTAGCTGAGCCGCGACGAACGCTCCCGCCCAGAACACGTGAACTAAAAGGATCATCCTGTTGAGCGGCACCGGAACGACCGCTCGCTAGGGTGAAATCCGGTCGCCTGACCGCTCGTCGACCGTTCGTCGCGGCCGGATCGATCGGCCGCCGTTCAGCTTCCCTCCGGCCCGGCACGAGCCCGTGCGCTGGCCTTTCGCCCGCCGGGGACGAACGCGGGAAGATCGGCTCGGACCGTCACGACGGCGTCCCAGCCGTCCATCCGGCACTCCGCGAGCTCGGCTCGCATCCCGCTCGCGACCCGGTTCGCCCGCTCGCACGCGACCTGCTGCCCGTGCGGCGCGTACGCGGCGGCGGCCAGCGCGGCGAGATCTGCCGCCCCTTCGGCCCGGTGGCGGGCGACGGTGACCGCGCCCAGTTGCAGGACGACGGACAGCAGGATGATCAGCGCCAGCGAGAGCACCGCCGCAACCACGGTGGCCGCTCCCCTGTCGCCGCTCATGGCACCACTCCTGGTTCCAGCACCGCCACCGCCCGCGCCTTCAGCCAGCGGCCGGGCAGGAACTCGCCGGGCAGCGGGGCGCTCACCTCGGTGCTGACCTGATCGCCCTCGACCAGCACCGAAAGCGACGCGCCGCCGGGCGCGATGCGGCCGACCGCCTCGTCCGCGCGGGGCCGGTCGCCGCGCGCCACCAGTCGCGCGGCTTCGACCGCCGCATCGGTGCAGCGGAGCTGGCCGATCAGCGCGCCGATCCCGGTCAGGACCAGCGCGAACACCGCGATCACCGAGCAGATGCCCAGTGCCGCCTCGACCGTGACCGCGCCGGCGTCGCGGCAGGCCGTTCCGGCGCCGGGCGACGCCGGAACCACCTGCGCGGCCATCAGGTATCGCCGCCTTCGAGCCCGCGGGCGATGAGCCCGGCGAGGGCGTCCTTGACCGAGTTTCCGGTCACGACGTCGTAGAGAAGCGAGGCGAACGCCACCGCGGCGACGGTTCCCACCGCGTATTCGGCGGTGCTCATGCCACCGTCCCCGTGCAGCAGGGCGCGCAGTCGGCGCGTCGCCGTCCACCGGTTCGACCGGGCACTCATTTCGATCAACCTCCAGTTCAGATCCACAATGGACTTACAAGGGCACCGCGAGGCGGTGCATCATGCCGACCACCACGGGCAGCACCCCGAGGCACAGGAACGCGGGCAGGAAGCACAGGCCCAGCGGCGCCGAGATCCACACCGTTGCGCGCTGCACGCGTACTTCGGCCTGCTCGGCAACCACAGCTCGCGCGTGGGCTGCGATTTCGCCCGCCACGTCCGCCAGCGCGCTGCCGGTCCGGGCGGTGCGCCGGGCCGCCCGCGCGAGTTCTGCGGTGTCCGGGTTCCACAGCGCCGGTTCCCAGCCGGTCGCGGCATCCGCGCCCAGCGCGAGGTGGTCGGCGACCTCGCGCAGAGTTCGGTGCGCCGCACCGGTGAGTTCGTCGGCCACCGCGCGCACGATCACCGACACCGGCAGCCCGGCGCGCATCCCGGCGGCCAGCAGGTCCCAACCGGCGGCCAGCGCGAGCGGATCCGTCCGGTCGCGGCGCCGGTCCGCGAGCGCAGACCACCGGCGCACGGCGAAGGCCGCGGCCAGCCCCATCGAGATCCCGACGACCGGGCCCAGCACCTGCACCGCGCCGGCCCCGACGGCCAGCGGCAACGCCCAGACCACAATGGACTTCCTGGGACGCCCCCGAGCCGGCGAGCGCGGGCCGAGCGACCGGAGCCTCGCCCGCGCCGAGCTCGGCGGCACGAGCAGCAGAGCCGCGGCCGCGAGCAGCAGTTCGATCACGGCTGCACCACCGCCTTGGTCAGGCGCAACGTCCAGCCGACCCCGGCGCACAGCAGGGCCACTCCGACCAGCAGGAGCAGCTGCCCGAGCAGCCCGCCGGTCAGGACGGTGATCGGCCCAGCCCCGACGGCTTCGCCGAACAGCAACCCGAAGACCGGCAGCCCGGTGAGCACGGCGGCGGTCGATCGCGGGCCGGCCATCTTCGCCTCGACGTCCCGCCGGAACGCGGTCCGCCGCTCGACGTCGCGGCGCACCGCATCGAGCAGGTCGGCCAGCGCTACGCCATGCCGCTCCGCCAGCGCCCAGGCCCTGGCCATCCGGTCCTGCGGCCCGCGCAGCTCGGTGATCCCGTCGTGCCCTTCGAGAGCCGCCGCGACATCGCCGCCGAGCCGGACCGTGGTGGCCATGTCCTGGAACACCCCGGCCACCGCCGGACCGGCCTCGGCCGCCGCTCCCTCCGCAGCGGCGGCCGGGTGGGCGCCAGCGCGCAGCTGCGCCACCAGCAGCCGCAGCCCCGCGGTCAGCTCGTCGGCCCGGTCCAGCCGATGTCGCCAGTCCCGCTGCGTTCGCCAGTACTTCGCGCCGAGCAGCGACAACGCAACAGCCGCGCAAGAACCGGCCGGACCGGCGAAGCCCCAGCCCGCGACGGCGCCGGCTGGAAGCACGAGCAGCCGGGCGCCACCCCGGAACGAAGGTCTGGCAACGCGCACCGGCTCGGCGAGGAGCCGGTCACGCGCCCTGATCTCCGGCCAACAGAGAACGGCCACTGCCAGCACGACCAGCGCGTGGATCAGCACGGCAACGCGCCTCCCCTCGCGGCCAGCAGCGCCGCCAACGCGCCCTTGCCCGGCCCCCACCCGCTCTCGGCCTGCCAGGCCGGGAGCACCTCGACCAGCTCGCCGTTGCGCCGCAGCACGCCTATCCCGGCGAGATGCCTCCCGCGCCGAGCGCTCCGGCGAACGTGCAGCACCACCTGCACTGCCGCGGCGAGCTGGCTGTGCAGGGCCGCGCGCGGCAGCCCGCCGAGCGCCGCCAGCGCCTCCATCCGGGCCGGAACCTCTTGTGGCGAGTTGGCGTGCAGCGTGCCGCCGCCCCCGTCGTGGCCGGTGTTCAGCGCGGCCAGCAGCTCGCGCACCTCACCGCCGCGCACCTCGCCGACGACGAGCCGATCGGGCCGCATGCGCAGCGCCTGCCGGACCAGGTCGCGGACCTGGATCTCGCCGGCTCCCTCGACGTTCGCCGGACGGGTGAGCAGCCGGACCACGTGCGGATGACGGGGGTAGAGCTCGGCGGCCTCCTCGACGCACACGATGCGCTCGGATTCCGCGACCTCGCCCAGCATCGCCGCCAGCAACGTCGTCTTGCCGCTGGCCGTGCCGCCGACGACCAGGAAGGCCAGCCTGGTCGCGACGATCTCGCGCAGCACCGCGGCGGTCGGGCCGTCGAAGGCACCGGAACCGCACAGCGCGTCGAGATCGTGCGCGGCCGGGCGCAGCACGCGCAGCGAGATGCAGGTGCCCTCGCCCGCAACCGGCGGAAGCACCGCGTGCAGCCGGACCGGCCCGGATGCGCTCTCCTGCGGCAACCAAGCATCGACCCATGGCTGGGCGTCGTCCAGCCTGCGGCCGCTGGCCACCGCGAGCCGCTGCGCGAGGCGGCGCACCGCGTCTTCGTCGGCGAAGCGGACCGCCGCGCGCTGGAGCCCTTCGCCGCGGTCGACCCACACCTTGTTCGGCGCGGTGACGAGCACGTCGGACACCGCCGGATCGCGCAGCAGCGGCTCCAGCACGCCGGCCCCGCGGAATTCCTGCTGCACCAGGCGAAGTGCGGCCAGCACGTCGGCGTCGGCGACCAGCCCGCCCGACTCCTCCCGCACCGCGGACGCGACGGCGGACGAGGTCAGCGTGGCGCCGCTGCCGACCAGCCGGTTGCGCACCCGCGCCAGCAACTCACCGTCGATCGAATCGGCCACAGTGGACGATTCCGCCGATCCGCCGGGGATCGGGTCGACTTCCAGGACACGACTCATGGACATGACTCGACTCACTTCCGTTCTGATGGAGCACCGAAAGAGCTGATTCCCCGCGCCGCCCGACCGACGCGCTTCCCTGCCGTCAACCAGCCACTGTGGACGGTTCCGAGCGGCCGAGCGCGGCCAGTACTTCCCGCGCGGCCCGGGCCACCGGGCCCCGCCGCACCGGACCGGCCGCGGCGAGACCGCCGCGATCCAGGACCGCCGGCAGGCGCGGCTGCGGCCGCATGACCGCCAGGACCTCCGCGCCCACGGCTCGCGCCACGTCCGCCGTGCGCAGCCCACCGGGCGCGGGCCCCCGGACCACCAGCCGGACCGGCCCGGCCGCGTGTTCCCGGATGCTCGCCACCGCGCGTGCCGCCGCCGCGCAGGCGCGCACCTCGGCAGGCACGACGACGACCGCCAGGTCCGCTTCGCGCAGCCCGGCCGCGGCCGCCTCCGGAAGGGTGCGCGGCAGGTCGCAGACCACGGTGTCGCCGGCCCGGCGGCCCGCACCGAGCACGGCTCGTACCGCTTCCGGCGTCAGCCCGGTCGGCGGCCCGTCGCGGTCGCAGGACAGCACGGTGATCGCGCCGCTGCCGATCCGGCGCTTCGGCAGCGCCTCGTGGAGCGCGCTCGCGGCGAGTCGGCCGGCGTTGACGGCCAGCCCCGACCAGCGCAGGCCGTCGGCCGCCTCCGCACCGACTGCGAGATCGACCCCGCCACCGAGCGGATCGCAGTCGACCAGCAGCGACCGTTCTCCGCTGCGCGCGGCGAACACCGCCGTCGCGGTGGCCAGCACGGACGCTCCCGCTCCACCACAACCGCCCAGCACCGCGAGCACCCGGCCACCCTGCGCCGGAGCGTCACCGGCATCGGCCAGCAGCTCGATGAGACCCGCCTCGTCGGCAGGCAGTTCGACCACGCGCTCGGCGCCGATCTCGAACGCCGCACGCCAGAGATCGGGCGTCGGATCCTTCGACAGCACAACGACTCCGCGCCTTCGCGGCAGTCCATCGGCCGCGCCGAGCGCAGCGGCGTCGAGCAGCACCAGCGGCGCGGTCCGCCAGCTCGGCGGCGCCGGGCCCGGCACGTGTTCCACTTCGCCGCCGGCCGCCGCGGCCAGCCGCGAGACCTCTTCGGCCAGCGCGGAATCCCGCGCGACGAGCAGCGGGCGTGCAGCAGTCATGGCGATGCCTCCGGAAATCGAATGGCGGGATGGATGCGCACCGAATTGGCGCTCGATAACCAAGGTGGCCGGATCACCGGCATCTGCCAACCGACTTTTCCGAATCTGTGGACAAACCGACGACCTGTGGATAACTCGCATACCCCGAAAGCGCGACATCGCCCGCGAAAAACGGAAAGAGTTCGCATTGGCTTCCGGCGGAATGGCCGCGGCGGAGCCCCCGGAAAGGGGACGGCCCCCGCCAGGGGGGAGGGGCGGGGGCCGTCTGCAGTTCAGCTCCGGGGGGTCGAGCTGAACCTGCCCGGTAGAACCGGACTCCTCTCACTCTAGCTCGTAGATCCCCCGCAATGCCTCCCGTCCATTTGAGCGAACGTTCTCGCTCTCAGTGCGCACCGAACCGATCGGTAGCCGACATTCGAGTCAAGGAAAATCTCCCACTAGACGAAAGCAACGCCCAACACCACACACAGCGTGAGTTCTCGACGCGTGGCGGCCCGCCCCCTCCCCAGGGGCGCGAGATCGGGCCGTCCGGGCCCCCGGAACTAGCAAATCCCGGGCCGTCGACGGCGCGGCAACGGGCGCGGCGACTAACGGATCGATTGCCGAAAACGATGCGCAAGGCCACCGCCGGGAATGGAAAACCCTTCCGCAATGCGCGCCCGCAGCCCGCCGAAGCGGGCTCGTATGCTGTGCGGCGTGACAGAGCCCGCGAACCCATCGACCCGCACCGGACGCCGGGTGGCCGCGTTCTTCGACCTGGACAAGACCGTCATCGCCAAGTCGAGCACCCTCGCCTTCAGCCGCCCCTTCTTCCAGGAAGGGCTGATCAACCGACGGGCCGTGCTGAAGAGCGCCTACGCCCAGTTCGTGTTCATGCTGGCCGGCGCCGACGCCGACCAGATGGACCGGATGCGCGCGCACATCACGTCGCTGTGCACCGGCTGGGACGTCGAGCAGGTCAACGCGATCGTCGAGGAAACGCTGCACGACATCGTCGATCCGCTGGTCTACAAGGAGGCCACGCAGCTCATCGCGGAGCACCAGGAGCAGGGCCACGACATCGTCGTGCTGTCGGCCTCGGGCGAAGAAGTGGTCGCCCCCATCGCGAAGCTGCTCGGCGCCACGCACTGGTCCGGCACCCGGATGGTCGTGGTGGACGGCCGCTACACCGGCGAGATCGAGTTCTACTGCTCCGCGGAGAACAAGGCGACCGCGGCCCGCGAGCTCTCCGACGAGTACGGCTACGACCTCGCCGAGTGCCACGCGTACTCGGACTCGATCACGGATCTGCCGCTGCTGGAAGCCGTCGGACACCCGACCGTCGTCAATCCCGACCGCGGACTGCGCAAGGAGGCCGTCCAGCGCGGCTGGCCGACGCTGTCCTTCGAGCACCCGGTGTCGCTGCGCGCCCGGATCCCCACCCCGTCCCGCGCGGCGGTGACCGCGGCCGGCGTCGGCATGGGCGCGGTGGCCGCGGCCGGTGCGGCGTGGTGGGGCCTGCGGGCCTGGCGCCGCCGGCGCTGACTGCCACATCGGGCGCGCACATCGGGGCGCGCGACACCGCACCGCCGGCGAAGACCGCCACCCGAAAGACCCATACCTACGGCCTGCATCCGAACCCTTGCAGTGACGCGCGTCACCGACTACAAAGGAAGTGCGGACCCTGGTTGGCCAGGGATGTTACGGAGGAGAAGTAACATCCACCCCGATCAGACTCCGCGCGCGAGGCCCGGAGCACCCACGCGTTGCCGCACACAAGGCTGGTCGTTCCACGGGGTTGCGTACCGGGACGCCGGACGCCTAGCCCGGAAGTTACGACAAGAGTGCACGCTTGGTAACCCGAGTTCTCGCGCAGAGGGGCGGCGGCCCGTCGATCTGATCGACGGGCCGCCGCCGTATCTCTGTCTCGTTCCTCCTTCGCGGGACCGTCCGCGACCACACCGGTGCGCAGCGTTGACCGGGGCCGAACGTGTGAGTAACTTCCGAAATCGACCGATTTCGTGGTGAACACTTTCCGCCCGGCGAGACCCGCCGCAGGGAGGCCAACGTGAAGACCCGAGCGCGCCGCGCCGCCATCGCGCTGAGCGCCATCGCCATCGGTGCCGCCGCGCTTACCACCACCGGCGGCACCGCAGCCCCGAAGCAGCCGCAGTCGCCCGCCGAGCTGCTCAAGCAGATGACGCTGGAGGAGAAGGTCGGCCAGCTGTTCGTCACCTACGCCTACGGCCGCACGGCGGACACCGCGCACCCGCAGAACCAGGCGGAGTTCGGGGTCGACACCCCGGCGCAGGTGGTGCAGAAGTACCACCTCGGCGGCATCATCCACTTCGCCTGGACCGACAGCCTCTACGACCCCAAGCAGATCGCCGAGCTGTCCAACGGCCTGCAGGACGCCGCGCTCAACTCCGGCGCGAAGGTGCCGCTGCTGATCTCCACGGACCAGGAGCAGGGGCAGGTCACCCGGATCCTGGAACCCGCCACGCAGTTCCCGGGCAACATGGCGCTCGGCTCCGGCCGCAGCACCGACGACGCGGTCCGCGCGGCCGCGATCACCGGGCAGGAACTGCGGGCGATGGGCCTGAACCAGAACTTCGCGCCGAGCGGCGACGTCAACGTCAACCCGGCGAACCCGGTGATCGGGGTGCGGTCGTTCTCCTCCGACCCGGCGCTGGCCGCGCAGCTCACCGCCGCGCAGATCCGCGGCTACGAGGACTCGGCGAAGCCGGGCGAGACGGTGTCGGCTGCGGTCAAGCACTTCCCCGGGCACGGCGATACCAGCCAGGACAGCCACACCTCGCTGCCGGTGATCGAGCACGACCGGCAGCAGTGGGAGCAGCTGGACGCGCCGCCGTTCAAGGAGGCGATCGCCGCCGGGACCGACATGGTCATGAGCGGTCACCTCATGGTCCCCAAGCTCGACGACTCCGGTGAGCCGTCGACGCTGTCCCCGAACGTGCTCACCGGGATGCTGCGCGACGAGCTCGGCTTCAAGGGCGTGATCGTCACCGACTCGCTGAAGATGGACGGGGTGCGGGAGAAGCACCCGGACGCCGAGATCCCGGTGCTCGCGCTCAAGGCCGGTGTCGACATCATGTTGATGCCGTTCAACGTGCAGGTCGCCATCGACGGCGTGGTCAACGCGGTGCGCAGCGGCGAGCTCACCGAGCAGCGCATCGACCAGAGCGTGGAGCGCATCCTGGCGCTGAAGGCCGCGCGGGGCGTGCTGGACAACCCGTTCGTCGATGTGTCCAAAGTGGACCAGATCGTCGGGACGCCGGAACACCTCGCCGAGGCGCAGGCCATCACCGACCGCACCACGACCGTCCTGCGCAACGACGGGATGCTGCCGCTGCAGAAGCCGGGATCGATGTTCGTGACCGGCGCCGGCGACAAGGCGACCGCCGCGCTGGCCGAACGGATCAAGGCGCGCGGGCCGCAGGCGTCGGCCCTGGCGACGGGCTTGAAGCCGACGCCGGAGCAGATCGGTCAGGCCGTCGAGGAGGCCAAGCGCAACGACGTCACCGTGGTGCTGACCAACGCCGCGTGGAGCGAGGCCAACAAGACGCAGCTCGACCTGGTCCGCGCCCTGCAGCAGACCGGGAAGCCGGTCGTCGCCGTCGCCGTGCGCGACCCGTACGACGCGGCGCACGTCGACCTGCCCGGCTGGATCGCCACCTACTCTGACAAGGCGGTGGCGATGGAATCGCTGACGAAGGTGCTCTTCGGCGAGATCTCCCCGGTCGGCAAGCTGCCGGTCCCGGTGCCTGACCCCGGTCAGCCCGGTGTCGACAAGTACCCGTTCGGCCACGGCCTGAGCTGGTAGCCCGGGTGAACGCGGAAGGGGCGGGCATGGGTGTGAATCGACGGGGCTTCCTGACCGCCGCGGCGCTGACGGTGCCCGCGGCGGGCCTCGCGACGAGTTCCGCTTGCGCCGCCCCGAGGTCCACCGACCTCGGCCCGGGCGTCAAGGCCGGGGCGGACGTCCTCGCCGCGCGGAACTGGCAGGACATCACCGGCCGCCGGGTCGGGGTGGTGACCAACCCGACCGGCGTGCTCGCGTCGCTGGAGCACGTCGTGGACGTCATGCACGCCAGCGGGGCGGTGGACGTGGTCGCGGTCTTCGGGCCGGAGCACGGGTTCCGCGGCACGTCGCAGGCCGGTGGTTCGGAGGGCGACTACCGCGACCCGCGCACCGGCCTGCCCGTGTACGACGCGTACGGGGCCGACGCGGCGAAGCTGGCCGAGATGTTCCGCAAGGCGGGCGTCGAGCAGGTCGTGTTCGACATCGCCGACGTGGGCGCCCGCTTCTACACCTACATCTGGACGATGTTCACCGCGATGCAGGCGGCCCGCCAGGTCGGAGCGGCGTTCCTGGTGCTGGACCGGCCGAACCCGATCGGCTCCCGGGTCGCCGGCCCGCGGCTGGACCTGCGGTTCGCCTCCGGCGTCGGGCTGCTGCCGATCGTGCAGCAGCACGGCATGACCGTCGGCGAGCTGGCACGGCTGTTCGACCGCGAGTACCTGCCGAGCCCGCTGGAGCGCCTCGACGTGATCCGCGTGGAGGGCTGGCGCGGGCGCGGCGCGGACGCCGGGCTGCCGTGGGTCCCGCCCAGCCCGAACATGCCGATCCCGGACACCGCGGCGGTCTACCCGGGGACCGGGCTGTTCGAGGGCACCGTGCTGTCCGAGGGCCGCGGCACCACCAGGCCGTTCGAGATCATCGGCGCGCCCGGCATCGACTGGCGCTGGGCGGAGGAGCTCAACGCCGCCGGACTGGCGGGGCTCCGGTTCCGCGAAACCTACTTCGTGCCGACTTTCTCCAAGCACGCCAACGCAACCTGCGGCGGCGTGCAGGTCTACCGCTCGGGCGAGGTCGACGCGATCGGCGCCACCGTCGCGATGATCACCACGGCGCGCCGGCTGTACCCGCAGGTCTTCGGCTGGCGACCCGACAACATGATCGACAAGCTGTCCGGCTCGGACCGCCTGCGCACGATGGTCGACGCGGGGGCCGACGTGCCCGAGATCGTCGGCCCCTGGCAGGACGACGTGGCGGACTTCCAACGACAACGCGAGCCGTACCTGCTGTACCGCTGAGGGGGACGCGATGGGCAAGACCATTCTGGTGGCGGTCGCGCTGCTTTCGGTCACCGCGCTGGCGGGGTCCGCCACGGCATCGCCCGGCCACGTGTACGGGCACTTCGACCGGCCGCAGGACGGCTTCGCGCCGGCCGGCACCGTGTTGTCCGACGGGAGCCCGGAAGACGTCGGGCTCGATCCCCGCCCGATCGACGCGGCACTGCAGCAGATCGCGGCCTGGACGGACAAGACGCCCGGCCGCGAGCACCCGATGTACGCGGGCGCGGTGAGCCTGCTGGTGCACGAGGGCGTCGTGGTGCGCCGTTCGGTGGCCGGGCACGAGCTGCGCTACGCGGACGGCAACGGCACCGAACTGCCTCCCGAGCAGCGGGAACCGATGCATCGCGACACGATCTTCGACGTCGCGTCGATCAGCAAGCTGTTCACCTCGATCGCGGTGCTGCAGCTGGTCGACGACGGGAGCGTGCAGCTCGACGCGCCGGTGGCGACCTACCTGCCGGAGTTCGGCGTCAACGGCAAGGAATCGATCACCGTCGAGCAGCTGCTCACCCACACCTCCGGGCTGCAGGCCGAGGCCCAGCTGTGGAAACTGCCGCCGGAGCAGCGAATCCCGTCGATCATGCAGCTCACTCCGAAGCACCCGCCGGGCACCAACTACACCTACTCCGACCCGAACATGATCACGCTCGGGCTGCTGGTCGCACGCGTCTCGGACGCCCCGCTGGACCAGGTGGTGGCGGAGCGGATCACCGGGCCGCTGGGCATGACCGACACCGGCTACAACCCGCCCGCCTCAGAGCTGCACCGCATCGCGGCGACGGAGTACGAGGCCGATCCGCCGCGCGGCATGGTCCGCGGCCAGGCGCACGACGAGAACGCCTGGGCGCTCGGCGGCGTCGCCGGGCAGGCCGGGGTCTTCTCCACCGCCGACGACCTCGCGGTGCTGGGGCAGGCGGTGCTCAACGGCGGGACCTACGGCGGCAACCGCATCCTGTCGGAGGAAGGCGTCGAGATGATGCTGACCGACTTCAACGGCGCTTTTCCCGGCAACTCGCACGGTCTGGGCTTCGAGCTGGACCAGCGGTGGTACATGGCCGGGCTCAGCGGGCCGCGGACGGCGGGGCACACCGGCTTCACCGGCACGTCGCTGGTGATTGATCCGACGTCCCGCTCGGTGGCGGTGCTGCTGACCAACCGGGTGCACCCGTCGCGGCAGTGGGGGTCGAACAACGCCGCCCGGCAGGCCTTGGCGCAGGGCATGGCCCGCGCCCTCGGCGTGGCACCGGCTCGGGGCTCGGAGTCGTGGTTCTCCGAGCACGGCGGGACGTTGACGACAGACGCGTTGGGGCCGGTCAGCGGCCCGACGCAGGTGTCGTTCTTCGCGTTCGTGGACACCCAGCGCGACGGCGACGGCGCGGACCCGCTGCTCGTGGAGTCCAGTGTGGACGATGCAGGGTGGCGGCCGGTGCCACTGCAGGCGTCCGGTCCCGGCGCGCCCGACGAGCCGCAGGATTCGTTGGCCGGGGCCGGGCATCGGAGCTGGTGGAAGGTGCGCGGCATGGTCGACGCGAACGCCGGCCAGCAGCTGCGCCTGCGGTGGCGCTACGCGCCGGACGCGCAGTACACCGGGCGCGGCGTGAACGTGGACGGAGTCCACGTGGCCGACCGCGACGCGACGCTGCTGGACGGCGAGCTCGAGGCCGCGCGTCTCCACCCCGAAGGCTGGCTCTCCACCGACCGCTGACCCCAAGGCGGCCGCAATTTCCATTGAAATTGCGGAAGTTGTCCACAGCCTCCGGTGTGTCGTGTGCCCGACTCGCCGGAGGTCCGCAATTTCAATGGAAATCGAAGGTCCGATTTCCATTGAAATTGCGGTGGAACCCGGTCATGGGAGTGGGGTCCAGGTGGTGGTGGGTTCGGTGGTGACCCGGCCGAACTGGACGTCCGCGAAGTGGATCCCGAAGCCGATCGTGTTCGGTTCCCGGAGCTCGCGCAACAGCTCCTGGCGCGACCTGACCGCCGCGTCGTGGTCGACGTCCGCCCACACCGGCCAGGCAGGGTTCTCGATCTGCACCGCGCTGTGCAGCGCATCGCCCAGTACGATCAGGCGCCGGCCGCCCGAGGAGATCGTGTACGAGGCATGGCCCGGCGTGTGACCGAAGGCGGTCCGCACCCGCACGCCCGGGAAGACCTCCTGTCCATCGTGGACGGTCTCCACCCGCTCGCCCAGCCGGTCCAGCATCTCCTCCGTGACGTCCGCGGCGTGCTGGTCGCGGCGCTCCCACTCGCGCTCGGACAGCAGCACCCGCGCCTTCGGGAACGCCCCGTGGTGCGCCCAGCCGATGTGGTCGGTGTGCAGGTGGGTGATCGCGACGGCTTCGATCTCGTCGGGTTCGCGGCCCAGCGCGGCCAGGTTGTCCAGCAGGTCGCGGCCGTGGATCGCGCCGATGGCCGGGTTCGCCGGATCGTCCGGCGAGCCAGCCGGCCCGTAGCCCGCGTCGATCAGCATCGCCCGCGAACCGCGCTCGACGAGCAGCCCGCCGATGCTGGCGACCAGCTGCCCGGCCTCGTCGAGGTGCCGTGCGTGTTCGCGCCAATCGGCTTCGGTCGTCCCCGGGAACCAGCCGCGCGGCTTGAGGCCCACGACGCCGTCCGGGACGTAGCTGACGCGCAGGTCACCGAGGTCGATCGAGCGAATTCCGGCCACGGCGTTCCAGCGTTGTGCATCGTTCATGGCACCAAAACTTACAACTTGAATTATTAAAGTTGCAACAGTTCTAGCTTGCTAGACTCACCACATGGACGAGCCGATGGCCGCACGCGAGCTCTGCAGCCTGATCAGCGAGCTCGCGCACAACATCGACGAGCACGTGCGCGGCTGCGTCGCCGACACCGACCTCACCGCACCCCAGGCGATCGCGCTGCGCGAGCTGAGCGAGCCGCTGACCATGCGCGAGCTCGCCGACCGGATGCACTGCGCGACGTCGAACGTGACCTTCGTGGTCGACCGACTGGAGAAGCAGGGCCTGGTCACCCGGCAGCCGCACCCGCGCGACCGCCGCGCCAAGCAGCTCACCCTGACCGCCGAAGGCGAGCGGCAGCGGGCGAACATCATCGACCGCTTCTCGGTGAACACCCCGCTGGCCGGGCTCACCCCGGCGGACCAGCAAGCCCTGCACGACCTCCTCCGGCGGGCCCTCGCCGACCGCTAGCGGCGGGCCGCCGTTCGAGTCGCGGGGCGGGTCGCGGGCGGGCAGGGTCGTACCGCAGCCGCAAATCGTTCGGAGGGAGTCGAAGTGTCGGCGATTCCGCAGGACCGCGAGGAAATCCTGAACAAGCGCGCCTTCGCCCACGTGGCCACCATCGGGCCGCACGGCGAACCGCAGTCCAGTCCGGTGTGGATCGACTGGGACGGCCGGTACCTGAAGTTCAGCCAGACCAAGACGCGGCAGAAGTACCGGAACCTCAAGCGGGAGCCGCGCATCGCCATCTCCGTGCACGACCCGGACCAGCCCTACCGGTACGTGGAGGTGCGCGGCAAGGTCGCCAAGATCGAGGACGACCCGGACCGCGCGTTCATCAACAAGATGGCGAAGAAGTACCTCGACGAGGACGAGTACCCGTGGCCCCGGCCCGGCGAGGAGCGCGTGATCGTCTACGTCGAACCGGAGCACTCGACGAAGCAGTGACGGCGGTGGGCGCGATTTCGCGCGAAATCGCGCCCACCCCGGTCGCGTAGGCGGTAGGACGTGGGCGCCGGTCCGGTCCGTGGTCGGACCGCCGCGCCGAAGTACATCGCGATCGAGAAGCCCGCCGAGGCCAGGAACGCCACCACTCCGACCGGGTCCACCGCGTGCAGCATGCCGCGGCGGAACTACGGCTCCTTCGGCCCCGGCTTCCGCCGGCGGTAGCCGCGCGGGGCGAACCGGAGGGTGTAGTCCTCCAGCGTCTCCCACACCGCCTCCGCCACGACCATCCGCCGCCTCCCCGTCGAACGCACGAGCGGAGGGCAGTGTTCGGCATCGATGTTTCGAGCACGGCGGTGCGCGTTTCCGGATCATGACGCCGGGTGTGAATCGCATCGTCGCAGCGTCGGACCGGGAATTACCCCTTTCGGAGTAGTTGGGTTCCGAGGCAACCTGGGTATGAGATTGCCGCGTCTTCCCCGCGGAAACCCGGAAGAGGCCCATTGACCTGCACAAGCGACGGTTAGTAAGTTTCCCACATGGTCACTGACGACACGTTCCGCGAATCGGGCGAGTCCAGCCCGCTCGTCAAGATTCGCTCCCTGCTGCCCGGCCTCGCCCGGGCGGAACAGCGCGTGGCCAACATCGTGCTCGCCGATCCCGCGTCGATAGCCCGGCGCAGCATCACCGAGGTCGCCGAGGCCGCGGGCACCAGCGAAACCACCGTCACGCGGTTCTGCAAGGCGATCGGCGTCGGCGGCTACCCGGACCTGCGGATCGCGCTGGCCGCCGACACGGCGCGCACGTCCGTCCGCGACCGCGAGCTGGGCAGCGACATCGCCCCGGACGACGACCTCGGGCAGATCATCGAGAAGGTCGGTTACGCCGACGCGAAGGCGGTCGAGGAGACCGCCGGGCAGCTGGACGCCGCGATCCTGCAACGCCTCGTCGACGACGTCGCCACCGCCCGCCGCATCGACGTCTACGGCGTCGGCGCCAGCGCGTTCGTCGCGCTCGACCTGCAGCAGAAGCTGCACCGCATCGGCCTGACTTGCTTCGCGTGGGCCGACACGCACAACGCGCTGACCTCGGCCGCGGTGCTGCGGGAGGGCGACGTCGCGATCGGCATCTCGCACACCGGCGCCACCAGCGAGACGGTCGAGGCGCTGCGCGAAGCGCGGCGGCGCGGCGCCACCACCGCGGCGCTGACGAACTTCGCCCGCTCGCCCATCACCGAGGTCGCCGACCGCGTGCTGACCACCGCGGTGCGCGAGACCACCTACCGCTCCGGCGCCATGGCCAGCCGCATCGGCCAGCTGACCGTGATCGACTGCCTGTTCATCGGCGTCGCGCAGCGACACCTGGACCAGGCGAAGGCCGCGCTGGAGGCCACTTACGAGGCAGTGGGCGGCCACCGCCTCGACAGCCGCCCGGACCGCCGGCGGCAGAAGGAGACGTGATGCGCGACCCCGACCCGCACCCCGAGCGGGTGCTCCCGCAACTGCCGCAGGAGGCGTGATGAGCCCGGACCGCGCGGTCCGCGTGGACGCTCCCACCGAGCGCAGCAACCCCAGGACCAGGGATATCGACCTGCTGCCGACCCTGGACATCCTGCGCGTGCTCAACGGCGAGGACCGGACGGTGCCGGTCGCGGTCGGCCAAGTGCTGCCCGAACTCGCCCGCGCGGTCGACATGGCCGTCGCGGCGCTGCGCGCGGGCGGCCGCGTGCACTACGTCGGCGCGGGCACCTCCGGGCGGCTCGCGGTGCTGGACGCCGCCGAGCTGATCCCGACCTTCAACGTGCCGCCGACCTGGTTCGTCGCGCACCAGGCGGGCGGCCCCGAGGCGTTCCGGCGCGCTGTGGAGAACGCCGAGGACGACGTCGATTCCGGCGCCGCCGCCATCCGGGAGGACGCCAACGGGCTCGACTTCGTCCTCGGGCTGGCCGCGTCCGGGCGCACCCCGTACGTGCTGGGCGCGTTGGACGCCGCGCGGCAGATCGGGGCGGGAACGGCGCTGGTGACGTCGAACCCGGACGTCGGGCCGGTGCCGGCCGACGTGGTGATCGCGGTGGACACCGGGCCGGAACCGATCAGCGGTTCGACCCGGATGAAGGCGGGCACCGCGCAGAAGCTGGTGCTGACCTCGTTCTCCACCGCGGTGATGATCCGGATGGGCCGCACCTACTCGAACCTGATGGTCAGCATGCTCGCCACGAACGCGAAGCTGCGCGGCCGCACCATCGGGATCCTGCAGGAGGCGACGGGCGCCTCGGAAGAGGTGTGCTCGACGGCGCTCACGGCGGCGGACGGAGACCTCAAGACGGCGTTGGTGCACCTGCTCACCGGCGTCGACATCGAGCGCGCAGCGGCGGCGCTGGCGGTCGCCGACGGCCACGTCCGCGACGCCCTCCGCGCAGTGGGGGAATGACCGGGAGCTCCGTTTCTACTGGTCAGGACCCGTGCGCACTTTGTGCTGCTATAGCAACAAAAAGTGCTCACGGGCTTTTAGCAGCGGAAACGGAGCTTCAAGCTGCTGCCATCGGCAGGTCGTAGCTGCGGCGGACGCTGGAGCCGAGGACCGCGATGTTCGCGCCGTAGATGTGGATCGAGATCGCCTTGGACGTCCCCGCGTTGCGCACCAGGTGGATGTCGCCGGGCGGCGCGAAACCGCACACCTCGCCCGGCTGGTTGGTGGCGTGCCCTGCCAGGACCAGGTGGTCGTCGCGGATCTCGTAGCGCTGCTCGTGCTCCACGCCCTCGTAAACGCCGGTGACGCACCACGAGACGTGGTCGTGCACGGGAGTCTCCTGCCCGGGCAACCACACCAGGGCGACGATCGAGAAGCTGCCGTCGGGTTCCACGTGCAGGACGTGCTGCCGGTAGTTGTCGGGATCGCCGATCCGCTGTTCCGGGCGCAACAGGTCCGGCTCGGCCAGGAACGGCCGGAGGGCTTCCTGGACCAGTTCGGCGGTTTCGGCCGCCTCGGCACCCCGCTGCACCCGCTCGCGAATCGCCCCGGCCAGTTCAGTCAGCTGCGAAGTCATGCGAATCACCTTGCCCCGACCGGAATCCGCACGTCGACCACCGAAAACTTGGTGACTCTCAAAGAAGAGCTTATGGCTCAGATGCACCGTTCGACGCGTGGCGTCCAGGCGCCGTCCGAGGTCCCGCCACCCGCGCTGCGGGGCAAACTGCGTCCGGGAACAGGCTTCAGCGCATCGCGGTACCGACCCGTTCGAAGGTTTCCAGCATCAGCGCGGTTGCCGGGATTCGGTGGTGGTCGCGCAGCGCGTACGCCGACACCTGTCTGTTCGCCAGCCTCCGCACCCGTCGGCTGATCACCTTCGGGTGCCGCAGGAACGACAGCACCAGGCTGGGCATCAGCGCGATGCCGGTCCCGGCCGCGACCAGGCTCTGCACCGCGAGGTTGTCGTCCGTGGTGAAGGCGATGTCCGGCTCGAAGCCGACCGCGCCGCACTCCTGCACGAAGTGGTCGCGGCAACGCGTGCATCCGGCGATCCAGCGCTCGTCGGCGAGATCGGCCAGTTCGACCGATCTCCGCTTGGCCAGCCGGTGTCCCTTCGGCAGCACCGCGACGACGGGGTCGTCCAGCACGGCTACGCCCACCAGGTCGCCGTCCAGCTGCTCCGCCACCCCCGGGTACGTGAAGGCCAGGGCGACGTCGCATTCGCCGCGCCGCAAGGTTTCCATCGAGTCAGGGGGTTCCGCCTCGATGAGCCGGATCCGCAGGTCCGGGTGGTCGCGCGCGATGTGCACGGTCGCGGCGGGCACGATCGTCGCGCTGGCACTCGGGAAAGAGCAGATGCGCAGGTTTCCCGCGCGCAGCTGTCGGATCGCCGCGATCTGGTTCTGCGCGGCGTCGAGGTCGTGCAGAACAGATGCGGCGTGGCGGGCCAGCACCTCGCCCGCTTCGGTCAACCGCATGGTCCGGCCGGCGCGGGTGAAAAGCGGTGTGCCGACGGTGTGTTCCAACGCGCGCATCTGCTGGCTCACCGCGGGCTGGCTGTAGCCGAGACGCCGAGCCGCGCCGGAGTACGAGCCGGTCTGCACCACCTCGTGGAACATCCGGATGTACCGCGGATCGACCATGCAGAGAATCTCTCACGTTCGCCTGGATCGCGGCACTGCTGATACGGCGCTTCAAGCCGCCCGAACGGCCGAACCGCGCAACTCCCCGAGCTGATCGCGCAGCTGATCACGCACCCGCGTCAATTCGTCGATCCGCTGCTGGACCAGCGCCAGCCGCTGCTCGAACACGTCGATCTTGGGCGTGCGGTCGGCGCAGGTGTGCACCGGATCGGCCAGGCATCCGTCGATGAGCCGAAGGTCGGCGGAGGTGAGTCCGGCGGCGAGCAGGAGCTGGATGTTCGCCACCACCGTGACCGCGTCCGGGCCGTAAACCCGGTAGCCGTTCGCCGAACGCTCCGGCCGCAGCAAGCCCTGCTCCTCGTAGTAGCGCAACGCCCGCGTCGTGGCGCCGGTGGCGTCGGCCAACTCACCGATCCGCATGCCGCCTCCCCTGGTCCGGATCGACGGTAAACCTTGACGCCAGCATGAAGGTCAAGCCCCCGGTTCCAGCGCGACCACCGGGATGAGCCGCGCTGTCCGCTCCTGGAAGTCGGCGAACTGCACTCCTTCGAACGCTCCGCCGACCTCGCCGCGGTTCGCGCGGCACCTCCCGATTCACGTCGTTCATCGCGACACCTCGACCATCCGCCGGTCACCGGCTGATTCGACCACTGCGATCACCAGGGCCAGCACAGCGAGCACCCCGCCGGCCACCGGAACCATCCACAGTGGAAAGCCGTGCCCGATCAACCGCCCGCCGAACCAGCCCCCGGCGGTGATGCCGAGGTTGAACGCGGAGCTCTGCACGGTGAGCGCGAGCGTTCTGGCCTGTTGCGATGCGACGGCGAGCAGCCTGGTGTTCACCACCGGGATCACCGCGTAGTAAGCGGCACCGAAGGCGAACAACGCCGCGACGGTGAGCGGCTTGTTCGCGGCAACGGACCCCAACAGCAGCAATGCGGCAGCGAGCGAGGCGAGCGCGCCGCAGATCGCCGGCATCAGGGCGCGATCGGCGAGCCTCCCGCCGAGCACGTTGCCCGCGGTGCCACCGATCCCGAAGACCAGCAGCAACGCGGTGACGGTCATCGGCCCGAAACCGGTGACGTCCGTGAGCATCGGGGTGATGTAGGTGTAGGCGGTGAACGCGGCGGCGGCTCCCAGCGCCGTCATCGCGACCGTGACCTGCACCCTGCGATCACCGAGCACGCGCAGTTCTGCGAGCCGTCCGGCAACGGCCCGCTGCCCGGTCGGCAGCAGCAGCCGCAACAGCGCCGTCGCGGCGAGCGTCAATGCGGCCAACGCCCAGAACACCGCCCGCCAGCCGAGCCACTGGCCAACCGCGGCGCCGATCGGCAACCCGATGACCGTCGCCAAACTGAGCCCCAACGACACTCTCGCCACCGCCGACGCACGCCTTTCTGGTGGCACGAGATCCACGGCGACGCCGAAGAACAGCGGCATCAGCGCGGCATGTGCCAAGGCCGCCAACACCCGGGAACCGACCAGCAACGGGAAGGACGGCGACAACGCCGCGACCACGTTGCCCCCGGCGAACAGCAGCATCAGCGCGAGCACCAACGGCTTGCGGGCAAGACCTCCGGTCGCCAGCGCGAGCACCGGCCCGCCCACCACGACCGTCAGTGCGAACATGCTGATCAGCATGCCTGCGATCGGCAGCGAGACGCCGACCTCAGCGGCGATCTCCGGCAGCAGGCCCGCAAGCATGATCTCGCCGGTACCGAGGATGAAGGCGCAGCCGGTGAGCACCAGCAGAAGCAGGCCTGGGTGGGGTTCCGTTGCACTCATGGCACCGAGCGTCCGCGTTCACGCCAGGCGTGAAGGTCAACCCGGCGTGAGCAGGACCACTCGCACCATCAGCGTCCCTTGTGAACGAAAGAGGGCGCCGACCTCGACCCGCGCCCTTGCCCGCGAGTCAGTCCGGGAGGCCGGCGGCGACGTTGCGGTAGGCGTCGGTGACGAGGCTCCAGAAGCCCTCGGAGTCGAGGGTCGTGGCGACGTCGGCGTTGTGGACGTCGGCCGGGGCCCGGAAGTCCGTGACCGTCATGCCCGAGGTGAACCGGCCCTGGGTTTCGACGTCGACGCGGGCCGGCACCGTCTCGAACAGCCCCGGGTCGATCACGTAGGCGACCGCGCACGCGTCGTGGATCGCCGGGCCCTCGTCCTGGTAACTGATGTGACTGCCGTAGAAGTCCAGGCACGGCGTGATCAGCTGGGACTCCAGCCGACCGAGGCCGGCGAACCGCGCGCGCACCGCGGCGTTCGCCCGCGCCTGGTAGGTCAGGTCCAGCCCGATCATCACCGTCCGCCAGGGCGCGTTGAACGCGACGGCGGCGCCCTCGGGATCGGCGAGGATGTTGAACTCGGCGGCGGGGTTGGTGTTGCCGCGGGTGTAGGAGCCGCCCATGATCACGAACTGCCCGGCCCACTCGGCGATCCGCGGCTCCTTGCGCAGCGCGAGGGCGATGTTGGTGAGCGGCCCGACCGCCACCAGGCTGATCTCGCCGGGCGCGCCGGCCAGGGTGTCGATGATGAAGTCGACGGCGTGCCGGCCGCTCAGCTCCGACTTCGGCTCCGGCAGCACCACGCCGCCGAGACCGGTGTTCCCGTGCACGTCCCCAGCAGTCCGAGGCTCGCGCACCAGCGGCCGCCCAGCGCCGCGCGAGACCGGGGCGTCCATGCCGTAGTAGTCGTGCAGCCGCAGGGCGTTGTCGGTGGTGTGCTCCAGTTCGACGTTGCCGCCGACGGTCGTCACGCCGACCACGTCCAGCTCCGGGCTGCCGTGCGCCAGCGCCAACGCCAGCGCGTCGTCGATGCCCGGATCGCAGTCGATCAAAATCTTCTTCACGCCGTGTCCCTCGCCTCTAGCGGCTGTTTTGGATGTCGTGGGGTTTTGCCTTTGAAGCGGCGCAGCCGCTTAGCCCGCCTACGCAACCGGCGCCGCCGCGGGTTCTCAGGGGTCTTCTCGCGAGGACAGCCCCGACGTGGTGAATTGGCATTCATGAGTCGGGGATCCCACAGCGAGAAGACCCCTGAGGTTCCGCTACCCGCACCGCCACGCAGAGCAAGTTCGGAAACAGGCTCTTTAGCCCTCGCGGGAAGTCAGCTCTCCTGGACGGCGTCGGCGATCGACTTCGCCTCGCGCGCCCCGGCCTCCAACGCCTTGCAGCAGTACACGATCCAGGCCGCGACCGCGTCGATCTCGCCGGTGGCGAAGCCGAGGGCCAGCTCGGCGTACTCCTCCTGGCGCCGGAAGTACGCGACCTCGGGAACCACCAGGCCCTTCGGGTCCAACCCGCTGCCGATCACGCTCAGCCGCGCCGCGGCCCGCGCGATCACGCCGTCGGCGGTGCCGAACGGCTGCAGCGCGAGGAGCTCGCCGTGCACGACGGCGGCCAGCACCGGGCCCGGGCCCTGCGCCTCCCGATCGGCGATGATCTCGGCGAGCAGGTCGAGCCGCTCGGCGATCACCGGGTCGGCCTGCGGACGGCCGAGCAGGTCCGGGTCGTCGATCAGATCCGCGGCCGCGAGCACGTGCATCCGGGCCAGCGCCTGCCGCGGCGCCCGCTGCCAGGTGGGCAGCAGCGTGCCCATCGCCTCGGCGATCCGCAGCGAGCCGGCCAGCAGCGGGTCGGTGACCTCGCCGGACTCCGGAATCTCGGCCGCGCCGCCCGCGATGGCCGCCGATGCGCGAGCCGCCCGGACCGATGCCTCGGCCGCGGTGGCGGGCCAGCCGCGCCGGTTGGCCGGGTGCCGGTGCACCTCGTCGATCGCCGCGCGGGCGGCGGTCACGGCGTCGGCGACGCCGTCCAGCTCCAGCAGCGGCACCAGCGATGGCTTCTCGTTCACGCCCGACGACGCTACCGGCACGCCATCACCCCATCGCCCGGTCATGCTGCGACATGTGACACAGTGGCCGCGCTGCCGCCCTGCGTAATGCGGCGATATCGGACCGTATTGCCGGGATTGGTCTGAACCATTTGGACGAACCCTCTGTTGCAGTGAGCCCGATCGCATTACGGTTCCCATAGCACTGACATCCCCGCACCAGGGAGGTTCTCGGCAATGACCCAGCCCGACGGGCAGAGCAACACGCTCGACAACCTGCTCACCGAAAGCAGGGCATTCCCGCCGTCCCAGGAGTTCGCGGCGCAGGCCAACGCCACGTCGGCACTGTACGAGGAAGCCTCGGCCGATCGGGAGGCGTTCTGGGCGAAGCAAGCCGAGCGGCTGGCCTGGGACACCAAGTGGGACCAGGTCCTGGACTGGTCGAACGCGCCGTTCGCGAAGTGGTACGTGGGCGGCAAGCTGA
>NZ_SMKW01000139.1 GCF_004348985.1 Saccharopolyspora elongata | reverse complement strand
CGCCGAGCAATGGACAACCGCGATGGCGACACGGCGGGACCGCGAACGACGACGCAACCGGGGCCTGCCGACCTGGCGACTGGTCCGCTACGCGGACGACTTCGTCATCATGGTCCACGGCACCCAGAAACACGCCGAGGAACTTCGCGGACAGGTGAGTGAGGTCCTGGCACGGATGGGCCTGGTGCTCTCCACGGCCAAGACTCAGATCGTCCACCTTGCGGAGGGGTTCAACTTCCTCGGCTTCCGCGTCAAGTGGATGCGCAAGCGAGGAACAGACAAGTGGCACGTCTACACCTTCATCGGCGACAAGCCGGTCGCGTCGCTGAAGCGGAAGATCAAGGCCCTGACCCAGAAGTTGTCGCATCTCGATTACAAGATCGCGCTGATCCGGATCAACCAGATCCTGCGCGGCTGGGCCAACTACTTCAAACACGCGGTCGCCAAGCACACCATGCAGAGCCTGCACACCTTCGTGTGGTGGCGGGTGATCCGCTGGGTGATGCACCGGCACCGCATGACGTGGACGGCCATCCGGCGATGGCTCCGCGATCCGAACGGACGCTGGAAGCCCATCCAACTGGACGGGATCAGGCTGTTCGATCTCGGCAGGGTATCGATCACCCGATACCGCTACCGAGGCAACAGCATCCCCACCCCTTGGCCGGACACCCTGACAGGCCCGATGCCAACGGCATGATCTCGCGGAGAGCCCGGTGCTCAGTAATGGGCACGCCGGGTTCGGCGGGCGGGCCGGGGAAACGGACCCGGAGCAATCCGGACACCGCGCCCAGGCCCGACCCAACAACCTGGCCGCGGCGGTGGAAAAGAGCGTCGTCGCCTACGCCGCATCCTGGAACACCACGTCCCGAGCGGCCGGTTCGGCGCTAGCTGAGCGCACGCGGGAACGGTTCGCCGCCGTTCACGAACTCCTCAGCCAAGGGGTGGGGCTGCTGGAATGCGCCCGGCGGCTGGGCTGGGCCTTGAACACCGTCAAGCGCTACGCCCGTGCCGAGCGGGTCGAGGACCTGCTGCGCCCACCGCGCTACGGCCCCTGCCTGGTGGATGCTCACCGTGACCTCGTCCGGCAGCGCCTGGCCGAGAATATCCCGGTTACCCGGATCCTGGCCGAGATCCGCGAACTGGGTTACACCGGTAGCGCGAACCTCCTGGTCCGCTACATCAACCAGGGACGGGCCGACCCGGAACGCCTCACGCCCTCACCGCGACGGCTGGTCTCCTGGATCATGAGCAGACCCGAGGATCTGCTCGACCACACCCGCCGCCACCTGGACGACCTGATCGCCAGCTGCCCCGGGATGACCACGCTGGCCACCCGGGTGCGCGAATTCGCCGCCATCCTCACCGGACGTCGCGGTCAGGACCTCGCCGCCTGGATCGCCGCAACCCGTGGCGGCGCACTGCCCGGCTTCGATTCCTACCTCAACGGCCTGGAAAAGGACTGGGCCGCCACCACCGCGGGCCTGACCCTGCCCTACAGCAACGGCCCGACCGAAGGCATCAACAACAAGATCAAGATGCTCAAACGCCAGACCTACGGCAAAGCCAGCTTCTCCCTGCTACGTAAGAGAATCCTGCTCGACCAATGACCAGCCACGGCATCCTTGATCACGCAATCAGCGACAGAGCCCAAAACTTGACAGCCCCGGGTGCTGCATGGCCATTCGTCACCCGAGTCTCAGGTGTAAATGCAGTCCAGGACGTAGGGGGCGTGTGCGTATCCAGTGCGACACCTGTCGCACCAAGCGGTGGAACGCGCAGTCGTCCACCTTCCCGTCAAGGCGGCCGTGGTGACCGTTTTCTCGGCTATGGAGCGGTGTCTGGTGCCTGCTGTCGGAGTCCGAGCGCAGTGAAGCTGAGGGAGTCGAGGTAGGCGTGCAGGCCTGTTTCGGGGCTCCATCCGTGTTGGGTGGTCAGAAAGAGGGCGAGTTCGGCGCGGACTTGGGGGCTGGCCTGCCGGAAGAACTCGTCGGGTGATCCCGGTGACCGACCGGGAGGCCGTGCACGTGCTGGACGAGATCTTCGGCAACGCCACCGATCTGCTGCACACCCTCACCGAGCACGCGACGGATACCGCTGGCCAGACCTTGACTGTGTTTTCGCTGTTCAAGCTCACGGGGCTGATCCTCTCGCCTCGTATCCGGGATCTCGGGTCGATCACTCTTCACCGGCTGGGTTCGCGCCAGCAGTTGGGGGCCGCGTTCCCCAACGCGGCGAAGCTGCTGACCGGCACGATCGACACACGCCTGATTCGGGAGCAGTGGGATGAGATGCTGCGGCTGTCGGCGTCGCTGAAGTACGGGCACGCCACCGCATCCCTGGTGGTCGGCAAGCTGCACGCCTCCTCGCGCCGCTCCGCGCTGGGCCAGGCCCTGGTGGAGTACGGCTCGATCCAACGTACGGTGTTCGCCCTGCGCTACCTCGCGGACGAGGCGTACCGGCGGCGGATCACCCGGCAGCTAAACAAGGGCGAGACGCTGCACTCGCTGCGGCGGGACCTGAGCTTCGCGCACGAGGGGGCGATCCGGCGGCGGCACCTGGATCAGCAGACCGAGCAAGCGTTGTGCTTGTCGCTGGTGGTCAACGCAATCATCACGTTCAATACGGTGTACTTGCAGCTAGCACTGGATGAGTATGTGCAACGGCACGGCCCGGTGTCCCCAGAGGTGCTCACGCACCTGTCACCTGCGCTGATGGAGCACGTAAACCCGTACGGGACCTACACCTTCCCCATCGAGGAAATGCGGGACCTGGTCGGCTATCGGCCGCTACGTCACGCCGAGGTCGCCTCGGCGTGACGCCCACCATGCACGGGCGGATCACTGATCAGCGGAAAACGCCCGGACAAGACGCGGCAAGCAGGTCGGCTTGCAGCGAGGCCCGGCTGACCGCCGGGACTCGACCGCGGGGCTCACTGGAAGAGGCTTTCGACAGCGGCCACCACGGCGGCGCGGCGGGCGGCGGGGGTGGGGTCCGCGGCGTGTTCGGCTGCGGCCTCGCTGAGTTCGGGTTGGGCTGCCCAGGTGGTGGCGATCTGGTTGACCAAGGCGAGGACGTCGACCGGGTCCCAGGCGGGGTCGAGCTGTCCGGCCTGCTGTGCCTGGCGGAGCTGGTCGAGTTTGCGGGCGATGGTTGCCTGAGTGGGGTCGTCGCCGGCGGCTTGGGACCCTGACAGTTCGAGACGGCCCCAGGCGATCAGGCGCTGGTGGTCAGGGCGGGCGCTGAAGTAGTCGAACAGGCGGCCCGCGTAGCCAGGAAGGTCGGCCGGGTCCATCCGGGTGGCCTCAGCGACGACGGCCATCTCTCGCGCGGCGACGTGGGCGTAGAGCGCCTCCTTGCCGCGGAAGTGGGCGTAGACACGTTCCTTGCTGGTCCTGGCGAGTCTGGCGATGCGGTCCACACGGGCACCGGCGATGCCATGGCGCGCGAACTCCTCCATGGCGGCCGTGAGAATCCGCTCGCGCGTGGTGTCGCCACCATCGGGAGCGGCTTCGGGTACGGGTGCTGCGGCCTGGCCGGACTCGGGGGAGCGGGACATAACCAGAGGATAACGCACCGAACTGTTCGGTTTGGCACTACGAGCCACCTCCGCGTAAGCTCAAACCGAACAGTTTGGTTCGGCCCTCGGGTGGAACCGTCGAGCACTGAGGAAGTGAACTCATGCAGCACCGCAATCTGGGCTCTCAGGGCCTGCACGTCTCGGCGCTGGGCCTGGGCGTGATGGGAATGTCCATGGCCTACGGAGCCTCGAACGACGAGGAGGGCATCGCGACCATCCGCCACGCCCACGAACTCGGGATCGACTTCTTCGACACCGCCGAGCTATATGGCGCCGGTACCGGCAGCAACGAGGTCCTGCTAGGCAAGGCGGTCAGGGACTTTCGCGACGAGGTGGTGCTGGCCACCAAGTTCGGCTTCGACATGGCCGCCGAGCCGCTCGGCTCCGGCTTCAACAGCCGCCCGGAGAACATCCGCAAGGTCGCCGAGAACAGCCTGCGTTATCTGCAAACCGACCACATTGACCTCTTCTACCAGCACATCTCCGACCCCGACGTGCCCGTCGAGGAGGTCGCGGGCGTGGTCGGCGACCTGATCATCGAGGGCAAGGTGAAGTACTTCGGCCTGAGCAACGTCGGCCCGCAGTACATCCGCCGCGCCCACGCCGTCACTCCGGTCTCGGTGCTCCAGTACGAGTACTCGCTCTTCGAGCGGGAGGTGGAGGAGAAGATCCTTCCCGTCCTGCGGGAACTCGGCATCGGCCTGGTGCCCTACTCCCCGCTCGGCCGCGGCTTCCTGACCGGCGTGGTCAAGCCGGCGAGCGAGTACCCCGCGGACGACATGCGCAGCTGGGACGAACGCTGGCAGGGCGAGAACTACACCTACAACCTCCGCGCCACCGAGCATCTGAAGGAAGTGGCCGAGGCCAAGGCCATCACCACGGCCCAGCTCGCGCTGGCCTGGCTGCTTGCGCAGGGCGAGGACGTCGTGCCCATCCCCGGCACCCGCAGCGCCCAGCGCCTTGAGGAGAACGCTGGCGCTGCCGACGTCCAGCTCACCGTCGCCGACCTGGCGCGCATCACCGAGATCCTCCCCCACGGCTCGGCCGGCAGCCGCTACCCGGCCGCGACGCTCTCCAGCTTCTCTACCGACTGAACCGGCCCTCGCACGGCGCAGGGCCCTGGATCGCAGCGCCCACCAGGGCGGCAGCGAAACGGCGTGGTGTGTTCGGGGGCATCCCGGACACGACGCGAACCACCCACCCATCAGAACAGCGAGGAGAATCAGCATGAGCGGTGTCATCGACGCTCTGTTCAGCTACCGGATCAAGCCCGGTATGGAAGACCGCTATCAGGCATACCTGGACAAGGTCCTGCCCGTCACCGAGGCTCAGGAATCCTACGTCCTGGGGTATGAAATCTTCCGGGGTGACGACGGAACGTACTTCCAGCACGAGCGTTACGAGAACGAAGAAGCCATCTGGAAGCACATGGAACTGACCGCCATCGGCCAGGAGGACTTCGCGGCCTCCACCGACATGCTGTCGGTCAGCATGCTCGGCGAGCTGAGCCAGAAGTTCCGTGACACCTACGGCATCGGCGTCTCCTACACGCCATTCCGCCAAGTCACCCGCTGACGCAGGCACCCGGCCCCGCGTCCACCCGGGCGCGGGGCCCTCTTGCGCCTACGGCGCATCGTCGGCCATGTGTGTCAACGGCCGTCAAGCACGTGTACTGGGGCTTTGGCCAGCGAGTGAGGTGAAGGTAGGCATGCCAAGTTTGATCGCGCTGGTGCGACGTTGGAGTGTTGCGTCGATCTGGGCGATCTTGTCCTTGGCTCCATCAGGCTGATTTGCAGGAAGGCACCCACCGCCGACTGGACGGGGCCGACGCTCAGCGCGGCGCATGGACACCCGACGCGAACGAACTCGCCGCCCGCATGGCCACGCAGTGATCAGCATCGACGCAGATCAGACGGCAAAACGTTGTCTGCGGCGCGAAAGCTACCGGAACGCCTCCTCCGGTGGAATTTCATCGGGATCGTGCTCGAGCATGGGGCAGCTGTCCTTTGTCGTGTCGGCCTATGGGCCTTCGGGGAGGATCGGACCGGATTTTGGCGCTACGCGAGAAGGGCTTGCATTCGGTACCTAGGTACAGGTTCACCGTCGAGGTATGACACAGAACGTCGCCCTTGACCTGGGATGGGCTCCCTCCGCGTGCACCCTGCCCACCGCCGAGCAGCCGCTGCGGGTGGCCGAGTTCGCATCTGGAGCCGCTGCCGTACGCGCTGGTGTGGCGGAGGTAGGCGGAGAGCGAGCCCATCCGGGCCCTGGCCGGGATCATCCGTGACCTGGGCCCTCTCCCGTCGGCCTCTCCCGGCTCTTGATGTCGTCCGTCACCCTCGGGTGGGATCTGATGCCAAGCGGGCCGGGTGTTGCCTGGCTGTACGCCAGTTCGCGCTGTCCCCGATGGGCAGGTGGGTGGCGGCGTCGCAGTCGTAGGAGCCGACCCGGACAATTACGAGAGATCGAAGGGGGCGGGGGAGTGGCCTTCCCAGATCTGGCGGGATGCCTGTTCGGGGTAGGGCAGAGTCTTCGACTCGGTGTCCAGGACGCGGGTGAGGTGCCCGCCGGGCCGGTGGGCGGACCAGCCCGCGTCGCCGGTGGTGACGAAGCGGACCCATGCCTCCTGGAGTTCGCGGGAGAGCGCGACGGCCTCGGGAGTGGGCTCCTCGCCGATGAGCTGGGTGCCGACGGGGCTGTCCAGCGTGCCGAACGCCAGGGGCACGTCGAGGCTGTGGCAGGCGCCCAGGATGCCGCCGAGGGCCGGGGCAACCCAGCACAGTTCGAACAGGTACGAGGTGCCGCCGGCTGCGGCGTTCGCCTCGGCCAGCTTCTGTGACGGCATGCGGAAGAGGGCGTCGGAGTACACCGTCTCCACCAGCTCCTCCGGGCTTGCCTGCGGGAACGCGGCACGGTAGGCCCGCGCGCCCTCCGGCTGCGGGGCGTGCAGTTCCAGGGCTGCGTGGGCGTCCTCCTCGGTGAAGGTGCCGTACCGTCCGCTCATGACGCTGAAGTACCGGAATTCGTCCCGGGTGTGGCCGACGAGCAGTTCGGTCCCGCTCGCGCGCGCGCCGGTCAGCGCGGGCCAGGGCGTTTCCGGGAGGACCTCGCCGTCGACGACGGGGCACAGCGCGGTGCCGGTCTCCGTGAGGCGTCCCCAGCTCTCCCGGTGCGCGTGGAGGCCGGCGTTGAAGGAGGTGAGCTCGGCGGCCAGGTGCCATGGGTCGATGTCGCGCAGGGCCTCGGCGGTGGGGGCCGTCGCGCCGAGCCGGTCCGCGAACGCGGCGGTGACCTGCCGTGCCAGCGCGGGGGTGCTGTGCAGCCCCGGCACCGAGTGGGCGATGGCCCGCCGGAACAGTCCGCGCGCGGACTTCATCGTCAGGAGGGCGGCGACCGACCCCGCCCCGGCGGACACTCCGGCCACGGTGACCTGGCCGGGGTCGCCTCCGAAGGCGGCGATGTTGCGCTGCACCCACTCCAGCGCCGCGATCTGGTCGAGCAATCCGCGGTTGGGCGGCACGTCGTCGAGGAACGCGAATCCCTCCGCGCCCACGCGGCAGTTGATGGTCACCACGACGACTCCCGCCTCGGCCAGCGCTGCCGGGTCGTACATCGGGTCGCTCGACGCCGCCGAGAGGTAGCCGCCCACGGGGATCCACACCAGCACCGGCAGTCCCGCCGCGCCGGGATCCGGAGTGCCGACGTTGAGCGTCAGCCAATCGGTGCCCTGCGGGGGCACGTCGATCGGCAGGGACAGCGGCACCACGGGGCCGAACTCGACCGCCTGCCTCGTCCCCTCCCAGCGGTGCGGCGGCGCGGGCGCGGCGAAGCGGAGCGCTCCGACCGGGGGCTGGGCGTAGGGGATGCCGCGGAACACCGCGTGCCTCTGCCGCCGGCGCCCCTGCACCACGCCTTCCGTGGTCCGTACCTTTGGCTGTTCGGACATGACGATTCCTTCCCTCGAGTGGACCCCCAGGATTATGGGTCAGGTGTATTATGTCAACTGTATTGGAACAGTCCCGGGGTACGAGGGAGGGGCCGGCGATGCCGAAACAGGTGGATCACCGCGGACGCCGCGAAGCGATCGCCCGCGCACTGTGGCGGGTGGTGGAGCAGCGCGGCGTCACACAGCTGACGATGCGCGTGGTGGCGCAGGAGGCGGGCATGTCACTCGGGCAGCTGCAGCACTACTTCGCCTCCCGGACCGCCATGCTCTCCTTCGCCAGGGACTTCGCGTCCGAGCAGACCTCGGTGCGCATACACCAGGGGCTCGAAAAGCTCGGTGACCGTCCGCACCCCCGTGACGTGCTGCGACTGGCGCTCGCGGAAATGCTCCCCCTGCATGCCGACGCCCGCGCGACCAGCCGGATGAGCGCCGCCTACGTCCTGGAGGCGCTGCACGACGAGGCCGTGCACGAGCAGGCGCGCCGCGGCCTCGTCCAAGGGCGGGCCCTCGTCGAGCAGTTGGTCCGCCAGGCGATCGCCGACGGGCACATCGACTCCGGCCGCGACCCGGCGACCGAGACCAACCTGCTCCTCGCCCTCACCGGCTTCACCTCCCTGATCGAACTCGACGTGATCGAGCCCCAGGACGCGCTCGCCGCGATCGACGTGCATCTGGACCGGCTGTTCAGGAGTACGTGACCTGCCCCGGACACGGGGGCAGGTGGGGACAAGATCAGCTCTAGTCCGGCCGCTCCCCGGCCTGGTGCCATCTGACCGGCCACCTCTACCTCGGCACCGCGCCCGGCAACGACCGTCCCATTTACGCTCTGAGCGTCCGCGCCGACGCCCGCCGTACCGAGCCCCATGCACCGTGGCGGTCAACCACCGCCTGCCCCTCACCCAGCTCCATCTTCGCGCGGCCTCCTGATCAGTTCCCTGAACCGACGCTCAGCTGCTCTCGCGGGCGCCGTCGTGGAAGGGACGCAAACCCCCGGCCACATCAGCTCGGGAGAAGGCGTAGCGGCCCAGGAAGTTGATGTGGTCGTACTGGATCGGCGACAGCCGCGCGCACATCTCATCGGTGACCGGGAACCCCTGCTCGCGCAGGTGCTTGACAGCAGCATCCAGATACAGGCTGTTCCACCAGATGACCGACAGCATCCGGATCAGGGGTCGCATGGATCGGCGACTACCGGGCATGGGCGTGTGACCCCTGGGAGCCTCCGGGCCGCCTGGTGTTGCTCACCGAAGACCACACACACGGGCAGATGGCCCGCCGCGCCGGGGCCAGCGAAACAACCGCCACCGACCTGGACCACATCATCCGCACGGGACTGTCCACTGCCACGCCCGGTACCGTGCAGGACGCCTCGACCAGTCTTCCCGTGCTGCTGTTGACCAGCGACGGAATCCACGACGCGCTTTCCGCGGACCAGATCGCGGACATCGTCGACAACGGGCAGCTTGGCGCCATCAGTCCCGCGGATCCGCAGACCATTGTCGACGCCCTCGTGGACGAAGCTGTGCAGACCGCCCGACGCCGCCGGACGGTCGCCGCCGACAACGCCACCGCCGTCCTCATGATCCCCACGCTCCTGTAGCAGCCAAGGACCTCCGGCGACACCTGGCGGCGACGGAGCTTCAAACCGACCGGCCCCGAGTAGCGTCACCAGTGCCTAACGTGCCTCACTCGGCTACAGCCCACTGACCACCGGAAACGCCGCCACGCCTCCAGATAACCCTCGGGCTGGTCACCATCCCGTGCACTCTTCACCGAGCAACCCGGGACCGCTCGGTGACCTTCCATCAGGTCCACACCTGCGGCGGGCGCATCCGCTACCGGAAGTTCTGCGAGCGCGAAAGCCGCGAGGTTCCACCTGGGGAGATCTCCAGCGCCTATGACTACGCCGGCCGCCTGGTCGAGTTGACCGACGAGGACTTCGTCAACCTCCCGCTGACCAGCGCCCGCCGGCTGGAAGTCCAACAGTTCGTACCGATCAAGCAGGTTGATCCGGTGGCCGTGGGCCGCGCCTACTACGTCCACCCCGAGCCACTGGCCGAAGGCGCCTACGCCCTGCTGCGCGACGTGCTCGCCGAGACCGACCGCGCCGCGCTCGGCACCCTCGCCCTACGCGGCCGGGAACGGCTGACGATGCTGCGCCAGGAAGGCAGCTTGCTGGTGGCGCACCTGCTGTACTGGCCGGACGAGATCAACCCCGCCTCGGACCACGTACCCCCTGCAGGGGCCGCGCCGCAGCCCGCCGAGCGGCAGATGGCCCGGACACTGGTCGAGGCGATGTCAGGCGATCTCCACCCCGAGCAGTGGCGAGACCGCTACCGGGACGCCATCGAAGCCCGGATCGAAGACAAGCTGGCCGGCCGCCCGTCCGAGGCTGAGGCGGTCGCGGAACCGGTGTCGGACCTCGAAGCAGCGCTACGGAAATCGATCCACGAAGCTCGCACAGGACGGAAGCGCCCCACGTCGTAGGACTAGTGCCCCACGCCGTCACGCGGGTCAGGTTCGGCAGGCTATTCGGGTGATCCGAGCTCGTCTTATTCGGTGACGCCTGCTCGCGGAGCAGGGGTTCTGTCGGGGGAATGCTGAGTATCAGCCCGTGTGGGCGACGACGTGGCGGCGGTAGCGGCGAGGGTTCGCGAGGCGATGGCAAAGCTGCCACCGGAGGCGTTTCAGATAGCCGGCGAGTGCATCGATGAGGCGGGCGCCGGGCTGCATCCGCTCGCGCTGGAGACCAACGACGCCGAGTTGGCCGCGGTGATCGGCGCGTTGGGTGATGCGCGGGAGGAGATCGACCGGGCATGGCAGATCTGCCGGAAGGTGCGTGACGCCTGTGCGGACTATCTCAAGATCATTGGTGCAGCGGAGCCCAGCGCTCCAGCTACCAGCGCAGGGGCTGCCGGTGGCCGGGCACGGCACGTCACAGCGAAGGACGGGTCTCAGTGCCCGCCGGAGGCCGGGGCGGTGGTCGATGTCTTACCTCGTCGTGTCCGGGAGGGAGAAGCCGGGGAAAAGACGGTCGGCTTCGTCGATGGCTCGGTGACCGACAAGTTCGTCTCGGGTCGCGATCAGACCTGGACACGGTCGATTCTGGCGCGGGCTCGTGAGGTGGGGCTCCCACCTCATCTTGCGAGGTTCGTCAGCAGCCACGTCGAGATGAAGGTAGCCGCGATGATGACGCAGACCGGCAAGCAGCACTGCGAGCTGGTGATCAACCATGTCCCGTGTGGTTCGCAGCCAGCGCAGCCGCCAGGGTGTGATCAAGCGATTGAACGATTCCTGCCGAAGGGGTACACGTTGACTGTTCACGGCACCACCCAGGCCAGCAGGCCGTTCTCCAAGACCTACAGGGGGCAAGCCTAATGAGCGATTCGGGGGCCGACGTGCTCAACAACGGACAAGTGCTGCTCTCCCCTGGCATGGACATCGAGGAGATCATCCGCGGCCTCGCCGAGCGCGATCAACGGCGTCGCAAACCCGGGGTTGGCCTGACCTGGTTTATTAAGCACGAGCCCGACGTGGCCGCACCCACTTTGACCCTCGGTGTGCGCGGCACGACCGGAGCGCTCATGTGGTCCGACGCCACGTCCGGCCTCGTGCCCGCCGAGGGCACGAATACCGAGCACGTCGACTACTTCACTGTGGACGGCCATTTGATGGTGATGTCGCCTGGTGCAGAGGTTCCCATCGCGCGGGTTCAGGAGGCACTGCGCGAGTTCGCCCGCACCAGGCAACGGCCGACCTGCGTCACCTGGGCACCTGACCCTGATCTCGACGGAATCTGGTGAACATCGAGGTCTCGTTCAGGACGTACCCGACCGGTGAGGTCGTGGTCAACATCGACTCGCCTGCGTCGGTGCACCCACTAGTGCCGCATCAGGCAACGTTCGCCCTGTCGACTACGGCTCGTAGTCGTTGATCGTCAGCGTGACGGTTTCGCCAGATGATGTATCTGCCGGTTCCCGTCTTCAGCTACGCTGCCTGCCGTGTCCGTACAAACATGGTCACCCGATCCTGGGACGTCCGTAGTCGAGTATCGATCCGGCCGGGCGATGTTCATCGGCGGGCTAGCCATGTTCGTTTTCTTCGGGATGGCCTTCGTCTTCCCTGACATCGGGAACCCGTCGGGGACGTCGAAAGCCGATCTTTCTCCGGCCCTTGTGTCGTTCCTGTTCGGCGCGCTCGCGCTGGGCGGCCTGCTGGTGATGGTCGGCTCCGTCCCCCGCACGCATCGCTTCGCCGTCGATGAACGTGGACTGTGGTGGCGGGCCGGGCGCAAATCTGACCTGATCGCGTGGGACGAGCTGCGTGCCGTGCGCGGCCAGGAACCGCGCCCGCCGGTCAAGGACGACCCGAACTCGAGGGCGGTGCTGTCGGCCCTAGTGTTCACCCCCGTGGACCGTCGCTTCGTCACCCGCCACAGCGCGCTGTTGCAACGCCTGCCCACTGCCGATCCGGAAGTGGAACTGAGACTGCCGGACACCACCACGGTCCGGCAGCTGGCCCAGGAGATAACCAGAGTCCGGCCGGACCTACTCCGCTAGGGCGTGTATCGAAGTGCTGGCCTGTTGATGTTGGGGATGGCTGTACTGATGGCGTGTCGTTGATCAGATAGGTGAAGGTCTCCGGTAGATCAGTCATCGACCAAGACGATGATCTTTCCGGAGATCTCGTGGCCAGACACGCCCCAGTACACCTAGTGCTGCGTCAGGCTACGTTTGCCTGATCGACGCCAGGGCGCGTCCGTGCACAGCGTACGAGTCCTGTTTTACTCTCCGTGTTTTCCATGATCAGCGCCAGACGGCCGTGCCACGCACGGTTTGGGGTCATCGGCAGGATTGCCAAAGGTTGATGATGTCTAGCTTGGCCAGTGATTTTCAAATCGTGTGTTACTTGTTCCGGGTTTTCTTGCGCGTGTACATGTCTTGATCGGCTGCGTGGAGGAGTTCTTGGGGTGGAGTGGTGGGGTCTTGGGTCATGGCGATACCTACGCTGGCCTTCAGATTGAGCTGATGTCCGGCTGCGGTGATCTGGGTGTTGAGGAGTTGTCCGATGCGGTCCTGTAATGCTTCGGCTGCGCGGATGTCGTTGACGAGGCCGAGGACGACGAATTCGTCGCCGCCGAGCCGCGCCACCGTGGCGCCGGGTTCCACGCCGGCCAGCAGTGCGTGGGCGGCTGCGATCAGGAGATGGTCGCCGACGAGGTGGCCGTATTGATCGTTGACTTGTTTGAGCCCGTCGAGATCGGCGAGGAGCACGGCGAGAACACCGCTGCCACCGGCGAGTGCGGCGAGGTTGTGGTGGAGGCGATCGGTGAGTAGGGCGCGATTGGCCAGTCCGGTCAGCGGGTCGTGCAAGGCGAGGTGGGCCAGTTGGGTATCGGTCATGCGTCCGTTGCCGATCGCCTCGTAATGGCTGACGAGGAAGGAGGGCATGCCGTCGGGGCCGGTGATCGCACTGGACCGGATCAAGACCATGATCGGGTGCCCGTCCTTGTGCCGGTAGCGTTTTTCGACGCTGACGGTCTTGGCGCGGCCCTCGCACAGTTCAGCGAGCGCGGTGTTTCCCTGGTCGTGATCGCCGGGGTAGGTCAGGTCGGAAAAGTTCATCGCGAGCAGCTCGTTGCGGCGGTAGCCCAGCAGGTCGCACAACGCGTCGTTCACCGTGGTCCACTGTCCCTGCAGGTCCAGCAGGGCCATCCCGATCGGCGCAGTGGCGAAACACCGCTCCCACAGGGTTTCGCGGCTTCGGTGGGTGGTGATGTCCTCGGCCTGCACCAGGATGTGGCAAGCACCGCCGGCGGTGTCGTTGATGGCCGAACCCGACAGCCGCAGCCAGATGGTCTGGCCGTCGGGCTTGTGGTGCTGGGTCTCGGCTATAGCGTGTCCGCGTGCGAGGGCGTCGGCGACGATGGCGGTTCGAGGGAAAGCGTTGCCTGGACCGGAGGTGTCGTGTGGGCTCGGCTGCAGAAAGTCTCGGGCATCGTGGCCCAGGAGAGTGCAGAACGCCGGGTTGACGTATCGGCAGCGGCCCTGCGCGTCGAACACTGCGGTGGGCGCGGGCGCTTGATCGAAAACCGCGTGCCACTCCCCACCTCCCATCCTGCCCAGCGTCGTCGGGACGGGGGCTGCGCTTGCCGAAAACTCATCCGTGCTGGTGGGAGCTGGCGTGCGGGGTGTACCGAATGTCGAGGGTGGTCGCTCGAGTGGCGCCCTCGCGCGGCTGCAGATCAACGCGGAATGATGATTGATCGTGCTGCTGCGATTGGCCTACCTCGGTGTCGCTAACGCGTTCGCCCTGCTGCGCCTGCTACCGATGAGCAATCTGGACAAGGACGCCGAAGTACTCGCCCTCCGCCATCAGATCACGGTGCTGGAACGCCAGCTCGGCAAGAAAAGAGTGTGGTTCAGCCCGAGTGACCGGGCGTTCCTGGCAGCGTTGCTGAACCGGCTACCACGAGACGTCCTGCGCAGGCTGCGGCTGCTGGTGCGCCCGGACACGGTGTTGCGCTGGCACCGCGACCTGCTCGCACGTCGCCACGTCGTCACCTCCCGGCCCAAGCACGTGGGACGACCGCGGACCGTGCACTCCATCCGCGTCCTCGTATTGCGCCTAGCCCGGGAGAACCCCCACTGGGGATATAGGCGGCTCCACGGTGAACTGCTGGTCCTTGGGGTCAAGGTGGCTGCCTCCACCGTATGGGAGATCCTGAAGGAGGCCGGGATCGACCCGGTACCCCAACGGAGCTCGAGTACTTGGGCGGACTTCCTGCGCTCCCAGGCCGAGGCCCTGCTGGCATGCGATTTCTTCGAGACCGTCACCTTGTCCGGAGGAGGAATGCTTGAGACCTGTGGATCGGCTGGGAAGGGGCGTACCTTCCCAGTGATCGGATGCAAGGTTCCAAGCATGGCCAGCGCTGCAACGCTGGCTGGGAAGGTACGTCCCGATGCTCAGCGTA
>NZ_SMKW01000138.1 GCF_004348985.1 Saccharopolyspora elongata | reverse complement strand
CACCCACGCCACCGCCCTCGCCACCATCCACACCCTCACCACCCACGCCAAAGAACAACTCTCCGCCGAACCCGACCTCACCCTCACCATCCCCCTCCCCACCGGAAACCACGAGGTCTATGTCTCCCGCCAGGACCTCAACAACATGATCCGCCCCTCGCTGCAACTCACCACCGAGGCGCTTCACCGCACCATCACCTCAGCCGGCATCCACGCCGACGACGTCTCCGCCATCCTCCTCGCCGGCGGTTCCTCCCGAATCCCCCTCATCCACCAAACCCTCAGCCACGAATTCAACAAGCCCATTCGCGCAGCCCTCCACCCCAAACACACCGTCGCCCTCGGCGCCGCCACCACCACAACGCGCACCGCCAAACCCCAACCCAGCAACAACCCCATAACCCCAACCGAAATCATCCCCGTAACCCCAACCGAAATCATCACCACAACGGCCACACCACCCACCATCAGAACGTTCCCGCCAGCACTACCCAGCACCACACCACCGGAAAAAACCCGCAAAAAATGGCTCATCCCCCTCGCCGCCGCCATCACCGCCATCACCGTCATCGCAGCCATCACCACCTACGTCACCGCCAGCAACGCCGAAACGCATGACCCCGAACCCATCGCCGGGAGCACGCAGCCCGGTGAGCCGTTGCCGGTGTTCGACGGCACGGCGGCGAAGCCGTGGGTCGGACTCATCGGGTCCGAGCAGGGCCGGACCGGCACCGAATTCTGGACGAACGGGGCCCATACCAAGGAAGGCCCGGTCACGGTGCGGCTAGACGGCATGGGCGGACTCAAGATGAATTGGTCCGGCGGAGGCAGCGGCCAGGTCTACTTCCAAAGCCAGCCAGGATCAGGCGGCAACCAAGACCTCTCACGCTACTTCGACAACAACGGTGCGATCGTCTTCGACGCGACACTGCACAGACCGCCGTCGAGCACCGTGTCGATGGAGGTGCACTGCACCTCCCCGTGTCGCGCAAAGGTCACCGCCACGAACCTGTTCAAGCGGCTGCCTGCCGGGACGCCGGTGACAGTCAAGCTGCCGCTGCGCTGCTTCGTCGAGAACCGGGCCGAGCAATGGGATCCGACGGCTATCAACACTCCGTGGCTGGTGTACACCGACGGTTCGTTCGGGATGACGGTCTCCAAGGTGCGCTGGGAAGCAGGAGCGGCGAACGATCCCGACGCCACCCGTTGCGATCAGCTGTCCTGACAATCACCTGATCCACAATGGCCGTGCCCGTCTTCACTGGGCGGCGAACAGACTTTACCGGAGTCCTTCACCTCATCTGATCCCGATCAGCGGGTCCAGACTGGTTCCGCCTCCGGGGGTCGGCGTAGGACGTCCATTGCTCGATGTATCGCTACCGCGTCCAGCTCCGGGGGGAGTAGGCCGGCGTCGCGGATGTGCGCCAATAGGTCCGGGTCCGGGGCCAGGTGGTGGTGTTCCAGGTAGTACGCGATGGTGTCCGGCCAGATCCAGGTGCCGTCGGTGCGGAGGCTCATTGGGACGACCGCGCCGCGGGAGGGGTCGACGACGTCGTCCAGGGTGGCCGTCGTGATCATTAGGGCAGCGCCGGCGCGTAGGTAGTCGAGGATCTGGCCGCGTTCAGCCTCGTTGTCCATCCGGGGGTGGTCCGGGGCGAAGCTCGGGCCGGAAATCGGGTCCATCGCGTCGAAAACCCGCGCCACCGTGATTTCCGGCGTCTCGGTAGCAGCCCACAGGAGCGCGCCGTAAGCGCGGGCCGCGCGCTGGTACGTGGGCACCGGGCCGACAACCGCGGTGACCTCGACCTGCGGAGCCGCTTCACCGGCGGCGATGAGCGCTTGCTGCAGGCGAGCGGTGAGCGCGGGCAGGTCGTCATCGTCGGCTTCGACGACGTAGACCGCTCGCGGCGGCGGGTACGGCGCGCCATCCGGGGACATTCGCCACGCACGCCACATTCCGTGCGCGGCCGGCTCTCCACTGAGGACTTCGATCAGTGCTGCCACGACGGAATCGTCGTTGGAGCCAACGGAATCCGGTGGCTCGGCGCTGAACTGCCACACCAGCGGCGGATCGTCGATCACGGGTTCGATGCCTTGCAGGACGTCCAGCGATGCACCCTCCGTCTCGAAGACGGTCGCGAGCACGCCCAAATCCCCTTCGGTGAGCGGCAGGACGTACCGCGTGGCGGTGGATGCCACCGCGCGGGCAACCTCGTCGAGCCGGTCGTCCGCGAGCCAGGCACGAGCCTGCGTGACCAACTCGTCCGGTGCGAATCCGGCCTGCCGTAAAAGTACTTCGTGCATGGCGGCCTTGACGTCCGCTTTCTGGTCAGGTGTGGTCACTTTCCTTCTCCTCGGCACGTTGTCGGTACCAGAACTCGGCGGTCCGCCCGGTCATGCTTCACTCGTCATCCGGTGCTGATGTTTCCGAAGATACTGCTCGGCTGCCAAATCCCGATCTCTGTAGTCTCAACTCTCGCGCCGGCCCGCTCTGCCGACCCGTCCACCTGATCACCGCGGGCGGTGCTCCGTTGACGTAACGCGGCGGCGCCGAGCCGTTCACCGCGGCACGCAATTCCGGCCCTGACCTCCACAGCTGTTGGCCCTCGGAACCCAGCAAGTACCAGTGCCCGGTGCCCAGCCCGTCGACGAACTTCGGCAACAACTTGCCGTCCTCGGCAACCGAGACCTTCGTAGCATGAACAAGCCGGTCTTCGGTTTGAACCACATCGACCCTCGCTGTCCACACTCGCATTTGCAGCGCGCGGGCGAAGCGCTCCGCGAACGTCCATTCGCCCGGCCCTAGTCGCCGATGCGCGCCGGCCCCCAGCAACGCAACTGCCGGTCCCGGGACGAAACGCCGGTCTTTTCGCACGTCGTCGGCGAAGGCTTCGGGCGTCACCTTCCGGCCGTCGGGCAACACCGCCCGCCCGTCGGGCGTCACGTGCACACCGACGATCTGGGTGTCGTCCGGCAAATCGGGTGCCGACTCCGCGGCCTGCTCGATCGTCTCGATGGAATCGCCGGGCCCCCGGAACAGCAGCGGTTCCGGTCGTGGTGAACGGGTCAGTTCGGTGGGCGGCTCGACTGGCCGCGGCCGGCTTCCGTCCGCCCGGTGCAGCATCCACTTCGGCCCCCGGCCTCGGTTTACCCGTGCCAACACATCCGCGCCGGTACTTCGCAGCTCGGTGACCTCGGCATTGGGGATGACCGTGCCGTCGTGCCCGAGCACCAGCAGCGGCCGACTGCCTTCGGGGACAGCGGCGGCGTGATGTGGCGACCGGGTCCATCCGCTGTATTCGGCGGTTTCGGTCGCCCCATGGATCGGAAGACTCACCGGCGCGCTGCGCACACCCCAACGGAAGTCGAATCTTGGCGCGGTCCCCGCCTGCACCGAAGAGCCGGAACTTGCCATCGCTGAAACAAGATCCGTACCAGGAAGCTGCCGCATGCCGCCCGCGGCCGACAACAGGTACCAGTGCCCTGCTGTCGCGGACCGGACCTCGCCGCCGAGTCGTGCTTCGGCCCATTCGCTCCACGTCGGCAACCCGCTGCGAACGAACGACAAATCACCGGTGACAACTCGGCCATCAGCGGCATGCCACACCTCCTGGTCGGCCGCGATCACGTCGACACCGAGGATGTCGCGCAGCTGGGCCGCACCGGCCAGGTCGAACGATCCGTCAGTTCCCACCAGCACGATCGGCCGCCTGGCCCAGCCAGGTAGCTGCTCGATTCGCGCGGCCAGCTCGGGCACCGTGAGGTTGTCACCGGATGCGGGGAGCGCGACCACCAGGTGGCCGCCGACCTTGGGCAGCAGCGCCGCCGCGTCCTGGTCGTCGGCGTTGGGTGTCCAGACGTCCAGCAGCGCGGCCGGTGCCGGGTCCGGCGCGCTGGCCGGCGGGGACGGCTCAGGCGGCGGTCCGGGCAGGTTGTTCGCCGCTGCCTGGACGGACTCCACGGCGAAGTACCCGCCGTTGTCGATGGTCACCTCGACTTCGGCTGGTTTTCCCGGCAGGGCGCCAAAAAGAGTGCGGTGCTCGGTCTGATCGGTGAGCGTGTAGATCGCCTTGCCCGCCCGGTAGACGTGGTAGGTGCCCTCCTTCTCGGCGGTGAGCTCTCGGGCATTGCCGCGGGTGGAAACCTGGACGCGCGGCTTCGACCTGCTGCCCGACACCCCGCCCGACGGGTCGAGTGTGCTGCTCTCGCCGGGAAGGAGCATGTCCCCGGCCAGGTTGCCGGATTTACCGCTCTTTGCCTTGGAATCGCTGCCCTGCACCATGGCCAGACCGGGCAAAGTCGCGCTGCTGTTGCTGGTGTCCGTTTGGGTGACTTCCTGCTCGGTTTTCTGCTCGTGGGTCAGCTCCCCGGTCGCGGTGAAGGAGTTGACGTACTCGACCTCGGCGAACCGCAGGCGCACCGCGAGACCGTGCTTGTCGTCCCAGACCATCCCGGTCTCGACCATGGCGGGGAAGGGCACCGGGCCGTCCAGCAGTTCCTGCGTCATCGCGGTCAAGCCTTCTTCTCCGCCGAGCTGCCACAGCAGTTGCGCCGGCAGGGTGGCCGGGCGGACCCAGCCGCTGCCGGCGGGGGCCCGCATCGACGATTCCGAACTCGCCGGATCGGCGTCGTCGGTCGGCTGCTGCGTTGTATGCGCCAGCACCGCAGCCAGCCACGGGAACAGTCGCTCGCTTCCGGGCAGTGCCAGCGGGATCACGTCCACCCCACGCAGATCCTGCGGTAGCGATCCCAATTCCACCGCGCCTCCGACGGGCACGGGCCGGCCGCTGATCCGCACCGGGCGCGGCGCCGGCGGCGTGGTCGTGGTCAGGCCCCCGGGGATGGTGAACAGGGCCGTGCCATCGCTGGTGAACCGCCGTTGCTCCGGTGTGCGGGTGTCGTCCTGCATCGCCGACCACATTTCGACACCCCGCCTCGGTGCGGTCAGCAGCAGGTTGTTCAGCACCGCGTTCGGAGTCCACGACCGATACATCTCGACCTGGAACCAGGTCGGCCAGGTGTAGGAGTAGGAGGTCTCGTCCTCCGCTGTCACCCGCCGCTTGAACGCATCGCTGTCGGTGTTGCGTTGGCTCCGTGACCATTCCTTGCCGTAGCCCGCGTCCGGGTGCGCGCCCGCCCGGCGCAGTTTGCCGTTGAAGCTGCGGGCTACGAGAACACTTCCGATAAGGCCGCCGCCGCGCGACCGGGATTCGGTTTGCGCCCGTTTCTCGGTGTTCTGGAAGAAAGTGTCGGATTTGATCTCCGTGTTCGGCGTGGCCTGAGCGTCCGGCGCGTACCGTGCGCGAACGACGAACTCGATCGTCTCGGTGCCGCCCAGATACGGCCGGGCGGCCAGCAACGACGTCCCGGATGTCGTCCCCTGGCCGAACCGAGCACCCAGTGCGGTCGACGACGCCAGTGTTTCCACGGACCCGCCGATCCCGGTCGGCACCTCCAGCCAGGGACCCGTACCGAAACCGGGAGCATGGTCGGAGATCATGCTCTTGATCAGCGGGGCGACCTCGTGCGCATTGGAGATCTCGGTGACGATGGTCGGGCCGAGCGCAGCGCCGGAAAGTACGAACTCCGGAGGATAGCGCACCTCGGTCGCCGGTTTCGGCTTCGCCGCCACCCCGGCGGGCAGGTCGAGGTGGCGGGTCTGCGGTGGCTGTCCTTCCGCTTCCGGTTCCCGAGCCGGGTTGGTGTGCAGTCGCTGTGCGACGGCGTCCGCGAGCAGGAATTCGACGCCGCCGTTGACCGCGATCTGCTCGGTTTCCGCGGCCGCGTCCGATTCCCCGTAGCTGGTGATCTCGAACACGGCATGCGCTCGGTAAAGGTGGGTCGCTCCGCGTGTCTTGCCGGTCCGTCGGCGTGAGGTGCCAAGACCGTAGGTGGTTCCTTTGTCTTGACTGAAGGTTCCTCGGCCGGTGAACGACGGGGCCAGGTGGGCTCGTTTGCCGGATTTGCTCCCGAACTGCATCAGCGTGGGGACGCGGAAACGTCCCTCGCCGCCCATCCCTCTCGTTTCCTGACCGTCGAGCTTCAGCCCGCCCTCGGCGACCCCTTCCAGACTGAGCTTGTCCGAAACGGTGTCGATCGGATGGGCGTCGAACAGCCGCAGCCGCACCCGGCCGCCGGTGATGGGCAGCCCGCCGGGTGCCAGCAGCTGGTCGAGGGGCGCTGCTAGCGGGTCCTCTGGGTCCGGTGTTGCGTCGTGTTGTTTCGAGCCCGCAAGGTTGTGCAGGATGTGTTCGATGGGCTCACTGAGCACCGTGGACGGTGTTGCCACGCCCTGTGGCATGAGGAATTCGACCTTAACCTGGAACGGGTTGTCGTCCTGGTCGGCGTAGTCGAAGTCTCGGATGACCGTACCGAGGTTCGTCAGATCACCTTGCGCAGTGGTGGGTGCCAGTGGCTCCGGAACCAGCACGCGCGCCCAGCCATCGATGGTGGAACTGCCGGTCGTCGTGGCGCTGCTGGACGTCGAGGCACCGCCGGAACTCCGGACACTGTCCGAGTCACTGTCGGATGTCGAGGACCTGTCGGACAGAGTGGTGAGCTCGATGTCGCCGTTGTTCGGCGCATCAGACCGGTTTGCCTGCGCGCGGAACATGCCTAGCCAGCGGTACCACGGGTCCGGCTGCACGTTCTGTGCCTCAGCCAGCTCGGTCTGCTCGGTCTGCGACTCCGGCTGCTCGGTCTCCGGGGTGGCGGCTTTCGTCGAAACGGAGATCGACCAGGTCACCTGCCGGTCGAAGGTGATCGCGGGCCCTTTGTACTTCGCGCGTCGGTTGACCTTGTAACTCTGCGCGGCGGTGCTGCTGTACCCGTGTGAGAACTGGGCTGACGCGCCGAAGAGGAAGCCTATGTTGCGCCAGAAATCCTTGCGCTTGGTGCCGATCGCTGCCCCCGACTCGACACCGATCCGCTGCTGCGTGCCGGCTTTCGCCTTGATCTCGCCGCGGATCGCGTTCTTCGCGGTGAAGTCCACGGTGGCCTTCTCGACCTTGCCGGTGCCGATCAGCGCACCCAGTTCCGGTCTGACCTTGATCGTCACCAGCTGATCACCGACCCGGATCGTCTTGGTGGCGCTGCGCACCTCTCCGCTGAACAAGCCGAAGAGCGCGGACGCGCTGAAAACCGAGGACAACTGCGTCTCGACGAGCGCCCGCTGGTCGTGGCTCAGCGACGCGAGCTCGTTCCCCGCCGACTCGCGCAGCAATCGGCGCACTTCCGGAAGCACCCGTTCGATTCCCGGCGCTCGGTCCACCACACCGCCACCGGTGCTCTTGCCGGCCGCGAGCATGTCGGGCTGCCGGGGCTCGCCCGCGGGAATCGTGATCTCCGGACGCTTGCTGTAGTCGGCCAGGATCGAAAGTACGAGTTGCTCGGCGGTTTCGTTCTCCAGCCGGGCGTCAACTCTTCCGTCCGAGGTTTCGACCAGCGTTCGGGGAAGGTCCGGACGTACTCTTTCGACCAGGTCATGGAAGTTCTGGCGCCGCCGTAGTCCATCCGGCACCGTCGGGCTTTCGTGCGGCGCGTATTGCTCCTCAGCGATCTGCCGGGCGGAGTGTGCCGCGGAAATCTCTTCGAGCCGGGCGAAGTCGTCGGCGGGCATCCACAGGAACACTTTCTCCGCACCGGTATCCGAGCCTTCCAGCGTCGGATCCGTGGAGTACCGCTCAACCCGCACATCCAGCGTCGCCTCCACCAGGACGGCATCGCCCTCGATGCTGGTCACGCTCTTCTTCCCGGTGCTGATGCCCAGAACCTGCGTCAGCGACTCGCCCGATCCCGCCGAACCGGACACCGTGAAGGGTGTGATCGTGGTGTAGGAGCCGAGGCCGCGTCGTTTCTTGTCGACATCGGCGACGAATCCAGGCCCCACCGCCACCGAGGCTTCAGTGTTCGCAGACTGCGCCTCGCTGGTGTCAAATTTCGTGTCGCTACCGGCATCCTGCCGCAAATTCACGGCCGGAACGACGCGGCTGTCAACCCGCCGCACCGAGCGCAGCTCCGCGGACACCTCCAGTGACAGCGTGTTCAGCTTCGCGCCCGGCAACCGCAACGGGCTTGGCCGGTAACCACCACCGGTGATCTCCTCGAACTTCACGATCGACTTGTCTTCGGCCAACTCCCGCGACACCGAATCACGGACACCGACGCCTACTTCCGACAGTGGCAACTTGGCGAGAACCTGCTGGCGAATGCGCCGCATGTCGGCCGCTTGTGGCACGGCGAACACCTCGTGCAGGGCTGAGGCCGGAAGGGGCAGCACTGGATCGTCCGGGCCGGGCTTGGTGGTGGCGGGTGGCACATCCTCCCCGTCATAGCGGATCAGTGCCACATCGGTGATCTCGTCGGTCCGGTACGTCTCCGGCGGGTTCTCTCCTTCCCGCACGTCGATGACGAACCGACCGTCGACGACGAAATTACGCTCGGGAACCCGGGTGCTCAGCCCGCGCGAAAATTCCATTGCCGATACGAGGCTGCGCTGCTCGCTCTTCCCCATTGAGGGCCGCACGGAGGGGTTGAAGACTACGTTGCGAGCCGCGCCCTTGGCCGCCGCGCCCACCATGTTGGGCACGACAGCGAGCATGCCGAACTGGGGGCTCTGTTCCTGCCCGACAGCCAGGCCCGCGTCGGCGTAGCGAATGCCATACTCGAGGACCCCGTCGGCCTGCGGCAGGCGCACGGGCGTCGACGCGGTGCGTTCGAACTTCAGGTGCAGCTCGCGGGAGCCGACCTCGATCCGGATGCCTTCGTCGGCCAGACGCCGCAGGGTTCGCGTGAGCTTGGCGTCGGAGAACAGCTCCTCGATCGCGGCTCGGGCGGGTTCCCACAAATCTTCCGGTAGGGCGGTGAGAATGTCCTCGGGGTCGATATTGCCGGTCTGCCAGATCTTGCCGCTGCCCATCGCACCGTCGGCGGCGTAGGGCGGCAGGTCGACCTGCCGGACCGTCACGTCGGCGCGGTCTGCCGCGATACGAGCTTGGGTCACGGCCTTGGTGGCGGTCTTGGCCGCTTCCGCAGTGGCGCCACGCTCGTTTTCGGCCCGGGCCATTGCCTCGGCGGTGCGTTCGCTCGCTTCTTGATCCGCCGCAGTCAGTTGCTCAATCCGCTCCCGCACAGCGGTGAACTCTGCGGCAGCGGTCTCCACGCGCGCCTCCGCGTCGGCGCGCTGGGCAAACAGCGCATCCCGCTCAGGTCCCTGGTCCTCGTGCTGGTTTCGCAGTAGCTGCGCCCGCTCGCGGGACGCCCTTAAAAATCCGCTCCGTTTCTGAATCAAGTTCTGCCGAGCCGCATCGAGTTCCGCGCGCAATTCGTCCTGCCGCTGCCTGGCCGCCGTCAGGTCTTGCTGCGCCGCCGTCAACTTCTCGGCTTGCTGCCGAGCACGCTCGACACTCGCCGCGGCCGAGGTGGTCTCGTCGGTCGCCGTCTTGAGCAGCGCGTCGGTCTCGGCGGAGTCGGCGGCCGTGACGGTGGTGGGAGGCGCGTCCGGCGCGGGCGCATCCACCATGTTGTAGATCTGGGTGAGTTGGTCATCAGCCGCCGTGATGTTGCTGCGCGTCCGGGCCACTTTCCCGATGTGGTCGGAATTCCGCAGCGATGCCAGGTCGGGCCGCGGCTCCGTGCGGAACCGCGCCGACTCCGTGCGCAGGTGCACCCAGTTAGGACTCAGCCCGGTCTGGCCCGGCGGCAAGGAAACGTCAGCGGGCACCGTACGAGACGGCACGGTCCGCTCGACGGCTGCACCTTCGTCCTGCGGTCTGTCCGTCACGGAGGCAGCGACACCATCCTGCGCCGAGACAACACCACCGTCAGGCCTTCGGCTCGCAGACGGCACCTCGTCGTCGCCCCTCAACCTGGAAAGCCGATCCCGCATCTGCTGCAGTTCCGCCTCATCGGGGTCACTCACGGTGTCGTCGGTCGCCGGATCACCCGACGCATCCCCAGTGGGCTGCGACCGCACATCCCCAGGCAGCGCGGGCACCGCGCCCGCATCTTCGACCGATTCTCGCCCCGCACCCGGGCCCTTCCCCGGATCGGGCCCGGCGCCCGCACTCACAGCCATCAAGTCCACCCAAATACGGGCCAGCGTGTCCCGTACCCGCGCGATCTCACCGTCCCCGACGCCACGCATCATGTGATAGGCCATCACGCTGACAGCCTGCGACGAGCCATTTAATGGCGCCCTCAATTTTTCGCGTGCGTGGCCCCGCAAGTCTTCCCTTGCCTGGCCAGACAATTCCTCCAACCCCGCATTAGCCTGATCACTCCACAATCGCAGTTCCCGCTCCGCAGCAGCACGACGCCACGGGCGCGCCAGGCCGCGCCATTTCTCCTCGACCGCCCGCATCCCGGGCAACCTCTTCTTGACTCTCTGCAAATCCGTTGAGGTCCAGGCTCCCTGCCGTACCATGCGTTTCGCAGCTTCGACGTTCCGTGCATACTCACCGCCCTGATCGAATCCCGGCGGCATCGCTGTCAGATGCTGCTCCATTCGGCCCGCCAGCTCGGCCACCTCCGCGATCCCGGCGAGGTTGCCGAGCCGGTCCAGCCGCTCGGACTCCGGCAAATCAAGCAACTCCGCCAATCGCGACGGGCTATCCAGCCACGCCACCTGCGCGGTATCGGCTGCCGTCGGCTGCGAACCCTCCCCCCGCGAAGCGGGCACTGCGGAAGCATCGCCGTCGCTGTCGCCCGCGAAGGCGCGCAGTCGGCCATGCTGAGCCCACCAAGCCAAGTCATCGCCCGCGTCCGCCATCACGCCCGACGGCAACGTCGACTCGGGATCGATCCTTCTGTCATCACCCTGGACCGCGTCCAGGAAATAGTGCGCCTTCCTGTTTTTAAAGAAATCACCGGACGCCAGGAACGCACTCGCGTTGTTACCCTTCACATACATTGCCTGCGGGGCATCCTGGGAGCCCTCCGGCGGCACTCTCAACACGAGGAAATGAACGTCGTCTCCCACCGCCTGCCTCATGAACCGCCGCACGGCGGCGGGGCCACGGGTCAGCCGAAGCTGCGGGACAACACCCCCGGTTGCGTCCTGGAACTGCTTACTCGCCGCACCTCCCACAACCCGCCGCAACACGCCAGAGTGCAGCATGCCCTTCGCGGCGCGGAGGTTGTCGGCGATCTGCTCCAGCAACGCCGTGGCCGCCTCAGGACCCGGGTCAGGAATCACGATGCCCGAGCCCTCCACCATGGCCTTCGCATCCTCATTGCCGAGCAGTACCTGAACAACGATGTAGTTGACCGAAGCCTTCAGCGACTTCCCGAGTCCATCGATGACCTCTCGCGATTCGGGCCGCAGAGGCGGTTTGGGGTCGTTCACCGCAGTCCACTGTGACAATGCGTCGGACGGGAACTCGCCCCCCTTCGTGGCATTGGCCCACGCAAGACGGCGCTCAGCCTCCCGTATCCAGTTCTCGCTCCACACCAGCCTGAACGGCGCTGGCGGGATGAGCCCGTCCTTGATAGCCCGCAGAACAGCCTGACGCAGCTTCGCTGCTTGCTCCGCGTTGGGTTCGGAGACGCCCGCCAGCCACTGCCATACATACGACTCGTCTACATGCCCCTCGGCGGCGTCGGTCACCTCGATTGCCCGGCCCGGGCCGAGGTAACGCACCAGCTCCGAGCTCGAGAGCCGGGCAGCCTCGCGCATCTCCTGCATAGAGAAATCGTCGGGCTCGCTACTGCCGTCCAGCCACGCCTGAGCCGTGGACTCGTCAACTCGGGCCACCGCGGCCGCTCGGGCCCAACCGAGGTGGCGCACCAATTCCTCATCCGGGACTCCGGCGACGGAGGCTACCACGTCGCCCAGGGTCAACGCCCCCGAATCCTGCACGATCGGCAAACTGAACACAGCACTCGCGAGTTCCGGGGTCACCGGCCCCAATTCCCCCTCCGAGGCCATCTGCTCGCCCCGCAGGGGGTGCAGCTCCCGCAATTGGTTAGCCAGCGCGACCGCCCTTTCCGGCCCGCCGAACGCCGCGACAATCGTGTCGAACACGATCCCGAGCAGCACCGCACGATCGCCGGGACGGCCGCGACGCCGCTTGCGCACGTTTTCCGTAGAAACGCCGATCGACTGGGCGATCGCCCGGGCGATCGCCCAGTCGTCACCGAAGAAGCGTGTGAGGTAGTCAAGCTCACGACCGTCCAGGGCATGCACCAACTCACGCAGCACGTTCAGCGCCCGCGGACTGGGCCGCCTGCCTTGCACACCGGCACGCTGCTGTGGCGGACCGCCGAGGTCGCGCACCTCCACCTGGATGTCGGGCTCCCGGTCCAGGCCACCATCGAGCCCGGCCACCGTTTCTTCCAGCTCCTCGCCGTACTCATCCGCGTCGCGGGGGTCACGCTCTTCCTCGCCCCAGCTGTCCAGCAGACGGCGGCGATCGGCCAGGCGCATCATGAGCTGCCCCAGAGCACGCAACCGCTTCTGGTACCGCGGACCACCCGGCACCAGTGTCTCGACCAGGCTCTTGACCTCCTCTCGCCCGCCGTACTTGCTGACCACCGACCCGATGAACGCCCGGCGCAACGCCTCGGCATGCCACCCTTCGGGCAAGTAGGACCACATCCGCCACACCCGCGCCGTGGCCTCATCCACCCCCAACGCGTGAGCCAGATAATGATTCCGGCGCACCCCCGGGTTGACCATATTCATCAACTCCGCAGGTCCCTCATCCTCCAAAGCCCCGAACAATCCGCCCCATTCGACCTCACGGCCACGACGCCACAACCCCGGATCCGCCAGCCCGTACTCCACCCTGACACCAGCCGGGTCCACCACATGCACAAAGAACTCGACCGACTCCCCGCTGTTCTCCAGCCAGGCACCCGGCGGCACTACCAGATGCGGCGGCACCTCCCACAACCGATCCTGCTGCCCCTCGGTCAGCGGGTCCCACAAGTCGTCCAGCCGCGTGGCGCTACTCGGGTCCCCTTGCGCGTGCTCGCCCATCACATACCAGGCGTCGATGCCCTCCTCGACCAACCTCGGTGGCATACCTTCCGGATCCGACGACCAACCCATGCTGGCTCTCCACGTCGTCCTCCACTTCCTCACCACCACCGCACGGTCCACAACTCCCCACGAGTCCAGAATCCGCAGGAACGCCAGGACACTGTGACCATCAACATCGGCCGACCTCGGCCGCGCAGGCGCTCCCGTCGCTGTCTCGAAAGCGTCCAGCGCCGCACGCCCCTCCTCAGAAACCCCCGCCAGCTCCGCCGCGTCCAACAACGGCCGACCATCCACCACATCCGGCAGCGGCCCACCCTGCATGTACCCCGCCTCGCCGACACCGGCCCCCGTCCACCCATCCACCGGACGCGTCAACGGCTTCAGCTCACCGAAGGGCACTTGGGGGGGATTCGCGTCGGAGGGCTGTGCTGGTCCGGCCCCGGGGAGCCGGGATTGGATCCTCCATCCCTCCCGCAAGGTGCCGGTGATGATGCTGAGGCCGCGGGCATACTCCATGAGCTCCCAGTTGAGGCGCTCCCTCCTAGCTCCCTCGGCGGCCTCCTCGACCCTTTCCGCTTCGTAGGCCACCAAACGGCTCAACGCCACAAAAACCGGACTATCGTGCCTGTTTCCCTCATCGCTAAGCCTGTTGACCTGGCGAAGTAGAACCTGCGCACGCCGCGCTCCCACCACGGTCTCCGACGGCATCCCCGGCGGATACGGAACAATGTCCGCCGCCTCCACGATGCCCTCCAGCGACGTCAACTCCCCCATCCGACGACTCCGCGCCCGCACCCCCGCAGGTGACGTCAGACCCTCCCCCGCCGCCGGCGAAGACAGATCCCCTTCGGAAACCGGTCGCAACCCTGCCGGCAGCGGGGACGCCGGTTCGATCGCGTCGACATCCACCGGCCGCCCCGTACCGGGGGACTTGCCGGGTGTCATGGGATCGCCGGATTCGAGGTGGGTCTCCCGCACCCGGCCCGCACCGTCGCGCTCGACCTCTGCGGGGGAAGTCGTATCGGTCTGGTCGGACCCATCGGAGAGAGCCGAGACGATCGAAGCCGCATCGGACTCCTCGGCGAGCAGGGCCCGCTCGTCGGAGTCATCCCGGTCGTCAGGATCGTTCGAGCGGGTCTTCTCGTCAACGACCTCCGCCGCGGTTTTCTCCTCTTTCTCCTCAACGTTTTCCGGCGCGGTCTTCTCGTCAACGTTCTGCGGCGCGGTCTTCTCACTGCCAGTCGCCGGCAGATCCTTCCCACCCCAGCGACCAAACCAGTCCCGCGGATTCCACGAACGACCAAACCAGTCCCCCGGATTCCACGAACCAGCAAACCAGGCCCCCGGATTCCACGAGTTCGACGAACCCGGGCCAGGCTGCACATCCAGCAACTCGGCCACCAACAACGCGATCCTGGACGCCCGGTCACCCCGCCGGGGCTGACGAAGCAGCAACTCATACAAACCCAGCAACACTTCCGGCCCGTACTTGCCCGTCAACGCCAACTGATCAACCCGGCCACCCAAAACCGTGTTCAACCACATGAACGACGTGATCCCCGCGTTAGCCAACCGCAAATCCTTCTTCGGCTTCCCCGCATACGCCCGCAACTTCCCCGGCAACGCCTCCGGATCCCCCAACAACCCCGCATACACCCGCAAATCCGGATCAGCAGCAACCAACACCGCCAACAACTCACGCCGCGACCCCGGCCCCGAACCCACACCCGGACCCGGCGTGCGACC
>NZ_SMKW01000137.1 GCF_004348985.1 Saccharopolyspora elongata | reverse complement strand
CTACGACTATCCCGCCCAGTACTGGGTGCATCTGCGCACCACCAACCCCATCGAATCCACGTTCGCGACCGTGCGGCACCGCAGCAAAGTCACCAAAGGCCCCGGCTCACGGGCGGCCGGACTAGCGGTGGCGTTCAAACTCATCGAGTCAGCCCAGACCCGCTGGCGCGCGGTCAACGCGCCCCAACTCGTTGCCCTCGTACGCGCGGGAGCACGCTTCGAGGGCGGCAAACTCGTCGAACGCCCCGACGACCACGCCCCACCCACCGCCGCCTAAACAATCTTGACCCACAGATCTTGACTATTTCTCCACCTCCGGCCCGGTCAGGGCGTACGTCGCCCCACTGTGGCCATCGTCGACGAGTTCGACATAACTAGAGGTCAACACCGCATCCGGCGGCTTGACCTCTACCGTGCTGGAGGTTCGATGCTTGGGACCAGCACTGATCCCGTGACCCTCGGGGGCGAACAATGCCGGTGGAAGTCGGAATCTTCTTGCCCAGCGCGGTGGAGGCAGAGATCCGGGAGGCGGCCTACCACGCCGTGGACGCCGAGCTGGACGCCATCTGGAGCGGCGATCACCTCGCCAACGGAGTTCCGTCGCTCGACGGAATGCTCGCGCTGGCCACGGCGGCTGCCGTGACCGAGTGCATCGACATCGGTTTCGCCGTCTACCTGCCCGCGCTGCGCCCGCACGTGTGCGCCGCCAAACAGATCGCGACGCTGCAACACCTCACCGGCGGCGACCGCCTGCACCTCGGCATCGGCGTCGGCGACCATGACAGCGGCTACGCCGCCGTGGGCCTCGACGCCGCTACGCGCGGCCGACGCACCGACGAGTTCCTGCAGCTCCTGCCGTCGCTGCTCGCCGGCGAGCCGACGGCGCTGCCGCACGGCGCGACCGCCCAGCTCGCCCCGGCTGCCGCCGTGCCGCCGCTGTGGATCGGCGGCTCCGCGCCCGCCGCGCTCCGCCGCGCGGCTCGCTTCGGCGACGGCTGGTTCGCCGAGCTGCACACGCCCGAGGAGATCCGGACGAACGCCGAGCGGCTGCGCGAGCTCGCCGAGCAGCACGGTCGCCAGGCGCCACACCTGGCGATCGCGATCCAAGGCAGCCTGGTCCAGCGTCCCGATGACCGCGTGCACGACCGCTGCGCCGAGAACCTGGCGAAATCCTTCGGCATTCCGGTCGACGAGGCCCGCGGCTACGTCGTCGCCGGGACTCCGGAGCAGGTCGCCGAGCAGCTCGCGGCGTACGAGGAGGCGGGCGTGGAGAAGATCGCGCTCGCCGTCGACGGCGACTGGCACGACTCCTGCGATCTGCTGGGCCAAGTCCGGCAGATCCTCACCCCGGGCGGGCGCCCGAAGTGCTCCCGATCGTCGAAGTGACGCTTCGCCGGTGCTCCCGGTGCCCTCCGCCTAGGGGGTCGTTTCGGAATGGTCTGCGGGCACGTGTGAGAAGTGGCCACCTGGGGCCGGGGCGCCGGTGTCAGACCCACCGCCAGGTCCGGCCCTCACCCGAGGACATTGGTGGCGACGGTGGAGGTTCCGGTGTTGAGGACGGCGTCGAAGGCGTCGAGGACCGGGATGTGCAGGTAGCCGCTTTGCAGCCGGGTGCGGTCGGGGTTGCGTGGCGCCAGGGGTCCGCGGGCCGGCCTCGCGGAGGCCGGCAAGGCTGAAGCCGAGGCCGGCGTCCGCGAAGGCGGCTTCGATGCTGCCCGGCTCGGGCTGCTCGAGCGTCGTGTTCTCGACGGTGAACCCGAACGGCGCCGCCTCGTCGGGCCGCATGTCCGCGGCGTGCCCGGCGGTGCTGGTCAGGCCGAGGGCGAAGTAGTCCTCACCCAAGGCGTTGTGCAGGTGCTGCCCCATCGGCAGCGCCGTGAGGTGTCCGCCGAAGGAGATCGGGGACTTCAGGATGTGGGCGTTGTGGGCCGCCAGCACGACCCGGGATTCAGGTCCGAGCTGCTCCAGGTGCCACCGGAGCGACGCGGCCATGGACTGCTCCCGGGCCGAGGTGTCGGCGGTCAGGCCGCGTCCGGCGAAGAGGTCCGCCATCGCGCGGAACGAGTAGTCCGCGTGGCATGCGACTTCGAGGCGTCGCATCGCGATGTCGTACTGCCGCTGGCCGCCGCGGGAGACGTAGATCGGTTCGACGGAGCGGAAGCGGATCAGCAGGCGCGACACGAGTGCGCTGAGGGCGTCCTGTTCAGCGGCGGCCACGCGCGTCCACCTCGGTGCGGCTGCGGACGCGGAGGGGCCGGCGAACGACTCAGCGATCCGCATGGCCTCCTGGATCGCGGGGAGGACTTCGGGGTCGATCTCGCGCAGGTAGTCGGCGACCGGAGCCAGGGCGGGCAGCAGGGAGCCGCCCGCCGCGGGGGTGTCGACCCCGGCGAAGCGCACCGGCCGGGCGGCGGTGCGGTTGTACCGGCGCATCCAGCGCAGGGGTTCGCCGACCCCCAAGGGAATGGTCGACGCGAGGTGGGCCGACAGGTCCTCGTCCGCGCCCTCCCCCTGCGCCCAGGCGTCCAGCGCATGGCCTTCGCTGAAGCCGAATTCGAAGGCCAGGACGGTGAATCCGCAGCGTTCGACGAGGAAGCGCAGGGTGCGCTGGCGCATGGCGGAGAACTCGTCGATGAAGTGGGAGTTCTCGCCGACCGCGACGACCCGGGCCGTGCCGATCAGATCGCGCAGCGGCTCCAGGTCGTCCAGCGGCGCCTCGGGGTCGAGGTGGGTGAGCGGGGTGGCGTGGTCGCGAAGCCAGGCGGCGAAGGGGGAAGCAGGCATGGGGCGGCTCGATTCTCGGTGCGGGGTGGTGAAGGTCGCCGGCAGGGAATGGTTCACCGGCGGCTGTTCCGCCAGTTCGGCGACCTGGGGGCACGTAGCAGGATCCACGCAGGCGCCGGGGGTTAGATCTTGCGGCCCGCAGTGGAGGCGAAGCCCAGCCAGGTGTGGCGGTTGGCCCACCAGCACCAGCCGACCTTCGGGGCGTTGCGCCGCTCTCGGCCGTCCCGCCCCGTGCCGTTGCTGATCCACAGGGCCGGCGTGCGGGAGTCGAAGGCGCCGTTCTCCTTGCGCAGCCGGGAACCGATGGTCATGAAGCAGTGGTTGCGCTCAAGAGCAGCCGGCTGCTGGAGCACCCAGTGGATGCCTTCGGTGAGCAGCAGCGGGGTACGTCCCTCCTCACCGAGGGCGGGCAGGGCCTCCTCCGGGCTCCAGTTGGCCATGCCGTCACCGCGGTCGAGGCCGGTGACGAGGTACAGCGGAGCGTCCGGCAGGTCGACGCCGCAGGGCTCGAAGCGGTCGACGTCGGGCATGTCGGTGACGATGAAGCCGGGCTTGCCGCCGTGGCGGAGCAGGGGCGCGATGGCGGAGGCGGGAGCCCGGTCCGGGTGGACGGCGAGCAGGGCGCCGCTGCTTTCGTCGCCGAGGTTCTCGGCGAAGGCACGCACATCGTCGGCGGAGATTCCCGCGAGCTCGTGGACCCCTAGCTCGATCAGGCGCTCCGCCTGTGCGGCGAGAGGAGGCAGAGCGGCGGGGGAACCGACTGTCAAGGCACTCCTCGGTTCGACGTTCGGGGCGATGAAGCTGAGCGTGGTGGCTGGCAGAGCGGTGCTCCTCTGAGGTCCCGCAAGTTCCATTGAAATCGAACCTTCAATTTCAATGGAACTTGCGGATCATCGGCGTGTCGCACCCGACACGCCGATGACTGTGGACAACTCACCGCAATTTCAATGGAAATCGGAGCCCTGATTTCCGTCGACGTTGAGCGGGGCGGTACCGGCGGTGATCGGCAAGACCTTCCTTCAAGACTGAAGCCGGAGCTCGACTGCTGCGCGGCGGGACCGTCAGCGAGCGCCGCGTCCCTGAGCACCCCGCCGCGCACTGAACGCCTGCTGCTGGAAGCGCGCGTTGCGGGCCTGACGCCACGTGCCGCGGTCGGCTCGCGAGAACGAGCCGGACGCCTGGGATTTGACGTGGTCGGTCTTTCGCATCCAGAACTTCCCTTCAGTTATTTTACGTCGGTGGTAACATTATAACGAGCCCATCATGGGGCGTCAACGTATTTTTACCACGGAGGTAAGTTTTCTCATGGAAGCCGGATCGGACACCGCTCAGCTGGGCCTTCGGGAAGCCAAGAAGCAGGAGACGCGACAGCTGATCTCCGACCACGCGACGCGTCTCTTCATCGAGCGGGGCTTCGAGGAGACGACCATCGCGGAGATCGCCGCGGCCGCCCGCGTCGCGAAGAAGACCGTGACCAACTACTTCGCGCGCAAGGAAGACCTGGTCCTGGACCACCAGGACGAGTTCGTCGCCGCCCTCGCTCGAACCGTCGCCGCCCGCAGCCCCGGCGAGTCCGCGCTGGCGTCGCTCCGCCGCGCCTTCGAAGCCACCGTCGCGGCGCAGGATCCGGTCGCGGGGTTCGCCGGCCCGGACTTCACCCGCATGATCGCAGGCAGCCCCACCCTGTCGGCCTGCCTGCGCGGCCTGCACGACCAGCGCGAACAGGCGTTGGCCGAGGCCCTCGCCGACGCCGTCGGCGGGCAGCGGTCCGACATCACCATCCGCACGGCCGCCGGGCTGCTGGGTTCCGTGCACCGCATCCTGTTCCAGCGGATCCAGGAGCTCACGCTGGCCGGGAACACCAACGACGAGATCGCGGGGGCAGTCGCGGGGGAAGCCGCCCGCGCCTTCGACCTGCTCGAACCCGCCCTCGGCGACTACGCGGTGGCCTGAGGCGAGCCGGTTCGGGCGCTTGCGAGGGGCGACTCGGGCACGCGATCGCGGCCGTTGGTCGCGGCCGTCTCCTCGTCCGCTCGGCGCCAGGCGGCCTTCGCCTGGTCTTCGCGGCCCGCGCGGTGGTGCAGCTCTCCCAGCTCTCGCAGGGCCAGGGCTTGCTGGTAGCGCTCTCCTCGGTCGGTGGCCAGGCTCAGGCCCTGGTCGATCAGCACGCCCGCCCTCGCGAAGTCGCCGACGTCCCGGTGCGCCGCCCCCAGGTCGACCAGCACCTCGCTCTCCGCCGCCGGGCCCCCGACCTTCGCCACTATCTGGCGCGCCGCCTGGAGGTTCGCCGTCGCTTCCGAGTACCGCCCGAGCTCCCGGTATGCCTTGCCCAGGCGGTGGTTCGCGTAGGCGACCTTCGGCGTCAGGCCGTGGTCCGCGGCCAGCTCCAGCGCTCGGTGCAGGTATTCCAGCGCCGCTTCGTGGTCGCCCAGCCGGCGGTGCGTGTCGCCGATGTCCGCGAGCGCGCTGGACTCCCCGTCGATGTTGCCCGCCTGCCTGGACAGTTCGAGCCCGGTTTGCAGGCTCGCCAACGCCTCGTGGAGCAAACCCTTTGCCGCCAGGGAATTTCCGAGGTTGCTGCGCAACACTCCCTCGCGGTACGGGTCGCGCCCGGCGCACAGCGACGCGCCTTCCCGGAGGTGCTGCAGCGCCTCGTCGAACTCGCCCAACCGGAAGCACACGACCCCGAGCGACTCCAGGGTGCTCGTCTCCTGCGCACGGTCTCCCGTCCGCCGGTGGAACTCCAGCGCCCGGTACAGGTGTTCGCGCGCTTCCGCCCCGCGACCCAGCTCCAGGTACGTCGCCGCCAGATCCGCCCTGGTCATCGCCTCGCCGGCGGCGTCCTGCGCGGCGATCGCCGCGGCCAGCGCGGCCTCGTGGGTGCGCACCCAGTCGTGGTCGTGCCCATAGCCGTAGAGGTACAGGTACTCGCGCAGCGACCGGGTGAGCTGCCAGGCGTGCGTCGGCCAGCCCCGCGCCGCGGCCAACCGCACCGCCGCGATCAGGCAGGCGCGCTCGGCGTCGAGCCAGTTCCTGGCCTCCTCCCGGGTGCTCAGGGCCGGGCGGTGCTCGGGTTCGCTGCCCACCAGCGGCACCTCGGGCTGGTGCGGTTGCAGCAGGCGCGTCGCGCAGGCCGTGCTGTGCAGGTAGAAGTCCAGCACCCGGGTGATCGCCGCGGAGCGCTCCGCCTCGGGTTCCTCTTCCCGCACCAGGCCCCGGCCGTATTCGGCGAGCAGGTCGTGCAGGCGGTAGCGGTGCCTGGTGACCACGTTGGCCAGGTGCTCGTCCACCAGGCGGTCCAGCAGGATGCGGGCCTCGGTCGCGGTGATCCCGGCCAGCGCGGCCGCCGCGTCGGCGGTGAACTCGTCGCCCGGGTGCAGGCCGAGCAGCCGGAACAGCCGGCGCTCGTCGTGCTCCAACGCCTGGTAGGAGAGGTCGAACACCGTCCGGAGCCGGCGGTTGCCCGCGACCAGCTCGTGCAGCCGGTCGTCGCTCTCCTCCAGGCGCGCCGCCAGGTCCGACACCGTCCACATGCGACGCGACTGCAGCCGTCGCGCGGCCAGCGCCACCGCGAGCGGCAGCCGACCGCACAGCTCCACCAGGCTGCGCGCCGCCGCCGGATCCACCTCGACCCGGGTGCGGCCGACCGCCTTGGCCAGCATGCCTTCGGCCTCCTCGGGCGTGAAGACGTCGAGCGGCATCGTCCGCGCCCCGTCCAGCGCGAGCGTGCAACGGCTGGTCACCAGCACCACGTTCTCCGGGCCGGACGGCAGCAGCGGCGTCACCTGGTCCTCGCTGGACGCGTTGTCCAGCAGCACCAACGCCTTCTTGTCGTAGAGCCGGTCGCGGAACAGCATCATCCGTTCGTCCACCCGGGACGGGATGTGGTCGTCGGGCACGCCGAGCAGCCGCAGGAAGGACGCCAGCACCGCGGCCGGATCGGCGGGCGGCTGGTCGGCGTGGCCGCGCAGGTCCACGTACAGCTGGCAGTCGCTGAACCGGCCGGTCGCCAGCAGCCGGTGCGCGGCGTGCACCGCGAGCCGCGTCTTGCCGACGCCGCCCATGCCTTCGATCAGCACGATCTTCACCGCCGAGCCAGCGGTCTGCGGCAGTTCCTCGTGCAGCGCACGGAGTTCGGCTTCCCGACCGGTGAACTCGCCGATGTCCGGCGGGAGTTGGCGGTGTGCGCTGACCGGCGTGAACTCCGGGCGCGACACCTCCTGCCGCAGCACCCGCTGGTACGCCGCGCTTAGCTCGGGGCCTGGATCGGCGCCGAGTTCGCCCGCCAGCCTGCGGCGCAGCGCGTCGAAGACGTTGAGCGCGGCGGCCTGCTGGCCGCTGCCGGCGAGGGCGATCATCAGCGCGGCGTGCACCGCTTCGTGCAGCGGATCCGCATCGGCGACCCGCTGCAGGTGCGGGAGGACTTCCTGGTGGTGCCCCAGCTCCGCGGCGACGGCGGCGTATTCCACCAGCACGGCGTGGTATTCCCTGGTCAGGGCGGTGATCAGCGGATGCGCCTGCAGGCTGCCGAGCCCTTCCAGCGGTTCACCGCGCCACAACGCCACAGCATCGGCGAACAGCCCGCGGGCCTCGGTGGCTTCCCGGGCCTGGCGCGCCCCGGCGACCAGCCGCCGGAACACCATCAGGTCGTGCTGGCCCTCCGAGACCGAGAGCTGGTACCCGCCGCGGTCGGCCACCAGCACCGGCGTCTCGTCCGAATCGGCCTGCAACCGGCGCCGCAGCCGGGAAACCCGGGACTGCAGCAGATCCGCCGACCCGGACGTGGATCGCTCGCCCCACACCGCCTCGATCAGCGAATCCCTCGCCACCGGCGCGTTCGGCGACAGCGCGAGCAGGCCGAGTAGCACCCGCTGGGTCTCCGATCCGGGATCCGCCGACTCGCCGTTGACCGCGACCTTCAGCGGCCCCAGCACCTCCACCCGCAGGCCGCTGCCGCCCTCGCCGCCCGCTTCGCGGATCAGCTCTTCGAGCTCGATCCGGGACAGCGCAAGGACTTCGGCCAATCGACGCAGCGTCGATACCCGCGGCCGAACCACCCTGCCCTGCTCCACGTCGCGCAGTCCCGCCGCACTCAGCCCGGCCTGCTCGGCGACCTGGAGCTGCGTAAGACCAGCTCGCTTGCGGAATCCGCGAACCAAGCCCCCCAACTTGCTCCCGGTCGCGCCCACAAGACCACCTCAATCGAAGTTCGTTCGAGCCGTTGGTGATTTAGCAGCGGACCGCGGAAGCCGGCGACGGCACGCTTTCGCGTGTCCGCACAACAGTTCCGACGCAGCGGAACCACTTTTGGTTCCACCGAACCGTTTCCGGCCTCGCCGCAGCGCAACGTTCTCGTGAGTGGCAATGGTCGTTCCAGCGACCATTGAGCGTATTTCATCCTGGTCGGCCCGCAGCCCCGGGTCGCAAAGCCGCACGTCGATGGGCTGTCGCATGCGCCGCAGGCGCATAACCCACCTACGACACCTGCACCGCCGCGGGTTCTCAGAGGCTTCCTGGCGAGGACGGCCCTGACGCCGTGTATTGGACATACATAAGTCAGGGCACCCACAGACCAGGGAGCCTCTGAGGTTCCGCCACCCGCACCGCCACGCAAAACGAGGTTGGAAAAACCTCATTGCCACTCACGACGTGGAGTCGCCTTCGGACAGTGCCGCACCGACCGCCGCGACGATTTCGCCGACGCCGTCGCCGCCGATGATGAGCTCGGTGCCGCTGCCCGGGTTCAGGCACAGGACGTGCTGCCGTTGCGGCCAATTTGCGGCGAGGACGAGAAATGGCAATTGTGTGAAGTGCTCGACCTTCGCCGCGGCGCGGGAGAGCATCTCCGCCGACGTGAACACCGCGATCGCCGAACCCACCAGCAACCACGGGAAGTTCGTGTCGTCGACGTCGTCGGTCAGCGGACGCGACAGCGGCAGCACGACGTCGGCGTCGACCAGCGCCGCCAGGTAGGCGTCGAGGTCCCGCAGTTCGACGGCCGCGGCCAGCGCTTCTTCCAGCTCGTTCGCCGGCGGGACGACGCCGGGTTCCGCGCCGTCGCCGAGCTCTACCAGGCAGTCGCGCCGGATCTGCGCCTGCACCACCGCTTCCGCATCCTCCGCGGGCACCAGGAATTCCTCTCCCGCCGCCATTCGGGCCAGCGATTCCGGAGACATGGTTGCGCCGATCGGCAGATCGAAGTTGAGCGCGAAGCAGTAGTCCGCGTGCGGCCAGTTCTGCGCCAGCGCCGCGGCGTCGACTTCCCGGTGGCCCGACGAGAACGATCCGAGCACGTGGGACAGCGCTTCCGGCGAGGTGAATACGAAGACGTGCGCCCGCTCCAACGGGATCAGGTCGTCCAGCTCCTGCCGCAGTTCGGTGCCCTGCTCGGGCAGCACCGGCAGGTACAGCGGCGCGGACAGCACGACTTCCGCGAACCGCTTGCTGTCCCCCGCTTCCAGCGCCGCGACCAACTCGTGCTCCACGTCGTTGGCCGGTTGCCATTGCGCGTCCAACCGAAACCGCCCTTCCGGTAGGTCGTTCCACGAACAGTAGTACTTCCGAAGAGCCGTTCTGGGGTACTTTGTCCCCCAACGGTTCCCGGCGAGATTTGCTCGGAGTTATGGCACGCACCCTCTTGGTCTCCCCCGAACAGCGCGGTGCGCTCCCGACGATTCGCGACGCCCTGGAGGCCGCCGCCGACGGCGCGGTCATCTCCATCGCGCCCGGCGAGTACGAAGAACCGGTGCATATCCGCCGGAAGCGCGTGACGATCTCCGCCCGCGAGCCCGGCACCGTCACGATCCGCTCGCCGTTCCGCGACCAGCCGACCGTTTCGGTCGTCGACGGCACGGTGGAGCTCAGCGGGCTCGCCGTGTTCGGCGACGTGCAGCCCGCGATCCGGATCGCCGGTGGCAGCGCGCAGATCTTCGACTGCACCGCCATCGCCGGGTACGCCGCCGCGATCAGCATCGGCGACGGCGCCGACGTGACGTTGCGCGGCAATCGGATCAGCGACTCGCAGTGCGGGCTGATCGTCGAAAACGCCGACGGCGTGGTGGAAAGCTGCGAGATCCAGGACATCGTCGACGATGCCGTGATCGTGCGGCTCGGGGCGCGCGCCGCGCTGCGGCACTGCACCGTGCGCGGAGCCGGTTTCCGCGGCGTCTACATGTACCAGGCGAGCGGCTCCAGCATCGAGCGCTGCGACATCTCGCAGACCGGCGAGGCCGGGATCGCGGTGGCCGACCAGACCTCGCCGAACATCGTCGAATGCTGGGTGCACGACACCCAGGGCGTGGGCATCTCGGTCGGGCGCGGCTGCGGCGGCGTGATCGAGGACTGCCGGGTGGAGAACACCGCGCCGCCCGGCGTGCTGATCGACGAAGGCGCGCGCACCGAGGTCCGGCGCGGCGCCGAGTCGAAGCCGCCGGTGGGCGCCACCGCGACCAGCGGCAACAAGCAGGACCAGGAGAAGATCGACGAGCTGCTCGCCGAACTCGACGGCATGATCGGCCTCACCGGCGTGAAGTCCGAGGTGCGGGCGCTGATCGACGAGATCCAGGTGAACGAGTGGCGGCGCAACGAGGGCCTGTCGGTCAACGCGGTCAGCAACCACCTCGTGTTCACCGGCGCGCCCGGCACCGGCAAGACCACTGTGGCGCGGACCTACGGGAACCTGTTGAAGGCGCTGGGAATCCTGCCCCACGGACGGTTCAAGGAGGTCTCCCGCCGCGATCTCGTCGGGCAGTACATCGGGCACACCGCGGAGAAGGCCGCGTCGGCGTTCGACGACGCGCGCGGCGGCGTGCTGTTCATCGACGAGGCCTACACCCTGTCCCGGCCCAGCGGCGGCGGCGCCGACTTCGGCCAGGAGGCGATCGACACGCTGGTCAAGCTGATGGAGGACCACCGCGACGAGGTCGCCGTGATCGTCGCCGGCTACACCTCGGAGATGGGCGAGTTCCTGGCCGCCAACCCCGGCCTGGCGTCCCGGTTCGCCAAGACCCTGGAGTTCGAGAACTACACGCCGGAGCAGCTGGTCTCGATCAGCGGGCACCTCGCGCGCGGCGACGACTACCTGCTCGGCGACGACCTGGACCTGGCGCTGCTGGAGTGGTTCACGCAGGTCGACCGGGACGCGAACTTCGGCAACGCGCGCGAGGCGCGGAAGCTGCTGGAACGGATGCGCAAGTCGCAGTCGACGCGGCTGCGCAACCTCGGCCGCCGCCCCTCCCGGGACGAGCTGCGCACGCTGAGCCTCGACGACCTCCTGGACGCCATCCGCGAGTGACCCCGCCGCAATTTCCATTGAAATTGAACCTTCGATTTCAATGGAAATTGCGGACCTGCCCGACCCCGGCACGGCGGTTACCCGGTTTCCCGGTGCAGCAGCGTGGCGGCGGCCTGGGCCGCCCGGTGGTAGGGCGGCAGGTCTTCGCCGGTCCAGAACACCTCCACCTGGGGGTGCTCCTCGCCCATCGCCGCCAGCTCGTTGTGGGCCACGAGCACGAGGTCCCAGGCCTCGACGTGCGGGGCCACCTCGACGAGGTAGACCCGGCGGGCGGGCTGGTCCGGGGCGAGTCGCCAGGTGCGGCGGATCGACAGGACTCCGTCCTCTTCGGACAGTGCGTCGACCACGAGGTCGTCGGCGAGGTCCGTCAGATCTTCCGCCAGGTCGGCCAGCTCGGCGGGCGCGCCGCCCGTCAGGTCCAGGTCGGACGGGATGCGGTCGCCCGCTGACGCCAGCAGCTCCGGGCGCACCGGGGCGAAGCGGTGCTCCGTCGCGGGCGTCCCGGCGGCGATCCGCACCTGCTCCGCCGCGGCCGGTTCATCGGGAATTCCCAGCGCCACCAACGCGTTCCGGAGCAGCTCGACGTCGGCTTCGGGCATCGACAGCCCCAGGTCCACCGCCGAACCGAGCACCGTGTCCGGCAGGTAGGCCAGGTCGCCGCTGCCCAGCATCCGGCGGGCGTGCGTCGTCACCTCGTCGGGGAACCGCCCGGCCAGCCGCAGCAGCACCCGGTGCAGGCCCGCGTAGATCCGCCGGCCCTCGTCGTCCAGTTCGGCCCACTCACCGGTCACGTCGGTCCTCCTCGGCGTTCTGCGGGGCACCCGCGCCCGCGCGGCCTGGGCGAACCGGAGGGGGAGGCGCGCCTCGGCGGTCCTCCCTGACCACGATCACCTCGAAGTCGCGCGGGACCGCGTTCAGGATGCCACGCTCGTACATGGCCTCCGCCGCCTCGATCGCCTCCCTGCGAACCGCCTCGGCCAGCTCCGGATCCGACACCTGCCGGGTGCCGGAACGAGGCGGGAACACCGCCTCCCGGTCGCCCGCGAAGGCCGAGAAGACCGAGAGATCGCGGGCCTGCTCCCCGGTGAGCCGGTAGACGGCGAGGACCTTGCGCCCGCTCGCCGGGTTCTCCGCCATGAACCGAACGGCCACCGCCAGGTCCCGGCTCACGCTCAGGAACTCGCGGGCCGTCCCGGTCGGCAGCAGCCTCGAACCGTAGATCGGCGAGTACACCGGGGTCAGCCAGTCCCCGCGGTACGCCTGCACCGGCGATTCGGCGGACCCGACGGCCGGGAGCTGCAGCATCGCGTCGTGCACCATGTCGGCGTGCCAGCGCATCTCCTCGAACAGCCGCGGCACCACCTCGTCGAGCCCGTCGCGGATCTGCCGCCAGGCGGCGCGTTGCGCCCGGCGGGCTTCCCGCACGTCGCCTTCGGCCCGGCGAGCGGCGTCGCCGCGGCCCGCCGCCCGGTGTTCCCGGATCCGCTGCTTCGCGTCTTCGCCCCGGTGCGCGGCGTCCACCCAGTCGCGGGCCGCCGCGGTCAGCGGCGAGTCGCGGCTCAGATGGCCCTCGCCGACATGCACGATCCGGCGCAGGGCCAGCGGCAACGGCAACGGTTTCCGCGCCGCGGCGAGGTTCTCCAGGTAGTTCGACACCAGGCCGTCGATCTTCCTCGCCATCCCGGCCCGCACCGCGGATTCCGACGCCCCGCCCGTCCACAGCTGGGTCCGGGTCACGTTGTTGATCAGGTAGTGGGCGTGGCGGGTGTAGACGGTCAGCGCCATCACGTGCGGCTTCGACAGCCGCTCGCCCAGCGTCCGCACCGCGGCCGGGTCGTCCGGGTCGATCCCGCCCTCGCTCAGCCATTCGGCGAGGTCCGCGTCGAGCACCTCACCGGTTTCGAGCTGCGGCCACAGCCGGTCGGCGATCTCCCGCACCATGTCGTTGCTGGGCGGCTGGGTCTCGGTGAAGCCGCCGGGATCCAGGGCGTGCTGCAGGTACCGGGCCTCGTGCGGGAACAGGCCGTCCGGCAGCACCTCGGTGCGCAGCGCGTGCAGGTCCATCCCGGGCAGGTTCCGGTAGAAGTCCACCGCGCTGAACCGGTCGCCGAAGTCCATCCGCACCACGCCCGCGATCTGCGCGCCGCGGACGATCTCGAACAGCGAGTGGTCCTGCCCCGGCAGCATCCAGCCCATGAGCGCGCCGAGGAACCGCTCGGCGTGCTCCGATCCCAGCCCCAGCACCCGGACCGCCAGCAGCATCCGGGTGGTGGTCGCCGAAATCCCGTCGACCACCGGGAAACCGTCCGCGGCGATCCGCTTGGCCCAGCTGCCGGCGGCGGTCTGGTGCGCGACCGAGCCCTCCCGCCAGGGCAGCGGGGTGTCCGGTTCGAGCGGCCGCCCGGCGATCGATTCGAGGTATTCCCGTTCGAACCGGCCGAGCGGCGCGTTCAGCTCCGCGTAGTGCGCCGGGGTCGTGCTGAGCGCTTCCTGCTCTTCGGGCGTGCGGTCCTGCCTGCCGCGCTGGCTCTGGATCACCTCGGCGAGGTCGCGCGCCCCGTGTTCGGACATCAGCACGGCGTTGCCGGTCCCGAACGGGTCGCGGGCGAAGCGGAAACCGCCGTCGAACACCTTCTCCAGCCTGCTCATGACCGGGCGGTTGACGCTGCCGTCCAGCTGCCGCCGCATGTCCCGGAGCAGGTCCATGTCCAGCCCCGATGCGGCGGCCTCCACCCAGTGGTCGCCGTCGAAGATGCCGAGGATCGTCTTGCCCAGGATGAGCGGATGATCGCGCTGGTAGTAGGCGGCGTTGTAGAAGGCCGTCGTCAGCTCGCGCACGTTCCCCTCGGCGAGCAGGTCGTCCAGGGCGACCCGGGTGCCGACCTGCCCGGCGGAGGCCGGGTCGTCGTCGCGGAAGAAGGCTCCCTCGACTCGCCGCGCGAACGCGTCCTCGCTCTCGTCCGGCGTGCGCGGGGTGAGCGCCTTGAGCACGTCGCGCAGCCTGCTCACCGCCTCCCGGGCGGCGTCCAGGGTTCGCTGGTCGTTGAAGTAGTGAGCGCCCAGGGCCTGCTCGAATTGGGCCGCTTCCCGCATCCACCTGGGGTCGTGGAAGAACCTCTCGAACTCGAACGGAACCCTGGTGTTGTTCACTTCGGACGGTCGCTCGGGAGTCGACATTGCGGCGTTGAGCTGCCGCAGCGCCATGCCCGCCATCAGGTCGAGCTGCGCACGGCTGTCCGGCATGCGCCGCAACGGGACCGAGACCGCCGACTCGGGTGACCTCGCCGCCACCAGCTTCCCGTTCTCGACCCGGAGCACGACCTGCCGCCCGCCGGCGAGGTCCGCGGCCCACGCGTCCGGGGAGTCCGGGTGCCGTTCGACGCCCAGCCTGCCCATCAGCTCCGCCACCGCTTCCGCGAGGCGCCGCTCGGCGGCGGCCAACCGGTCGGCCGGCGTCTTCGGTGCCGGTGGGTGCGCGTGGGCGGCCGGGTCGTCGGGGTCGGTGTGGTAGGCGAACGCGCCGTGCAGGGGGCCGGGCCGGTCGCCGGGTGTTCGCGGCACCGTCGACTTCCAGGACATGACCCCGTCGGCGTCCACTGTGAACTCCGCGTTCGGTCCCGGCCGACCGGTGCTCGGCGGAGCCATCGGCCTCGGTGGAGCCGGAGGCCCCGGCTCGGACGCGGGCTTCGGTGCGGACGCGGGTTGTTTCGGGGTGAAGGGTTTCGGCGCGAACGCAGGCTTCGGCGGCACCGCTGGTTTCGGCGGGGCCATGGGTTTCGGCGGGGCCACCGGCCTTGGCGGGATCGCAGGCTTCGGCGGGAACGCAGGCTTGGGTGGGGTCGCAGGTGTGGGTCTGGCTCTTGTACACATCGG
>NZ_SMKW01000136.1 GCF_004348985.1 Saccharopolyspora elongata | reverse complement strand
CTGCCCACCCGACCGACCCGACCTGTCGTTGGATGAAGTGGACACGACTACCAGGATCTCCGATCCCGCCCTCACACTCATACCCGGCACTCACACCAGGTGTCTCATCTCATCCTGACAAAGAGGGAAGGGCTGCCCACTGGATACCGACAACAAAACCTACAACACCCTGCTCAGAGGCCTACGCGCACCCTGCGAACGCGGCTTCGCCCTGCTCACCCAACGCTGGCACACCCTCCAACACATCACCGCCAGCCCCCGCAAAATCACCACCATCGTCCAAGCCGCACTCACCCTCACCCGCCACGAACACGGCAAAATCCACTGAGATCACCTCACTTGAAAATAATCCCTACCCTTCTGGCCACAGATCCCGGCACGTTTGAGCCGAAATGGCACTGACACGCAGACTTGCACGTAGCGAGCAGATAACCGCACCTTCATGCCGCGCTACAGCAGCATGCCGACCACGGAAAAGAATTCTAGGGATTCCTCTCACTGACAGGGGTTCAAGTCCCCTCGGCCCCCTCCCACACGAACACAATCAGTTTCCGCACAACAAGACGGTGTGGCGCTGTGCGTGCACCGTCTTGTCATGCTTTGCAGCTGCCTCCGAGTGATCGGGGTGGTGGCCGTGAACCCTTCTTTGAAAGGTAGGACAGCCTTCAGCGGGGAACCGGCCCGGGCCGGCCTCCCGCCGGCGGCCCAGCCGCGCTTCAAGCACGATCCGGCACAAAGATCAACGCGCCGCAGCGTCAGATCAAGCCGTGGCGCAGCGCATAGGCGACCGCGTGCGCTCTGTTGCGGAGCCCGAGCCTGCTCATCATTCCGTGCAACACGCTCTTAACCGTGCGCTCGGAATACATCAGCTTCTCCGCGATCTCGCCGGTGCCCAACCCATCCGCGAGCAGCCGGAAGATCTCGATCTCCCGTGAGGAGAGACCGCTCAGCGTCAGGTCGCGCGGTCCCAAAGTGCTTTCCTGCAACTGCTTCATTCCCTGCAGCACCGCACACACCTGCTGGGCGGGCAGGTCACCACGGCCCTCACACGCATCCGAGATGGCTTGCAGCAGGCGTGATTTCGTCGTCACCTCCCCGCGCGGCACCAGCACGATCAAGCCGTGCTCGATGGCGGTCAGCAACTCGGCATGCCGCAGGTCGTCCGCGATGAGCACCAGACGAGAGACCGTAATGTCACTCAGGAGCTCGCACAGGCCGGAACTATCAGTGACCGCGACGGTGACTTCGGCCTCCTCACAATCGGCGACGAGATCGATACCGGAAGCCGGACGGAGCATTGCGTGCAGACCTGAGACTACGAGCGGATCGATGGCACGTACGGCGACCCGAATGCTCGTACGGCCCGCCTGCGCGGTGCTAACGGCGCGACGGGGGGCGCTTGGCCAGGCAGTGTGCGAAGTCATGTTCACAGAAAACCTCGTCAGTATCTCGGCTACCAGTCTTTCAGAGAGGCAGCTATCTGCACACTGAAAGCTGCCAGCTGAACGCCAATCGAGCCCGCCCGAAAGCAACACATGCATTCGGCCGCAACCCTTTCAGCCAGTCGTACAAAACGGTGTGTCAGCAGCACTACTCGCAAACGAGAAATACGACACGCGCAGCGGATGAGCCCGACCCTCGTACGCGTCGCCATCACACCCGAAATCCGAAACGAAGCACCGCACAGAAAACACGACCGGCACATCGACGTAGTCTGCGGATCGGCGAAGATCTACGGCCCCGCCTCCGTGGTGGCTGCTCGGCCAGGTGACGTGTGAGGTAATGCCCACTCCCGATCGTGTCCCGCTCTCCGCCAACGGCGACTGGTCGTCAGCAGAGGTGCTACGCGCGGGTGCCGGACTGCGCGCCACGCATGCCCATCTCGTTCGCCTCCTTACTCGGTCGGACCTAATTCTCGTCCGTCCGGCTCCGCGGCGACACCGTGCAAGTACCTGGCGACTACGTGAATTGCGGACGCTCCCCATCTATGTCGGTCACCGAGTCAAGGTTTAGTGTGGTCACGTGGTGACGCGGAGTGAGAAGGGCAGCCTCCCGGCGGAGGTGACCAGCTTCGTCGGTCGTCGCCGTGAGATGGCCGAGGTCAAGAAGGTCCTTCCGGCGGTGCGGATGCTGACCTTGACCGGTCCAGGCGGAGTGGGCAAGACCCGGCTGGCGCTGCGGGTGGCCATGCAGACCCGCAGAGCGTTCCCGGACGGGGTGTTCCTGGTCGAACTGGCCGCGCTGCAGGATCACGCGCTGCTGGAGCAGACCGTCGCCGACGCGATAGGGCTGCGCGACCAGTCTCGGGAGGTCCTGGTGGACCACCTGCGGGGCAAACAGCTCCTGCTGGTCCTCGACAACTGTGAGCACCTGGGGGCCGCGTGCAGGGTGCTCGCCGGTGAGCTACTCGCGGCAGCGCCGCGGTTGCGGATCCTGGCCACCAGCAGGCAAGCGCTCCGCACACCCGGAGAGCACATCCGGCCGGTGCTGCCCCTGCCGCTGCCCGATCTGGACGTGACCCCGGGCGATGACTCGGCCGCCGGGGACGCGATCCAGCTGTTCAGCGAGCGAGCCGCGGCCGTGGTGCCCGATTTCGTGGTCACCCCGGCAAACCAGGCCACCGTCGCGCGGATATGTCAGCAGCTGGACGGCCTGCCGCTCGCGATCGAACTCGCCGCCGCGCGGGTGCAAATCCTCTCGCCGGAGCAGATCCTCCAGCGGTTGGACGACCGGTTTCGGCTGCTCACCGCAGGCAGTCCCGCCGTGCTGCCTCGACATCGGACGCTGCAGGAGGTGATGAACTGGAGCTACGCGCTGTGCTCCCCGGCCGAGCAGAGGTTGTGGGCACGGATGTCGGTGTTCGTCAGGGGGTGTGACCTGGACGCGGCCGAGGCGGTGTGCGCCGGGGACGGCATCCCCCCGGAGGATGTCATCGACGCGGTGGCCGGATTGGTGGACAAGTCGGTCCTGGTCAGGGAGGAGGACGGCGACAGCGCCAGTGTCCGGTACCTGATGCTGGACACAATCCGCCACTACGGCAGGGAGAAACTACGGGCCGCTGACGAAGAGGCGGCCCTGCGGAGACGGCACCGGGACTACTTCTTGAAGCTGACCGAGCGGCACGCAGCCGAGTGGTTCGGTCCCGCCCAGGAGGAGATCGCTGTAAGGAGCCGGCGCGAGTTCGCCAATCTCCGGCTGGCGCTGAAGTACTGCCTGAACACCCCCGGGGAGTCCCAGACTGGGCTGCGGATGGCCGCGGCACTGCACTTCTACTGGTACGGTTGCGGCCCCCTTGCCGAGGGACGGCACTGGCTGGACCGGATGCTGACGCTGGACGTCACACCGAGCAGAGCGCGGGCCGCCGCGTTGTGGACCAACTCCCACCTCGCCGTCGCGCAGGGCGACCGCGCCGCGGCCGCCGACATGGCTGAGGAATGCTTCCAGTGGGCCAGGTCGGCCGGTGACAAGAACATGCTGGCCCACGGTCTGTTCGCGTTGGGAACAGTGGAGTGGGCCAACGGTGGCGACCTGCCGCGGACGCTGGCCCTGATGGAGGACTGCCTGGCGCTGTTCGAGGCACTGGGCGTGATGACGGCCGTCACGGCCATCGCCTACGTCACGATGAGCGCGACGCTCACCCAGCTGAACGATTTGGACCGCGCGATGGCGGTGTCGCAGCAGGCAGGCGCCCTCTGCGACCAGCACGGCGATCGATGGGCCCGAACGTACGTGCTGTACATCAGATCCCTGACGGAGTGGATGCGGGGCGACGTGGCTCGGGCACGCGCGTGTGCCGAGGAAGCCCTGCGGGATCAGCAGATCTTCAAGGACGCACTGGGCACTGTCTTCGTCATCGAGTCACTGGCCTGGTACGCAGGGAGCAGCGGGGAACACGAGCGCGCCGCCGTGCTGCTGGGAGCGGCGCACCGGCTTTACCCGATGGAGGGCAGCAAACCACTGGCCGACCTGCCGCGCTATTACCTAGTGCACGACGAGTGCGAACGGCAGACGCGCCATGCCCTCGGCGACCGCGGGTTCCAGACCGCGTTCGACCGGGGCGTCAGTTTCGAGAGCGCCCAGGCAGTGGCCTACGCCCTGGGTGAGGATGCCGACGGCACCACGTCGGCTCCGGCCGCTGCCGATGATCCGTTGGCCCAGTTGACCCGGCGAGAGCGGCAGGTCGCCGAGCTGATCGCCGAGGGACTGTCCAACAAGGACATCGCCGCTCGGCTGGTGATCTCCACGCGCACCGCGGAGGGACACGTACAAAACGTACTGACCAAGCTCGGGTTCACCAATCGCGTCCAGCTCGCCGCGTCGTTCGGCGAGTACCGGCAGGTCCGGAACCTGTGATCATCGTCCGTGCTCCGGTGTCGTGTTCGTCGTCGCTCGGTGGTCACGGCGGCGCGAGTGCGAAGTGCTTGTCCAGCCAGTCGGCGATCTCGGCTGCGGCGACGTGGTTGCCGCTGGGTTCGCCGTCGATGACGGGGCGCCCGAAATGCAGACCGCGGACCTCGGCGGTGGCGAAGTCCGCAGTACCGAGCGCGGCGATCATGCCTACACAGCGATCACATCGCGTATCCCAATTACATGAGCGGTCTCAGTCGTCGCGGGGTTCCCGGCCAAGTCCCTTCAGCCATCCCAAACGGCAAAACCATGACAGCCATAACCGAAACCCCTGAGTCCACCGATATCAAGAGTGACCAGTTCGAACCCTCTTTGAAAGGTAGAACAGCCTTCAGCGGGGAACCGGCCCGGGCCGGCCTCCCGCCGGCGGCCCAGCCGTGCTTCAAGCACGATCCGGCACAAAGATCAACGCGCCGCAGCGTCAGATCAGGCCGTGGCGCAGCGCATAGGCGACCGCATGCGCTCTGTTGCGGAGCCCGAGCCTGCTCATCAAGCCATGCAACACGCTCTTAACCGTGCGCTCGGAAAACATGAGCTTCTCCGCGATCTCGCCGGTGCCCAACCCATCCGCGAGCAGCCGGAAGATCTCGATCTCCCGTGAGGAGAGACCGCTCAGTTTCAGGTCGCGCGGCCCCAAAGTGCTTTCCTGCAACTGCTTCATCCCCTGCAGCACCGCACCCAACTGCTGAGCGGGCAGGTCACCACGGCCCTCACACGCATCCGAGATGGCTTGCAGCAGGCGTGTTTTCGTCGTCACCTCCCCGCGCGGCACCAGCACGATCAAGCCGTGCTCGATGGCGGCCAGCAACTCGGCATGCCGCAGATCATCCGCGATGAGCACCAGACGAGAGACCGTGATGTTACTCAGGAGCTCGCACAGGCCGGAACTATCAGCGACCGCGACGGTGACTTCGGCCTCCTCACAATCGGCGACGAGATCGATACCGGAAGCCGGACGGAGCATTGCGTGCAGACCTGAGACTACGAGCGGATCGACGGCACGTACGGCGACCCGAATACTCGTACGGCCCGCCTGCGCGGTGCTAACGGCGCGGGGGGCGCTTGGCCAGGCAGTGTGCGAAGTCATGTTCACAGAAAACCTCGTCAGTATCTCGGCTACCAGTCTTTCAGAGAGGCAGCTCCCTGCACACTGAAAGCTGCCAGCTGAACGCCAATCGAGCCCGCCCGAAAGCAACACATGCATCCGGCCGCAACCCTTTCAGCCAGTCATTCAAAACGGAACGCCAGCAGCATTACTTTCCGTGATCTTTCCCACACCGACGACTTCAAGGTTCTCGCCGTCGATCATCATCTAGACGATTTTACACTTCCTTCGGCCTGTCCTACGGACCAGGTCCGCCACCATTCGTGGGACGGTGCGGCGGCACGTTTCCCGAGGTAATCGACGCCGGGGTGCCCAGCTCAGCGAAGTTCGGTATCGCTTCGGCGATGCGACGAAGAACGCAATCCCCGTCCCGCGCGCTGAACACTTCTCCGAGTTCGCAACCGCAGCATAGTTCGTTGCCTCTCGCTCACGGATCAGTGGCGGAGGATCTCGGATGCTGCAATGTGAGCGGGACGGGGCTTCGAGGAACAGGTAATCGGCGTAGTCGCTGGATCGTACGCTGGCGATGGATCGCATCGTTACCTTCCTAAAATTCGCATTTCGGGGTTCCATGATTCACGCCTCGCTCGTCCACATCGGGCGATCGAGCAGGCGTTCCTGCCCGCCAACAGTTCCTAACCGGACGAGCCCCGCGCGAGCAGTCGGCCGAGGGCGGCCGTGGTATCCGCGTGGTCTGCTGGCACGACCGCCGAGTACAGGGCAGTCCAGCAGGACGGGCAGCAGTACTGCCGGAACACGACCGGCGCATCGACGTAGTCGGCGGGGTCAGCGAAAACCTGCGGCCCCGCCTCCGTCGACGGGCCTTCATAGCGGGCGAGTGACAACTGGTCGCCTGCGGCGGTGCCGCCGAGGATCTCGGCGCAGTGGCGGCACGCCACGAGGGTCTCGCAGTCACCGGCAACCTCGACCAGGTTGTCGTCGATCCGTTTGACCGCGGTCATCTGAGCCGTGCCCCGCGTCGTGCCCAGGACCAGCGACCGATCCTTGCGCCGGGCTCGATGGCGGTCGCGTTCGAAGGCAGTGGCGGCGTCGTCGACGGCCCCCTTTTCGATGACGACGCCGTAGACATCGAGGGCGCTCGCCGCGGTGATCTTGTGTTCTCGAAGGTCGTGAGCGACTGCTTCGGGATCGCGCTTCAGCGGGTCGCCGTAGCCTCCGCCGCCCTGCCAGGTCATCGCGAACACCTCACCGGGTGCGAGATAGCTCGAAGCGTAGTTCTGCCCTGGTTCGAGCGTGTCGCTGACCTCCTCCAGCTCAGTCGGGATCCGTCCGGAAGCGAGAACGTCGGCGACACGACTCTGCCTCGCGACCACGTCGAGTCCGCTGTTGCCGGGGTACCCGCCGCAGAGTCCGCCGTTCTGAGCCACGGCCTTGCCCGCGGACGCCAGGACGAGCCCCATCGGAAGGCTGGTTCCGTGCGGGGTGATCGCGATCGACGCACCAAGCCCACCCCGGTGCCTGCCGGGCCCGCCGGAGTCCGGAACCTCGCGCCGCCACAGCGTCAGGACGGGGTAGAGGAACTCGGTCATCTCGACGTCAGGTACGCGCCCCATTGGGATGCAGAACAGCCCGCCTGTGTCGATGCCGTCGGCGTGCGGTTTGGCGCCGTATCCGCCGGCCATCGGCTCCATGATGATGTTGAGGAACGGCACGGGCTGCTCGCCGCGCTCGTCGAGGCCGGCGATCACGGCCGTGTCCCAGGTGCCACAACAGGTGGCCTGCACGTTCTTGCCGAGCTCGAGATCACGGTCGAGCATCTGCGACAGGCACTCGGCGACGAGGCTGCCGGTGAGCCAGGCCGGGCCGATCGGGCCGCGGCCCACGGCCGCCGGGAACGTCGCGTTGTTGAGGGTGCCCTCCTCGGTGACCAGGTCGAAGCAGCGCATCAGCCCGCCCGCGGACCACGGGATGTCGTTGGCGAGGATCGGCAGCAGCGCGAGCATTACACCGCCGCGCATTCCGGCGTAGGTACAGTTGATGACGCCGGCCTGTGGGTCGGTGCCGCTGAAGTCGAACGTCAGATGGTCGCCGGTCTTGGTGGTGGTGACCGTGATCTTGTGCAGGTTTCGGTCGCCCTCGTGCGACTGGTCCTGGTAGCCGGTGGCCGACCAGCTGCCGTTCGGGAGCGCGGTGAGCTTGTCGCGCAGCCTCGTCTCGGCGTCGGACATCATGCGCTTCATGACAGCCTTGACCGTGTCAGGGCCGTACTGGTCAATCAAAGTGTGCAGGCGCTCGGCGCCCACGTTGTTGGCGCCGATCTTGGCGCGCAGGTCGAGACCAACAAGCATCGGCACGCGAGACCGACGTGTCCACATGTCCGCGATGTCGCGCTGAAGTCGGCCTTCTCGCACGACCTTGACCGGCGGGGTGGGCAGGGACTCGGAAAACACGTCCTGCGCTGCCGGGGAGAACGAGCCGAGGCCGACGCCGCCCAGGTCGGGCTGGTGCGCGATGGCACTGGTCCAAGCGAAGAGCTTCCCGTCGTGGAAGACCGGCTGGTACACGATCACGTCGTTCTGGTGCAGCCCGCCGCCGACCCAGGGGTCGTTGCACAGGAACATGTCGCCCTCGGCGATGCCGGGGTTGACCGACCGGTGGCGCAGCGTCCAGTAGATCGCCAGGTCGACCGCACCGACGAGCATGGTGTTGTAGAGACCGACCTGGACCTCCTGGCCGAGCTCGTCGGAGATGGCGAAGTCGAAGTCGTTGGCGTCGGTGACGATCGGCGAGCCGGACATGCGCTTGAGCGCCTCGCCCATCTCGTCGGTAACCGACCACAGCCGGTGCCGGATCACCTCGTAGGTCAACGGGTCGAGCGCGTCGACCTGGCCCTGGGCAACCGTGTGCACATCCAAAGTGGACGGTAGTGAGCGCTGCAGCTCGGCGGGGTCGACTGGGCGGCTGGAGTAGACCTCCGAGCCGGGCACCGGCATGGTCACGACGCGCTCCCTGCGGTAACGGCGGTGCGAGCGGGTTGGATGGCGCGGGCAGCGTTGGTGCGGATGATCAAGTTGCCCAGGTGGTCAACGGTAGCGGTGGTGCCGTCGGGAACGACGACGGTCGTGGTGGGCACCTCGACGATCGCGGGACCGGTCAGCATGTGCCCGGCGCGCAACTCGCGGTAGTCGTAGATCGGGGTTTCGACATATCCGCCGCGGATGTCGAGGCAAACCGGGCGCGTGGCGATCCACGCGCCCGACGGATCGGCGGAGTCCGCCGCGGGCACCCCGGGCAGCTCTGGACTGAACGGCAGCACGCCGGTGCCGCGCACACGGAAGGTGATGGCCTGGATGCCTGCCTCGCGGAATCCGGTGTCTTTGCCGTACAACGCCGCATAGCGCTCCTCGAACGCCGCAGCGGCCTCCTCGATCGCGGCCATGTCGAGCGGTCCGTTCGCGACCGGGGCCGTGACCTCGGCGAGCTGCATCGTGTAGCGCATATCGATCTCGCGGTGCAGCTCGATGGTCTCGAACCGGACGCCTTGGCGGCCGAGGCCGTCGAGAACCCGCTTCTCCAGCTCGGCGAAGTCGCGCTCGGCGCGCGTGGGATCGAACGGCACGATCGTCGGGTCGGATAGTTCCGCGGCGAGCACGATGTCGGACGAGGCGAGCCCGAAGGCGGAGAAGGCCGACGCGACCGGCCCGAGCGGAACGACGACTTCGCTGACCCCGATCTCGGCCGCGTAGCTCGCACAGTGGGCGGGACCCGCACCACCGAACGCGTAGAGCACAAAGTCACGCGGATCGTGCCCGGCCTCGACCACGGTCTTGCGCAGCAGATCGCCGGTCTGGGCGTTCTGCACCGTGTAGATCGCGGTCGCAGCTTCCTCGACGGTGAGCCCCAGCGGCTTGGCGATCCGGGTCTCGATCGCTCGACAGGCCAGCTCGGTCGACAGCGGTTTGCGGCCGCCGAGCAGACCCCGCTCGGGCAGGATGCCGAGCACGAGGTTGGCGTCGGTGTTGGTTGGCTCGGTGCCGCCGTTGCCGTAGCACGCGGGGCCGGGAACTGCCTGCGCGCTGCGCGGCCCGATGCGCAGGTTGCCGCCGGCGTCGAGCCACGCGATTGCGCCACCGCCGGACCCGATCGCGTCGACCCGCAGGGTAGGCACGTTGATCGGGTGGTGGTTGATCACGGTCGTGGTGTCGCGGACCGGTTCGCCATCCACGACGAGACCGGCGAGGAAGGTAGTCCCGCCGACGTCGGTGGAGATGATGTTGCGGTGACCGAGCTGGCGGCCCAGCGCGACCGAGCCCACCACGCCGCCGGTGAGCACGGAGCCGACAGTGCTGATCGCGGTGGCCGGGGCCTCCTGCGCAGCCACCGCGCCTCCGTTGCTCTGCATGACCAGCAACGGCCCGGCGAGCCGGTTCTCGCGCAGCGCGGCCTCGAGCGCGGTCAGGTAGTCGCGCAGGCCCGGCCCGATCTGGGTGCTCATGATCGTGGTGGCATTGCGGGAAAACTCGCGGATGCGGGGGCTCACCTCGCAGGACAACGCGACGAAGACGTCGGGGTCAGCCTCGGCGACCAGCTCCCGCAGGCGCCGTTCGTGCACGGGGTTGCGGAACGACCACAGCAGGGACACTGCGATCGCACGTACGCCGTCGTCAAGGAGAGCGCGGATGGCGGCGCGTGCCCCGTCCTCGTCCAGACCCACCACGACGTTGCCGTCCCGGTCGATGCGCTCGGTGACCTCGATGGCATGCCGTTTCGGCAGCAGCGCGTGGTCTTTGGCCTGTCCGAGGACGTTCTGCAGCTCGTGCGGCGAACGGCCGAGGTAGCGACCCTCGACGTTCATGATGTAGATCGAGTCCCGGTGCCCCTTCGTGGTCAGGAGACCGACCGGCGGCACGTTCCCCGTCACCAGCGCGTTCAGCGATGACGTCGTGCCGTGCGCGATGTGGTGCGTCTGGGCGAGCATCTCCGGCATCGACATCCCGAGTTGTTCGGCCAGTAGCCCGAGCACGTCCAGAACGCCTCGCGAGTAATCCGGCGGAGTGGACGGAGACTTGGCGGCGAGCACGGTCCCGGCGTCGTCGAGAACGGCGTCGGTGAACGTTCCCCCGACGTCCACGCCGATGACAAAGGTCATGACACACGCTCCTTGCGACGACGAGCACCTCTACCAACGGAGACGTAGACTATTAAACACTTCGTTCGAGCCAAAGCCATGACGTGACCAACCACCCAATTGGAGTCAAGGCCTTGACGCCGTGGCTTCTGGTACGTCAAATAGTCGACTCAACTGTCAAGGCACTGGAGGTCCGGATGCAACTACGTCGGGCCGCTGTACTGGGCGGGGGTCCCGGCGGGCTCTACGCCGCGCGTCTGCTCAAACTTGCGTACCCCTCGTGCGACGTCAGCGTGCACGAGCAGGGAACGCCGGACGCGACGTTCGGCTTCGGCATCGGTCTGGCCGCGGGAACGCAGCGCAACCTCAAGGAAACGGACCCAGACACGCTGCGCGACATCGTCGCGGTGGGCTGCCGCCACGACATGACGATGCAGGTCGGCGGACGCGTCGCACGCGTGGACAACAATCGCCTCATCGGCATCGCTCGAACGGAGCTTCTCTCAGTGCTGCAATCGCACGCGGAGAAGGTCGGCGTGCGGCTGGAATTCGGCACGCGGCGCACCGCAGACGAGCTCGACGCGGACATCGTGATCGCCGCCGACGGGATCAACAGCACGACCCGGGAGTCCGGGCCGTTCGGCACGCGGATCGACACGGGGCGCGGCCTATATCTGTGGTGTGGCACCGACTTCGCCCTCACGGACGCCGTCTTCGCTCCGGTCCGCACCGAGCACGGCATCTTCGTCACGCACGCGTATCCCTATTCGGACGGCCGCAGCACGTTTTTGATTGAGACCGACGAGGCGACCTGGCGCCGCGCCGGTTTCGACACCTCTACCGCGGAGGCGCCTTCTGACGCATCTGACGAGAAATCGTTGCGCTACCTGCAAAAGGCGTTCGCCGAACAACTGCGGGGCTATCCGCTGATCGGCAACCGCACCCGTTGGCTGCGGTTCCGGACCGTACGTTGTGCACGCTGGTCCGCTGGCCGCACCGTGCTGCTCGGCGACGCCGCGCATACGGCGCATTTCTCGATCGGATCCGGCACGAAACTGGCGATGGAGGACGCGATCGGCCTGGTCGGGGCTCTGCGCGACGAACCGGACCGGGCCTCGGCATTCGCGCGCTACGAAGCCATCCGCCGTCCTGCCGTCGAGCGCCTGCAGGAGCTTGCGCGCCGCAGTCAATTGTGGTGGGACTCGTTCCCCTCCCGACTGCATCTGCCGATTGAGCAGCTGATGGTCGCCTACATGTCCCGCGCGGGCAACGTGCCGCTCGACCGGTTCGCCGCCACGAGTCCCGACGTCGTCGCCGCCGCACTCGAGCAGTACGCGGGCAGCGCCGGCCCTGCTGACCCGGCCGGGGTCACGGCGTGGGTACTGGACCAGCCGCTGATCCGCGACGGCGAGCACTTCCCGCGTCGCCGGATCGATCACCTCACCAGGAAGTTCGTCACCATCAGTGACGTACTCACCGATCCGTGGGGCGATACCGGAGATGCCGTGGTGGCACGAGCGCGCCGCGCGCTCGCAGATGGAGCCGAGGGTTTCCGGGTCACCGGGCCCCCGGACCGGCCCGCCTTGCTGACTAGGCTGGACCTCGCCGAGCGGATCCGCACGGAGGTCGGAGGTCTCGTCGTGGTGGAAGGGCCTGCTGAGCTGCGCGACGACTTCGCAGCTGGCCTGGTGAGCGCGCGCACCGACTTGGTTGCGTTCACCGGTGAGCGGACCGAAGAGGAGGGTGCATGAACACCGCGCACTGGGGCGGCAAGGTCGTCGACTACCCACCGGACGCAGTGCGGGCCTACCGCGATGCCGGGCTGTGGGGCACCCGCACGCTCGCCGACGAGCTACACCAAGTCGCGCTCGCCCACCCGGACCGCGACGCGGTGGCGGCGCTGGACGGGCGGCTGAGCTACCGCGAACTCGACGAGCGCAGCGATCTGCTCGCCGCTGGGCTGAACAGGATCGGCCTGGCGCCTCGCGACCCGGTGCTGTTCCAGGTCACCAACCGGCTAGGAACGGTGGTCGCTTGGTACGGGGCGCTCAAGGCCGGCCTGGTGCCGGTGTGCACACTCGCCGCGCACGGCGGCCATGAAGTCCGTGCGATCAGTCGCCGGGTCGGCGCCACGGCGCACCTCGTCGAGGCAGGCACCCGCGGGACCGACCTGGTCGACTTCGCCGTCGGACAGCAACGCGGACACCCGACATTGCGGCAAGTCCTGATACTCGGCGGCCGGGACGGCGACTCCCGCGGTGCCGCGATCGAAAGACTCGGCCGTGACCTCGACGCGCAGACGGCCCGCGAGACCGTCGAGGAGATCCAGTCCAGCGTCGCCCCAGACGACGTCGCGGTGTTCCAGCTCTCCGGCGGAACCAGCGGCGTGCCGAAGATCATCCCGCGGCTACACGCGGAGTACTGGTACAACGCGGTGGCCTACGCCCGCTCATGGGGCTGGGACACCACGACGCGCGTAGCTCACCTGATCCCGATCATCCACAACGCGGGAATCACCTGTGCCGTGCACGGCCCGCACAGCGTCGGAGCGTGCCTGGTCCTGGGCACTCCCGACCTCGACGAATCCCTGCCCCTGATGGCCCGCGAGGGCGTGACGCACGTGCTGCTCGGTCACGGGCACTTCAACGCTGTCGCCCACCCGGAGTTCACGGCCGCGACGAGGGCGGTAACCCAGGTCGTGCTGTCGGGCACCAAGGTGCCCCCCGCCCTATTCGACGACCTCGAACGCTGCGGCCTGTGGTCCGGGCAGCTGTTCGGCATGGGAGAAGGCATGTTCCTCACCACCCGGCCTGGTGCTCCCCGCGACGCCCGTGCGACCACCGTCGGCACGCCACTGTCCGAAATGGATGCGGTTCGGATCCTCAAGCCTGGCACCGAGACCGAGGCGCCCGACGGCGAGACCGGCGAGTTGTGCTGCCGCGGCCCGTACACCTTGCGCGGCTACTTCGACGCCGCGGACCACAACACGAAGACGTTCACCTCCGACGGCTTCTACCGTACCGGCGATCTCGCCTCGATCCGCCTGGTCGAGGGTGAGCGCTACGTGTCCATCGAGGGCCGGATCAAGGACCTCGTCAACCGGGGCGGCGAGAAGATCAGCGCTGCTGAGGTCGAGCTGTTGCTCCTGCGGCATCCTCGCGTCACCGCGGCCGCCGTCGTGGCCATGCCCGATCCCCGCCTCGGCGAGCGGACGTGCGCGTACCTGGTGGTCGAAGGCCAACCACTCGACCTATCCCAAGTGCGGCAGCACTTCGCGGACCTGCAGGTGGCGAAGTTCAAATGGCCCGAACGCATTGAGCACCTCGCCGAGATCCCGCGCACGCTCATCGGGAAGGTCGACAAGAATCGACTGCGGGCCGACATCGCAGCGAAGGTCACCGCCGAACGTGAAGACTCGAGGAGGACCTCATGACCAGGTACCGGATCAGACTCGTCGTCCCCGGCTCGAACGTCACCCCCTCCCTCGACCTGGTCGCACCGGTCGAGCAGGAATCCGGGCTGCCGGCGGTGGCCGCAGCCGGCGCGTACAGCCTGCTGGGGGACCTGCGGCTGGCGCCGGAGCTTCCCGGCGCGGGCAGCCTTCTCGCGGCGGCAACACCTCTACCATCACAGCTATGAGCGGCGGTACACCCCGGGCAAACGCCCGCAAGAAAGCTGGAGAGGCGTCGTCCCAGCGCGGAAGCGGCGGCGGCGAGCCCAGTGCGCGGGTGAGCACGGCGCGACGCGAACTGGTGGAGAACGAGCTCTACGAGCACGCAACTCGGTTGTTCGCCGAACGCGGGTTCGCAGGCACGAGCTTGCAGGACATTGCCGACGCACTGGGCATCACGCGGCCCGCGCTCTACTACTACGTCAAGAGCAAAGACGAGCTGCTGGCCAAGCTCGTCACCGAGGTCACCAACGGGCCGCTGGACGAGCTCAGCGAGCTGGCCGCACGGTCGGAGCTCGACCCGGTCGCGAAACTGCGCGGCGTCGTCGAGGTCATAGTGGCGCGGCGCGCTACGCAGCCCGCCCGGTTCCGGCTGCTGATCCGCTCCGAGGCCGAACTGCCCGAAGAGCTCACCGCCGCCTACGCCGACAGCCGCCGAGCCGTCCTCAAGACGATCGCCGGGGTCATCGAGGCAGGCGTGCGCACCGGACAGTTCCGGCCCGTGGACTCGCGCATCGCCGCGCTCGGCGTGCTCGGCATGTGCAACTGGGTCGCCTGGTGGTTCCACCCCGGTGGCCGCGACACCACTGAGACCGTCATAGAGCAGCTCTCCGACATGGCCGTCGGCGCACTGCGCCGCGCCGATCACCATGTCCTGGACGGCGCAGGTCCCACGGCCGCGTTGAAGATGCTGCGCGAAGACCTCGACTACCTGGAACGCATCCTCGACCTCTGAGCATTCGGCACATACGTCAAACCGCTAGCCCGATCGTTAAGCCGCGTCCCCGCCAGCTGCGCGAACATCTTCATCTCGCCGATGTGCTGCGCAAGCACATGGTGCGGTCATGGTGATTCGCGACCTCCGATGCCGTCGCAGGGCAAGCTCTCGACCGCGTCGGCCAGTGTCCCCACCACGCCCCAAGCGGGACAGGCGCCAAGGTCGACCCACGCCACAAGGAGAAACGCGGGATTGCAGGTGAGGTTTGAAACAGATCGTCGAACCTGCGACGAGAATCATCGCAGGACCATCGGTGCAGTTTGGTACGGATCTCTCGTGCCCGTCGTTCGGCCCATGACAGGGGACAGGGCCATCTCTAGTTCGTCCGTAATCAGGCTCTTCACAGTTGAGGGTGTAGCGCGGGCTATTGGGTCGGTGGCGGTGTAGAGGTCCGGTAGTTGTCAAGTCAAATTGAGACGGGTTGTGTTTAGTTGACTGGTTGCTGATCTTCGGTGGGTTGGTTGATCCAGGCCGCTTTGGGTAGTGCGGGTGGCCGGGGTCGGCGGGTGAAGCGTTCGGG
>NZ_SMKW01000135.1 GCF_004348985.1 Saccharopolyspora elongata | reverse complement strand
TGGTACCACAGCATGCGACGCCTGCGCATCCGCTGGGAACGCCGCGCCGACATCCACGAGGCGTTCCTCGGCCTGGCCACCTGCATCATCTGCTTTCGACACATCAAAACCCTTTGTTAGGAACTCTAAGGGTTGTCCCGCAAATGATCTACAGGTCAGCACGCTGCCTGTCCTTCTTCTGGCGAGGTGAGGCTGTGCAGGTGGGCGAGCTTGGGGACATCGGGTCGGCCCGCCACCTGGTGATCCGGAAGGACGGCCGTCGATGACGGAGGACGTGTACATGGAACGACGGGCCGTGAGCCGCAAGACCGCCGACGCTCTTGAACGTGCCCTGGATAGCTAGGCCCGGTCGTTTTGTGCACCAAAAGTGCACCGGACGATCACCAAACAAGAAACCCCAGGCCTGTGACCTGGGGTTTTGGTGGGTCGCCAGGGGATCGAACCCTGAACCCGCGGATTCTGAGGCGACACCTGCCGTTCTTTGCGATCACTGCGCAATACCTAGCAATACCTGCACTGATAGCTATTGCAAATGGCTGTTGCGGAGCATCGCTTGCGGTCAGTTGACGTTGTTTTGTGGGGGTAAGACGGGGTAGAACACGAACCCGCAGCGCCCGCACCCTAGGGCAGCGGAGATAGCCAAGGCGTTGGAGCAGGCGGCGCACGCGGTCGTTGTTTGACGGCGTTTGTCGCTGATAGATGGGGATAAGGTGGGTTCACGCCCGGGCCAGGGTAGGCGTCTTGTGGCTGCCTACTCTGGGTCGTACATCGCTACCTTGACAGGCGGCTACGAATACGAATAGCAAGGGCTTTGTCGAGTTGGCGTTGGTGAACGACAGGGCGTTGAGCGACCAGAAAACGCCAGATGGTGATCGCTTCATCGATGGTTTTCAGTGCCTCCGCCCTGCGCCCCAAATCCGACAAGCAGCCAGATTGGTTGTTCAGCGACCTGGCGAGGTCGGGTCGGAAGGCATCCGGCCGCACCCGGGCCAACTCGCGGTAGATGTCGACGGCCTCACTGATCACCACCAGCGCTTCCTCCCAACGCCCTAAACCCGACAAGTGGTTGGATTGGTTGTTCAGCGCTGAGGCGAGGTCGGGTCGGAAGGTACCCGGCCGCACCCGGGCCAACTCGCGATAGATGTCTACGGCCTCCCCGCTCGCCGCCAGCGCCTCCTCCCAACGCCGCAAATCCGACAAGCAGTCGGATTGGTTGTTCAGCGAGCCGGCGAGGTCGGGTCGGAAGGTACCCGGCCGCACCCGGGCCAACTCGCGATAGAGGTCGACGGCCTCACTGATCACCACCAGCGCCTCCTCCCAACGCCCCAAACCCCACAACTGGCTGGATTGGTTGTTCAGCGACATGGCCAGGTCGGACCGGAAGGCATCCGGCCGCACCCGGGCCAACTCGCGTCGAATGTCGACGGCCTCACTGATCACCACCAGTCCCTCCTCCCAACGCCCCAAACGCCACAAGTGGCTGGATTGGTTGTTCAGCGACATGGCCAGGTCGGACCGGAAGGCATCCGGCCGCACCCGGGCCAACTCGCGATAGAGGTCGACGGCCTCACTGATCACCACCAGCGCTTCCTCCCAACGCCCCAAACCCGACAAATGGTTGGATTGGTTGTTCAGCGCTGAGGCGAGGTCGGGCCGGAAGGCATCCGGCCGTACCTGGGCCAACTCGCGTCGAATGTCGACGGCCTCGCTAATCGCCACCAGCACCTCCTCCCAACGCCCCAAACCCCACAACTGGCTGGATTGGTTGTTCAGCGCTGAGGCGAGGTCGGGCCGGAAGGCATCCGGCCGTACCTGGGCCAACTCGCGTCGAATGTCGACGGCCTCGCTAATCGCCACCAGCACCTCCTCCCAACGCCCCAAACCCCACAACTGGCTGGATTGGTTGTTCAGCGCTGAGGCGAGGTCGGGCCGGAAGGCATCCGGCCGTACCTGGGCCAACTCGCGTCGAATGTCGACGGCCTCGCTAATCGCCACCAGCACCTCCTCCCAACGCCCCAAACCCCACAACTGGCTGGATTGGTTGTTCAGCGCTGTGGCGAGGTCGGACCGGAAGGCATCCGGCCGTACTCGGGCCAACTCGCGTCGAATGTCGACGGCCTCGCTAATCGCCACCAGTCCCTCCTCCCAACGCCCCAAACCCCACAACCGGTTGGATTGGTCGTTCAGCGCTGTGGCGAGGTCGGACCGGAAGGCATCCGGCCGCGCCCGGGCCAACTCGCGATAGAGGTCGACGGCTTCGCTGATCGCCGCCAGCGCCTCCTCCCGGTGGCCGTGTTGGGCGAGGGCGGTCGCGTGGTGGCTGGCCCATTCCGCGGTTTCTGCGGGGTCGGTGTCGGGAGGTAGGGCGTGGCGTATTCGTTGTGTGACAGCGAGTTCGGCGGAGGCAAGTGCCACGGTCGGGTACGGGATTTTGGCCTGGACTTCTCGAAGGGTGTCGTCTGGGGCGGGTGCGTCGTGGAGTGCGTATGCGAGGCGGTCGCCCAGCAGAGAATTGGTCTGGATGGCGGCGATGATCGCCGCGTTGGCGAATTCTGGCAACTTGCGGTACAGAATCTCGCCGAGCACCGCTCCCGCATGATCGTGGTGGGTGCAGGCACGGGCGAGCACGGTCAGCGCCTGAATCTTTTGGGATTCCGATAGATCGGTGAAGCAGGTCTCTCGGAGTAGCTCGCGGTCGGCAAGTTGATTGGCGGCATGGCGCTCGGCCAGCAGATCGGGGCGCAGCACGTCCACCGTGCCGGAGGCTGTGGGGTAGAGCTGCCGCAACCAACGGACCAGTGCTCCGACTTTCTCAGCGTCGGCATCAGCGAGGTCCGGCACGCGACAGAGGACGTTATGCATCGCGGCCTCAGTGCTGGAATCCGGGTCCACCAGGAGAGCGACGACCGCGATCACCTGCTCCAACACAGGCGGGGACACACTCACCCCGAGCCGTCGGGCAGTGTCGGCCCAGAGTCGGCTCTCGTGGTCCAGGAGGCGATCGAGCACGCCCAGATCAGCGGCCGCGCGCCCGGCCTGGGTTCCTTGTTCGTCGTCGAGGACGGCCACAAGCGCGGCCGCGTGCAGTACCAGCACAGGCAGCGGTTCAGAAACGGCCGGCGGTGCTGCCTGAGGTACGGGGCGTCCCCGCGCCTTCGCGTAGAAGGGCAGCGCTTCCAGGAAAATGCGGCGGTTGTCGTGCTCGGCGTCCAGGGCCGGAACCAGCTCCCGGGTCAGGCTCCGGTCCCGCAAGACCCTGGTGGCATCCGAGGCAGCCTCCAGCGCGGTCCACCACTCACCGACATGCCGGGCCAGCAGCAGCACCCGCAGCCCACCGGTACTGCCCGCGGCTTCCTGCGCGGCCACTTCCGTCAACATGGCCGACAAGTCCGGGCGGGTCTCGGCGTAGTCAACGATCAACAGCACCCGCTCTTTCGCCTGGGCAGCTGCCTGCACCGCGGTGACCTCACTGCCCGGTCGAACCGGCTGGACGATCCACTTCTTCTGCCGCAATACCTTGGCCAGCCACAGCGCCAGTCGCGTCTTGCCCACACCCCCAGGCCCGGTCACCAACGACACCGGACACGCAGCCTTGTCCGTGCACCAGGCCCGCAACCACTCCAGCTCCTCGGCACGTCCGGTGAACGCCACCACGGCACGTTCTGGCCGCAACAGTGCCGCTGGGCTCTGATGGTCAGTCGCAGATGGCTCGCCGCTTGCCTCAAGTGCGTCCCGGGGCGCGCGTTTGGTCTCGGTGATCTTCCGGAGCGCGTTGATCACTTCACCGACAAAAGTGCCGGTCGCGCCCGCCGCGACCGCGGCCCCCACCGGAACCCACGTCCTCCAGGGCAGATCCCATGTCTCTGGAGCCGTTCTCGTTGCAACCCAACCCGCCACACCAGCGAGCACGACATACAGCACGAACCGGAAACGGGCCCCCTTCACGGCAGCCATGATCGCGCAACCACCAGCTCCGACGAGCCGCTTTCGCAAAGATCACTGGAAAGGCCCACAGACGGACGAGAATGCCGAAACCATCAGGTAATGCACCACAAGAGCAGCAGCAATGCGCTCAGCACAGTGCTCTCAATGACGCAGGATGCGCGCCTGGAGTCGACTACCGGCAATCGGCGCAGCTCGACACCAGTACACCGAACCGATCCTCGCTCGGCTGCCCTCCCGCGCCTCGACCTCCTTGGCCCGATCACTTCGAACCGGTTGCCGAACGTCGGACCGATCCCCAAGAACGGGACCACAGCCAGGCAACCCGCTACGCCAGCGCCATGCTGGCATGCCCGTAGGAACTGGCAAGCCGGGTACGGCTCCCAGCGCGCCCAGCACCCTCCTTTGGACCTGTCCGGGAGGCTCCTCGACCGGTAGTCGGCATCGGACCGAATCCGCAGTCGCCTTCCTCTTGGCGCAGCTCGTCGTCCTGGTGCTCGTCCTCCTGGATGGACCTCCTCATGTCCACAGCTTCACTTCAGCACTGCGGCTGTCGCGGGACTCCTGGCCGCCTGCCTTCCGCCCGCGCCAGCGTGCCGGCACCCGTTCCGCTCGCGCCCCGGCCGCCGGGCCGCCGGAGCGGAGCGTAGGGCGGTCCCGACTTGGCCGGGGCTCGCATACAGGACGGGTGCCGGCACCCTGGCTCGCATACAGCAGGCAGGCGGCCCCGCAGGGGCCGCCCTTGGTTGAAGTAGAGAAAGTTTAGACACGCGGACTGCGGCCTAGCTCGGCCTAAGGGTTGTCCCGCAAATGATCTACAGGTCAGCACGCTGTCTGTCCTTCTTCTGGCGAGGTGAGGCTGTGCAGGTGGGCGAGCTTGGGGACATCGGGTCGGCCGCCACCTGGTGATCCGGAAGGACGGCCGTCGATGACGCAGGATGTGTACATGGGCCGGAAGGCCGTCAGCAGGCAGACGGCAGACGCCTTGGAACGCGCCCTGGAGAGCTAGGCCCGTTCGAAAGGTGCACCAAAAGTGCACCGGACGATCACCAAACAAGAAACCCCAGGCCTTTGACCTGGGGTTTTGGTGGGTCGCCAGGGGATCGAACCCTGAACCCGCGGATTAAAAGTCCGCTGCTCTGCCAGTTGAGCTAACGACCCGCGTGCCCAAGGTTACAAGGTCCGGGCGATCTTGTGCGGTACCGGTCGCAGCTTCTTCGCCGATGAAGGTCACATCCGCACCCGCCTTGCCCTGCGGTGAGGGGTTCCCCCACCTCTCCGGCCCATGGCCGGAGCAGCGACCAGAGGCCGACTTAGGTTCGGCGCAGGGCGCTGCGCCCGTTGCCGGCCGGTTCCGGGGCAGTGCAATCCTGTGACTACATCACTGCAGGTCAGAGAGTCTTTGAAAACTTCTTTCGGCGCATTGACAACCTCGGCGGGCAGTACACGTCTTTCGGGGCACAGGGGAACGAAACAGCTTTACGAAGGGGACACCAATGCTGCTCAACCGCACTCGGACGCTCGGCGCGATCTCCGGACTCGTCGGGGGCGCCCTCCTGCTCGCCGGATGCGGCCAGCCTGCTGCCGCGCCGCAGCAGACCACGCAGGGCACCACCGACGGCTCCGCGGCGGCCGCCGGGATCGCCCCCGGCGAGTTCCACCCCGACCAGTCTGCCGGTAACGGCAAGTCGACGAGCAGCTCCAAGCCCTCCGCCGGCACGACGGCCGGCGGCCAGGCGACCGGCAGCGATCAGCGCACCACCGGCGCCAAGTGCACCTCAAGCGACTTCAAGGTCGACCTGAACGTCCAGCCCGACCGCCCCGGCGTCCTGCTGATGGCCGTCACCAACAAGTCGCAGAAGGTCTGCGACCTGAACGGCTGGCCGACGGTCACGCCGCTCGACATGTCCAACAGCACCGGCGACGTGCCGACCCAGCAGGTCGAGATCCCGGGCGGCCCGACGGACTTCAGCCTCGACCCGGGCGAGACCGGCTTCGCCGGCGTGCTCATCGAACTCGGCGACAAGGGTGACTCGAACACCTTCGTCGCCACCGGCTTCCAGGTCGGCGTGCCGGGCGCCAGCGACGCGGTGAACGCCACCATCTTCGGCACCGACGGCACCAACAGCGAGAACGGCGGGCTCTACGCGGAGTTCCCGATCAAGTCGATGAAGGTCGGCACGCTGCAGCCCGCCGCCCAGGGCGTCACCGTCTTCGACTGATCCCGGCGGGTTCGCCGGTCGGCGGCAGGGGAATAGGGGCCTCTCAAGGGGCGTTCCACAGGCGCCGTTGACGCTGACGTTAGGAGCGCTTCAATGCCGCTGACCGGCGAATATGAACCCAGCCCGACGGAGTGGGTGCGCAACCAGGTCGAGGAGTACGAAGGCTCGGGCGGCACCAGGGGAACCACGATGCGCGGGCTGCCGGTGATCGTCCTGACCACCAAGGGCAACAAGTCCGGGAAGCTCCGCAAGACCCCGCTGATGCGCGTGGAGCACGACGGCTCCTACGCCGCCGTCGCCTCCCTCGGCGGGGCGCCGAAGCACCCGGTCTGGTACTACAACGTGCTCTCGAACCCCACCGTCGAACTGCAGGACGGGCCGACGCGCCAGGACTACGTGGCGCGGGAGGTCACCGGGGACGAGAAGGCGCTGTGGTGGTCGCGCGCGGTCGCCGCCTATCCGGACTACGCGGACTACCAGGAGAAGACCTCGCGCGAGATTCCGGTGTTCGTGCTGGAACCGGCTGCTTAGCAGGGTTGGGGCGCGACGGCTCGTGCCGTCGCGCCCCAACTGCACTACCGCGACCGCGAATCGCGCCCTCCAGGTAGCGCAGCTAGCCGCCGATGCCCTCGTCCGTGTGCGTCGGCGGCATCTGCACGTCCACCACTGCAACGTCGGGCGCTGTTCGTCCACAGTGGACAGTAATTCGTCCGGATTTTCCGCCGGTGGCAACCACTTCCAGACCCTCTACACGCAGAAGTAGCGCGTCCTGGCGGTGGCGTAGTCGCGTCAGGCCGGGGTGCAGGTGGCGCGGACCTGGGTGGCCGCGATGTGGGCGCCTTCGCCGTCCGCGCCGCCCGCGTAGTCCTCGCCCCGGTCGTGCAGCTTCACCGAGATCTTGCCCTGGGTGATCTTGTACGACCCGAGGTCCACCCACTTGCCGAGGTTGGTGACCTGGTTGATGTCCTTCACGCCGATCACGTTCGCCCCGCCCTGCTCGAACGAGTTGAAGATCGAGTAGTGCGCCTTGGTCGCGCCGACGTTGCGGCGGTCGCCGTCGTTCGGGATGTAGACCGACAGCGCGCAGGTGCCGGTCGTCAGTTTGCCCGACACGTCGAAGGTCCACTTCGCGGAGTTGCTGGGGCCGGATGCGTCCAGGTCGCCGGACATCGGCATCGCGTCGAAGGTGCCGCGGCAACGGCCGTCGGCGGCACCGCCGTTGCGGATGTACCAGCCCTCGCTGCCGTTCGAGTGATAGCCGACCGCCTGGTACTGCTCCGTCGCGGTGTTCGAGCAGCCCGCCCCAGCGATGAGCGTGCCGCTCCCGCTGCTCGGCCCGCTCACCGTCGACTGGTCCGGCGGGGGCAGCGGCTTCTTCCCCGTCTCGGCGGGCTCCTCGCCCTGTGCCGGGGGAACGTGGTTCCCGGCGGTCGGCTCGGGCTGCGCGGGCGGTGCCGGCACCGGTTCCGACATGGCTTCATGCCCCGGCAACGCCTCCACCGCGTCGATCGGAACGCCGTCCCCGGCCAACCCCGGGGTGTCGTCGCCCGAGAACAGCACCGCGAGCACGAACGGCACGGAGACGAGAATCACCGCCGCAGCGGCCAGGGAGATCAGCGAAACCTTCGACGGCAGGCCGACATCCTTGGCCGGCTGGGGCGGAACGTCAGCAGCGGGCGCCGGTTCCGGCCGCGCCGCGCCGGAAAGCGAGGCCAGCGGGACCTTTTCGTAGGATGGCTCGTCGGGTTTCGCCGATTCGACCGGAGTGCCTTCCGCCGGCACGTAGAGCCGCAGCTCCGGCGGCAGCGAATCCAGAGAGCGGTCCTCGGGCGACCCAGCGCCCCCGTTCCGATCAGTATCCGACGCCACACTTACTCCAGAAATCGGGGAAGGCGACGTTCCCGAAAGGGACACCGCGTTTCAGGCCGTAGCTTATACTTCGCCCCGATCTGGGGGGAACCTGCCGCTGATGCACCTTTACCAGACGTAAACACCTGGTCGACAGCAACAGAAACGAAGGTCATGCACGACCTCATCTTCGTCGCGCTCGTATCGCTGTGGTGCTCGGTGGCCGTGGGCCTGCTCGGCGCCTGGATCCTGTGGTTCCTGCGGCGGGGGTCGCTCGTCGTGATGATGATGATGCTCGCGGTCATCACCATCATCTCCATCGGCTTCACCTTCGTGGTGCTCGCATTCCTCGACCTGTTCACCGTGCAGGGCATGACCGCCGTGCTGCTGTCGTGCATCCCGACGGCCGCGGTGTCGGTGATGCTGTGCCTGCTGCTCGGCAGGCGGATCCTGCACGGCAGCCGGAACCTCGCGCGCGCCACCCGCACCATGGGCGAGGACGGCCGGTTCGCGGCACCAGCCCAGTCCGGCTCGGCGGAGCTGGCCGTGCTGACCCAGGAACTCGCCGCGACCAGCGCCGCGCTCACCGCCTCGCGGGAGCAGGAGCAGCTGCTGGAGGCGTCGCGGCGGCAGCTCATCGCGTGGGTGTCGCACGACCTGCGCACGCCGCTGGCGGGCCTGCGGGCGATGACCGAGGCCCTGCAGGACGGCATGGCCCGCGACCAGGACCGCTACCTGGGCCTGATCCTGCAGGAGACGCAGCGGCTGGACCACCTGGTCGGCGACCTGTTCGACCTGTCCCGCATCCAGTCCAACTCGCTGACCCTGTCGCTGACGCCGGTGTCGCTCGCAGACCTGATCAGCGACGCGGTGACCGCGATCGAGCCGCAGGCCCGCAGCCGCGGCGTGCGGCTGGTGCCGGGCGGCATCGAGCCGGTCGCGGTGCGGGTGGACATCCGCCAGATCAACCGGGTGCTGGGGAACCTGCTGAGCAACGCCGTCCGGCACACCCACCCCGGCGGCGCGGTCACGGTGTGCGCGCACGCGGCGGAGAGTCGGGCGGTGCTGTCCATTTCGGACGCCTGCGGCGGGATTCCGGAGGCGGACCTGCACAAGGTCTTCGAACCGGGCTGGCGGGGAACCCCGTCCCGCCCGGCGGGCAAGGACGTCGGCGGCGGGCTGGGGCTGGCGATCGTGCGCGGCATCATCGAAGCGCACCACGGCGGCGTCGCCGTCCAGAACATCGAGGGCGGCTGCCAGTTCACCGCGTGCCTGCCGCTGGCCGGTTGAGGCTCGGCCCTGGCACGCCGGGTCTCCGGCGCAGTTTCAATTGAAACTGCGGGCCTTGGGCGTGTCGGACCCCGACACGCCGGGTCCTGTGGACAACTTCCGCAATTTCAATGGAAATCAGAGCTCTGATTTCCATTGAAATTGCGGAGGACCGAACCTTGGGTGGCGCCGCGTGGGGCGGGTCCGGGGCGTCGTCGGGCGAGGCATCGGCTGGGGATCAGGCGGCTGCTAGAAGGGGTTCCCGTCGGACGACGCCCAGTTCGATCGCCTTGCGGGTCAGCTCCGCCTTGTTGCGGACCTCCAGCTTCGCCCGGATCCGCTTGACGTACGTGTCGACCGTCGCTCCGGACAGGCCCATCCGGCGGGCCGCCTGGGAGTGCGTGTAGCCGTCGGCGATCCAGCGCAGCACCTCCTGCTCGCGCCGGGTGAGCACCTGCTGCGCGGGCTCGGCCGGGGCGCCGCCGCCGATCAGTGCCGCCCGGGAACCCGACGCGACGTACACCGCGCCGCGCGCCACCACGCCGAGCGCGTCGTAGAACTCCTGGTCGTCGCAGCCGTCGCCGATGAAGCCCAGCGCACCGGCCCGCAGCAGCTCCGGAACCTGCGCGGCGGCCTGCTCCGGCAGCACCACGAGCACCCGGTAGGAGCGGCTCAGCCGCGAAACGCAGTGCACCAGGGCATCCGCCGGCAGCGTTCCGCCGTAGGCGAGCACCGCGACATCGGAGGCGCCGGACAGGCGCTCGGGAGCCTGGTCGAGCAACCGGGAGATCTTCTCCTGCAACTCGGGGCGGTCGGCGAACACGGTCACATCGGACAGCACACGAACCAGCAACGTTCTTCACTCCCGGTGTCGCCGGTTCGCGCCGCGGCACAGACGTCTTCGGCTGTTCGTCGCGATTCGGCGGAATTGGTGGGGCTAGGGAATTTCCGACTAGCCCGCGGCCTCTCTGACACCAGGAACGCTACCTGCGGAATGGCCGGGATCGAAGAGATTCCAACGGTCTGTAAACGTCAGTCGGACCTTGTAAGAATCTGTAAGGGTCGCGCGCCCGCGGTAATCGATCGGTCACTTTCGGTAATGCGCGACTGCACCGCACACTCTGGGCGCGGGAGTGAGTGTGCGGTGCAGCGCGGTTCCCGGCCCGCGGGAGGAGCCGGGAGATCGGGTCACCAGCGGCGGTGCGCTCCGGTGCCGAACGGCCGGATGGCCGGCAGCACGGCGGTCTGCGCCGCGGCGACGTCCGCGACGTGCGGGCGGGGCGCCGTGCGCATGGGCACGGTTTCCCGGTCCGGCCGGGGCAGGACCGGGAGCAGCTGGGTGTCGCCGTTCAGCCGCGCGCCTGCGCGGCCGTCGAGCAGGTCGATGCAGGTCAGGTCGCCGTTGTGCGACTCGATCACGTCCCGCAGGGTGCGCCGGTCGGCCCGGGAGACCGGGAGCTGCCGACGCTCGGCGAACGCCGCGAGCGCCTGGGCGGCCGCGAGTTCGTCTCCGCTGTCCAGGTGGTTGGCAACCGCAGCGCTGAGGTTGTCCGACATTTCCGGTGCGAGGTGCAGGAACACCTCGTCGAGCTCGTCGAAGCCGTCCATCTCGGAGGGCATGATCACGCCCTGATCCCAAACGAACACGGTTTCCTCCTGAATTCGCCGACTTTCGTCAGGCGCTGCAGTCGATCTTCATCTGCGCCGCGGCGTGGTGCGCGTAGGTGGGGCCCTTGTCGGTCCAGTCCTTGCCGCGGGAGTGCAGCTTGATGGTCAGCCGTCCACCGGTGACCGCGAACCGTCCACCGTCGACCCAGCTGCCCTGCCGGTTGGTCTGGAAGACCCGGAAGTCGCCGGACGGGCCCTTGGTCTCGTCGCCCTGGTAGACGGTGTAGTAGCTCGGGTCACCGCCGACGTGCTGCAGGTCGCCGCGAGGCACGAACACCGACACCTGGCAGCTGCCCTGCTTGACGTCACCAGTAGTGAACCGCCAGACCGCGGAGTTGTCACCGTCCCGGTTCGGGTCACCCGACATCGGCAGGGAGGAGTACGAACCGTCGCAACCGTCGGCCGCGTGCGCGCCGCCGCTGTTGAGCCAGCCCTGGTTGCCGTTGGCGTAGTAGCCGGGACGGCTGAAGCTGCCGCTCCCGCAGCCGGGCCCGGCGAAGCCGGAGAAGACGACCGGGTGGGCAGCGGTGCGCGCGGGGTCGGCCGGGACTGCGGGCTGCACCTCGCCGCGCGGGATCTCCCCAGCGGGCGGAGGAGGCACCGGCGCGCCGTCGTTCGGGCTGCCCGGCGGCGGCGGGCCTTGGACCAGGTTGCCGTCCGGGATGCCCGGCGGCGGGACCGGCTGCTCCTGCGCCATGCCCGGGACGAAACCGGACTGCGCCTGGGCGTCGTCCTCGTAGGCCGCCGGATTCGGCAGGGCGCGCGAGGGGGTGTCGTCGTTCTGGAGGAGGCCGGCGATCAGCACCGGGACGGACAGCAGCACCAGACCGGCCACGGCCGCGGCGGCCACCACCGGCTTGGACACGCGGTTTCCGGGGCGCGACGGGACGTCGGCGGTCTTGGCGGCGGCGACGGGCTTGGCCTTGGTGGCCGTCGCCGTGACGGCCGCGGTCGCAGCCTCGGCCTCGACCGCCGTGGCCTTGCCGGTGCCGGCGTCGGCGACCGGCTCGGCCAGGGCGGATTCCTTGATGGCGGGCATCATCTCGGTGTCCGCATTGGACTTCCGCAGCTCGCGATCGGCAAGGTAGGCGACGCCGCTCTCGCTCGCGCCGTAGTACTTGTCCTGCTCCCAGGGGTGGTCGCCCTCGGTGGACTGATCTTTGCTGCCGCTCGGGCTCATCTCTCGCTTCCCATCGGTCGAGTCTCTGCCAGCCGCTCCCGCCGGGTCGGGGTTGTGCGGTTCGCGCTGCGGAGCCGTCTCACCCGGAGCGTCGCCCGCGCCCGGGCCCCGGGCATTGAGCCTGGTCAAGATCGCGCTGCTCGACAAGTAACCGAATAAGGGACAGCGGCGTCAGGGAAGCGCACTTGCACGTTCAGATAGCGCAAGGGTTCCGGTCGGGCGGTGGCGCGGAACCGGCCGGATCGGTTGATCTTGACGCATGGCCCTTTCCCCTTTGGACGGTCCGACCGGCGGCTACCGCAACGCCCCCACCTCAGCCCCGGAAGCCGGGTACGGCTTGGCCGCGCCGCCTGAGTGGACACCGGCCGGCGGTGTGCTTTCCGTCGACCAAACCGAGTTGCAGCGCGCAGTCGCGTTGTTCCAAGCCGCCGCGGCATCTGCCGGAAGCGCAGCCGGAAAGGCGCCGCGAGTCGCGGGGCAGGGCCTGCCGCCGTGGGGCGATGATCCGCTCGGGGCGGCGTTCGGCGGCGGCTACCGGGATCCGGCCGAGCAGGCGTGCGCGGCGCTGGACGAGCTGTCCGGGCTGCTCGGCGACGTCGCCGACCGGCTCGTCACGGTCGGGCGGACCTTCGCCGAAACCGAAGCGCAGAACATCGAGCACGCCCGGAAGTGGCAGGCCGATGGCCGCGACTGACGTATCGGACGATGTCCAACGCCTGCTGGAGGTGCTGGTCGGCAACGACTGGCCGGAGGGCAACCCGGACGAGCTGCGGGCGATGGCCGCCGGCTGGCGCGAAACGGTCGAGCACCTGGGCCACGTCGTCGAGCTCGTGAACAGGGGCGCGGCGCAGGTCGCTCGCGCGCTGACCGGGGAAACGGCGGATTCGTTCCGGGCGTTCATCGCGCCGTTCCTCGGCGAGGATGGCTACCTGCCGCAGCTGGCGCTGGCCGCCTCCGGCTTCGCCGACGCGCTGGACGGGATGGCGCTGGAGATCGAGACGCTGCGGATCATCATCATCCTGCTGCTGACCATCCTGGCCATCGACATCGCGGCGCTGATCGCGGCCGCGGTGGCCACCTTCGGCGCCTCGACGGCCGTCATCCCGGCGAAGGTGGCCGCCACCCGGACGACGATCACGACGGTGCTGCGGAAGGCGATCAACCAGGTGCTCGCGCACCTGGCGGGCTCGGTGCTGGACCAGGTCGGGGTCACGTTCTTCGCGCAGTTCATCCAGATCTGCCAGGGGAAGCGGAAGGGATTCGACGGCGGGATGCTGGCGATCGCTGCGCAGAACGGCGCGATCGGCGGCGCCGTCGGCATCGGGGCGGGACCGCTCGGCAACGCGATCAAGGTCAGCGGCGCGAAGGCGCTCGGATCGCACCTGTTCGACGGGTCGGTCGCGAAGACCTGGAAGGGTGCGACCGTCCAGTTCGGAGCCAACCTGCCGCTGAACGCGGGATGGGGCGCGGCCGTCGGCGCGGCGGAAGCGGCGGCGCAGGACGCGGCATCGGGCGCGAGCGGCGACGAGGTGTACGGGGCGGAGAACGGAGCGTTCACCGGAGCGCTGGACGCGGGCAGGGGATCGTTCAACCCGCACGGGAAGTTCTCGACCTCGACGAGCGTCTACCTGGACAAGGGCCTGAACATCCCGTGGCGGGACAAGGACCCCGACCCGATCTCGACGACTTCGGAACCGCCCCAGCTCCCGGAAATCCCCAAGGACGACTGGACGGCCTGGGCCAACGAAACCATCGAAGCCCTGCACCGCTAGCCGCCGGCTCCAGAAGACTCGTGAGCAGTTTGGGCCGCTATAGCAGCCCAAACCACTCACGAGACCTAACCAGGCAGAACGTTCAACGACCGGGAAGGACCAGCCGCCTCAGCGCTCGAACCGGCCATCCTTGACGGCGCCGATGAAGGCCGACCACTGCGCGCGGTCGGTGGTTAAGTGCCCTGCTGCACGGTTCTTGCTGTCTCGTACGGCAGCACCATCGCTGATTCGGCCAACTTCGACGCAGTTCGTCTGCCCGCCGCTGAACCTCGACTTTCGCCAGTCTTCGGGGGCGTGTGGTGTCGTCATGATGCCGTCTCCTTGGATCTGATGACATCAGCGATGAGCGCCGTGGTCTCTTCTGGGCTCATCGCCAGCCCGCGCAGCGTATCTACTGCACCTCGGTAACTCTTCAACGTCTTCGCGTCAGTGATCGTTGCCGACGAACCGAAGTGCTCAAGATGCAGCACTGGTTTCGTCCGCGAGAACTCAAGAAGCGCCCACGGGCCGCTCAGCACGGCAGCAGCCGGACGGCCCATCGGCAGGACTTGGAGCGCCACGTTGTCCAGCTCGGAGATCTTCAAAAGATGGCGCAGCTGCTCCAGCATCACGTCGTCAGGGCATACGGAATAGCGAAGCGCGTATTCGCCGACGATGGCGACCAGCTGCTTCGGCGGTGTATCGGTGAGCACGTGCTGTCGGCCGATCCGGAGTGTTGCGCGCTGCTCCGCTTCCCCACGTGTCTGGCCGTACGCGACCATGATGTGACGCGCGTAGTCGTAGGTCTGTAGCAGGCCTGGGATCATCAGTGGCTCGATGTTGATGATCGTTTGGGCGGTGCGCTCGTATTCCGTCAATGCGGCGAGTTGCTTGTCGATTCCCGGAGCCACCCAATTCGGATCGAGCGCGTCGCGAGCTAGTTCAAGGAGTCGATCGCGGTCGGCACCGTTGACGCCCAGCACTGCCAGGACGGTCGCGGTGTCGGCTTCGCTGGGGATGAGCTTGCCGTTTTCCCACCGAGAGATATGCGAACTGCTGCGTTCGATCATCTCGGCAAGCTTGCGCGTCGAGTAGCCGCGCCGCTCGCGTGCCTGCCGTAGCTCCACTCCCAAAGCGCGTGCGCGCGGAGTGTCAGCGCTGCTTGCCATGCAGCAATCGTAAGCGGTGCTCAGATCGGCATGGAGAGATCAACCTATCGAGGCATGGCGAGATTCGATGCATGCATCACATACTGATGCATGCATCGACGATCTCAAGGGAGGCTTCCATGCTCTACCGAGCCCATCCGTTCCACTGGGTTCCGGCCGCAGGGCTGCGGCATGCGAGTACCGATCGGCGGCCGGACGCCGCTTTGGCTTATCCGACCGGCACTTCCGTGTCGCCGTTGTGCCGGCAGAGGTTGTCGGCAGATAACTCCGAGCTCGCGTGGTTGTGGTCTACGTGCCGTGACTGTGACGCCGAGGCACACCGGATAGCCCGAACCCTCCACACCCCTGCTACCGAGAGGAGCAAGTGACGTGTTGGCCATGCTTCCCGGGATCGCCGGGATCACCGGCGCTGCCGCGCTCTACCTGATCATCACCTGCTGGAAGTCCTACCGCCCGCAGCACGCCGGAGGCGGCGAAGGTGCTTTGACGGTGTGGCAGCTCATCGCACACGTCGAGGCCGAACGACAACAACGAGAACAAGGCGGCCGACACCGGCTCCGCGAACCCCAACCACCACCACAGTCCACATCGGCCACCGAAGAGGCGCCGTCGCTGGAAGTCCAGCGCCGAATACTCGAAGCCCTCCACCGCCTCTAACGACACCAGACCCGGGCCCGGCCGCCGATGCCCCCGACCTTCCGGCGGACGGGCTCTGCGGGCCGGTCGGCGCGACACTCCTCCCCCAACGCGCCGACCGGCCACCCCTGCCCACCGGGGCCAGAAGGCCCGTGAGTGTTTTGGGGCGCTATAACACCCCAAAACACTCACGAGACCTGGCGAACGCGCTACTTCAGGTCCGATCCCTTCGCCACGACGACCCCGTAGAGGTCTCCGATCGTCGCCAGCGCGCTGTGGTGGATCTGCTCGGCGGACAGCTCGACCCCGGCTCCCACCAGCGGCCGCGTGGCGCACGCGTCCGCGACGACCGTGGGCGCGTAGCCGCGCAGGAACGCACCTTCGGTCGTGAAGGTGACGCACATGTGCGTCATGAACCCGGCGATGATCACGTTCTCGCGGCCCGCGGCCGCGACCTTCTGCTCCAGATCGGTGCCGTGGAAGGAGTTCGGCGCGTGCTTCACCACGACGGACTCACCGTCGACCGGTGCCACGCTGGGATGGATCTGGCCGATCTCGGCGCGGATGTCGTAAGGCGTGCCCTCGCCACCGTCGTGGACGACGTGGATCACCGGCGTCCCGGCCTCACGCGCCCGCGCCAGCAGCGCCGCAGCGGACTCCAAGGCTTCGCTCCAGCCCTGCAGCTCCATCACGCCACGGGTGTAGGTGTGTCGGGTAGGACCCTGACCTCTCGGCGCAGAGTCCCCCCTCAGAACCGGGCGTGCGACTTTCACCGCACCCGGCTCAAGCAGGCCCAAATGGCTACGCAATTTCCTGCATCTCCTTGTAGTCG